>JAAELT010000307.1 GCA_024226315.1 bacterium | reverse complement strand
GGCGGCAGCTGTACGGTGTCGGTCGACACCACGGCCAGCGTCGCGGGCACCTACTTCAACGTCTCCGACAACCTGTTCAAGGACGGCGCCGACACCGACGTCAACGCCACCGACGACCTCACGGTGACCGGACCAGCCGCCGACCGGCCGGCGTTCAGCAAGAGCTTCTCGCCCGACTCGGTCTTCCTCGGCGGTCGCAGCACGCTGACCTTCACCATCGACAACAGCGCCAACGGCTCGTTGGCCTCCGAGCTCAACTTCACCGACACCATGCCGACCGACATGGTGGTGGCGAGCCCCTCCAACGCCGCCAGCGACTGCGTCGCCGGCTCCTTCATCGGCGGCTCGTTGACTGCCGTGCCCGGGTCGAGCGTCATCACCCTGAGCGGGTTCGGCATCGGGTCCTGGGCCGTTGCGGCGGGATCCAGCTGCACGGTCACCGTCGACGTCATCGGCGGCGCCGTCGGCGTGCTCGAGAACGTCAGCGGCGAGCTGTTCTCCTCGGATCAGTTCGGCAACAACCCGGTTTCGAGCGGCAACGCGAGCGCTTCGCTCACGGTCTCCGTCGGGCAGATTGCGCTGACCAAGGAGTTCACCGACGATCCGGTGGCTCCCGGCGACACCGTGACGCTCGAATTCACTATCACCAACCTGGACCGTGACTTCGGCGCCACCGACATCGCCTTCACCGACGACCTGAGCGCGGTGGTCAGCGGTCTGACGGCGACCGGCCTGCCGATCGCCGCCTGCGGCGGCACTTTGTCCGGCACCAGCACGCTCACCCTCACCGGCGGCACCCTGGGGCCGGAGGAATCGTGTACCTTCAGCGTCACGCTGCAGGTGCCCGCGGGCGCGCCGGCCGGCGCGTTCCTCAACACCACCAGCTCGGTCACCGGCTTCGTCGGCGAGAATTCCGCCGGCGGCAACCCGGCTTCTGACGAGCTGTTCATCGAAGCCTCGCCGAGACTGGTCAAGGAGTTTCTCGACGCCGACACGCTCGCCGCCGACCCGGTGGTCGCGGCCGGCGACGACGTCGTGATGCGGTTCACGATCACCAACACCGACACGGCCTCGGCCGCCTCGGACATCGCGTTCATCGACGATCTCACCGCCTTCCTGCCGTTCCCGATCTCGGCGGTTCTGCCCGGAAGCGCCTGCGGCGGCTCGGTTTCGCTCATCAGCCTCGGCACGGAGCGGCAGGCACTGTCGCTGACCGGCGGCAGCCTGGCGGCGGGCGCGTCGTGCAGCTTCGACGTTACCTTGACCATCTTCGCGGGCCAGGCGGCGGGCGTCTACGTCAACACCACCGAGGAGATCACCGCCACGATCGGCGGCGAGACGCTCACCGGCAACCCCGCCAGCGACGACTTCACGGTGGTGACGGCGCCCGAGCTGACCAAGACCTTCGACGGCGCGGTCGTCGCCGGCGATTCGGTGATCCTCGAATTCGAGCTCGAGCACGACATCGACTCGATCGCGGACGCCACCGGCATCGCCTTCACCGACGATCTGACGGCGACGCTGGCGGGCTTGATCTACAACGGTCCGACGCTGACGGGCATCTGCGGGCCGGGCTCCCAGCTCACCGGCACGACCAACCTGAGCTTCACGGGCGGCAGCCTGGCGCCGGGAGAGATCTGCACGTTCAGCATCACGCTCGACGTGCCGGCCACGGCCGACGCCGGCACCTATCTGAACATCACCAGCAACGTCGTGGCCCAGGTGGCCGGCGAGGACGTGACGCAGAACCCGGCTTCCGACGTGCTCGAGGTCACGGGCCTGCTCTTCACCAAGGAGTTCACCGACGATCCGGTGAACGCCGGTGACACCGTGACGCTGGAGTTTGTGCTGAACAACACCAGCCTGGTGTCGGACGTCACCGACATCACCTTCACCGACGACCTGGACGAGACCCTGGACGGCCTGGTCGTGGTGCCGCCGGCAACCGCCGGCACCTGCGACGGCACGATCTCGCTGCAGTCAGGGAACAGCGTCCTGGTTTATGCCTTCGGTAGCCTGACGGCGGGCACGTCGTGCAGCTTCAGCGTCACGCTGCAGGTGCCCTCCGACGCGGCGGCCGGCGACTACGTCAACACGACTACCGGCATCACCGGCCTGAGCGCCGGCGAGCCGTTCAGCCTGCCCGGGGCGGAGGACACCCTGACCGTGGCCCAGCAGGTCTCGATCGCCAAGGAGTTCATCGACGACCCGGTGAGCCCCGGTGAGGACGTGACGTTGCGCTTCACGATCGACAACCTGGACACGGTCAACGCGGCGTCGGCGATCGCCTTCACCGACGACCTCGAGGCCGCGCTCACCGGTCTGGTGGCCACCGGTCTGCCGGCCGCGGGCACCGCCTGCAACGGCGGCACCATCACCGGCTCGAGCCTGCTGAGCTTCACCGGCGGCAGCCTGGCCGCCGGCGGCTCGTGCACCATCGACGTCGTGTTGACGGTGCCGGCGACGGCGCCGCTGGGAACGATCGCCACCAACACCACCAGCGAGGTGACGGCCACGATCGCCGGCTTGACGGTGAACGGACCCCCGGCCACCGACGATCTGCAACTCGACTTCCTGAGCTTCTCGAAGTCGTTCGACGACCCGACCGTGGCCGGCACCAGCGTCACGCTCACGTTCAACATCCAGAACCTGAGCGCGACGGACATCCTGTCGCAGATCAGCTTCGAGGACGACCTCGACGCCGCCCTTTCGGGCCTGGCGGCGACCAGTCTGCCGGCTGACGGATTCTGCGGAGTGGAGTCCTCCATCACCGGCACCTCGACGATCATCGCCACCGGCATCGAGGTTTTGCCCGGCGGCTCGTGCACCATCGTGGTGACGTTGCTGGTGCCGGCGGACGCCGCGCCCGGTGACTACCTCAACACCACCGGTGACCTGCTGGTGCTCGGCGCGTCGGGCGCCCAGCCGGCGACCGACACGTTGACCGTGACCGCCGAGGCCGACCTCGGGATCAGCAAGGCCGATTCCCAGGACCCGGTACTCGCCGGTACATCCTTCAGCTACACGGTGACGGTGGACAACGCCGGCCCGTCCGACGCACAGAACGTGGTGGTGACCGACACCCTGCCGGCGGGGGTGACTTTGGTCTCGACCACCGGTTGCACGGAGGACCCGAACGGCGTGCCGACCTGCTCGCTGGGTACGGTGGCGGCCGGCGATTCGGCGGCCTACACCATCACCGTGGCGGCGGACACCGACGCCGGCGGTTTGGTGACCAACAACGCCAGCGTTGCCTCCGATACGCCGGATCCGAGTGAGGAGAACAACTTCACGAGCGAGGACACCACGATCGAGGAGGCTCCTGATGGGGCTGACCTGTCGATCACCAAGGATGCCAACAAGGACGAGGTGAAGCCCGGAAAGAAACTGAAGTACACCATCGTCGTGACCAACAACGGACCGGCGGACGCGACGAACGTCGTCGCCACCGACGTGTTGCCCGACGGCGTGACCTTCCTTTCCACCAACGGCTGCCTCAACGATCCGACGGGCGTGCCGGACTGCGAGCTCGGCACGATCGCCACGGGCGAGTCGAAGTCCTACAAGATCAAGGTCAGAGTCGACGAGTGCGACGATGACAGCGACAGTGGTGACAGCGACAGTGGTGACAGTGACAGCGGCAGTGATCGCGGCGGTGACAGCGACAGCGGCGGCGATAGCGGCAGCGACAGCGGTGACAGCGACAGCGGCGGCGATAGCGGCAGCGACAGCGGCGGCGATAGCGGCAGCGACAGCGGTGACAGCGACAGCGGCGGCGATAGCGGCAGCGACAGCGGTGACAGCGACAGCGGCGACGATGACAGCGACAGCGGTGACAGCGATAGCGGCAGCGACAGTGGTGACAGCGATAGCGACAGCGGTAACTGTCCTGATTCGATCGTCAATACGGTCACGGTCACCTCGGATACTCCGGATTCGAACCCCGACAACAACTCGGCGACCGAGGAGACCGCGGTCAGAAGCAGCTCGTCCCGGGTCAGTTGGTGGTGGTGGCGGTCGTGGGGGACCGAGGCGCCGGCTTCCGAGCTCGACGGACCGGTCACCAGCCCTGAGGAGTGTCGTGAAGCGCGGGTCGAAGTCACCGAGCTGTACGTCGGCTTCAGCGCCGAGGTGCAGGATCTCCCAGGCGACGCGGTGCCGGGCGACGTGACCCATCCCGGGAGCTACCTGCTGGTCGCCGCCGGGAAGGATCGCGACCTGTCCACCGGACAGTGCGGAGTAGTGGCGGGTGACGATTTGGCGGTTGAGATCGCCAGCGTCACCTATGACGCCGAAAGCCGCACCGCCAGGCTCGATCTCGCTGGCGAACGGCCGCTTGGTGATTCGCTCCACAGGCTGATCGTCTGCGGCACCGGCGCGGCGCCGATTCGGGACTTGGCGGGCGAGGCGCTCGACGGCGATCTCGACGGCACTCCGGGCGGTGACTACGTCAGCGACTATCGGGTCGAGAGCGGCAACCGCTTCACCGACGGCCACTTCGACTGCAACATCGATCGCTGGACGGGCGTCGGCAACATCCCCGAGGAGGTCGGTTACAGCCTCGAGGATACCGATGACTCGCTGGCCTCCGGCTCCGCTCAGCTGACCAAGCTCACCCGGTCACGGGACCAGCTGTCGATCGGTCAGTGTGTGTCGGTGTCGATCGGCGACGGCTGCGGGCTCAGCGCCAGGTTGCGGCTCGATGCCGCTTCCGGCACCAGGGTCCGGGTTGCCGAGGTCTGCCAGTTCTTCGCCGAGCCGGAGTGTGACGGTGCCGCGCTGCGGACCCTGACCGTCGCCCGTACCAGAGCTCGGGACACCGCGGGAGAGTGGCTGACGCTCGAGGGAGCCTTCTGGGTTCCGAAGGGCGCGGCCTCGGCGCTGTGCAGCGTCGATCTGCGCTCGGCGAACGGCGACAGCTTCGACGCCTTCGTCGACGAGCTGTACCTCGAGTGTGCGCCGGACAAGGCGGATGACGCTCCCGAGGCCGGCGAGGCGTCGTCAAAGCCGTAGCCGCCCCGAGAGCTCGAAGCCCACGAAGTACCGAGAGCGGATCCGCCCGAGGGTGGGTCCGCTCTTTCTTCTTGATCGCCCTGAAGCGGATGGGTCGCTCCCTTGTCCCGTAGCGATTGCCACGAGGCGGATCAGGCCCTTTCCCGCCCGCCGGCGACCGCCTGCAGGCGGATTACGTCGCAGCTTCGGCCCGCGGCGATGACCCTGAAGCGGATCCGGCGCTGATTCACTCTGTGGCGACCGCCCTGAACCCGATCCGGCGCTGTCTCACTCTGTGGTGATCGCCCTGAAGCCGATCTGGCGCTGTCTCGACCCGTGGCGATCGGCCCGAAGCCGACCTAGCGCTGTCTCGCCCCGTGGCGATCGTCCTGAAGCCGATCCGGCACTGTCTCGAGCTATGGCCGTGCGCCTGAAGCCGACCTGGCGCTCCAGACCGCTGCCTTCCTCAAGCCTAAGTCGATCCAGAGAGTGAGGTCGAGATCAGAGGAGGTTGTGCGAACGATGCGAGCTCGGCTAAGCTTGAAACCCGGTCAACCTGGCACGAAGAGTCTCCTGGCTCGTTACGGTGAGCGTCTGGTATGTGTGCGTTATCGCTACGATACGGAGAGCGGCAATCGTTTCAAGACGGCGGAGCTGATCGTCGGAGAATCGGACTGGCAACCCGCGGCCAGGCAGATCGCCGACGACGCTATCGTTTCCGTGCGAGTCCGGTGGGAAGAGACCGAGGTGCGGCGGCGTGTGAAGCTGACGGGTGGGAGATGGGATTCGGTGGGTCGGGTGTGGAGGCTACGCCGTGATCGCGTCGAGGAGCTCGGACTCGAGGATCGAATCGGCCAGGGATCTTTATAGGTGTAGATGGCGCGCACAATCAGCTGCATGTATACGGCGGCATATTCATGTGGATGGGGTTATCTACATGTATATGGTTGGAAGACGTCGATTATACTGATACGTGGCCGGAAGGCCGCAAGATGCGGCGGGCGGGGATAGAGGGAATCGCATGATGCGACTGAGAAAGGGCCGGCTCGACGAACGGCAACTCGCTGGTGCTGTATCCGGCCGTAGGAATCCGGCCGTGCTCTCTGCTGCCGGCTGCAGGATACCCGCCCTCGGAATCCACACCCCAAGCCGTAGAGGTCTGGCTGGGGAGAGGAACACAGGACACAGCGGTCTGCTGATGAGCTTGACGCGCCCGAGCGCTCGGCCCGGAGGGCTTATGGCCGCATCCCCATCGATCCCTGGGGTAGAATAGGTGTAGGTCACGAGCCTGCCAGCTCTTGGCCTCAGTATCGGAGCGCCCCCATGGCCCTTACCGTTTACGTCGAGACCAGCATCGTCAGCTATCTGACGGCGACGCCGAGCAGAGACCTGATCATGGCAGCACACCAGCAGGCCACGCATGACTGGTGGGAGAATCATCGGCCGTTCTTCGACCTCGTGGTCTCGCAGCTGGTGCTACAAGAAGCAGGTCAGGGTGATTCTGACTCCTCCAAGCGTCGGCTCGAGGCCCTAGAGGAGATCGAACTGTTGCCGATTCCCGAAGAAGCGGCCGATCTCGCACAGCGGGTAACGCGAGCAGGCATTCTGGCCCCGGAAGATTTCGAAGACGCGCTTCATATTTCAATCGCGACGGTCTATGGGATCGACTGTCTTCTGACCTGGAACTTCAAACACATGGCGAACTTGACCATCGAGAAACGGATTGCTGCGCTCACTCGAAGCCTGGGCTTCGAAATGCCTGCAATCTGCACGCCCCTCGAGCTCATAGGAGAGTAGAGAGATGTACGAAGACCCGATTGTGGAAGAGTTACGAGCGATCCGGCGAGAACACGTCAAGAAGTTCAATTGTGACCACCAGGCCGTCTTTGACGATCTGAAGAAACAGGAGGTCAAATCTGAAAGGGCGTTTATTCAGCGGGATATCAAAAGGGTCTCGGAGCCCGGAGATGTCGAAGCTGCGTGAGCGTTGGCAGGCTGGGTAGGGCAGCCACATATCAAGTACATGCAACGGAAGCGCTGCGCGCTCCGCTGATGTTTCCCGGTGGGCGTCTAATATCTAGATGATGGTCTGAGAGAGCAGGTGTTATGAGGGAAGATCTCCCGCCCGTATCTATCGTACGTCGTTTGGGTACGGAGCGTTTCAGAAACGGCGATTCCGACCTCGAGTTTGATCTTCTGAGCTTTTGGAAATGGAGCGCTTCCGATCTACTGAGCAACGCTACTCGGGGTGTTATTGCGGAGTACCTCGTTGCCCGTGCCCTGGGAATTGGCGATGCAGGTGTCCGAGATGAATGGGCCGCCTACGATCTTGAGACAGCGGGAGGCGTTAACTAAGCCAATGGTCCTTCTACGTTTTGCCTACCTCCACACTGGATAGGAGGACGCGTAGTCAGCACTCCATTACGCTGCCGACACTGAAGCGGCTCAGTGAGGGCGAGGTGTGCTACCCTGATCTGGCAGCAGCTGTCGAGCGCGCGTCTAGGGGCGGAGCGTCGCGCCCAACAACGGCCTCCAGTGGTCGGCTGACAACGCGCGGTGAGGCATGACCGGTCGACTGCAGGAGGACCGTGGAATTACTAAAGAAACTGTTTGGGCGCAAAGCTCCAGCCGTTGTTGATTCTGAGAAGGAAAGGCGGCGTCTCGCTGGGCTTCTAGCCACGGAGATTCGGCTCTACAATGCAAGTGCCTTGGCCGAGATGAGTGCTGCAGCGGAGCCGCCTGCCTGGTTCAGGAAAGAAGTCTCGAGGAGTTACAAGACGTTCGTGAAGAGCTGTGGTGACAGCCCGGACGCTACGGCGATCTTCGAAGCGGAGACAGCGCGAGCGCTCACCGACGGCGATGTAGAGCTCGTCCGCGCAGTCCTTGCAAGGGCCGACGCGCAGTAGCCTTGCTGCCACCCACCCTCTCGGATCGTACCGGCGCCACCCGATGAGACGGCGCGACGGGGCCGGACCTTGGCTACGCTGGTCTGTGGACCGATCGGCGCGTTCGGCGCCACGGGACTTCAGCTGTACGATCGGAGGTGACGGATGCGAGAGCTGCGACCCGAGGAGCTCTACCGTAAGTGCGAGCCCGAGCTGCTCGAGTTCGAGACCACAGCCGACCTGGAGCCGGCCGAGCGGGTGCTCGGCCAGCCGCGGGCGGTGGCCGCGGTCGATCTGGGGATCGGCATCGAGCGCGAGGGGTACAACATCTTCGCCTACGGCCCGGCGGGTGTGGGCAAGCACCGCGCCATCCGGCGATTCCTGGAGCGCCGGGCCCAGAAGCAAGACGTGCCGCCCGACCTCTGTTACGTCAACAACTTCGACGAGGCGCAGAAGCCTCGCCTGCTGATGCTGCCCGCCGGCCGCGGCCGGGATCTGCGCAAAGACCTGGACGAGGTGATCCACGAGCTCAGCACCACCTTGAGCGCGGCCTTCGAGAGCGAGGAGTATCAGTCTCGCGCCCAGGTGATCGAGAGCCAGTTCGAGCAGCTGCAAGAGAAGGCGGTCAGCGAGCTGGGCGAAGCGGCACGGGAGAAGGGCATCGCCTTGTTGCGGACTCCCATGGGGATGGTCTTTGCTCCGCTCAAGGGCGAAGAGGAGGTCTTTTCGCCGGAGGAGTTCAAGCAACTCGGCGAGGAGGAGCAGGCGCAGCTGAAGGGAGTGATCGATGAATTCCAGGGCGAGCTGCAAAAGATCTTCCGCCAGCTTCCCATCTGGAAGCGCGAGAAGCAGAGCAAGCTGCGCAAGCTGAACGAGGAAGTCGGCCAGACGGCAGTCGGCCCGGTATTCGAGGATCTGCGCGGTTCCTACGAGGGGCTCGAAGAGGTACTGGCCTTCCTGGAATCCGTCGAGACAGACGTGATGTCGAACGCCTCCTCACTGGTGCCGAGCGAAGAGTCCAAGGCCGCGGAGACTTTGATGGCCCTGGGGGCGGGGCACGGTCAGGGGAGCTCTCCGCTGCGCCGCTACCGGGTCAATCTTCTGGTCGAGCGTGCAGAAGGCGCCGGTGCGCCGGTGGTCTACGAGCCGAATCCGACCTATCAGAACCTCATCGGCAAGGTGGAAAACATCTCGCAGCAAGGCGCCCTGGTCACCGACTTCAGCCTCGTCCGGGGGGGCGCCCTGCACCGTGCCAACGGTGGCTACCTGATGCTCGACGCCGACAAGCTGCTGCTGCAACCCTACGCCTGGGAGGGTCTGAAGCGTGCCCTGCGCTCGGGACGGATCAAGATCGAATCCCTGGGCGAGGCGCTGTCGCTGATCAGCACCTATTCGCTCGAACCCGAGCCGGTGCCGCTCGACGTCAAGATCATCCTGCTGGGAGAGCCACGGCTGTACTACCTGATGTCGTTCTACGACCCCGATCTGCGCAAGCTGTTCAAGGTCGCGGCCGACTTCGGCGACCGGCTCGACCGTGGGCCGGAGACCGAGAAGTCCTACGCCCGGTTGATCGCCGCTCTCGCCGCGGGAGAAGAGCTGCGACCGTTCGAGCGCCCGGCGGTGGCGCGGGTGATCGAGCACGGGGCCCGCATGCTGGCCGACTCCGAGAAGCTGTCGCTGAATCTAGGTTCCCTCCGCGACCTGTTGGTGGAAGCCGATTACTGGGCCGACAGCGAGAGCCGCGAGGCGGTCTCGGTAGCCGACGTCGAGCACGCGCTGAGCCAGAAGATCTACCGTTCTGACCGGGTGCGCGAGCGGGTCCAGGAGTCGATCCTGCGGGAGACGATCCTGATCGACACCGAGGGGGCCGTCACCGGCCGCATCAATGGCCTCTCGGTGCTGCAGATCGGCGATTTCTCGTTCGGGCAGCCGAGCCGGATCACCGCCCGGGTGCGCCTGGGCAAGGGCGAGGTGATCAACATCGAGCGCCAGGTCGACCTCTCCGGTCCGAGCCACTCGAAGGGCGTGCTCATCCTCGCCGGCTTCCTCGGTGCCCGCTATGCCCGCAAGACGCCGCTGGCACTGTCTGCCAGTCTGGTGTTCGAGCAGTCCTACGGCGGGGTCGACGGAGACAGCGCATCGTCGACCGAGCTGTACGCGCTGCTGTCGGCGATTGCCGAAGTCCCGATCCGCCAATCGCTGGCGGTGACCGGGTCGATCAACCAGCACGGCGAGGTGCAGGCCATCGGTGGCGTCAACGAGAAGATCGAAGGGTTCTTCGACGTCTGCCAAGCCCGCGGTCTCACCGGCGACCAGGGTGTGCTGATCCCGGCTTCGAACGTCAAGCACCTGATGCTGCGCCACGACGTCGTCGAGGCGGTGGCGGCTGGAAACTTCCACATCTACCCGGTGGCGCACGTGGACGAGGGGATCGAGCTGCTGACCGGCCTCGAGGCGGGCGAGCGCGACGCGGAGGGCAACTACCCGGCAGACAGTGCCAACGACCTGGTGGAGCGACGGCTGGCCGAGCTCGCGCGCACCGCGCGGGCTTTCTCCCGCCCGGCTGAGAAACCCGAGCTGGATACCGGAGAAGCCGACGAGGAGCCGGATGGAGGCGAGACATGATCCGCCGGATCCTGGTGGCGCTGGACGCCTCTCCCGGCAGCCTGGCGGCGGCCGAGGCGGCGGCTGACATCGCGGTGCTGCTGGAGGCGGAGCTGCGGGGGCTGTTCGTCGAGGACGCGGATCTGCTGCGCCTGGTGGAGCATCCCCTGGCCAGGGAGCTTGACCTGCTCACACTCTCGCCGCGAGATGCCGAGACCGATGACGTCGAAGGCCAGCTGAAGGTGCACGCGCGGCGGGCGGAGGAGACCCTGGGGCGGTTGGCGAAGCGGGCGGGAATCCCCTACTCCTTCCAGGTAGCCAGGGGCACGGTCGCCGGCGAGATCCTGGCGGCGGCGGGCGAGGCCGATCTGGTGAGCCTCGGCCGGGTCGGTTGGACGACCCGCCAGAAACGCGATCTGGGAACCACGGCGAAGACACTGATCGCTGGCCGCCGCGGGCGGGTGATGCTGCTCGAGCGCCGGGTCGCCGTCAGGGCGCCGGTGATCGTGCTCCACGACGGTTCCGAGGCAGGGCGCGACGCCCTGCGACTTGCGGGTCAGCTGGCGAGCCGGGGCAGGGGGTCGTTGACGGTTCTGCTGGTAGGGGAGGACGAGGAGGCGCTGCGCTCCGAGGTGGCGGATGAGCTTGGGCCGGAGACCCCGGCCCGTTGGCTGGGTCGCCCGCGCGGCCCGGCCCTGGCCCTAGCGGTCAGCTGCCGGCAGTCGGGAGTCGTGGTTGTGCCGGTGGCGAGTCGGCATCTTGGGCAGGAGCACCTCCAGGCGCTGCTCGACGCGGTCGCCTGCCCGGTGCTGGCGGTCAGCTGAGCGCGATTTCCCAACCCCGGGCTCACGCCCGGGGCTACCTCGTGCCGCCCTCCGGGCTCCGGAGCCCTGCAAGGGCGTCATGCGGTAGCCCAGGGTGTCAACCCTGGGCGGTTTCTAATCGCCCCAGAGCTCCTGGAGCCGCCGGTCGCGCCCACATCCGGTACGGTACATCTTGTAGCGCACGGGATTCTTCTTGTAGTAGTCCTGGTGGTAGTCCTCGGCTGGGTAGAACTCGGCGGCGGCCTCGATCTCGGTGGCGATCGGCTGGTCGAAGCGCTTGGCGACCTCCGCCCTGGTCTCCTCGGCGAGGCGTTGCTGCTCCTCGTCGTGGTAGTAGATCCCCGTTCGGTACTGGGTGCCACCGTCGCAGAACTGACGGTCGACCGCCAAAGGGTCGATATTGCGCCAGAAGACGTCCACCAGCTCCGCGTAGCTGATCTTTTCGGGGTCGAACAGGATCTGGACCGCCTCGGTGTGGCCGGTGACGCCCGCCGAGACCTGACGGTACGTCGGATTCTTCTGCTCGCCGGCGGTGTAGCCCGAGGTCGTCGAATGGACACCGTCGAGCTTGTCGAACGGCGGCTCCATGCACCAGAAGCAGCCGCCCGCGAAGGTTGCTTTCGACAGCCCTTCGGTCTTCGCGCTCGTGGCGGCCCCGGCCGCCCCGTCGGCGGCGCCGATGTCGGGCGCGCCGCAGGCGGTGAACGCGATTCCCAGAAACACTGCTGACAAGATGATCTTTCTCATGGCCTCTCCGTGACTCGAAATCCTGTTCCAAGCTACCATGCAGGCTGCTCGGCCCACAGTTCCCTTATCTTTTTGTCCTGGGGCCGGAAGGGGTTACACTGGTGTGAACGAGACGACTCCCAAAATGAGCATCCGGATCCTTCTCGCTGACGATCAAGAGCTGTTCCTGCACGGCCTCAGGGCCTTGTTGGAGCAGGAGCCGGATCTGGAGGTGATCGGGGAGAGCCGTGACGGCCACGAGGCCGTACGGACGGCTCGGGAGCTGGCGCCCGATCTGACGATCATGGATATCGGCATGCCGGGTCTGAACGGGCTCGAGGCCACTCGGAGGATCGTCGCCGAGCACCCCGGCGTCAAGGTGCTGGTCCTTTCCGTGCACCAGGAGGCGCGGGTGATCCAGTCGGCGTTCGAGGCCGGCGCCGCTGGCTATCTGCTGAAGGACTGCGCGACCGAAGAATTGGTGCGCGGGGTGCGCGTGGTGATGTCCGGCAAGAGCTTCCTGAGCTCCGAGGTCGCCGAGACAGTGGTCGACCTTCTCAAGTCGCCGCGGTCCTGATCGTTCGGTTACCAGGCGGACGTATCGCCGGACTCGAAGCCGTCTTGGAAGAGGAAGCCCTCGAAACGCTGGGCTCGGATTCCCAGACCGTCACCGTCGGAGCCGGCGCTGTCCCAGGCGACGACGATGTAGCCGTCATTGCGCGCCACCGCCGGCCTGCGTTGATCGCCGGTCGTCCAGGAGTTGACCTGGAAATCGCTGCCCAACGCGTCGCCGCCAGCGTCATAGAACCTGGCGTGGGTGCTGCGACCGTCGAAGTCCGTGTCGGTGGAGTAGCCGCTGTCCCAGGCCACGATGAAGCTGCCGTCGTCGTCGATCGCGATCGCCGGCGCGGCGACCGAGCCGATGGTCGAGAAGCTGGCCTGGAAGCTGTCCACGAACGAGCCGTCCGAGGCGTATCGGCTGCCGACCAGGTTCTTGCTTCCAGGCAGGAATCCCGGCCCCGCCCAGACGACGGTGAAATCGCCGTCTTCATCCATGACGACGCCGGGATCGAGATTGTCTTCCATGAGGTTGAAGCTCACCCGGAACTCCTCACCAAGCTTGGCGCCCGAAGAGTCGAAGCGTTGAGCCTGGATGCCGCGATTGCTGGAGTCGGCTGAGCCGACGCTCTCCCACACGACCACGAAGTTGCCGGCGCCGTCGGCCGCCACGTCGGCGTTCTCCTGGTCGTCCGTGGTATAGGTGTTGACCAGGAACGGGTTCTCCAGACCGTTACCGTCGGCGTCGAAGCGTCGCGCCAGGATGCCGCGGCCGTCCGGGTCCGGAGGACCGGGCGAGTTGTCGTCATCGTCCCAGACCACCACGAACGAGCCGTCGCCGGCAGCGGCCACCGAGGGTGTGTGGGCATAGTCGATGCTCGAGACGCTGATCTGGAGATTCGAGACCAGCGCGCCCTCGGAGTCGTAACGCCGGCCGGCGGGCAGCGTGCTGCCGGGAATGTACCCCGGCCCCGCCCAGACCACCACGAAGTCGCCTCCGGGTTGCCAGGCGATGTCCGGGGTGTAGTTGTCGCGGGTGGTGCTGATACTGACTCGGAATTCGTCGCCCCGGGGCACGCCGACGGCGTCGAAGCGCTGCGCGAGGATGCTGCCGACCTCGGCGTCCGGAGCGGTGTCGCTGCGCCAGACGACCATGAAGTCACCGTCGCTGGCAACCGCCACTGTCGCATCCTGTTGATCGCCGGTGGTGTAGGAGTTGATCAGCTGCTCGTAGCCGGCTGCAGGAGGCGCCTGGGCGAGCGCCGCGGGCAACCCGACGAGCAGAAGGGCGGAGCAGGCCGCGAGGAAGAGTTTCTTCATCGAGCTCATCCCATGATTCAGATGTTGGAGTGGACAACGTCGGGACGATCTGTCGTTGCTACCGTAGCATATTCCGACGACGACGGCAACCTTGCGGCCGGTTCGTGGGCGCGGCTACGATCGAGGAATGGCTCGTGGTGTCAGTGTGCTGCAGGTCGTTCTGCCGATTGCCGGACCGATCCTCGTGATGGGCTGCGGCGGTGCCACCGAGCCTGTCTCGGGCGATCCGGGCCACGGGGATCGAGGCGCGCCGCCTCCCGCCGTTTCTTTCGTTGACCGCTCCCGCCAGGCGAATCTCGACTTCACCTACTTCAACGGCATGACCGGGCGGCATTACCTGTTGGAAGTCATGGGCGGCGGCGCGGCGTTGTTCGACGCCGACAACGACGGCGACCTGGACCTCTACGTCGTCCAGGGTGCCCGGCTGGCCGACGGGCGGGAGCCGCTCGAGCCCCGGGGGGAGCCGGGGGACCGTCTCTTTCGCAACGACTCGGCCGGCGGCGAGATCCGTTTCACGGATGTGACCGAAGGCAGCGGCATCGGCGGGCTCGACTACGGCATGGGGGTGACGGCGGGCGACTACGACAACGACGGCCGGGTCGATCTCTACGTCACCAATTGGGGACCCAACCGACTGCTGCACAACGACGGGGTCGCTGACGGCGGTACGTTCACCTTCACCGACGTCAGCCACGAGACCGGGACGGCGGACGATCGTTGGAGCGTGGCGGCGGTGTTCTTCGACTACGACCGCGACGGCTGGCTCGATCTCTACGTCGGCAACTACGTCGACTTCAGTCTGGCGGGGCACAAGGCGTGCATCGGCTTTGGCGCCACCGAGGACTACTGCGGCCCGGCAGCCTATCCGGCACGGCCGGATCGGCTGCTGCGCAACCTGGGCGCCGATCGGGGCGGCAGGGTCTCCTTCGCCGACGTCACTACCGAGGCGGGTCTCCACCGTGAGCGTGCACCCGCTCTCGGAGCGGTGTCCGCCGACTTCGACGGCGACGGCTGGCCCGACCTCTACGTCGCCAACGATCAAGCCGACAACCTGCTGTGGATCAACGGGGGTGACGGCACTTTCTCGAACGAGGCACTTCTGGCGGGCTGCGCGGTGAGCGCCGAGGGTAAGGCGGAGGCCTCGATGGGGGTGGCGGCGGCCGACTTCGACGCCGATGGCGACCTCGACCTGTTCCTGACCCACCTGACTGCCGAGTCCAACACCCTCTACGTCAACGACGGCACCGGCGGCTTCGACGACGCCACGATCCGCGCCGGGCTCGAGGCCGGCAGCTGGGACGCCACCGGTTTCGGCGCCGCGTGGCTCGACTTCGAGCTCGACGGTTGGCTCGATCTGGTGACCGTCAACGGCGCCGTGCACCGCATCGAGGAGCTTCACCTACGGGGCGTGCGGTATCCGTTGCAGCAACGCGACCGGCTCTACCGCAACCTGGGCGACGGGTCTTTCGAAGAGCTCGCGCCGGCGCCGCCGGCATTCGAGGCGGAGCGAGTGAGCCGTGGCCTGGCCGTCGGCGATGTCGACAACGATGGTGACGCCGACCTCGTGATCGTCGACAGCAACGCCCGGCTGCGCCTGCTGATCAACGATTCGCCTCGTGCTGGGCATTGGTTGGGGCTGCGCCTGGTCGGCGGCCGGCCGGCGCGGGACATGCTCGGCGCGCGCGCCGTCCTGGTTCGCCCGGGGCGCTCGACTCTCGTGCGCCGGGTGCATACAGACGGCAGTTATGGCTCGGCGAGAGACCCGCGGGTCCTGTTCGGTCTGGGCGATTCCAGTACCGTCTCGCGGCTCGAGGTCTATTGGCCCGACGGTACCGCCGAGGCCTGGGAGGGGCTGGCGCTCGATCGCTACCTCACCTTGAGTCAGGGCACCGGAGAGCCGCTGGGGTGAGGGGCTTAGCTCTGCTCTGTGCGTTTCTCCTGATGGCGTCGGCCGCCTGCCGGCGAGCCGACGTTCCACCTGTCGGAGACCCGCCTGCCGGAGACGAACCAGCCCCGGCTACGCTCGAGCTCGACCGGATCGATCCGGCGCTTCGGCAGCAGATCGAGTTGCTGCGCGAGGCCTTGGCTCGGGACACCGCGGGCGACGACCTGGCGAGTCGTCACGGCGAGATCGGCAACGTCTACCACATCGCCGAGCTCCTGGGCGCCGCCGCCGAAGCCTACGCGGAAGCCCGGCGGCTGGCTCCCGCCGACGTACGCTGGCCCTACTACTCGGGAATGGTCGCTCAGACGCGCGGTGAGCTGGAGGCCGCGACCGACAGCTTCGAGCGTGCGCTCGAGATCGAGCCCGCCAACCTGGCGGGGCGACTGAGACTGGCGGAAGTGCGGCTTCGTAGGAGTCAGCTCGGCGAGGCCCGGGCGTCCTTTGCCGCGGCGCTGGAGGTGGGCGAGGCAGGCGCCGCCGCTCACCATGGTCTCGCCCGGCTGGCTTCGATCGAAGGCGACCCGCGCTTGGCGGCCTCGCATCTGGAACGGGCGCTCGAGCTGCAGCCGGAAGCGGACAGCCTCCACTATCCGCTGGCCCAGGCCTACCGCAGGCTGGGTGATGAAGGCCGCGCCCGCCGGCAGCTCGACCTGCGCGGCGACCGGGAGGTGAGCTTTCCGGACCCGCTGGCGGAGCGACTGTCGAGGACCAAGACGATCACCGCGTTCGCCCTGGTCGAAGCCCGGGCCGGCGACCTCGAGCTGCTTGCGGACGAAGACTTCCTGGGCTTTGTGATCGAACAGGTCGGGGAGGTCGAAGCGGCGCCCGAGGAGCTCGCCGCGCGAATCGAGCGCGGCCCCGCCTCCGCGCCCGGCAATGGCGAATCGGCCTGGCGGGCTCGGTTGCATTATGCGGTCGGGGCCCTCCTGGCGCGACGCGGAACCGACATCGAGGCGGTCGCGAGCTTCGGGCGGGCGATCGAGCTGCATCCGGCCTTGCGCGACGCTCGCTCGAGGCGGGCCAACGCCCTGGCTCGCCTGGGCCGCTTCGATGCCGCCGAGGCGGAGTACTCGGAGCTCCTGGAGTCCGAGGCGGCCGACGGCGAGGCCTTGCTCAAGCGAGCTACCGTCCGCATCGAGCTCGGTCACCTCGATGCGGCGACGGAGGACCTCAGCCGGCTGATCGCCGCCGAGCCGGGCAATGGCGCGGCGCGCCTGCGGTTGGGATCGGTTCTCCGGCGGCAGGGTGAGGGCACGCGAGCTCGCGAGCAGCTCGAAGCGGCGCTCGAGGTCGACCTTGCCGCCGCGGGGAGAATCCTCGCCCACCGTCAGCTCGCGGCGTTGGCCATGGAAGCCGAGCGCCCGGAGCGTGCCGCGCGCCACTTGCGGGCGATCCTGGCGCTCGAGCCCACTCGCGTCGCGGCTCGCCTAGACCTCGCGGGGACCCTGGCCCGGCTCGGCCGGGTCGAGGAGGCGCTGGCGGAATACGAGTATGTCCTGGCCGCGGATGCCGATCACCCGGCGGCGGTGTTGGGCCGCGGGCGGGTCCTCCTCAGGCTCGGACGCTACGCTGCCGCGCGGACCCATCTGGATGCCGCGAACGCCAGGCTGCCGGACGACACGGGGCTTCGGCGCGAGCTCGCCCGTTTGCTCGCCGCCTCCCCGGACGACTCGGTGCGCGACGGCGCGCGCGCCCTGGCCCTCGCCGAGGCGCTCATGGCCGCGGAGCCCACCCTGTCGAACGCCGAGACCCTGGCCATGGCCCTGGCCGAGGTCGGGCGATTCCGCGAGGCGGCCGGATGGCAGCGCCGGTTGCTCGACGAGGCGTCGCGGCTCGGACACAGCGAGGCGCGGCAGCGGCTGCGCGCGGGCCTTGCCCTCTACGAGAGCGAACAGCCGTTGCGCTATGCCGAGGGCGGCACCTGACCGGAGACCTCGCTCAAAGCCAGATCGAGAACTTCGATGGCGAAGTCGGCATCCTCGCGGCTGATGCAAAGCGGCGGCTTGATCCGCAGCACGTTGCCGTAGAGACCGCCTTTGCCCAGCAGCAAGCCCAGCCCGCGAGCGGCTTCCATCACCTCGATGGTCTCGGTGTTCGCCGGCTCCTTGGTCAAGCGATCGCGCACCAGCTCGACGCCGAGCATCAAACCCATCCCCCGCACCACGCCGATCAGAGTGTGCTTGGCCGCGAGTCGTTCCAGACCTGCTTTGAGGTGCCCGCCCACAGCCCGGGCATTTTCCTGCAGGCCGTCCTCGTCGATCACCTCGAGCGCCGCCAGCCCGGCGGCCATCGACACCGGGTTGCCGGCGTAGGTGTTGAAGTGGATGCGCTGGGCCAGCGGCTCGGCGATCTCCCGGCGGGTGACCACGGCGGCGAGCGGAAACCCGCCGCCGATGCCCTTGGCCATGGTCACCATGTCCGGCACCACGCCGGAGCGCTCGAAGCCCCAGTAATGGTCGCCGGTGCGCCCGAAACCGGTCTGCACCTCGTCCGAGATACACAGGCCACCGTGCTCGCGGGCGACCTGGTAGGCCCGTTCGAGGTAGCCCGGGGCGCCGTAGGTGGTGCCCCCAACCCCCTGGATCGGCTCGGCGATGTAGGCGGCGATGCGGCCGCTGGTGGTGAAGCGCACGAGGTCGGCGAGGTCTTCGGCGCTCTTCTCGGCGATCTGCTCCGGGGTGCCGTCGAACGGGCTGCGGTAGGGGTCTGGGCAGACCGCGTGGTGCACGCCCTCGCCGTGGGGGATCGGGTACTTCCAGGTGTGGTGCGAAGTCAGCCCCAGGGCGGTGGCGACGCCGCCGTGATAGGCGTTGCGGACGGCGATCACGTCGCGGCGGCCGGTGTACAGCCGCGCCATGGTGATCGCCAGGTCGTTGGCCTCGCTGCCGCTGTTGACGAAGTAGACGGTGTCGAGGTCGTCCGGTAGCTTGTCCAGCAGCTTCTCGGCGTAGCGCGGCAAGGTGGGGTGAAGATAGAGCGTGGTGGCGTGTTGCAGCCGGGCGATCTGCTCGGTGACCCGCGCCGTGATCTTGGGGTGGCAGTGGCCGCACGACACCGTGGCGATACCGGCGATGAGGTCGAGGTAGCGGCGGCCGGTGTCGTCGAAGAGGTACTGCATGTGCCCCTCGACGATCATCAGGGGCTCGCGGTAGTAGGTGAAGACTGCCGGGTTGTAGTGTGCCCGGCGCTGAGCCAGGACCTCTTCTCGTGAGGGACCGTCGTAGGGCCGGGGCCGGTGGGCGCAGGCCGGCATCTGCGGCAGGGTCGCGGTCGCGAGCTCGGGCATCGTCGTCTCCTGATGTGTTCCACTTGCGCGCCTTCGGCGCGACTGGGCGCCGGCGGCCGATCGGCTCACCGGTCACAGCGGTTGCAAAGATGCCGCGATTCTATCAGGGTGCAAAACAGTCGGAGGTTGCCTCTCACGGGGAGGCAACCTCCTCTCAGCCCTCCGAAGGGCCAATTCTCCTCACCTGCTCGCGATCCCCAGGCGGGCGGGAGAGGGTCAGATCTTCAATTCATGATCGCGGCAGTGAACCTCAACCGTAGAAGCACATGAACTCGCCGGTCGGCTCGACTTCGCCGTCCTCCCACCTGACACACATCTCCAGGCACTTCGGGTTGTTGGGGCCGTTTGGGTCACCGCATTCCCAGTTCTGGGTCCGGACATGGGCGGCCTCGGTGTAGACATACTCGAAGTGTCCGATCGGGCCGGCGAGGCCGAACGAATCGGCTTTCTGCGGCAGCAGCAGCCCCACGCCGATCATCACGGCCGCCAGCAGGACGATCCGGGTTCCGAATTTCCAGTTGCTCATGTCGATCCTCCTCAACCGTAGAAGCACTCGAATTCGCCCTGAGGCACGACGTCGCCGTCACGGCCGACGAAACACATCTCGAGGCACTTCGGGTTGTTGGGGCCGTTGGGGTCGCCACATTCCCAGGCGGCCGTCCGGGCCGCGGCGGCGGCGGTGAAGACGAAGTCGTATTCTCCGACCCCGCCGCCGTTTTCGTACGATTCGGCTTTCTGTGGCAGCAACAGCCCCACGCCGATCATCACGGCCACCAGCAGGAAGATACGGGTTCCGAGTTTCCAGTCGCTCATTTCGATTCTCCTTTGATCCAAGTAAAAGATGGTATTCGGCCTCTTCTTCCACCCGGGACCTGATACCTGTCCGTGATGCGTCTCAGGTTCCCTCCGCCCGGTTGGCGTGCGAGTGGCCATTCTTCAAACTAGAAGGCGACATCGGCTGCGAAAGTGGATCAACGATCTCACGCGGGCCGGAGGGTGAAGGCCGTGATTTCCGGCCGTGCGTTGAAGCGCACGCGGAGCAGATGGCCGACTCCCCGGCTGATGTACAAGTGTCGCCCTCCGGAAAGCTCGAACGCGCCCTCGGTGTACCGCTTGTTGACCACCGGCAGGATCGGCGGCGGCAGAAACGGCGGTTTGCACTGGCCGCCGTGCGTGTGGCCAGAGAGTATCCAGCCGCGGTGCCCGCCCCAGACCGGACGGTCCGCCGCGTCGGGGTTGTGACATAGCACCAGCGCCGCGCGCTCCGGATCGAGAGCGCGTAGCACCGGCTCCGGGTCGAAGCTCGGAGCCCAGTAGTCCTCGAGCCCCGCGATCTGGAGTCCGCCCACGTCCGCCGTCTGGTTGCGCAGCACCCTGATGCCGGCGTCTTCGGCCCGCTCCGTGACGGCCGCGGCGACCTCCAGCTCCTTCCAGCCCCAGCCGTAGTCGTGGTTGCCGAGCGCGGCGACGGTGGCTAGGCGCCCGTGGGGCCAGCGATCCAGGACGAGGCTCAGCTCGTCGAGCAGCTCTGGGCCGGTGTAGGTGACGAAGTCGCCGGTGAACACGACGATGTGGGGCTCGAGCTCCCGCACGCGGTCGAGTACTTCGATCAGATAGCCGGAATCGACCTTCGGTCCGACGTGCAGGTCGCTGATCTGCACGAGGGTCGCGCCGTCGAGATCGCCCGGCAGGTTCGGGGTCGGCAGGGAGTGACGGGTGATCTCGAGCCAGTGGGGCTCGACGCGCCAGGTGTAGGCACCGACGCCGAGGCCGCCGGCCACGGCCGCGGCGCCCGCCCGGAGGAGTCGACGCCTCGTCCACAGACCGTGCCTCGTCCACAGACCGTGCCTCGTCCACAGACCGTGCCTCGTCCACAGACCGTGCCTCGTCCACAGACCGCGTCTCGTCCACTTGCCTCGCCCCGTCATGACGCCAATCTAGCAAGCCAATGCGGCGCTCGTGAGGCGAGATGGCGGAGCTCCGGGGGCGCCGTGGATGGACGCGGGCCGCCGGCGGGACGGGAGGCCGACCAGGCTCCCTGAGCCTCCTCGGAGCCTCGGTCAACCCAACAGGTCGAGCAGCGTCAGCGCCATCACCTTGGCCGAATCCACCATGTCGTCGACGGCGCACCACTCGTCCGGCTGGTGCGCCTGCTCGAGCCGGCCCGGCCCGTAGGCGACGCAGCTCTCGACGCCGGCGATCCGCGCCACGTGCTTGTGGTCGTAGGTACCGGGGCTGGCCACCAGCTCGGCCGGCCGGCCGAGCACGGCGTCGATCGAACCGCGTAGGGAGTGCACCAGCGGGTCTTCTTCGGGCGTCAGGGTGGGGTGGACGACCATCAGGTCGCTCAGCTCGTAGCGGCGCTTCTCGTCCCGGCGCGAGAGATCGCCCAGGAGATCCGTGATCTCCTGCTTCGCCTGATCGAAGCCTTCTTCGATCAGAAATCGGCGGTCGAAGATCGCCTCACAGCGGTCGGCGACGCAAGGGGTTTGGGTCGGCTCGCCGGCCTGGCCGCCGATGATCGAGTTGATGTTGATCGATCCTCGCCGGGCCGCGGGCGGCGCTACCGGCATGGCGGTCGAGCGCTGCTCGAGAGCCGCGCCGAGACCGGTGCGTATCTCCTCCAGCAAGGTGCCCATCTGCTCGATGGCGTTGACGCCCAGAAACGGCATGCTGCCGTGGCCGATGCGGCCGTGGGCGGTGACCTGGAACCAGTACACGCCGCGGTGGCCGAGGCAGACGCGGTCGACGTCGAGCGGCTCGGGGATGATCACGTGGTCGGTACGATCGGCGGCGATACGGCCGATCTCGGCCAGGTGCGCGACTCCGGCGAAGCCGCCGGACTCCTCGTCGACGGTGCCCGAGACCTCCACCGTGCCGTTGAGCTCCACGCCGGCGCGCCGCACGGCTTCGGCGGCGTAGACCGCCGCCGCCAGGCCGGCCTTCATGTCGGCCGAGCCGCGGCCGTAGAGCTTGCCGTCACGCACCTCGCCGCCGAACGGATCGACCGTCCAGCCGGCGCCGACCGGCACCACGTCGAAGTGGCCGTTGAGGTGTACCAGCGGCCGGGGCCTCTGACCCGGGCGGACGCCGATCACGTTGACCCGCGGATGCTCGTCGGAGTGCTCCGCGCTGTCCTCGGCGGTCACGAAGTCGACGTCGTAGCCGAATTCGCCCAGCCGCCGGCCGATCGCCTCGGCGCACTCGCGGTAGAGGTCGCCCGGCGGGTTCACCGTCGGGATGCGGATCAGCTCGGCGGCGAAGTCGACCAGCTCGTCGCGGGCCGATTCGACTTCGCGCAGAACGCGGTCGGTTGTCGTCACCGTCCCCCGAAGAAGAACCGCGCCCCCACCTGGATCTCGCGGCCGGGGAAGAAGCTGTTGGGCACTCCGAAATCCGGCCCCTGAACGGCGTTGACGTTCGAGACGTTGTCTTCGTTGGTGACGTTGAAGGCGTCCACCAGGAGCGTGATCTCGTTGTCTCTCTTGCCCAGCTGGAAGCTCTTCTCGAGCCGCAGGTCGACGTTGAAGTAATCCGACACCCGGAAGGCGTTGCGCGGCTCGCTGATGTCGCGCTGGTCGATCAGCCCGTCACCGTCGGTGTCGACGATGCCGCGCGGCGAGAAGGCGTTGCCGGTGCGCCAGAACAGGTTGCCGGAGAAGCGCAGGCCCCAGGGCAGCTGGGTGGTGGCGCTGACCACGGCGACGTGAGGCGCCGACAGGTTCGACTCGCCCTCGTCGAGCTCTGGACGGTTGTTGTTGGAAAACGTCGAGCCGACGTTGCCGGTGAGCAGGTTGTCGGTGGCGTCGGAGTAGGTGTAGGACAGCATCAGGCCGTAGCGGCCACTGAAGGGCCGCCGCACCGATAGCACCACGCCGTCGTAGTCAATGAAGCCGTCGTAGGTGACGGCGGAGATCCGGGGTCCGCCGTCGGTGGTCTGGGCGAAGTTCGGATCGCCCTGAGGCACGTCGAAGAGGTTGACGATACGGCGGGTGAGCAGGTCCTCGGTACGCCGGTGGACGTAGTCGAGCGACGCGATCCAGTGGCGGCCGAACCGGTGCTCGGCGCCGATCGAGAAGGCTTCGGTCACCGGCGTCTTGTCCTGGGAGTAGACCGACACCGTGCGGCTCTGATCGAGCGGCCCACGGGGAAAAAACGACAGCACCCGGTCGCCGACGATCGAGCCGCCCGGAACGTCGAAGAACTCCCAGTCGGTTCCGGGGTAGGTGGTCTCCAGCAGGGCGATCACCTGATCGGCGCTCAAGCCGCTCAGGCCGAGGACGTTGTCAGCGGTAATCAGCGGCGGTGCGGAAGGATCCGTCACGGTGATGCCGAGCAGGTTGTAGAGGAAGAACGGATTCCCCCGTAAGTCGTTGGCGAACTGAGCGTAGAGCGGGTTCTCGGGCGAGCCGCCGAACAGGCCGGTGGTGATCACCAGGTCGATCAGCGAATCGGTGTAGTCGAAACCCAGGCGCGGTAGCACCACGTCGAAGGCCGCGCGGGTGAAGATGCCGCCCTTCTCCGGCACGGTCGACGCCGCGAGCATGGCGTTGCGGTCGTAGAACAGCCCCGCGGAGCCACGGACGACGGTTTCGTGCTCGCCCTTCACGTCCCACACGAAGCCGGCCCGCGGCGCGATGTTGTCATCGTCGTCGTCGAACAGCGAAGCGACATCGTAGCGCAGGCCGAAGTCGATCGACAGGTTGTCCTTCACCTGCCACTTGTCCTGGGCGAAGACGCCGACGTCCTCGTTCTGGAGGTCGAGCAGCAGATCGCCGCCGGGCTCGTTGGGCAGGGTGAAGAAGCGTGCCGCGCTCTGCTCGAAGCCGACGCGATTGAACAGATCCTCGGTGACCTCGATGACGTTGGGGGCAAAGAAGGCGGCGGAGTACTCGACGTCGTTGAACACCTCGTTGAAGCCGTCGAGCGTGGTGTCCAGGTAGTCGTAGCCGACTTTGAGCTCGTGGCTACCGTTCCAATCGTCCTTCAGCCAGGTGTAGTTCTGCGTCAGCTGCAGACGTTCGGTGTTGCGCTCCGAGCGGCCGCCGAACGACGCGCCGGTCTGCAGGAAGTTGCCGAGAAACAGCAGCAGCACCGCCTCCTGGCGCTCGGTCTGGTCGAGGTTGTTGCCGGTCGAGCCGGAGGCGACCTTGAGCGACGTCTCGAGGAACGCGTTCGAGCCTCGCAGCCAGGTCTGGCGCAGCGCCGCGGAGGTCGACTCCTGCACCTGGGTGCGCGAGCCGCTGGGCAGCACCAGCGAGCCGGCGACGGCGATCGGGGTCTCGCCGGTGGCGTCATCGTCGGTGACGTTGAAGGACAGCGTCCAGCGGTTGGCCTCGCCCGGCAGGAAGTCGACCTTGCCGAGCAGTGACAGGCCGTCGAGCTCCGGGCCGAGGCTGAAGTCCTCGACGCCCTGGGGCGTCGCCAGCCCACGCTGGACGAAGTCCGGGATGCGCGACAGATCGACGTTGCGCCCGCGCGCCTCGTCGATCTTCTCCGCCGAGGCGAAAAGATACGTCTTGTCGCGGGCGATCGGCCCACCCACCGAGGCGCCCCACTGATCGCGCTCGAGCTTCGGCACCTCCTGTTCGGGGACGTTCGAGGAGTCGAAGGAGTCGTCGCGCAGGAAATAGAAGGCCGAGCCCTTCCAGTCGTTGGTGCCCGAGCGGGTGATGACGTTGACCACGCCGCCCTGGGCTTTGCCGAACTCGGCCTCGTAGCCTGTGGTGATGACCTGGAACTCCTGAATCGAGTCCTGGGTGTAGCGCTGGAAGGCGCCGCCGTCGAGCGGATCGTTGTTGTCGCTGCCGTCGACCAGGAAGGAGGTGGCGGCGGGGCGCTCGCCGAAGACGCTGAAACGCTGATCGCGGACCGCCGCCGGGTCGGGCTTGACCCCCGGCACCAGGCTCACCAGGTCCTCGAAGTTGCGACCGTTGAGCGGCAGGTTCTCGATCGACTCGGGTGCGATGTTGGTGGTCAGGTCGGTGCGGTCGATCTCGATCACCGGCACATCGGAGGTCACCAGCACCGTCTCTTCCACAGTCGCCAGCTCGAGCGCGCGGTCGAGATTGACCGTCTGGTTGATCGCCACCCGCACGTCCTGCACCACCGCCTTGCGGAAGCCGTCGAGCTCGAGCGTCACCTCGTAGACTCCGGCCGGGATCGGGGACAGGCGGTACCGACCGGAAGGGCTGGTGACCGCGCTCAGGCTGTCGCGCTGCAGCGCCGGCCCCCGCACGATCACCGTGACGCCGGCGAGCGCGGCGCCGGTCGGATCCTTGACCGTGCCGGAGATCGAGCCCGTCACCTGGGCCATCACCGGGCCGGCGGCGAGGAGCAGGACGGCGAGAGCGGCGAGGCGCGCGATGTGGCGCGGCCACGAGCTGGCACACGGCCGAGCGTCCTTCGAAGGCTTCATGCGGCGCTCCTTTCTGCGGCTCTGTCGCTCGCGCTGGGTGGCGACGGCCGGCGACATCGGTCAGGATTTCGTATGATTGTCCCATTGTTCGTACGTATGAGACAAGTGAGTGTTACGGTAACGGCGTGACTCAGGGATCGGAGAGACAGCCATGACGAGATGGACGGCTGCCTGGAGTCTGACAATTCTCGCCACCTTGACCGGCACCGCTCTGCCGGTGGCGGCGGGTGGTGACACCGGTCCGGACGACAAGGGTCTGACCGTGGTCGAGGGCGTGAAGGTGGGCCACCACACGCTCACAGAGCGGCCGACCGGCTGCACGGTGATCCTCACCGAGGGTGGCGCGGTTGGCGGCGTCGACGTGCGTGGCGGCGCGCCGGGTACGCGCGAGACCGACCTGCTCGATCCCGTCAACACCGTGCAGCAGGTGCACGCGGTGGTGCTCTCGGGCGGCAGCGCCTTCGGGCTCGACAGTGCCTCGGGGACGGTGCGCTATCTCGAGGAGAATGGCATCGGCTACGAGGTCGGGCCACTTCGCGTGCCGATCGTCAGCGGCGCGATCCTCTTCGACCTGTTCACCGGCGGCAAGCCGCAGGTCCGGCCCGGGGCCGATTGCGGCTACAAGGCCGCCGCCGCGGCGTCGACTGATCCGGTGTCCGAGGGCAACGTCGGCGCCGGGGCGGGTGCCACGGTCGGCAAGCTCGGCGGGCCGGGCCGGTCGATGAAGGGAGGCCTGGGCACCGCGTCGATCACCCTGCCCGACGGCCTGACGGTGGCCGCCCTGGTGGCGGTCAACGCAGTGGGCGACGTGATCGACCCGGCCACCGGCCAGGTGGTCGCCGGAGTGAGAACCGAAGACGGCGAAGGCTTCGCCGACGCCCGCGAGCTGCTGCGATCTGGAATGCTGAATCGACCGCGGGCGCACCGGCCGCCGCCGGTGACCAACACCACCATCGGTGTGGTGGCCACCAACGCCGCGCTGACCAAGGCGGAGGCCACCAAGATGGCGCAGATGGCGCACGACGGCTTTGCCCGCGCCATCTACCCGACCCACACACCGGGCGACGGCGACACCATTTTCGCGCTCGCCACCGGCGTCCACGAGGGACCGGCGAGTCTTGCCGTGGTCGGGGCGCTGGCCGCGGACGTCATGGCCGAAGCCATCGTGAGGGCGGTGCGCGCGGCGCGGTCGCTGCCGGGATTGCCGGCGGCGTCCGACATGGAGTCCGCCGCGCCTTGAACCTCCAGCTCGTATTCCTGGCGGTCTACCTGGTCGCCCTGGTGGCGCTCGGCTTGTGGATCGGTCGGCGGGTGGAGAGCTCCGACACCTTCTTCGTCGCCGGGCGCCGGCTCGGCCCGGTACTGGTCTTCGCCACCGTGCTGGCCGCCAATATCGGCGCCGGCTCCACCGTCGGGGCAGCCGGGCTCGGCTTCCGCGACGGGCTCGCCGCCTGGTGGTGGGTGGGCTCGGCGGGCATCGGCACCCTGCTGCTGGCGTTCTGGATCGGCCCACGGATCTGGCGCCTGGCCAAGGAGCACGACCTGCACACCATGGGCGACTTCCTGGAGCTGCGCTACGGCAAGTCGGTGCGCGCCGTGATCGCGATCACGCTGTGGCTCGGCACCCTGGCTATTCTCGCCGGCCAGCTGATCGCCCTGGCCTGGATCCTCGACGTCGTCGCCGGCGTGCCCAAGCCGGTGGGCTGCCTGATCGGCGGATTGGTGATGACCATCTACTTCTCCGCCGGCGGGCTGCTGACCTCGGCCTGGGTCAACCTGGTGCAGCTGGTGGTGCTGCTCGTCGGCCTGTTGATCGCCCTGCCCTGGGCGCTTTCCTCGGTTGGCGGCTGGAGCGCGATCGAGGCGGCGGCACCGTCGGCCTCGGCTGACTACCTCGGTTTCTTCCAGGGTGGTGGGTCGGGCTGGCACTACATGGTGCTGCTGGTGCCGGCGTTCATGATCTCTCCGGGTCTGGTGCAGAAGGTCTATGGAGCCCGCGATGAGCGCACGATCCGGATAGGGGTGGGGGCCAGCGGCCTGGCGTTGATGGCGTTCGCGGCGGTTCCGCCGCTGATCGGCATGATCGCACGCACCGCCAACCCGTCACTCGAGAGCCACGAGCTGGCTCTGCCGTGGCTGCTTGCCGAGATGTTGCCGCCGGCATTGGGGAGCCTCGGCCTTGCGGCGGTGCTGTCGGCCGAGCTCAGCTCGGCCGACGCCATCCTGTTCATGCTTTCGACCTCGCTGTCGAAAGATCTCTACAAGCGCTTCTACCGGCCGCAGGCCACCGACGCCCAGGTGCTGAAGGTTTCGCGCTGGGCGGCTGTTGCAGGTGGCGGCCTGGGGGTGCTGCTGGCGATCGTGCTGCCCTCGGTGATCGACTCGCTGAAGGTGTTTTACGCCGTGCTCTCGGTGAGCCTGTTCGTGCCGGTGGTGGCGGGTCTCCACTTCCGGCGCGCCGGAACGCCCGAGGCGCTGGCCGCGATCGGGGCGGGTGTGGCGGCGTTGTTCGCAACGCCCGAATTGCCCGGAATCTGGACTCCGAATACCATCGGGCTGATCGTTTCGGCGCTGGCGTTCGGCATCGTCGCACTGGCACGGGCACGGAAAGGATAAGGAGAGAGAATGTCGGATCGATTCAGTCTGGAAGGCAAGAACGCCGCCGTCGTCGGTGCCGGTTCCGGAATCGCCGAAGCAGCGGCCGTGGGGTGCGCGGAGCATGGCGCGCGGGTGACGTGTCTCGACGTCGACGCCGAGGCCGCGGCGGCGACGGCGGCTAGGATTCGAGGCGCTGGCGGTCAGGCCGACTCGGGTGCCGTGGACATTCGCGATGCCGATTCCGTGGAGACGGCCTTCGGCGGTGTCGCGAAGCGCCAAGGCAGCCTCGACGCGGTGATCTGCTCGCCGGCCGTCAATGTCCGCAAGCCGCTGCTGCAATACACCGATGAGGAGTTCGACCGGGTGATCGGTCTCAACCTCAAGGGCAGCTTGCACGTGCTCCAGTCGGCGGGCCGGATCATGGCCGATCAGGGCTCGGGATCGATCGTGTTGTACTCCTCCATCCGCTCGTTGGTGGTCGAGCCTGGCCAGAGCATCTACGCCGCCACCAAGGCCGGCATCGTGCAGATGGCCCGCGCCACGGCGGCGGAGCTCGGGCCGTCCGGGGTGCGGGTGAACGTGGTGGCGCCGGGGGTGGTCGAGACTCCGCTGACCGAGCCGATCAAGGCCCAGCCCGAGTGGTACGAGGCCTACGCCAACCGCAGCATCCTGGGCCGCTGGGCATCTCCCGAGGAGATGGTCGGGCCGACGGTATTCTTGATCTCCGACGCCGCCAGCTACATGACCGGCAGCGTGATTTTCGTCGACGGCGGCTGGACCGCGATCGACGGGCGGTTCACGCCGCCGGGTATGTGAGCCCGGGCGGGAGTCGAGGGTGGGGACCAAGCGCAGCTACGGGATCGCGGTGATCGCCGGTGACGGCATCGGCCTGGAGGTGGTGCCGGCGGCACTGTCGGTGCTCCACGAGGCGGGCCGTCAGGGCGGTTTCACGCTCGAATGCAAGGACTTCTCCTGGGGTTGCGACTACCACGCCGAGAACGGCTACATGATGCCCGAGAATGCTCTGGAGCTGCTGGAACCGTACAACGCCATCTTTCTCGGGGCGGTCGGCTCGCCCCAGATCGCCGAACACGTGCCGGTGTGGGGTCTGGTGCTGCCGATCCGCAAGGGATTCGATCAGTACGTGAACCTACGGCCGATGCGTCTGCTGCCGGGGATCGTCTCGCCGCTCGGCGGCCGTGGAGTGAAGGACGTCGACATGGTCTGCGTGCGCGAGAACTCCGAAGGCGAGTACTCGGGCATCGGCAAACGCCGGCTGATCGGCACGCCGGGGGAAGTCGCCGAGCAGACCGCTATCTTCACCCGCAGGGGGGTCGAGAGGATCGTTCGGTACGCCTTCGAGCTGGCGTCACGGCGGCCGCGGAAGATGCTGGCCAGCGCCACCAAGTCCAACGCCCTCCAGCACTCGATGGTGATGTGGGACGAGATCGTCGACGCCATCGCCGAGGACTATCCGTCGGTGTGGGCAACCTCCTACCACATCGACGCCCTGGCCGCGCGCATGGTCAGCCACCCGCAGACGCTCGACGTGATCGTGGCGTCGAACCTGTTCGGCGACATCCTCACTGACCTGGGCGCGGCCATCTCCGGCAGCCTGGGGATGGGGGCGAGCGGCAACATCAACCCCGAGCGCCGCTACCCGTCGATGTTCGAGGCCATCCACGGCTCGGCGCCGGACATCGCCGGGCAGGGTATCGCCAATCCGATCGGCGCCACCTGGGCGGGCGCCATGCTGCTCCAGCACATCGGCGAAGCAGAGGCGGCGCGACGGGTGATGAGGGCGATCGAGCGGGTGCTCCTCGCCGGCGAGGCGCGCACGCCGGACCTGGGCGGCGATGCGACCACCGAGCAGATGACGGCGGCAATCGCGGCAGCGCTCTAGGGCGACTCCAGCCCCAGAGGCTTGGCGATCCACGGCCTGACCGCGACGTGGTGCAGCTCTACACCGAGGAAAAGGTGGTGGTGGAGCGCTTTGGGCAATGCTCTCGCGCCGAATCGAGCTCTCGGGTTGAAGACCAGGCCTCGGCTTTCGGCTCTGGGCGGACTTGGACAAGTATCCAAGGCCTTCCTTTTGCCTCAGCGAGTGCTTGGACAAGTATCCAAGGCCCTCCTTTTGCCAAAAGTAGGTGCTTGGACAAACATCCAAAGCCCTCCTTTTGCCAAAAGTCGGCGTTTGGATAAATGTCCAAGTGAGGTGAGACCAGACGGATCGTACGTTCCGGCCGAGAGGCGCCCGGCGAAGCTTCTGCCTTGGCGGTACATTTTTCTACTCGCCTTGAACCGACCGCTCGGTCGGTCTTGGCGAAACGAAACCGACCCCTTGTCAGGCGGGATTTCTCCGGTACGGTTTGCCCATCGCCGCGACACGTGGCACCGACGATCCCGAAACGATGCGGCGCGCAGTGTCGGACCGGGTGAGGAGGCGCTCGCGGGGCGCGGCAAAACCGTAAACCAAGGAGAACTGCCAATGGGCAAAAAACTGAAAACGATGGTGATGAAGAGGGTCGGTCTCTGCGACCTGGTCGTCGGTGCGGCGACGGTCCAGGGGCCGGTCATCGAGGGTGGTCTCGGGGAGTACCTCTCCCCGGTTCTCGCCGAAGGTCAGGAGCTGCCGGATCTGGCGACCCCGATCACGCTCTACAGCCGCAAGCTGGTGAGCTACCGGGACGCCATGGTGAAGGCCGACGAGCAGCAGCAGGCCGCCGTCTCCAGGCTCGACGAGGTGCGCAAGGATCTCGCCGTGCCGGAGGGCAGGCTCAGGGGTGACATCCTGAGTCTGCGAGCGACCTGCCAGGGTCTCTGGGACGAAGACAAGGTGAGCTCACTGAGTCTCGACTTCAACGTCGCCCAGGAACCGAAACCCCTGGTGCGTCAGGCGGAGATCATCCGTGACCGCCTGCGCGACCCGGAGGTGGAGCTGGTCTCCGACCGCTGGGTGAAGGGTCCTCAGGACGGCAACGAGTGGGCGGACGAGCTCGATCGCGAGATCGAGGAGATGCGTCCTCTACTGGCGCGCTACATCGAGCGGAGCAAGCAGCTCGACACGGCGCAGGTCCGCAAGGACCAGGCGATGGAGGAATTCGACGTCCAGTTCATTCGCATCACTCGTCTGCTGGAGACGACCTTCCGAGTCGCCGGCGAGACCGAGTTGGCCGATCGCATCCGCCCGACCGTGCGTCAGCTCGGCCGGGACGGCGGCCAGCGCGAGGAGCCGGCGGAAGCCGAGTCGGGTTCGGAGTCCGAAGGGACTTCGGATGCCGACGCGGAACCCGAGTCGGTGACTCCGGAGCCCGAGTCCGGTAGCGAGCAGTCGGCAACGTCGGCTGCCTGACGGGGATTCTGATTCCCCACGGCCCCTCCCGGCGTCCACGCTGGGAGGGGTTTCTTGCTTCGCTGCCCGCGGCGTTGGCCCGCGTGTTTATCCCCGAGTCGACCGCACAAACTGCTCAACCTCAGAGGGATACGCGGTTGTTGGCCCTGGGGCGATACCTGGTTAGGCTGCGAATCGCGACTTCTTGGGAGAGATTCCGGAGTTAGGCCGCGAACGCCTCGCAGTCTTTGACGGGCTCGGTAGCGCTGCGGTATCCTCGCAAGTGTTCCCGGAGAGGAACTTAGAAACGAAGCCGTCCAGAGCGCCAATCCGTGTTACCCTGCGAGTATGAGAGGAATCTAGAGACTCTCGCAGTATAACCCCCGGAGCTTCGCAGTATAATCACATAGTTCGCCATCAGATCCATGCCTGTCTCCGTGATCCGTAGCATCAATGGGCCATCCGATCTTCCGCCTACCTTAGGGCGCAAGCGATTCACTGCTTTGGTTTACGACCCGGTAAATGCAGTTACTGAAGAAGATCAGATGTCCATATCCCGATGGCTGATCGCCAACAACTGCAAGTATATGTGCGCTTGGGGCAAAAGCTCTGGAAGCTGGGATACTACAGTTGACTTGGCTGATATCGAAAGGCCTGATTTTGATCAAAGCGATGACATTTGCATTACCACCTGGCATGACGATGAGAGCATTGAAGAAACACTGGAGTTTTTCATGAACCTAGCGATTGATCCGTATGCAGATGAACAGGATAAAGTGATCTTAGATTTGCCAGGGTCCTTCACTCCAGATCAATGGCGTGAAATGGCGAACAAGGCGGTGAACTGGATGCCCTGACGGGCCCCAGTTACCTTTGACGTTCGGCGTCAATTGGTAGGTTCCTAGCACCATGAGCAACGCAATTCGTCTTAGAATAGCGCAGGAAGTTCTGCAGCGTCTAGGACGCAGCCACGGAGCGAATCTGCAGGATCTACAGATAATGGCGAGAACCTCGATTTTCGTTGTGCTTTTGACTCTGTCGGCATGTGGCGCCCCGCAGGACTCCTTCCTTGCCGAGGGCGGAGAGGGGAATCTCGATGTAAAGGAAGCGCTTCTCTCTTTTAGGTCGCAACTCTACCCAGACGCTCAAACACTCGACTCGATAGTCGAGATGCCTGCTAGTTCTCAGCCGATTGCCAAGGCCAGGGAGAGGATCAAAGTGGGCGATCTTCACGGGGCATCAGAGATTCTTCTGGGAGATCCAGGCCTTCAGCTTAGTCAAGAGCGTGAGTATTGGTTTACCTTGGCCTACGTCTATAGAACGCTCGGAGAACCCGAGAAGGCGCGTGACTGTCTTCACCAGATCCTGCGACTCCCAATTAACGAGAGCCAGACGATTCTCAGGACTTGGTACCTCCTGCGTCAGCTTGGGGAGGAGCCTCCGAAAGAGATAGGATTGAAAGTACTTGGCGTAGTAGTCGAGTTGGCTTTTGAGGACCTGACAATTGTTGTTGGGGGTTATGAAGACGGAACCCCATGGATGTTTGCTAGTACGGATGCGTATGTGATAGGTGAAGCAGAATCGTCCGAAGAGCCGGCTCAGGTGGCAGCGCGGCGCTTGGTTCGGGAAGCGGAATCGGTCATCGATGTATTGCCCAGGGAGACCGATCGTAGTCTCCCGCAACCGGGTTGGATTCGCGTGGCAGTGTTGACGCCAAGCGGCGTCTATGCAGGATTGGTTGAGGAGGAGGAAATAGGCGAATCGAAACTCAAATACGTCGGCGGCGCAGCGCAGGACGTCGAAACAGCCCTGGTTCCACTTATAACGCCAGATGACAGTGAAGATTACACATTCTGCGGCCGTCTGGGAATTGAGACGGGAATGAATGTATTTATACTGCTCGCCTTCGTCGCGAGTGAAATCGCACTCTCTGCGGCAGCGGCCCATTTTGGTCTGCGGGCAGTTCGTTTCGCGATTGTGGGCGGCATTGGCTACATAACTGCTTGGATCTTCGGGGTTCTCTTCGTCAGCGAGTTCGCCGGCGAAAAGGCACCGCTTGGGTTGGCGCTTGGCTGGATAGGAGTCTGTTTTGCTGCCACTGCTTTCCTGAAGTCGCGACCGGCACAGCCCGAAGAGCCGGCAGGTACTCTGGCGGCCGTGTGGGCGCTCAGCTGGCGTGGTATATTTGCAGTGATGCTCGCATGCGTATGCGGTGTACGTGCCGACTTTTTCGCTTTTTACTTAGCAGGCTTGCTGGGCGTTCCGTTCGAGTCGATCTTGTTGTATTTGATCGTTGTTGGCGTCTACATCGTTACTTGTTTCGCGCTCTCCTTTCTGCTCTTTCTAGTTGCCACGAAGAGAGGGCTTGGTGCAGTTCATTCAGCTGTTGTACCGATCTTGAGGCGAGAATCGTAGGGCGAGCTAAAACCCATGGTTCAAGATATTGAAACGCAAACCCGGCGGCCTACAGCACAGAACAATCAGATGCAGGGGTCGCTTGCAGCGCTCTTGAGCGTCCGGTGGCGATTGAGGTACAATGCCGCCATTGAGGCGGTGCTGGCCAATGAGCGCCCCTGATCTACATCGTTCTGCAACTTGAAGGCGAAAGCGTGCAGCTTTCCGCAACACGAGATGACCAGAGATGAAACTCCGCTTCCACATTAATCGCATCACGGGTCTGCCGCACATTTATGATCATGATGTTGAAGAAGAAGAGGTTGAGCAGATACTGCGAAGACCTGGCGAAGATCGACCAGGTCGAGAAGACTCGAGGGTTGTGCTCGGCCAAACGCTGGCTGGTAGGTACCTCCGTGTAGTATACGTCCCTGACGCCGAGCCTGACAGCGTGTTCGTCATCACCGCATACGATCTGACCGGCAAACCACTGAAAGCGTACCGGCGTAGGCGCCGAAGGAGATGATCGAGATGAAGAAGGAGAGCAAGTACCCACCTGGGTGGGATGAAGACCGGGTCGAGCGTGTTCTCGCCCACTATGAGACTCAGACTGAAGAGGAGGCTGTTGCTGAGGATGAAGCGGCTTGGGAGGATCCGTCCCAGACCTTCATCGAGGTCCCGAATGATTTGGTGCCGGCTGTGCGTCAACTCATTGCAAAGGAGCATCGCTAGGCAGAACAAATGGCTGCTCCCGGACGCGCTGACGCGCGCCAGAGAGCCTTCTCGTTATGCCAAGAAACTAGCGCCATGAAGTTGCTGAAGAATCTGTGGGCGAAGGAGGCTCCAGCGAACACCGTTCCAAGGCCGTTCTGCCATTGCCTAGATCCTCAATACGAGGAAGAGAAGTGGACGGAACTTCAGATTCATCAGGAGGAGCAAGACACCGGAAGCGCCGGATGGCAGCGCATTAATGAGTTGATTGAGCAGGCGGCTGCCGACGGGCGAAGGGAGTTCTCCCCAGGGCCGGAGATGAAGCCGGAAGAGTGGGCGCAAGTCACGGAGCTGCCTAAGAGCATCAGCACCCTAAAGCGCGTCAAGCACTTGATCCTCTACGGAAGCAGTCTCGTTCGGATTCCGCCCGAGATCGGCGAGATGACTGCGTTGAAGCAGTTTAGCCCTTACACTTCCTATCGCCTTCATTGGTTTCCCTACGAGATCACGCGTTGCAAGAAACTAAAGGACAGCACGATTAGCACACGAGCACTCTACGGGAATTATAAGGATCGAGCGCCGTTCCCAAGGCTCCCGCAAGATCATCCGTGCGTGCCTCAACGCTGCAGCGTATGCGAGGGCTCGTTCGGCGATACACAGCCAATTCAGTATTGGATCTCTCTGCGCATCGCCACGGATGTGGTGCCCCTGTTAGTTCATGCTTGCTCCAGAGAGTGCATCGCCAATCTACCAAAGCCCCCCGAGAACTACGTGCAATCCCCTCATCAGGGTGGATTGGGGTTGGGTCAGCCTAAGGCAGACCGGTGACGCACTACACACAGGAACGGGCATAACAAGACGCTGTACCCAAACCCTGACCCGCCGCGGAATTGAACGCTATGATTAGCCTGAACCATCAACCAGGAATCGACGCTCGCCCCCAGGTCAGGGTTGGGTGAGCTCAATCGTTAGCCCAACGCACCATGGGCGTTGACGTCACCGTCCTGAGCGACCACGACCTGGCCCTGGAGGACCTGTACGACCTCCCCAGTCTCCTGAACGCCGAGGCGCCGGACCCGCCGAGTCCCCTGCGACCAGAAGACATCATCGACTACGAGCGGCCATGGCGCTGGAACCGAGACTGCGCTCACAGCTCGGTGCCGGAGGAACTAGTCAACGCTGGACACTTGTCTATCGAGGGGCCTGCAGGCTTCTTCGGGACCGCGTTCCGTAGCGGTATCGAGCTTTGTCATCTCACACGTTGGTGGGCGTTCGTCCACGATGCGCGGACCTCGGACCTGCTAATGGAAGCCAGCACCATCCTTGGACGGGTGTGGAAGGCGTCCTGCGTAGTCTATCTCCCCGACAGTGCCTTCCTCCCAGAACTAGCGGTTGATAGACTGTATGATGCAGCCCCGTTCATAGAAGTGGTCTCGTGGCTATCCGAGAAGGTCGGCCCACCGATGAGCGATCCATCCGAGCTCAGGCAGGGCGAAGACGTGAACCCAAACGGTTACATCCTCCATGAGTTACAAGGAGCGAGCTAACACGGTTTGGAGCCGCCGGGCCTTCGACCTGCGGCTCAAACCTAACCGTTAGACATACGAAGATGGCAGCATACCTGCGGATTGCCCGCGAACCATATGAGGAGCCGTACCACGTCAACTTGATCGTGGCTGCATCCAACGGACGGCAAAGTGGCGAGCTCGAAATCTACGCCAACGCGGAAGACCTCAAGAGGGCGGCAAACGGCCTCGCGGGTTTCCCCCAACCAGACGTCAACGTCTTCCTGTGGGAGCTTGGCTCCGAGCAGCCCGCTGATCGCTTCGCGTTCTATTTCCGATTCAAGGTTTACCAGATCTCTCCGCGAGGTCGGTGCGCGGTTGAACTGCGATTCAACAACAACCAGGCCTCGCCTGACCAGGAGATCACCGAGTTCTGCCTACTCGTGGATCCTGGGGGCCTGGACCGACTCGCCAATCTCCTGTGGGAGTTCGCCCAACTCAAGCACCGGGTGCTCGAATGGACAATCCACGACGGTGAATTGCGATAGGATGTCTAACTACCGGCTGAACCTGCCAGCCGGCTACGGCACGCGGCGAGCGGCTTGCGGGGCAAGCCGCTCGCCTCCGCACGGCCGCAGGTTAGCCGAACATTATGCGTTGGTCCAAGGTGAAGCACAGTAGATGAACAGATATTCAGGGACATACGAAGACCGACTTGGTTCTATGCCGATAACGATCGAGAATGACGGGACCGTGCTACGTGCCCGAATCTCAGACTCGTGTTTCGTCGGAGAAGACTTTGACGGCCTAGAGCCCGAGGCCCCACTCGGGAGTCGAGCCCGGGATCGTTTTCGGCTGAGCAATGTGGGCCTCTGTTCCTGCTGTCTGGCGTGGCGCATGCCGATCCAGATAGTCGCAGACGGAAAACGGGACGAGGCTGTGCTAGATGTACGTCTCGAGCTCGGCGATCCGCTCCCGGAAGGCGGTATGGACCGCGAGAACCTGGCAGTCACGCTCCAGTATGAGGACCTTGTCGTCTCAGGATCGGGCGCGACTGGCTGGTTCGAAGATTTCGAAGATGAACTCTTGGAGATCCAGAAGCAGCTGCCAAGCGGAACATGCATGCGGGCGTGTATCAACTGTCTCTATTCTGACTATAGTCCCTATGGACACGGGCTTTTTGGCTCGATGATGTGCTTTCGGAATCTCAAGACTGAGTACCTGCGAGTTAAGTCGAAAAGCGACTTCTGGGGGGTGCACGACAGATACGAGGAGATGGTGCAGGAGACCTACTTCTGTGACGAGTTTGAACCTAGGACACCCGGAACTGGCTATCGTGGCTGAAAGACGCATAACAAACCACGGCAGCGTGACTTCGCTTCGCTCAGCCGCTGCGTGGTTTAGCCGTTCGTACAATAGAAAGCTGAGGGCCGAATCGGCGAGCTTGAACTCGACGCTCTGACTCCGGAAAGAGTCCCAGCCTCAACCCGCCCGCGTTTCCGCGATCTCGAAAAACGCTTTCGCCGCCTCGTCCGGGTTCCCGGCCAGCTTGCGGATGCCGCCCTCGGGCGTCCAGTCCTCCGGCAGGTGCTGACGGTAGGTGCGCCAGAGGAAGCGCTTGTCGAACAGGGCGATAACGCCGGTGTCCTCGGCGGAGCGGATCAGGCGGCCGGCGGCCTGGACGACGCGGGTCATGCCGGGGACGACGAAAGCGTACTCGAAGCCACGCTCGAAGCGCTCGTCGTAGTAGCCCTGGAGGAGCTGCTGCTCGAGGGTGACGGCGGGCAGGCAGGGGCCGACGACGGCGACCGCCTTGAGCACGTCGCCGGGGTAGTCGACGCCCTCGGCGAAGACGCCGCCGGCGACGGCGAGCAGCAGCACGTCGCCGAAGATGGCGCCGCGCAGGGTGTCGAGGATGTCCTGACGCTGGTGGTCGCCGTCGGTGCGGTTCTGGACAAGCACGCGCTTCTTGGCGGTGGTCAGCATGCCGGCGACCTCCGAGAGGAAGGCGTAGCTGGGGAAGAGCGCCAGGGTGTTGCCGGGCACGGCGTCGGCAAACTCGGCGAGGCGCTTGGCGATGCGCGGGTAGTTCTCGGGGCGCTCGCGCCAGGTGGTGGCGACGCTCGAGTCGATGACCACGCGGCGGTTCTCTACGGGGAAGGGGTTGGCGACGTGCAGCGGCACGGTGCGCTCGGGGTCGAACCCCAGCAGGTCGCGGTAGAACTCGTGCGGCGAGAGGGTGGCCGAGAGGCAGAGCACCGAGTGACAGCGGTTGATCACGCCGCCCAGGAAGCGACTCGGGTCCTTGCACAGAATGCGCAGGATGTAGTCGCCTCCCGAGCGCTCCAGGTAGTGGCTGAAGGCGTCGTCTGAGAGCACCAGGGCGTTCAGGAACTTGAGGAAGTCGAAGTAGAGCTCCACGAACTCGTCGTTGGCGGTCAGCGTGCGGGTCTCGCGACGGTACTCCAGGTAGTCGACGAAACCGCGATCGAGCCGGTGACGCAGGTGCCAGAGATCCTCCTCGGGCAGGGCCTGCTCGAGCGCCCAGCGGTCGGGGTCGCCGGGGGGTTGGGCGTCCGACACCGTCTCGTAGATCAACCGCTCGATGTCGAAGCACAGGCCGGCGAGCTCGCCGTGGATCGGCGCGCCACCGGTGGCCGCGGCCTCGCCCGCCCGGCGGGCGGCCTGCGAGGACAGCGACGGGCTGTAGTAGCCGCGGCCGCGGTCGACCAGGTTGTGGGCCTCGTCGATGATCAGGATGGTGTTCGACAGATCGGCCTCGGGGGAGAAGTCCGACAGGGCGACGTGGGGGTTGAAAGCGTAGTTGTAGTCGCACACCGTGGCCTGGGCCTGGCCGGTGAGCTCGAGTGAGACCTCGAATGGGCACACTACCTCGCGCCGAGCGGCGGCGAAGATGTCGTCGGGCAGCAGGGTCTCGAGCTCGCGCACCAGGCGCCGGGTGAGGCCGCTCTTCTGCATCTTCAGGTAGTACTCGCGGGCGTAGTCGCAGTATTCCTCGTGGCACAGCACCTGGTCGTTGGCGCACATCTTCGCCTTCGCCCGCAGGCGCAGGGAGCGATACGCGCCGGCCTGATTGAGCAGCTTCAGCACGTCGGTGGCCATGTCCTGCTGCAGGGTCTTGGCGGTGAGCACGAAAACCCGCTTGTCGTTGGCCAGCGCGTAGCGCATGGCCGGATAGAGACTGGCCACGGTCTTGCCGATACCGGTCGGGGCCTCGATCAGCAGGTGCTCGCTCTGCTCGAGCGCGAGCTCGGTGGCGGCGATGATCTCGTCCTGGCCGCCGCGCTTGTCGCTGTACGGGAACTCCAGGATCTCGGCGGCGGCATAGCGGTTTTTCCGGGCCTTGCGCTGGGCGTGGTGGGAGCGGATCAGGCTGTTCAGTCGCCGGTGGATGCTCTTCTCGATGATCTCGAGATCGAGCTCGACCGTCTCGCGCTCCAGCGCGCCCCCACCGATCTCGATCAGGATCAGCTCGACCAGCACCTCCTGGTCACGGGCGTCCTCTGAGTCGCGCAGCATCCAGGCGTAGAGTGCCGCCTGCTTCTCGTACAGCTCGCGGGTGGCCGGTGGCAACTGACCGCCTCGCCGTACCGACTTGATCTCCTCCACCACCAGGCGGCCCTCGGCGTCGCGCCGCAGACCGTCGACGCGGCCGTGGATGGTCACCTGCCAGCCGCGGTGGACGAAGGCGTGCTTGACGCCGACCTCGCGGCGGTAGGTCGGGTCCTCCTCGAGTGCCTTCTCCTGGTAGCGGCTGTGAATCGCCTGGCCCAGCCACATGCGCTCGTAGCCGCCGCGACCGGCGAAGCCGAGCGAGCGCAGCAGCTGGGTGTCGAGCAGGTCGGCGACGGCGAGGTCGAGGGTGCGGTCGGTGGAGTCGAGACGGGGGGCCACGGACGTAAGTATACGGCCCGCCTGGCCCGAATCGTACAGCCTGTCAGGTGGTGGTCACTTCGCGCTCGAACTCTTCGGCGCCCGCGGCCTCGACCGCCATGCGCGCGGCGGTGAGGTCGTACATTTCAGCGAAGCAGGTCATCATCTCCTCGAACGGGATGTCGAGGTGGACGCCGCGGTATCGGATGTACTCCAGGTGCCGGCGGCCGAGCGCGTCGAAGGGGTGATAGATGGAGTCGTTCTCGCCGTCGAACTCCAGCGGCCGGATGTTCGCCCGCTGGCACAAGCTCAGGTTGAAGGCCGGGGTCGCCTTCACCCACCGGCCGCGCAAGTGGAGATCGGTGTAGCCGTGGTAGGCGAAGACGTCGGTGCCGCCCATGAGCTTCTGGAGCCGCGGCGAGGTCAGGTGGTTGCGCACGTCGGCGAAGCCGAGCCGCGCCGGGATGCCCCGGGCCCGGGCCGCCGCGGCGAGCACGGCGGCCTTGGTGACGCAGAAGCCGCGGCCGCTGGCCAGCGTGCGGCTGGCGGTGAACGACTGCCAGCGATGGTCGGTGATGTAAGGGTTGTAGGGCAGGTCGTCGCGCACCGCCAGGTAGAGACGGCGCGCCTGCTCGACCTCGTCCTCGGCGTGGCCGACGGCGCGCCGGGCGTAGGCGATTACCTCGGGCGCGCCTGAGTCGATGAAGCGGCTGGGCCGCAGACAGGCTTCGAGGTCGTCGACCGGGACGGTCGGGGAATCGCTCATAGTCAGCGAAGCGCGCGCGCGGTGAGCATCTGGGGCTCGACGTTGGCGACGTCGGGCAGCGCCTCGAGCTTCGGGATGCCCTCGAGCGCCTCGGCGGCGTCACCAGAGGTGGCGCGCAGCCAGGCGGCGTTCGGGGCGTAGAAGAGGGTCTTGGTCACCTCGTAGCCGGCGCCTTCGAGATCCTCCACCCGGTCCTTGGCGCACACACCCTTGGTCATGCGCACAAACACCTCGCCGGTGGGCACGGCGAGCGGCCCGCCCTCGGAAATTGTGTAGACGGCGCGCACCGTCTCGGGGGTCAGGCTGTCGTCTTCGAGCCCCTCTCCGTCGCGGTAGATGGTGATGTCTTCGGCCTCCAGTCGCTCGATCGGCTGGGCGCCCGCCGCGCCGCGTTGCTCGCCGTGGAGAGCGAAATGATCCGCCTGGCGGGTGTAGCTGCCGTCCTTCTCGGTACCGACGCGAAGGCTCTCTGGGAATCGGGCGACGAGTGGATCAAGGCTCATGGAAAGATGCTAGCATGACGATGAGTCCCCACACCTGAGCCCATCTCACGAACGTGGAACGGGAGGAGAACGATGGCGACGTTCAAGGTCACTTACGGCGGTAAGAAGGGCAAGGCTCACCGCTTCGTCTACAGTAACGATCACGTCGTGGTTCGCACCCACAGTCACCGCGAGGTCGCCGCCAGCGTGCACTCGCGCGCCGCCCGCGAGGCTCTCGACCAGGTCGAGTCGGTCTTCCAGCTGCCGATGCACGGCATCGAGGTCTACAAAGTCCGTGCCGCGCGCGGGCGTGCCGCGGCGCGCGACAAGGTGCGCGGCGCTCTCAAGAAAGAGAAGGACGTGCGCTTCGCCGGGCGGGTGCTGCACGACGCCAGCTCCAAGCAGCCGGTGCTCTACACCGAGAACCTTTTCGTCAAGTTCGAGAACGACCGTTCCACCACGTTCTGCAAGAAGTCCCTTCGAAGCCACAACGTCAAGATCATCCGCGAGGTCGACTACGCCCGCAACGGCTTCTTCGTGCGTTCGCCGGAAGGCTGCGGTACCGACGTCTTCCACGGCGCCGAGCAGATCATGGGCTACGAGGGAGTGGACTGCGTGCACCCCGAGCTGGTGCGGGAGATGCGCAAGATGGGCGCCTTCCCGCAGCAGTGGCACCTGCAGAAAGCCAAGATTGGTCGATTGTCCATCAACGAGCACGCCAACGTGGTGGCGGCCTGGGCCGAGACCGAGGGCAAGGGCACGGTGATCGCGGTCGTCGACGACGGCGTCGACATGGCGCACGAGGAGTTCTCGAGCGCCGGTAAGATCGTCGCGCCGCGCAATGTCTCGCTGGGCAACGACGACCCGAGCCCAGGCCCCGGCGACCATCACGGTACGGCCTGTGCCGGCGTCGCTTGCGGCGATGGTCTGTTCGGCGCCGCGGGCGTCGCGCCAAAGGCCAAGCTGATGCCCATCCGCCTGGTTTCGGGGCTGGGCTCGCAGGCCGAGGCGGAGGCTTTCGTGTGGTCGGCGCAAAACGGCGCCGACGTCATCTCCTGCAGCTGGGGACCGCCGGACGGTCACTTCCGCAATCCCAACGACTCGCGCCACAAGGCCATCGTGCCGCTGCCCGACTCCACCAAGCTGGCGATCGACTTCGCCCTCGAGCACGGCCGCGGCGGCAAGGGCTGCGTGATCGTGTGGGCGGCCGGCAACGGCAACGAGAGCGTCGACAACGACGGTTACGCCAGCTACGAGAAAGTCATCGCCGTCGCGGCCTGCAACGACGAGGGCAAGCGCAGTGAGTACAGCGACTACGGCGACGCCATCTGGTGCTCCTTCCCGTCGAACGACTTCCGGCCCACCACCCGCACACCGGGCATCTGGACCGCCGACCGCTCGGGCGCCGAGGGCTACAATCCGGGCCGCGAGTTCCAGGGCGACCCCGCCGGCAACTACACCAACTCTTTCGGTGGTACCTCGAGTGCCTGCCCCGGCGTCGCCGGCGTGGCGGCGCTGATTCTGGCCCGCAATCCGGAGCTGCGCTGGGACGAGGTCAAGGAGCTGCTCAAGGGTTCCTGCGACCAGATCGACAAGAAGGGCGGCAAGTACGACAAGAACGGCCACAGCAAGCTTTACGGCTACGGCCGGGTCGACACCGCCCGGGCGGTGAAGTCAGCCAAGCCGAAGGCGTCGAAGTACGCCTCCTGGCACACCGCCTTCCTGGACGTGCCGGTCAAGAAGGGCAAGACCGCCACGATCGAGCTCGCGGTGGCCGAGGACAAGCCGCTTCGCAAGATCAAGGTGCAGGTCAAGATCGAGCACGAGATGATCGGCAACCTGGTGGCGCGCTTGGTGACGCCGGGCGGCGAGAAGATCACCCTTCACGATCGCGAGGGCAGGGCGCTGGTCGATCTCAGGAAGGAGTACGACACCCTCAACGCGCCGGCGTTGGCCGATCTGCTGAAGACCAGCCCGGTCGGTACCTGGACGCTCGAGGTCGACGACACGAGTGTCAAGACCCACGGCATGCTGAGGAGCTTCGGCATGCTGTTGGGGTTTTAGACCTCGCCGAGGATTGGCTCGCTCTGCTCGGCGTGCTCGATCACCAGCCCGGAGGAGGTGTAGGCGGCGAGTTGCGCGAAGCTGCGGCTCTGCTCCGCCAGGTCCTCGTAGTCCGGGAACGCCATCGGTGAGTGGGTCACGAAACCGAGCTGCTCTTCGGTGTAGACGTTGTGGCTCGCGGCTCGAGTCTTGACTCGGGCCGTGGGCTGAGCTATGGTTCCGTTTTGGAACCAGCCGGAGGCGTTGCCCATGATGACCATCACCCTCAAGAACATTCCCGACGATCTCCACCGCTGTCTCAAGGAGCGCGCGGCTCGGCATCATCGCAGCCTGAACAGCGAGGTCATCGCGGCACTGGAGACGATCGCCCGCAGCGAGCCGGTCGATCCCCGGGCCTATCTGGAAAGGATCCGGAGGCTCCGGCCGTCCGGTCACGAACGGCTCACTCAAGAGGACTTCGATGGCCTGAAGAACCAGGGGCGTGCTTGATCGTCGTCGACACGAACGTCGTCGCCTATCTCTGTATCGGCGGTGACCTGGCACCGCGGGCGGAAGAGGTGCTGATGAAGGACAGCAACTGGCATGCGCCGTTGCTATGGCGATCTGAGTTCCGCAACGTCGTCGCCGGCTTCCTGCGCCGCGGCACCCTCGACTCGGAGCGGGCGCGTGAGATCGTCGCAGAAGCCGAAGTCCTGTTCGACGACCGCGAGCATCTGGTGAGCTCGCGAGATGTGCTGAGGCACGTCGAGGGCTCGGTCTGCTCCGCCTACGACTGCGAGTTCGTGGCCCTGGCCGAGCAGCTACGAGTTCCTCTGGTCACCAACGACCGGGAGGTCCGCGTTTCCTTTTCCGAGATCGCAATGTCGATGCACAGCTTTCTCGACGGCGGCGAAGGCGGGTCAGGCGCGGAGCCCTGAAAGGCGCGCCCACCCGCGACCGACGCCCACCACCAGCAGACTCGCCACCACCCCATATGTGGCTGTCAACCCTGGATTCGTCTGATCCGCGGTGGTCAGCAGAGTGAGGCCGGAGTAGCGGAAGAAGAAGTGGACGGCGAGCGCCGTCGACGAGGCGGCGACGACGAGACCCTTGGGCAGGTCGCGGTCGAACATGCCGAAGAGGAGGGGGACGAAGGTGGCGGCGAAGAGGGCGTAAACGCCTTCCTGGGCGAAGATGGCGACCGAGAAGTCCTTCCGGTAGTGCTGGGCCAGGGACAGCACGAAGGACAGGAGCGCGATGGCGATCAGGCTGTAGCGGCCGACGCGGAAGGCCAGCGCCAGGTCGTCCTCGGAGTCGGGGTGGCGCCGCCGCCGCGCCACCAGGTAGATGTCGTTGGCGACGATCGCCGACAGGGCGACCAGGATACCGTCGAGGGTGGACATGCCGGCGGCGACGATGGCGATGGCGATGATCGTCTGGACGGTGGGAGAGAAGGTGTCGACGATGTAGGCGGCCATCACGCCGTCGATGCCCATGCCGCTCTCGGCCATGAACCGGGTGACGAACTCGCCGGACTCGAGGCGGGCGAAGAGGCCGCACATGAGCACCAGGTTGAACAACACGCCGGCGGTAATGGCGATGGTCAGGTAGCGGTTCACGTCCCGGTCGCTCTTCACGTACAGCGACTTGACGATGAAGTGGGGCTGCATGGCCAGGGCGAAACCGACCACCAGGTTGACGCCGAAGACCTCGAAGAGGTTGCGGAACAGCAGGCTGCCCGGATTGGTGGCGGTGGCCAGGCTGGGATCGATCGCCGCCAGACGTTCCAGGAAGTGGCCGTCGAAGAGGTGCAAGCCCGAGCCCACGAGCAGCACCGCCACCGCAAGCATGATGACCCCCTGCACGGTGTTGGTGTAGACGTGGGCGTAGGTGCCGCCGAAGAACACGTAGGCGAAGACGAAGACGATGACGATGGCCAGAGCGGTCTCGAATCCGAAGCCGGGCACCAGCGACTCCAGATGCAGCGTCGCCAGCAGCAGGCCGGCCATGGCGTAGCAGATGAGCACCACCATCGCCACCAGCAGCAGGTTGACGAAGGCGTAGAACAGCGTCAGCCGCGAGTCGCCGTAGCGCTCGCCGATCCACTGCGGCACGGTGAGGATGCGGGTGCGCACTCCGTGACGCCGGAAGCCCTTCGACAACAGCACGATGCCGACGGCGAGCCCGAGCCCGGCGGCGAGGCCGTAACCCAGCACGGCGGACAGCCCGTAGGCGTAGACGATGCCCGGGTTGATCACCAGCGTCGCGGTCGAGGTCATGCTCGCCGCCAGCGCCATGCCGACCACGAACGGGCTCATGTCGCCGCCACCGAGAGCATAGGTCTCGAGCGAGGTGGTCTTGCGTTTGCCCAGCCAGGCCAGGTAGAGAGTCACCGCCACGTACAGCGCGAACAGGGACCAGGAGAGCATCAGGTCGCGGCTTCCGGCAGAGCGAAGTCCAGGTCGCGGGTGGCCATGAAAGTCTTCAATATGCGGAAGAAAGCGTCCTTCTTTTCCAGGTAAACCACGTGTCCCGAGCCCTCGAGCACCTCGAAGCGGACCTCGGGCAGAACTTCCGCGATCGGGCGCTGCATGCGCACCGGGATGGCGCGGTCGTCGCCGCCGGCCAGGATCAGGGTAGGCACGCGGATCGCGCGGTACTCGTCGAGCCGATCGTCGAGCCGCAAGAAGAACGGGTCCTGGGCCTCGGTCAGGCGGATCAGGGAGTGGACGCGGTCCCGGTAGCGCTCGTGAAAGCGCCGGCGCATGGTCTCGAGTGTCTCGGCGGGCAGGGCGCGCAGGAAGGCCTCGCCGAAGATCTTCTCGTACAGATAGTGGGTGTAGATCTCGAACGCCTCCGGGCCCGATCGGTAGAAGCGCAGCGACAGGTCCTGGTACATCTGGAACTGGCGCTCGTGGCTGAGAAGGATGCCGGACAGGGTGAGGGTGTGGAGGCGCTCCTGGTACAGGCGTCCATAGTCGAGGGCGACGAAGCCGCCGTAGGAGATGCCCATGAGGTGGAAGCGGTCGATGCCCAGCAGATCGACGATGCCGGTCAGATGGTGACAGAAGTCGGGGATCAGGTAGGGCTCGTCGGGGCACGAGGTCTCGCCCTGGCCGAGGTAGTCGTAGAGGATGACGTCGTAGTCGGGCCGGAGTTGGTCCAGGAAGCCATACCAGGCCTTGGTGTGCATGGCGAGACCGTTGAGCAGGCACACCGCCTCGCGCTCACCGGCACCGAAATACTCCCACCAGATCCGATGCGCGCCGACTTCGAGGTGGCCGCTGCGGCCGGGTTGGACGCCGGCCATCTCAAGCCTCCCGTCGTTCCAGGAACTCCAGGCACCGCGCCACCAGCCACCGTGGCTGCTCGGCGACCAGCGCATGGCCGCTCTGCGCGTGCTCGACGATCTTGGCGCCGGCGATGGCGGCGGCGAGGGCCCGCGAGCGCTCGACGGGCATCACTTGATCGTCGCCGGCCACGACCACCAGCGTCGGGCAGCGGATGCTCGCCAGGTGGAGGCGCAGGTCCAGGGCCTCGAAACATTCGATGACGCCGAGCAGGCTCTCGAACCAGGGGTCGGGGATCTGGGCGATCTGGCGCCGCCGTGCAGCGAGCTCCCTGGCATGAGCGGCGGCCCAGTCGGTCGAGAAGACGCCCTGCACCAGCAGGTCGTGAAAGCGTCCCTTGTCGCCACCCTCGGTGAGGATTCCGGCGATCACCTCACGTAAGAGATCGCCCGCCGCGCGCATCGCATCGGTCACGTAGTCGGTGGCGGTGACGGCGGTCAACGAACGTACCCGCTCGGGCGCGGTCGCCGCCAGCAGCAGACCGGCCTCGGCACCGAACGAGGCGCCGAGGACATGGACGCGGTCGATCCCCGAGTGGTCGAGCAGGGCCATCAGATCGCGGACGTTGCCGGCCATGTCGCGATGGGGCTCGCCGGGAGAAAAGAGCTGGCCGCGGAAGTCGCAGCGCAGTACCTGGTAGCGCTTGCGGAGCGGCGCGGCGATCGGCTCCCAGGCGGCGATCGACATCATGCCGCCGTTGAGGATCAGGAGCGGCTCGCCGTGGCCGGCGAGATCGTGGCCCAGAATGCTGCTCATGACGCGGTCTCCGCCAGGTAGCGTCGGCCGAGCTCGCCCTTCACCACCTTGCCGTAGGCGGTGCGCGGCAGCTCGTCGACGAAGCGGTAGATCCTCGGGATCTTGAAGCGCGCGATGTGCTTGCCGAGATGCTCGCCGAGCTCCTCGGAGGTCACGGCGCGGCCGTCGAGGGTGACGACGAAGGCGACCCCGGACTCCCCCCAGCGCTCGTCCGGCACGCCCACCACGGCGGCGTCCTCGACCGCCGGATGGAGCAGCAGCGCGCCCTCGATCTCGGCCGGGTAGACGTTGACGCCGCCCGAGATGATCATGTCCTTCTGGCGGCCGGCGACGTAGAAGAAACCGTCTCCATCGCGCCGCGCCTGGTCGCCGGAGTGGAACCAGCCGCCCGAGTCGAGCGCGGCGGCGGTGGCCTCCGGGTTGCGCCAGTAGCCGAGGCTCACGTGGGGTCCGCGGAAGAGCATCTCGCCGACCTCGCCGGCCGGCACGTCGCGGCCGTCGGCGTCCACCAGGCGGACCTCGGTGAACATCATCGGCTGGCCGATCGAGCCCGCCCTGGCGTAGGAGTCCTCGACCGTCATGGCGAAGCAGTTGACCCCCACCTCGGTCATGCCGAATCCTTGCTTGAAGATCACGCCACGCTGCTGGTAGGCCTCGATCAGGTAGTTGGGCAGCGGCGCGCCGCCCGAAATGAACCACTTGACGTGCGACAGGTCGACGCCGGCGAAGGCCGGCGACTCCATCAGCAGCTTCCAGATCGTCGGCACCCCGAGCACCACTGTCGCGCGCTCGCGCTCGACGGCGCGCCAGATCTCCTCCGCGTCGAAGCCGTGGTGGAGCACGATCGTGCCGCCGATGACGAAGATCGGCACCAGGAAGGCGAGCAAGCCGCCGGCATGGTAGAGGGGGGTGAAAATCGGGCTGACGTCGCTCTCCTCGAGCTGCCAGCCGCAGACGGTGTTGTAGCCGTTCCAGGCCACCATGCGGTGGGGGATCATGACGCCCTTGGGCTTGCCGGTGGTGCCCGAGGTGTAGAGTAGGCAGTAGACGTCCTCGCCGTCGCACGGCACGCGTTCGAAGTCCTCTTCCGGCAGGTCGCTGATGAGGTCGGCGTAGGAGGGGTCCGCCGGCTCGATGGGATCGTCGAGAGCCAGCCAGTGCTCGACGTCGAAGCTCGCGGCTTCGTCGAGATCGCGCAGCTCGCGCACCGTGTCCGCCAGCTCGCCGTCGTAGAGTAGCATGCGCATTCCCGAGTCCTCGACGATGTGGGCGAGCTCGCGGGCGGTCAGCCTCGTGCCCAGCGTCACCAGGACGATGCCGCTCTTGCCGGCGGCGAAGAAGGTGTCGAGGTACTCGACCCGGTTGTGAGCCAGGATGCCGACGCGGTCGCCTTTCTCCAGTCCGAATCGCTCCAGCCACAGGCGGCCACAGGAGACGGCACGTTCGTCGAGCTCGCGGTAGGAGTAGCGGCGCTCGGCGGCGACGTCGACCAGCGCGGTCTTGCCCGGGGTGAGCCTGGCACGTTCGCCCAGTACGTCAGCGTGGATCATTCTGGTCTCCCGGCATCTCGGCGTCTCCCCGCGGTTCGTTCGGCGCCGGCGGATCCAACGCGAGCACCTGCTCCAGGGCTTCGCGGAACGGGCCGGGGCACTCGTTGGGCGGCAGGTGGCCGCAGCGTTCGATGGTGGTCAGGCGGGCGGCCGGCAACTCGCGCTCCAGGCGCCGTGCGTAGTCGAGGTCCAGATGGCGATCGGACTCTCCCCAGATCAGGTCCACCGGCGTGCGGATCTCGCCCAGGCGGCCGTCCAGGAGGTGGCGCTCCATGTCTTCGAGCTCAGCCGTCAGGCGCCCTATGGGGCCCGCGGCGCTACGGCGGACGACGTCGTCGAGCACGAAGCCGGGGATTTCCGGGCTCGACGGATCGCGCAGCGCCGCCATGGTTCGCCGGGCCTCCTCGCGGTCACGCGGCAGCAGGTTGACGCCGGTGTCCCCGGCATGCAGGGCGCCGCCGTTGACCGCCAGCAGCCGCGTGACGTTGTCCGGATGACGGTGGGCGTAGACCGTGGCCAGCCAGGCACCCATCGAATGCCCGACCAGCGTCGGTCGCTCCAGGCCGTCGAGGTAGTCCTCGACGCCGGCGAGAACCACGGAGTAGGCGAGCGGACCGTCGAGCGGCTCGCTCTCACCATGGCCGGGCAGGTCCAACAGGTGGACCCGGTAGCGGTCGCGCAGCTTCGGCGTCGTCTTGGCCCAGGCGCCGGCCTGATCGCCGGCTCCGTGGAGGAAGACGATGTCCGGGCCTGGCTCGCCGGAAGACGGGGCGCCTCGCCAGACCACCAGTTTCCCGCTCGTGACGTCGACCTCTACGCGCTCGAAGCCACTGACGTCGAGTGCGCCGCGGGTGTTGCGCACGTGCAGCGCCAGCGGGTTGCGGTAGACGTAGACGCCGCCGGCGATCACGGCCACGGCACCCAGCGCGAAGAGGGCGAGGACGATCTTGAGGAGAACCTTGCCGGTCGGCTGTTTCGTGGACATCGCTCACCCCAGCCGGAAGACCGCCCCGGCCTGGTTGTATCCCACGCCCGACCCGACGAACATCACCAGGTCTCCCCGCTTTGCCTTGCCTTTCTCGACCGCGTCGTCGAAGGCCATCGCCAGGCATGCCGAGCCGGTGTAGCCCCAGTCCTCCATGATCGTGTGGGCCCGCTCGATCGGTACGCCGAGCTCCTCCATGACCAGGGCGATCGAGGGTTTGCGCACCTGGGTGAAGATGAAAAGGTCGACGTCGTCGAGGGCAAAGCCTCCTTGACGGGCCAGCCGGCGGGCGAGCCGTGGCCAGCCCTCGTGGTTGACCTCCGGCGGGTAGCGCTCGATGAGGCGGACCCTGGTGCGGCCGGCTTCCACCGCCGCGACCGAGGCGGGTTCGGCGGTGCCGCCGGCGTAGATGCCCCAGTGGCCGTGGTACTTGCCGTCGGCGATGGCGGCGGCGGTGACGAAGCCGGGCTGGTCGGCCGGCTCGAGCACCGCGGCGCCGGCGCCGTCGCCGTAGAAGAAGATCATCGGGTCGTCCGGGTCGGCGAGCTTGCGCATCATGTAGACGCCCACCACCAGCACCGTTTGCATCGCCGGGTTGGTGGCGATCCAGCCGGCGGCGGTGGCCAGGCCGGTGGGGAAGGAGGCGCAGGCGCAGCCGATGTCGAAGGTGCCGGCGTTCCTCGCGCCGAGCTTGTGCTGCAGCACTACCGAGGTCGCCGGCGTCATGTAGTCCGGCGAGTCGGTACCGAGGATGATCAGGTCGACATCCTCGGGCCGCCGCCCGGCGCGCTCGAGAGCCTGGCGCGCGGCGCGCAGCGCCAGGTCCGAGCTCGCCCAGTCGTCCGGCGCGTACCAGCGGCGGCGGATGCCGGTCGACTCCTCCATCTTGTCGACAAAGTCATCGAGGTGGGCAAAGCGCTGCCGGAGCTGGTCGTTGGAGATCTCGATCTCCGGCAGGTAGCGGCCGCTGGCGACGATGCTCGCGTACCGTCCCGTCATGTCCCGATCACCAGCCCCCCATCGACCGACAGCACCGCGCCGTGGACGAAGGACGCCGCGTCCGACGCCAGCCAGACGTAGGCCTCGGCGACGTCACGGGTCTCGCCTATGCGCCCGATCGGCGTGCGCGCGACCATGCCTTTGAGGCTCCTCTCCGGCATCGCGCGCAGGATCTCGGTGGCGATGAAGCCCGGGGCCACGACGTTGACCCGGATGCCGTGGCGGCCGAGCTCGCGCGACCAGCTCTTGCTCATGGTGATCACACCGCCCTTGGTGGCGGCGTAGTTGGTCTGGCCGAAGTTGCCGTAGAGGCCGACCACCGAGCTGGCGTTGAGCACCACGCCGCCGCCGCCACGGATCATGTGCGGCACGGCAGCCCGTGTGCAGTGGAAGACACCCTTGAGGTTGACGCTGATCACCGCGTCCCAGGCCTCGTCGGAGAGCGTCGAGACGACCTCGCCGCCCTTCCACTTGACCAGCTGCGAATCGAGCACGATGCCGGCGTTGTTGACCAGCACGTCGACGCCGCCCCAGCGTTCGGCCACTGCCTCGGTCGCCTCGTCGACCGCCGCGCGGTCGGTGACGTCGACCTTGGCGAAGGTAGCCTCGGTGCCCGAGGCCGCTTCGAGCTCGGCGGCCGCCGCCTCGGCCTCGTCGTCGTGGATGTCCCACGCCGCCACCCGGCAGCCCTCCTGGGCGAAGCGCAGCGCGGTGGCGCGGCCGATGCCGGCGGCGCCGCCGGTGACGATGACGGTCTTGCCTTCGAGTCCGGTTTCGATCATGGCTCAGCTCCTCTCGGGTTTAGAAGAATCGGTACTCGAGAGACGCCGTCACCGTCCGCGGCTGGCCGAAGGAGCCCGTGAGCACACCCAGCGTGGGGAGGTTGTAGCCGTTGGTCAGGTACTCCTCGTCGGTGAGGTTCTTGCCCGTGATGCTGAAGCGCCACTTGCCGTCGCCCGACAGCCACCCGATCCATACGTTCCACAGGTCGAAGGAGGGTTGGACGATGGGCAGCAGGGACTGGGTCGGATCGAACGGATCGGGGCCGCCCTCGTTGGTCAGCACCGAGTCGTCGCGGTAGGCGACCCCGAGGCTGCCGGAGATCAGCCCGCCCCAGGCTGCAGCGTTGACGTTCAGGTTCAGCGCGCCGGTGAATTCGGGTGCGTTCTTGATCACCTGAACATCGACGAAGCCGTCGCCGTCCTCGTCGAGGAAATCGGCGTCGGCGTCCAGGAAGCTCAGGTTGCCCGACAGCCCGAGCCAGGTCGCCGTCTGCGACGTCCAGTCGAGCTCGACCTCGAGGCCGCTGATCGTCGCATCGCCGGCGTTGAGGAAGTTGCCGAAGAAGGCGTCGTCCTGGCCGTCGCCGTCGGAGTCGAAGGAAGTAAAGGTGTCGACCTGGATGTCGGTGTAGTCACCGGTGAAGAGCGCCGTGTTGAGGATCAGGCTGCGGTTCGCGAGGACGGACTTGACCCCGACCTCGGCGACGGTCAGCTCCTCGTCCTCGAACGGCCTGGCGGTGTCCGGGAAGGCCGCCGCGTTGGCGCGGACGTTGAAGCCGCCGCTCTTGAAGCCGCGGGACAGCGAGATGTAGCCCATGACGTCGTCGTTAAACCTGTAATCGAGCCCGAGCCGCGGCGAGACCGACGAGAAGGTTTCGGTCTCGTCGTAATCGGCGGCCACGGCGATAACCTGCGAGTAGGTGTCGTCGCTGTAGAAGGCGTTGAACGCCCGCCCGTTCTTGTCTTCCTCGGTGAACCGCAGGCCGAAGTTGAAGGTCAGCCGGTCGTTGATGGCGTAGCTGCCGTCGCCGAAAACCGCCAGCGACTCGGTGTCGGTGTCACCATCCGTGATCCCGAAGAGCGGATTGATGAAGGGGTTCCCCCGCAGGAACACGAACGGCACGAGTCCGCCGGCGAAGCCATCGAAATAGTAGAGGCCGAGGACGCCCTTCAGCCTCGCACCGCCGGTGTAGACGAACTGGAATTCCTGTGAGTCCTGCTCGTCGAAGTAGAAGGTGGTGGTGTCGGCGATCTCCGCCGGCGTGGTGTCGAAATCGATGTTGTTCCTGGTATCCGACTCGCGGTGGGCGGTGATCGACTTGAACAGCCAGCTGTCGTTGATGTTCCACTCGATCACCAGCGAATAGCCTTCGGAATCGGTGCCGTTGGCAGGGTCGAGGCCGGCTTCGGTGTCGAAGTTGTCGGGCAGCGGCGGGCAGGTCGCTCCCAGGAACGCGGGGCACCAGAAGTTGGGCTCGAGACGGGTCAGGCCCTTGGGCTCGGCGTTGTCCTCGGTCTGGTCATAGCGGAGCTTCACGGTGACGTTTTCGGAGGGCAGCCAGTCGAGACCGACGCGGAAGGCGTTGATGTCCTTGTCCGAGACGTCGCGTCCGGTAAAGAGGTTGGTACCGTAGCCGTCGCGCTGCAGCGAGGCGAAGGCCAGCTTGCCGCGCAGCTTGCCAGGGGCGATCGGCCCGCTGATCGAGAACTTGAAGTCCTGAGTGCCGAACTCGCCGCCGGTGAGCGAGATCCTGCCCTCGGGCGTGTCCGACAGCGGTTTGCTGACGAACTTGATGGCGCCGCCGATGGTGTTCTTACCGTAGAGGGTTCCCTGCGGTCCACGCAGGACCTCGATCCGCTCGACGTCGTACACGTCGAGCAGCGCGCCCTGGGGGCGGGCGATGTAGACGTCGTCGAGATAGAGCCCGACGCCCGGATCGACGCCCCACAGCGGATCGGCCTGGCCGACCCCGCGCATGAAAGCGGTCATGGTCGTCGACTGGCCGCGGCCCTCGAAAATCGACAGGTTGGGCACGTCGGCCTGGATCTCGGAGATATCCGCGGCGCCGGCGTCCTCGAGCATCTCGCCCTCGATCACGGAGACCGCCACCGGCACCTCCTGCAGGCTCTCTTCGCGCTTGCGCGCGGTGACCGTGATGACGTCGGAGATCATGTCTTCGGGCGCAACGGCCTCCTCTTCGGCCTCGGCCGCCTCCTCGGATTCCGTGTCCTGTGCCAGGACGGGAAGGGTGGCCAGGACCAGGAGCCCGGCGAGGATGCAAAGGATGGCGAAGCGCAGCGGCGAGCCGCTCTCCGGCCGGCTGGGTTCGGTGTGACGTTTCATGACTTCTCCTTCGTCTTCTCTTGTCGCGCTTCCAGCGCGGATGCCGGAACGGGGACCGAGCCGGCGGCGTCGTCGGGGTGAGTGGGTTCGGACCTGGGGAGCAGGCCGTATCGAATCAGGCGGATGAATTCGTCGACCGCCTGTTTTGGGCTGATGCCGAGGTGCATGGGGACCCCGAAGCACTTCTCGACGGTGAAGAAGTAGAAGAACCAACGCGATGCCACCATCACCGCGGTCATGGGGTCGACATCGCCGATTTCGCCGCGGTTCTTGCGCTCCTCCAGGCGCTGGCGGAAGACCTCTTCGAAGCGATGCGCCATGTCCTGGTAGAAGTCGTGGATGTGCTGGCCGCGGAACTCGATGACGTCGATGTAGATCAGCAGGATGTACCGGATGTTGTCCTCGACCACTTGCTCGGTGGCGGCCGCCAGCTCCTCCAGGTCGTCGGGGAATCGGGCGCGGGCAAAGACCTTGTTGATCGGCAGGTCGGGATCGAGCAGCCGCTGCCAGTACTGCGCGAGCAGCCGTTCGAAGATCTCCTCTTTGGACGAGAAGTGGTGGTAGAGGTTGCCGACCGACAGCCCGGCGGCGTCGGCGAGCTGGCGCATGGTGGAGCCCCTGAAGCCTTGCTTCGAGAACACTTCGAGCGCTCCTTCGAGCGCCTTCGCGATCGCGGCTTCCGACTTCGCTTCCTGCCGTTCTCGACCCAATCGAAGCTCCAGGGGAGAAAAAACCGAACGGTTGTTTTGTTTTCAGGATACACGGATGTCCGCTGGTGTCAACCCCCCGTCGAGATGGCGTGGGCCCCACCCGCCAGGGTGGGCCCGGCGCCAGATCCGCCATCAGGACGTCGTCGTCGTCGAGTCGCCCAACCTTGCTCCGGCAGATCCCTGCTATATCGAAGCCCTGACAGTCGCCCTTCGCGAGATCGCGTCGCTCGAGCCTGATGATCTGCACAGCGTGCGGCAGAGCTGCTCGAGGCGCGCTCTCATCAGCGGTGCGCGGGGATGGAGAGCTTGACTGAGAGACGGACGGTCAGTAAAGTGACCGGGAAGTCATGCTACTGACCAGTCCTGCTACGAACCAGGAGTTTCACTCAGATGTCCCCGACCAAGACGAAGGCCCAGGTTCTCGAGGAATTCCGGATCCAGACGATCCAGGAGGCTGCTGCTCGCGTGATCGGGAGAGATGGCCTCGGGGCAACGACGATGCAGGCCATCGCCAAAGAGGCCGGTATCGCCAAGGGCACGATCTACCTCTATTTTCGCGACCGCAACGACCTGGTCGAGCGGACCGCGGACCACGCGCTTGCCAGGCTCGCAACGAAGGTCGATGAGGTTCTGACGCGCCAGGGACCCTTCGTCGAGAATCTCCGCCGTCTGCTGACGTTGTTTGTCGAGTACTTCGAGAGCAACCGTGACTTCTTTCGGATCTATCTCGCGGTGCGCTACCCGAGCGGTGAAGCCGAGGACAAAACTCGCCACCAGCGAGCGGAGCTGCCGCCCTACCAGGTCTATCTGGACCATCTCAGTCACTTCTTTGGTCAGGCGATGGACTCCGGGGAGATCCGTCGCACCGACGCCGAGCGGCTGGCGCTCTTCATCAGCGAAGGGGTCAACTCGATTCTCCTGCGGCGGCTTCAGGAAACCGAAAGCCCCCCGGCGGAGCTCGAGGTCGATCAGATGATGGACATGATTCTCTTCGGCATTTCGAACCCCGACGCCAGGCCTTGAAAAAAGCCTCGCCGCCCCGCCGCGTTCATGGCCGTTGACATTCTCCATCGAGGTCATTACAATGACCGTGTGGTCAGTATAATGAACATCCGGTCATGTCATGTTTGAGAGAACCCGAGCGGCAGGCGGCGCGGGAAGGCCCGGTCGCCGATCGCCGCCCATATTCAAGGAGCAAGAAGATGCGAAAGGGAGCTTCTCTGAGCGTTCTTCCGATCGCGATCCTGGCGATCGCGATCCTCGCCACCTTTCCGGGCGCCGCCGATGCGGCGCGGGACCAGGTCGCGCGCGGTTGGGTGTTGCGCGTCAGCCCCACCTGGATTAATTCGGACCTCAGCGATGGAATCGCGGTCGGTACCCGCGGTGAGACGGTGACCGGGTCCGACGACCTCGGTATCAGCGTCGCCGGCGAGTACCGGTTCTCACCCCGGCTCGGCCTGGAGATCGGCCTGCTGGCGGCCAGCAATGGCGTGGGTACCCGCGTCCGGGATGGTGTGGTTGTCGCCAGCGGCACCTCGAGCTACGGCTCGTTCACCGTGGGTCCCGACATCCACCTGACGCCGAACCATCCAACCGACGTCTATCTCGGACCGTTCCTGGCCTACACCGGCCGCACCGACGTCGGCTATGCCTACGACGAGTTTGCCGGGGTCAGAATCGACAGCGCGTTCGGCTGGGGTGCGGTCCTCGGGGTCGATCTCCCTGTCGGCGAGCGTGGCTGGCTACTCTGCGCCAGCGTCCGATATATCGACTCGGTTCTCGATGGCAGGGACGGAAACGGCGATCGGTTCGACCTCGACTTCGGTTCGACAGCGGTCGGAGTCGGTTTCGGCTACCGCTTCTGACCGCCGATGGGGTCGACCCCCCGAGGGCTTCTTCTCGGGGGTCGACCTCCCTGAGCCTCTGCAGAGCTCGGGGGTCATGGAATGCCGGAGCTTCGCCAGCTACCTGGGACCCCGACCGGTCGTGGCACGATCCGGTCCCGGATCCGGACACTTATGGCGAGATCCTGGCGATTCTGAGCGTCCCACCGCTGGCCTCGATCTTGCTGTTCCAGGGTCGAACCAGGAGGAACCGCCATGATCCAGGATCTGCGCTACGCCCTACGCACGCTGCTCAAGAGCCCGGGACCCAGCACCGTGGCGGTGCTCGTGCTGGCGCTCGGCATCGGTGCCAACACCGTCGTTTTCTCGCTCGTCCACGGTCTGATGCTCGAGCCCCTCGGATTCGAGCGCCCCGACCGGCTGGTTCGGTTCTTCGGCACGGAGGCCGTGCGGGGCAGCGACCGGCAGAGGGTGTCGGAGGCGACCGTCGCCGCGGCGCTGGAGCCGGGCCGCGGCTTCGAGCAGATCGCCGGCGCCATGAACACCGGTCTTTCGGTCACCGACTCGGAGAGGCCGCTGAATCCGTTGATGCGACGGGTGACCTCGGGCTGGTTCGAGATGCTCGGGGTGAACCCGCTGTTCGGCAGGACCTTCTCGGCCGAGGAGCATCGCCAGGGCGCGCGGGTGGTGATCTTGAACCACGGCTTCTGGCTGAGTCATTTCGGTGGCGATCCGAACATCCTGGGGCGGACTATCGAGCTCGCCGAGGAGACGTACGAAGTGATCGGCGTCATGTCACCGTCGTTCCAGAATGCCGCCTTCCCTCGGCTGCCCGTGCTGTGGATGCCCGTTCCCGAGATCACGGAACCGAGTCCGGGACGAGCCAACTGGGTGCTCATCGGCCGATTGGCCGACGGCACCGGCCTGGCCCAGGCGCAGCAAGAGGCCGACCGCCTGGCGGCCGATCTTGCGAAGCTCTATCCGGACGCCCACCGGGTCCGGGGTCTGCGCGTGATGACCCTGCACCACTCGATGGTGGAGCTTTACAAGCCGGCGCTGATGGTCCTGTTCGGGGCCGTCGGCCTGGTGCTCCTGATCGCCTGCTCCAACGTCGCCAACCTGCTGCTCACCCGCGCCCTCGGTCGCCGCCAGGAGATCGCCGTGCGCCAGGCGCTGGGCGCCGGCCGGCGACACCTGGCCCGCCAGCTGCTCACCGAGAGTCTGTTGATCAGCCTGCTCGGTGCCGGCCTCGGCGTGCTGGCGGCCTACTGGAGCATCGGGCCCTTGACGCGGCTGGCGCCGTCGAACATCTCGGTGCCGCTGCTCGATCAGGTCGGAGTGGAGCCGCGGGTCATTCTGTTCTCGCTTTTCCTCGCCTGCCTGACCACGCTCTTTTTCGGCCTGCTGCCCTTGAGGCAGCTGTTCCGCGACTCCGCCGACATTCTATCCGCCGGCGCGTCGCGGGCGATCGGGGGCCGCGCCCGCCGGCGGCTGCGCTCGCTGCTGGTGGTCGTCGAGCTGGCGGTTTCGATGATGTTGCTGATCGCCGCCGGTCTGACCGTCCGCTCGCTGCAGAACCTGCGCGGTCTGGACCTGGGCTTCGAGCCCGAGGGCCTGCTGTACGGGCGGACGGGCGCCCGTGGCCCGGGATTCGAGACGCCGGATCGCTATGAGCCCTTCCATCGCGAGGTCCTGGAACGGCTCGGTGCCCTGCCGGGCGTCGAGTCGGTGGGCGGCATCGAGTTCCTGCCGACCTTCGCCGGGACTTTCGGCGGCTCGGCACCGGTAGCGCCACAGGGCACGGTTCTGCCCCCGGAGTCGCGGCCCCAGGCGTCGCTGCTGAGCACGCTGCCGGGCTACTTCGACGTCGCACGGCAGCCGATCCTGGCCGGTCGGGACTTCACTGATCACGACTCGGCGGACGGCGAGCCGGTGGCGGTGATCAGCCACGCCCTCTCCCGCCGCCTGTTCGGAGACGAGGACCCGGTGGGGCGTACCCTGGTGGTCGGCGAGGGCGAGAGCGTCATCAACGTACGCCTGGTGGGCCTGGCCGGCGATCTGCGCGGCGTGGCCGACAACCCGTTGCCGCCGCCGATCCTCTATCGGCCTCTGGCGCAGCGGCCGACCATGGCGGTCACCTTTTATGTCCGGCGCCCGGAGGCCGACGAGACCCGGTTGCTGGCCATGATCCCGGCGGTCGAAGACGCGGTGTGGTCGATCAGCCGCGATGTCCCCGTCTTCGCCCTCTCCACCATGGAACAGCTGGTGCGCGATGTCGAGTGGCAACCGCGGTTCGTCGTCCAGCTGCTCACCGGCTTTGCCTTGCTGGCGCTGATCCTGGCGGCCACCGGCATCTACGCGGTGCTCGCCTACGCGGTCCGGGAGCGCACCCGTGAGATCGGTATCCGGGTGGCGGTGGGCGCCGGCCGCGGCAACATCTTGCGGATGGTCGGCAGAGATGCCCTGCGGCTGGCGGTGATCGGTGTCGGCCTCGGCGTCCTCCTGGCGCTGGGCGCCAGCCGCGTGCTCGAGAGCCAGCTCCTGAACGTGAGCACCCGCGATCCCTGGATCTACGCCTTGCTGGCGGCCTCCCTCGTCGCCGTCGCCCTGCTCGCCAGCTTCCTGCCGGCACTGCGCGCCACCCGCGTCGATCCGGTGGTGGCTCTGCGCACCGACTGAGCGCTCCGGTCTATCGAGCTAGTCCAGATCCCCTAAGCGGACGCGCAGCGCCCGCAGCTCCTCGCGCAGCTCGGCGACCTCAGCTTCGAGCTTGCCCAGGCGCTCGACGGGGGTCGGGCCCTCGGGCATGGGCGGGGGCTCGGGAGCCGGCGCGGGTGCGGGAGCGGGTTGGGCGGCGGTGGCGACTGCCGGGCTCGACTCGTCCTGCTCGGCGTCCGGCTGCTCGATGGCCACCAGGTGGGTCCAGCGGTTGTCGCGCTGGCCGGTGCGGCGCGGCAGCTCTCGCACCAGGGCGTCGAATCCCTCGGCCAACTGCGTTAGCAGCTCCTCGACGTCTTCCTTGGTCTCGAAGTGGTGCATGCGCTCGCAGCGGGTCTTGAGCTCGCCAGGGGTCTGGGGGCCGCGCAGCATGAGTATGCACATCACCGCTTTTGACGCCGAGCCCAAGTGCCAGCGCCGGTCCAGGCTGTGCTGCCAGCGTTCTACCCGGGCGCCCTCGCTGCGCCAGGTCAGGACGTCCTGGCGCAGGCGGTCGAGGGTCTCGACCACCTGGGTCTCGGTGAGGCTCGTCACCGGATCGCGTGCCGACTTCTGATTGCAGGCGGCGATCACCGTGTTGATGGTCAACGGGTAGTTGTCCGGCGTGGTCTGCTCCTTCTCCATCAGGGCGCCCAGCACCCGGATCTCGATGGGGTCGAGCGGACGTGTCTTGGTCATGGTGGTTCGCCTCCGGTTACCGGTTCAACCGACGTCGATCTTGCGCAGGGTCTGGTCGACGCCCAGCAGCTGGTCGGCGAGGATCCTGCTGGGTGGCGCCGGATCGCCGACGAAGTGCGCCATGTCGATCACCACCCGGCCGGCGCGCAGCAGGAAGTCGAAGTCGATGCCGGTCGCAACGCCCATGCCGTTGAACATGTTGACCAGCTCCTCGGTGGCCACGTTGCCGATCGAGTTCTCGACGATCTTGTTGCCGCCGAGGCCGCCGATCGAGCAATCGAAGGTGCGGATGCCGAGCTGGTAGGCGATCAGCGAATTCACCAGGCCGAGGCCGTGGAGATCGTGCAGGTGCACGCCCATGTGGTCGAGCCCCAGGGTGCGGTCGACGTGGTTGATCATGCGCTCCACGTCGCGGCCGGTCGAGCGGCCGTCGGTGTCTGAAAGTGCGATCGTCTCGCAGCCCATCTCGAGCAGATGCTCGCACAGCAGCTCGACGGTGTCGGTCGGCATCTCGCCGGGCGCGATGAGCATCTCCCGAAAGGCGTAGGAGAGGTAGGCGCGCACGCGGTAGCCGTCCTCCCGGGCGGCGGTCGCCACCTCACGGGCGTTCTTCACGGCCTCGGCCGGCGTCATGCGGGTGTTGGCGAGCGAGTAGGTCTCGGACGCCGAGATGAACAGCGCCACCGTGTCCACGTGCGGCGTCAGCTTCATCTGCTGGTAGTACTTCAGCTTCGGCACCAGGGCTGCGAGCTGCTGACCCTTGGCCGGCCGCAGCTGCGCGAACAGCTCGGTCGTGTCCTGCATCGCGGAGACGATGCGTGGATTGACGAAAGACCCGGCCTCGATGTAGGGAATGTGGGCGCGCTGCAGGGTCTCGGCCAGTCGCAGCCGCATCCGCACCGGGATCAAGGCATTGCGGTTCAGCACCTGCATGCCGTCGCGCAGGGTGACGTCACAGATCTTGACCTCGGGGGCTCGTTTCTCGGTGTCTTGTCCCATTCGATTTTCCGGACCAGTCGGCGCCGGCCGTATCGCGCCCGCCGGTCCGCGATGTTACCAGGAGGTGAGGTAGGATACCGTCGGCTCGCGGGTCGTGCGGCAAGCGTCGCCGACCTTGGAGCCACCGGCACAGAGTTACCGGCCCGTCCATGAGCACAGATCGATCTTTCGAGACCCTGGAGGTCCGCCGCGAGGGGGACCTGCTGCGGGTGACCCTCGACAATCCCGCCAAGGCGAACGCGCTGGCGCCGCGGATGATCGCGGAACTGACAGAGCTCTACAGTCGGCCGCTGCGCGGCGAGGGCGTGCGCGCGGTGCTGCTGCGGGGCGCCGGCAGGCACTTCTCGGCCGGCGCCGACCTCGAGCACCTGAGGAGCCTGCGCGACGCCGGCCCCGAGGAGAATCGCCGCGACTCCGAGGCGCTGCGGGCGCTCTTCGCCTCGGTGCTGCGTCAGGACGCGCTGACCGTGGCCATGGTCCACGGCTCCTGCGTCGCCGGCGGTTGCGGGCTGGCTACTGCCCACGACTACGTGGTGGCGACCGAGACTTCCCGTTTCATGTACAGCGAGGTGCGGATCGGCTTCGTGGCGGCGCTGGTGGCGACGTTTCTGCCGCTACGGGTCAAGGGCCGGGACCTGCGCGAGTTGCTGCTCGACCCGCAGTTCATCGACGCGCTGCGTGCTCACGAGCTCGGGCTGGTCAACCGGGTGGTGGCGGACGACGAGCTCGAGACGGCGACGGTCGAGCTGGCCGCGGGCATCCTTGAGCGTGCCAGCTCCGAGTCGATCGCGCGCACCAAGATGCTGCTACTCGACAGCCTCGGCTGCGGCCTGGACGATGCGCTCGAGCTGGCGGCGGCGGTCAACGCCGAGGCCCGGGCGACGCCGGACTGCAAGCACGGCATCGCCACCTTCCTGGAAACCAAGAAACCCCCGAGCTGGCGTTGAAGCATCTGATCCTCTTCGACGTCGACGGTACTCTGCTGCGCTGCGGGCGGCAGGTCGGGGCGATGTTCGTGGACGCCCTGACGGAAGTCTTCGGAGACTGTAGTGCGTTTACAGACCAGGACAGGCTCAAGGGTTACAGTTTCGCGGGCAAGACCGATCCACGGATCGTGGTCGATCTGATCCGCGCCACCGGCCGCCGCGACGAGGAGATCCTGCCTCATCTGGCGGCCGTGGAGAAGATCTACGTCGAGAATCTCGAGCGCGGGCTCGATCCCGGCCGCGTGCGTCTGCTGCCCGGTGTCCGCGAGCTCCTGGAGCGGTTGTCGGCGCGCGAGGATGTGCTGGTGGGCCTCTTGACCGGCAACTGGCGGCGGGGGGCGCGGATCAAGCTGTCGTGCTTCGATCTCGAACGATACTTCGCGTTCGGCGCGTTCGGTGACGACGCCATCGACCGCTGCGACCTGGGGCCGGTGGCTCTGCAGCGCGCCGCGGTGCTCAGTGGCCGGCCGTTCGCGCTCGACCGCAGCCTGATCGTCGGCGACACGGTGCTGGACGTCGAGTGCGCACGCTCTGCGGGAATCCGTTCGATGGCGGTGGCGACAGGATTCACGGAAGCCGAACCTCTCGAGGCCGCGGGCGCGGACTGGGTCTTCGCCGACCTCGAGCGCGCGGCGGGTCAGATCGAGCGTTTCACCGCTCCGTCGCCCGTGGTGACGCCCGCCGCCCACGGCGACTGAAGAACTGGGTAATAATCCCTGGTACGGGCGAAACTCCCGGAGCAAGAGGCGTTCTGCCCGGTCGCAGGGACCTTTCGATCAGGGCCGTAGCGAGGGAAGGGGATGGCACCAAACTTGCTTTTTCGAGTCGCGACCGTAGGAAGCATGGACCGCCCGGGCGCGCGGCGTCGCGGAGCGGTCTTTCGTCTCGATGGCGGTATCCGGCCGCCTGATATTCAACGTCTGTTCGAAAGGAGCTTGTCATGGCTGTAGCCAAAGTCACCGAGATCACCGCTGGTTCCAAGAAGAGCTTTCAGGACGCGATCGACAAGGGCATCGCTCGCGCCAGCAAGACGCTCAAGAACATCACCGGCGCCTGGGTGCAGCAGGAGAGCGTGGTGTGCAAGAACGGCAAGATCACCGAGTACCGAGTCAACATGAAGGTGACCTTCGTCCTCAAGGGCTGATCAAGGGCTGATCAGAGCAGGCCGTTGTGCGTGGGCGCGGCGGCCTCGTTCAGGGCCGCGGTTGCCCTGATGGCCTGCGGGCGGTGCTCGAGCTCGCTCCTGCCCGCCCCCCGGCCCGACGTTCGACCGCGTTACGCGCCGTCCTCGGCCATCAGGCCACCGCTGAGGACTCGTTCCTAGCCGCCGCAGAGATGACGCCGCAGCCAGGTCTGGCTGGCGTTCATCACCTTGATCAGCTCGCGCGTCGGCCCGGCGAAGGGATGCTGGGCGCCGAAGGTGTGACTGGCGCCGTCGACGATCAGCAGCTCCTTGGGGCCCACGGCCGCGCGATTCAGCGCCTCGGCCTCCGTGGGGGGCACGGTCTCGTCGCCGCCACCGTGGACGATCAGCCACGGTGCCCGGCGCAAGACGGCGGCCGCCGGCAGATCGAGCACCGCGCTCTGGTTCTCGAGGTCGGCGAGCAGCTCGATGCCGAGCTCCAGGTCCTGCCCGGTGCGGGCGTTCTGGATCGGTAGCGCGCCTTTCGCGTGCCACGCTTTCTTGGCTGCCGCGTCGAAGCGGTCGAAGGTGCCGACGCCGGCCCAGGTGACCAGGGCGCGCAAGCGATTGCGCCAGTCGGGGTGGGCGGCGGCCAGGAGTGACGCCCCGCCGCCCCGGCTGTGGCCCAGGAGCGCGATGCGCTCGGGGTCGACATGGTCCGGTGCGATCTCGGTGCCGGCCGCCTGCAGTACCCGCAGGGTCTCGATCAGCTCCAGGCTGAAGGTGTTGGAGCGGAACGCCTCGAGGTCGGTGACCAGCTCATCGCCCGGCCGCATGCCGCTGCCGGAGTAGTTGAAACGGATGACGGTGAAGCCGCGCTCGACCAGGAGCTCGGCCAGGGGCGGGAAGAAGCCCCATTCCATGAAGCCCTTGAAGCCGTGACAGATGATCACGGTCGGCCAGCAATCGGGCCCGCAGGCCGGGGTTTCCGGCCACTGGGCGACGCCGTGGATCTTGGGGCTCTTCGCGCCCAGGACGGGCTCGCTTTCGATGACGAAGTGTTGTTCCTGAGTCATGACCTGATTCTACCGTCTTCCGCCTTGTTAACATCCCCGAAATGAGCAGCACGGAAACACTCGAGCGCCCGCTCGCCGCCCTGCACCATCGCCTGGGTGCCCGCATGGCCACCTATCGGGGTGTCGAGGCCCCCGCTGCCTTCGCCGGCGAGGCGGAGGAGCACGCGGCGCTCCTCGGCGGTTGCGGCTTGACCGATCGATCGTGGATGGAGCGGATCGCGATGACGGGAGAGGACCGTGCGCGGTTCCTGGGCGGTCTCGTCACCTGCGACGTTCAGAACCTGGAGCCGGGGGGTGGGGTCCGCGGCTTCGTCACCGACGTCAAGGGCCGGGTGCTGGCCGATCCGGTGGTGCTGGCACACGACGACCGTTTCTCCCTGGTGCTGCCGCCGGGCACCTCAGGCGCCATCACCGAGCATCTGCGCAAGTACGTGATCGTCGATCGGGTGGAGGTCTCGGTGGTCGACGACGCGGTCCCCCTGACCCTGGCCGGCCCGATCGCGGCCCGCGTGCTCGGCGCGGCAGGGGAGTTGCCCGAGGACGCTCACGGCCACCGGTACCTGAAGGTCGCCGGCGTCGAGACATACGTCGTGCGCGAGCCGACGTTGGCGACGCCAGACGGGAAAGTCCCGGCATGGACACTATGGATCCCGGCGGGGGAGGCCGCGGCGGTCGTCGAGCACCTGCTCGATCAGGATCAGGTGCGGCCGGTGGGCTCTCGCGCCTGGAACCGCCTACGCGTCGAGGCCGGACGTCCGCTCTTCGGCGTCGACTTCGGGCCCGCGAACTTCCCCCAGGAGACCGGGATCGAGGACGAGACAGTGAGCTACACCAAGGGTTGCTACCTGGGGCAGGAAGTGGTCGCGCGGATCCACTACCGCGGCGGCGTCAACCGCCACCTGCGAGGTCTGGACTTCCGAGGCCCAAGCGTAGCGCCGGGCGAAGAGTCGGCCGACGACCTGGTAGGCCGGGCGCTGTCGGTCGACGGCCGCGAGGCTGGCCGGGTGACCAGCGCCACTAGTGCCAGCGACCGCGGTGTGCTCGGGCTCTCGATCCTGCACCGCCGGGCGGAGCCGGGCGCCGACGTCGAAGTCGAGGGCGGCGGCTCGGCCCGGGTGGTGGAGCTGCCGTTCGTCTGAGCGACCGCTCAGACGGCAAAGGAAGAGCCGCAGCCGCAGGTGCCCACGGCGTTCGGGTTGTTGAACTTGAACCCGGCGCCGGTCATGCCCAGCACGTAGTCGATCTCGGTTCCCGCGAGGTAGCGTGCACTGACCGGGTCGACGATGACCTTGAGCCCGTTCTGGTCGTACACCAGATCGGTGTCCCGGGTCTCCTCTTCGAAATCGAGCGCGTACTCGAAGCCGCTGCAGCCGCCGCCGCGGACCGCGATCCGCAGGCCGCAGGAGGCTTCATGGCCCTCTTCTTCCTTGGTGATGTTCACCATCTTGACCGCCTTGGCGGTGACCGTGACCGGCACCTCGGGCGGGGCGGCCGGCGGTGTCGTCTGTGCTTGTTCGACGTTTGCCATGGATCCTGACTCCTATAGATGAGCGGCCGGGCCGCTCTTCGGCAAGATAACCGGGCGCCGGACGGAAGTCAACGGCCGATTGTTTCAACCGTTTCGCGTCCAATATCATTCCCGCCATGTTGCGTGCGATCCTGTTCGACTTCAACGGCGTCCTGGTAGACGACGAGCCGATTCACCTCGAGCTGTTCCAGAAAGTGCTGGCGGAGGAGGGGATCGAGCTCACCGCCGAGGACTACTACGCCCATTACCTGGCCTTCGACGACGAGGGCTGTTACTCGGCTGTGCTGCGGGCAGCTGGTGAGCCCGCCGGGCCCGAGCGCATCGAGGACCTGATCGGGCGCAAGTCGGTCTACTACCACGACCATGTGCGGGAGCGGGGCTTTCCGGTTTTTCCCGGCGCCGCCGAGTTGGTCGAGGCGGTGGCCGCGCGCGGTTTGCCGCTCGGGATCGTCAGCGGAGCCTTGCGCGACGAGGTGGAGGGGGCGCTTGCGCAGCTCGGTCTGCGAGACCGTTTCAAGACCCTGGTCACCGCCGAGGACGTGGAGCGCAGCAAGCCCGATCCCGCGGGTTACCGGCTCGGTCTGGCCAACCTCAACAATCTGCCGCCGCGGCTCTCGCCGCCTCTGGCACCCCACGAGGTGCTCGTCATCGAGGACTCGCCCGCGGGTCTCGAGGCCGCGGCTGCCTGCGGTTTGATCACCGTCGGCGTCGCCAACACCTGTGGCGCCGAGGAGCTCACCGCGCACCGGGTGGTCCCGTCGACTGCCGATCTGAGCCTCGAAGAGCTCGAGGCGGTGGTCGCGGGCGCCTCCTGAGACACCGTCTCGGGGAATAGTGAGATAGGATCGGGGGCCGCGCGGGCAGGATTCGGGCCGCGCGCGGCAGGAGCACACTCGATGGACGAACGATCCACAGGACATATCGAAGTCATCGCCGGAGGCATGTTCTCCGGCAAGAGCGAAGAGCTCGTGCGGCGAATGCGCCGCGCCGTCATCGCCCGCCAGCGGGTGCAGGTGTTCAAGCCGGTCACCGATACCCGCACCGAGGGCGAGCGGCTGGTGACGCGCGACAAGCGCGAGCTCGACGCCGAGTCGGTGACCGACACCCAGGACCTGTCCCGCAAGCTGCACTGGGGCGTCCAGGTGATCGGAATCGACGAGGCCCAGTTCTTTGACGAGGGATTGGCTCAGCTGGTCAACGACCTGGCCGACGCCGGCATGCGGGTGATCGTCGCCGGGCTCGATCAGGACTTCCGCCGCCACCCCTTCGGGCCCATGCCAGCGATCATGGCCACCGCCGAGTACGTCGACAAGGTGCACGCGATCTGCGTGCGCTGCGGCGGGCCGGCCCACTACAGCCAGCGCACCGCCGGCGGTGGCGAGCAGGTCCAGGTCGGCGACACCGAGTCTTACGAGGCCCGCTGCCGCCGCTGCTTCGACGAGTTCAGGCCCGCCGCCACCCGCCCCGCGCCACCCGCCGAGACAGCCGGCTAGTCCTCGATTTTCATTTCCAGCGGGGTCGGGCGGCAGGTTGGAGAGGGCCCCGGGGATGATGCGGGTCGGGTTCTTGTCTTGGCATGGCGCTCAGTTCATGCTATGCTAACATAGTGATGAGTGACTATCCCGTCGATCCAGCTTTTTGTCATCGTGGTCTTGCACGTCGGACCGCGACACGTCGCGCGGTGAATCGCCCCACGGGGCGAGATCCGTATCCAGAGGGAACGGGCCGGGTCTGGGAGCTCAGCCTGGCCGCAACGGTATCAAGGAAGCACATGGTGTTGAAACGAAGCATGACGAGACTTCCGACGGGTTTGAGCGTCTCCACGGCGTGGCTCGGCGCGCTCGGGCTTTCCTGTCTCAGCCTTGGTTGTGCCCGGACCGCCGACGAGCGGGTCCTGGCGATCTCGCGGCTGCTGGAGGAGGCGCGCAGCTTCCAGGCCGAGCAGTACTCGCCCGAGGCGTTCCAGCGGGCCGAGGACCTGCTCTCGCGCACTCGGCTCGAGATCGAGACGCAGAAGACCAGACCCTGGTACATGAGCACCGACCGGCGCGCGCGCGAGCTGTTGCAGGCTTCAGAGGCAGCCGCCAGCCTGGTGCGGGCCGAGGCCGCCGCGGCAGCGGTGCGGGCCAGGAAAGACGCCGTGCAGGCGATGGGCGAGGCACACCTGGCGGTCGACCGGGCATCGGAGGCCTACTGGCGATCGCCGCGCGGAAAAGACACCCACTCCGATCTGCGGCGGATGCGCTCCGACCTCGATTCCCTGACCTCGGATCTGACCGAGGCCGAGGTGGCGCTCGAGCAGGGGGATTTTCTGATCGCCGGCCGGCTGGCGACCGCGGTCCAGGACCGGGCGACCACAGTTGCACGCACCATCGACCGGGCAATGGCCTACCGGCTGGGAGAGCTGGCGGCCGACGAGGTCAGCCCAGGCGTTCCGGAATCGCCAGCTCGAGCGCCAGCTTCACTGCTCGGCGTGGCGAGTCGGCCGGGCGCAGAAGCGACTCGTTTCGGCCGTCGGGCCGGCTGAGCGACCAGCTCTCCAGGGTCACCACGGGAATCCCGTGCTTGAGCGCCAGGGCGATCTCCGACAGCGTACCCCAGCCGCCGCCGACGGCGATCACCGCCGCCCCCGACAGCACCACGCTCAGATTGCGCGCCTGGCCCATGCCGGTGAAGAGGGCGAGGCTCAGGTCGTCGTTGGGGGTGGACTCACCGGCGTCGGCCCCCGGCAGAATACCGGTGACCAGGCCGCCAGCCGCGCGCGCGCCACGGCTGGCGGCCGCCATCACGCCGCCGCGGCCGCCGCAGATCAGGTGCGCCCCGGCGCGCGCCAGGCCCTCGCCGACGGCGCACGCGGCCTGGCGCAACCGGTCGTCGCACTCGGCGGCTCCGACGACGGCGATCTGGAGGCGCTCGGGCACCTAGCTCTTCGAATTGGCCAGGAAGGCCTCGAGTCGGCGGCAGAGCTCGCCGGGGGCTTCGGCATGAGGCAGGATCCCGCAGCCCTCGAAGACCTCGAGATCGGCGCCGCCTAAATGACTCAGCCACAGATCCGCCGACTCGATCGGCGTCGTCGCCGCGTGCCGCCCCCAGCCGATCCACACCGGCGCTTCCACCTGTTCGAGGATCTCGCGCACGCCATGGTTGAGGTAGCCGCTCAGGAAGGCGGCCAGGCTGGCGTGGGCGCCGGGCTCGTGGCTGCTGCGGTAGTGGCGGTCGATCAGTGCCTCGTCGACCCGCCCGGGCGCGGCGTAGACCTCGCGGCGCAGGTAGTTGGCGATCGCCGAGCGGCTGGTGTAGACGTTGAGCGCCGAGGTGCCGAGGACCGGCAGGCGCAGCAGCCGGTGGACCATCGCGTCTTTGAAATCGGGCTCATCGCCGTGCAGCTCGATCCCCGAGGGCACCACCAGCGCCATCGCCCGGATCAGCTCGCTCTGATCGACCGCCAGCTGCACCGCGTAGGCCGCGGAGAGTCCGGCCGCGACGACCACCGCCGGCTCGCCGACGACGCTCTTCAGGATATCGCCGATCAGCTCGATGTAGAGCTCGCCGTCATAGGTCATGGACGGCTTGTCGGATTGACCCCAGCCCAACAGGTCGGGGGCGAAGATCTCGTGATTCTCGGCCAGCATGTCGGCCGCCCGGCGCCATTCCTCGTTGCCGTGGCCGGGGCCGAAAGTGTGCAGAAGCAGCACCGGGGAGCCCTCCCCGAGGTGCTGGTAGGAGATCTTGCCGTGCTTGGAGCGGTAGGTCTCCGCCTCGCCCCAGGTGGGCGGCGGCAGCCTCTTGGCGCGTTTCGAGACCACCGCGTTGATCAGTGCCGGTACGCCGATTGCGGCGCCTCCCATGACCAGACCACGGATCAGTCGGCGACGTCGTCTCCTGCGCAGCTCTTCATCGCGGGACTGGGCCATCATCCATACAGGATACCACGCGCATGCCATACAATGACCGAGAGGAGGTTTCGTCATGTCGGTCCGTTCTATCGTCCGCCTCGGTCATCCGGCGCTGCGCGTCCCCGCGCAGCCGGTGCGCCTCGACCGCCTGTCCGACGTCGAGACGCAAACGTTGATCGACGACATGTTCGAGACCATGCTCGACTCGGGCGGCGTCGGCCTGGCCGCCCCCCAGCTCGGCATCGACCTCCAGCTCTTCGTCTACGCCGTGATCGATCCCGACCACGAAGACGGGATCGACGACGAGGATCTGGAGCTGCGGGCGTTGATCAACCCGGCGCTCGAACCGGTCGCGGGCGAGGTGATCTACGACTGGGAGGGCTGCTTGTCGATCCCCGATCTGCGGGGTCTGGTGCCCCGGCACCCAGCGGTGCGCATCCACGCCCTCGACCGCCATGGCAAGTCGCTCGAGTACCGCGCCGAGGACTACGAGGCTCGGATCGTGCAGCACGAATTCGATCACTTGAACGGCATCGTGTTCCTCGATCGCATGCGCGATCTGCGCTCGCTTGCGTACAGCGCCGAGTGGGAGGAGTTCCTCACCACCGACCAGGACGCCGCCGCCCAGGTCGGCTAGGGAATGGCCCGAGAGCTGCTCCTGTTGTGGGCCGGCCGTCACCGCCGCGAGCCCTGGGAGCGTCTCTACGCCGACTACCGAACGCGCGTCGAGCGCTACGTATCGATCACCGAGCGCCAGATCAAGGCGCGCGGCGAAGGCGCGGTGCGGCGGCGCGCGGAGGGGAAGTCGGTGCTAGCGGCGTTGCCCGATCCCTGCTGGACAATCGCGCTCGACCCGCGCGGCAAGACCATGAGCTCCGAGGCACTGGCATCGGAGCTGCGGCGCCTGGAGGAGGAGTGGCCTCATCCGGTCGCCTTCGTGATCGGCTCGGATCTGGGGCTCGATCCCGAGATCGTGCGGCGCGCGCGGCGGCGACTTTCCTTCGGACCGATGACCTTCGGACACGAGCTCGCCCGTCTGATGTTGTACGAACAGATCTATCGTACGCTTTCGATCCAGCGAGGAATAAAGTACCATCGCCCCGCGTTTTGACCTGTAGCCGGTGGATCCCGGCATGCTGTAGATACTTTTGACCCAACGGGAGCAGACACAGTGGCAAAGACCAAGACCGTGGCAAAGACCAAGACCGCGGCAAAGACCAAGACCGTGGCAAGAACCAAGACCGCGGTGGCGGCTCACGACAAGGCCACGATCGCGAGCCTCCGCGACAGCCTGACGGCGAAGCGCCGCGAGCTGCTCGACATGTACGAGCACGACGTCCACGCCGGCCAGGAGTCGACGGACGACAACGCGGACGATTTCGCCGACCGCGCGAACAACTCCTTCAACCGTGAGCTGATGTTCTCGCTGTCGGACAATGAGCGCCAGATGTTGATCCGCGTCGAGGACGCCTTCCAGCGACTCGACAACGGCAGCTACGGCAGCTGCGACCACTGCAGCGAGCCGATCGGGCTGCCGCGGCTCGAGGCCGTACCCTGGGCCCGGTTCTGCATCAATTGTCAGGAGCGTGACGAGAGGGGCACCCTGGATGGTTGAGCCCTGCATGCCGGCGGTGGCCGAGTCCTCGGAGTCCGCCGGCTAGAGAAAAGGAGACGCCGAATGCAGCTCCGAACTTATCTCGGTATCTTGCTCGGCGTTCTCGTCGTCGTCTACGTTTCCTTCCTCACGCCGCTCAATTTCGATCTCCTCGTCCAGCCCTTCCAGCTGAGCTCCGAGCTGAGTGTGCCGCTCTACGCGGCCCTGCTGGCGGCGTTCCTGGCCGGCCTGCTGCCGCCGGTGACCGTGCTGCTGGTGTCGTCGCTGAAGCAGGACCTCTCCCAGCGGCGGCAACGTCGCCTGAGCCGCGAGGTCGAGAGCCTGGATCACCGCTTCCGCCGCGCCACCGACTTCCATCTCGACGGTCAGCTCGGCAAGGCGGCGACGTTGCTCGATGGCTTGCTGACCGAGCGCCCCGAGCATTTCGCCACCCTCTTGCGGCTCGGCCAGGTGCTGCGCCAGCAGGGTAAGACCGACGAGGCGCTCGAGGTCCACCGCCGTGCCTCGGTGCTCTATCCGCGCAGCGTGGCGCTGCTCCATCAGCTGACGGAGGACTACGACGCCACCGGCGAAGAGCAGGTGGCCGACGAGATCCGCAACCGCATTCTGCGGGACTTCCCGGACCACGGCCTGGAGGTGCAGCGGCGCCGGCGCGACCTGGCGATGGCGGGCGAGCAGTGGTCCGAGGCCGTGCAGTGGCACGAGAAGATCGGCGCCCTGCTCAAGGAAACTGGCGACACGGCCGGGCTCGAGCGCGAGCGCAGCGTGGCTCAGGGCCTCACCTACCAGCGCGGTATGGCGCTGCTCGAGAAAGACCGCCCGGCCGAGGCGGCCGCGATCTTCCGCGAGCTGCTCGAGCAGGAGCCGCGGTTCATCCCGGCCGGCATCATGCTCGGCGAGGCCGAGATCCTGCAGGACAACGACGAGGCGGCGCTGGACGAATGGCGCCGCGGCTTCACCCAGACCGGCAGCCCGGTCTTCCTGCAGCGCATCGAAGACCATCACATCGAAGCCGAGGAGCCGGCGCGCGCCATCGAGACCCTGCGCTCGCTGATTTCCCAGACCGACAACGATCTGCTGCTGCGCTTCTTCCTCGGCCGCCTCTACTACCGCCTGGAGATGCATGACGAAGCACTCAAGGTTCTCGAGGGCATCGGCGAGCGGCTCGATCTGTCGCCCACCTACCACTTCCTGCTCGGGCGCATCCGGCAGCGTCGCAACGACCAGCGCGGCGCCATGGCCCGCTACCTGGAGTGCCTGAAGCGCCTCGGCATTTCGGGCGCCACGTTCACCTGCCGCAGCTGCTCCACCCGCACCCCCGAGTGGAACGACCGCTGTGTGCAATGCGGCTCCTGGAACTCGATCGCACTCGACATCCAGGACGAGCAGATCAAGGCCGAGGAGCTCGGCGTGGTGAACCTGCCGGTGTGGGGCGGCTACGGCTCGCGCGAAGAGGCTCCCGCCGAGACCCCGGGCGAAGGCTAGAGCCCGGCGCAGCCCCATGCCCGCCCCCGATCTCGATTCGCTCCTGAAGTCGGTCGCTGACGGCGCCCGGCGTCCCGTCTACCTGATCAGCGGCGACCTGGTGATCGCCGAACCGCGCGCCGAGAAGCTCGCGCGGGCCCTGGCCGAGGGCGCCGGTTGCGAGGTGGAGACCCGCCGGCGACCCACCGATCTCGGTGACGTGCTCCAGAACCTGCGCACCTACTCGTTGTTCGGCGACGCCAAAGTCTCCCTGGTGGTCGACTCGGCGCTTTTCGCCGACCGCGGCTCGGCCGCGGGGCTGATCGACCAGGCGGCCGAGGCGCTGCCTGTCGACGCCGAGCTCTCCACCGGCGGGCGCGAGGGCGCTTCGCGTCTGCTACAGGCGTTGCGCGTCTTCGGCATCGACAGTGGTGGCGAGGCCGGCGAGGTGATCGGCTCGTTGCCCAAGTGGGCGCTGGAGGGCGGCAAACGGCGGCGTAAGAAGCGCTCCGGGCGCAAGCGCACCGCCAAGCAGATCGAGTCCCTGCGCGAGGGCCTGATCAAGCTGCTCGAAGCGGCCCGCGGTGCCGGCCTCGAAGGCTACGCGGAAGGCGACCTCGCCGAGCTCGGCGACATCGTCGGCAAGGGACTGCCCGAAGGGCATGCCCTGGTGCTGGTGGAGCACGCCGTGGCCAAGGATCACCCGGTGGTGAAGTCACTGGTCGAGCAGGGCGCCTTTCTCGACTTCGGCAAGGTCTCTGCCGGCCGGCGCGGCGACTGGCAAGGGCTCGGATCCCTCACCGACCAGCTGGCGGCCGAGACCTCGGTGTCGATCGCCCGTGACGCCACGGCCGAGCTGGCGCGGCGCACCCTGAAGAAGACCGGCGGCTGGGGCCAGCAGACCGTCGACGCCGAGTCGACCTCGCGTTTCGCCGGCGAGTACCGCAAGCTGGCCAGCCAGGTGCCGGGCGGGCGCATCACCCGCGCCATGGTGGCCGAGTCGGTGGAGGACCGCGGCGACGAGGACGTCTGGCAGATCCTAGACGACGTCGGCAACGGTCGCGGCACCGAGGCCCTGCGTCGCTACCAGCGCCTGCTCGCCTCCTCCGATGACGTCATGGCCGAGCGCCTCAAGTTCTTCGGTCTGCTGGCCGCCTTCTGCCGCCACCTGGCGGCGGTCGCCGGCGTCGCCCGGCTCCACAAGGTGCCGCCCGGCGTGCGCAACTACAACCAGTTCAAGAACTCCTGGGCACCCGCTCTCCAGGGCGCCTTGGAGCACGGCAAGAACCCCCTCGCCGGCCTCAACCCCTTCCGCCTCCACAAGGCCTACCTCGCCGCCTCGCGCATGGACCGCGGCCTGCTCGCCCGCCTGCCCTGGCTGGTGCTCGAGACCGAGATGCAGATCAAGGGCGAGAGCTCCGAGGCAGACGTCGCCCTCACCGAGCTGTTGGCCCGCCTGGCGACGGCGGTCAAGGGCGCCTGAACCCCGGTCCGTCGTTCGCTGAGGTCACAAATCGAACCGCCGCTCGAGTCGTCCACCGGTGGCGCCGGCGGCCAATGTGAGCTACTCGAGTCGTCCACCGGCGTCGCCGGCGTGCAATGTGAGCTACTCAAATCGTCCACCGGTGGCGCTGGAAAGCAATGTGAGCAGCTCGAACCGTCCACCGGTGGCGCTGGAAAGCAATGTGAGTAGCTCGAATCGTCCACCGGTGGCGCCGGAAAGCAATGTGAGTAGCACGAGTCGTCCACAGGCGCGGCCTTTGGAGGCTTCCGGCGTACCCTTTCCGGCGGTTTCAACCGGCCTCTTCGGCCTCCGGCTCCAGGAACCAGCGCCACGCGGGAACGATACGCACCGTGCCCGATTCGAGCCGCACGTTGCCCTCCTCGCGCAGCGTGACCAGGGTGGCGTGCTCGATCTCGGTCTCTTCCATGGCCTGCTCCAGGGCGCGGAGCTCACGTTGTCGAGTCTTGGGGGCGGAGGTGTCGGCGCTCACCTGCACCAGCCGTGGCCCGTTCGTGGGATGCTCGGCGACGAAGTCGACTTCGAGACCTCCGGAGGTCAGGAGGTAGGCGAGGTCGTGGCCGCGGCGGCGCAGCTCCAGGTAGACGGCGTTCTCGAGACGGGGGCCGATGGCGCGCGAGGCGCGGAAGGAGATCGCGGAGGCGAGGGCGGGATCTACGGGATAGCACTTGCGCGGGTTGGTCTGGCGGACCCGCAGCGAGGGGGACGCGACGGTGATGGTGAAAATAAGGAAGGCGTCCTCCAAGTAGTCCAGGTAGCTGTAGAGTGAGTTCTTACCGACCCGCAGCCCCTGGGACTTGAGGTCGTTGTAGAGCCGGTGGAGGCTGAAGCGGCCGCCCGGACCGGCCAGCAGGCGGCGCTCGAGATACCGCAGAGCGGGCAGGTTCTCGACGCCGTGGCGTTCGGCGACGTCACGCAGCAGGACGACGTCGATGTAGTCGCGCAGGATTCGTAGGCGCAGATCGGTCGGCACGTCCTGCACCTCCGGGAAGCCGCCGATTTCCAGGTAGCGCTCGAAACGGCTCTCGAGCAGCGAGCGCTCGGGCGCGGCGGGGGGCCACCGCTCGGGGATCTCGACGCCGGCGTGCCGCAGCGATTCCTCGAAGCTGAAAGGCAGCAGCTCGGTGGTCAGGCTGCGCCCGCGCAGACTGGTGGCGATCTCGCGGCTCAGGAGCTTCGCCGAGGAGCCGGTCAGGACGACCGCCGCGTTCTCGGTGTCGAGCAGCCGGCGGATGAAGGTCTCCCAGTCAGGGACGTTCTGGATCTCGTCGAAGTAGAACCAGCATTGCTTGCCTCGGCTCTCCGGGTGCCGGCGGTAGAACGCCTCGGGCACGAGATGCAGATCCTCGGCGTCGAGCGGCAGGAGACGCTCGTCCTCGAAGTTGAGATAGAGCAGCCGGTCGCGACCGATTCCCTCGGCGAGGTGCTCGCGGATCTGCTGGTAGACGAACCAGGTCTTGCCGGAGCGCCGCATGCCGACGACCACGTCGGCCTTGTCGGGCAGTCCGGGCAGGGCGCTGGAACGCGTCGTGAGACGCGGCAGCTCGCGGGCTTCGAAGTCCGCGAGCTGCGTCTCGACGACGGCGGCGATGTCGATCTTTCCTTCCACGAAGGACAGATTACCCCAAATCTGTCTTTCTGGGAAGGAAAGATTCGGCTCGATCTTTCCCTCCAGGAAGGAAAGATCGATATCTGCCTTGTTACGCTAGGAACCGGCAGACCGTCTCGCCGCCGCCGGCAGGTAGGCGGTCTCGGTGTAGTCCCGCACCATCCGACTGGCGGAGAACTTCGGCGTCAGGCACGCCATGGACTGCTTCATCATGCCGATCCAGCGGCGCGGCAGGTCGTCGTCGTCGCGCTGGTAGTAGAGTGGGATGATCGTGTTCTCCAGGAGGTCGTAGAGAGAGGCGGCGTCTTCGGCGTCCTGCTGGTTCTCGTCCTCGAGGGGGTGGTCGGAGCCGATCACCCAGCCGTTGTTGCCGTCGAAACCCTCGGGCCACCAGCCGTCGGAGATGGAGAAGTTGAGGCCGCCGTTCATGGCCACTTTCTGGCCGCTGGTGCCGCTGGCTTCGAGCGGACGGCGGGGGGTGTTGAGCCACAAGTCGACGCCCTGGACGAGCATGCGGCCCATGCGGATGTCGTAGTTCTCGAGGAAGAAGACGCGGCCGGCGAAGCCGTGCTCGCGGCTGAGCTCGAAGATGTGCTGGATCAGGCCCTGGCCGGGACGGTCGGCGGGGTGGGCCTTGCCGGCGAACAGCATCTGTACGGGTCGGTCCTCGTTGGTGAGCAGCCGGCGCAGGCGCTCCTCGTCGGAGAACACCAGTTTGGCGCGCTTGTAGGTGGCGAAGCGGCGGGCGAAGCCGATGGTGAGGGCGCGTGGGTCGAAGAGGGCGCCGATCGAGCGCAGCTCGTCGGGCGCGGCGCCGTGACGGGCGCGCTGCTCGCGCAGGCGCGAGCGGGTGAAGCGGCCCAGGCGCTCTTTCTGGGCGCGATGGGTCGTCCACAGGTCGGCGTCGGGGATCTCGAGCACCTTCTCCCAGACCTCGGGCGCGAGCAGCATCGACTCCCATTGCGGCCCGAGATGGAGCCCCAGTAGCTTCTGGGTCTCGTTGCCCAGCCAGGTACCCGCGTGGACGCCGTTGGTGACGGCACGGATCGGCAGATCGCCATCGCCGGGGGCGGGGAAGAGGTGGCTCCACATGCGGCTCGCGACCTCGGCGTTGAGCTTGCTGACACCGTTGGTCGAGCTGGTGGTGCGGATCGCCAGGGCGGTGAGGTTGAACTGGTGGTCGCCGTCGCGGGCCCGACCCAGGTCGAGCAACTCGGGCAGCGCCATGCCGGCCTCGCCGCACCACGAGGTGAAGTACTTGCCGATCAGCTCGGGCTCGAAGCGCTCGTTGCCCGCCTCCACCGGCGTGTGGGTGGTGAAGACGGTGTCGCGCCGGATGCGTTCCATGGCCGTCCCGAGAGCGAGGTCGCCGGCGACCAGCTCGCGCAGGCGCTCGAGCTGCAGGAAGACGCTGTGCCCCTCGTTGATGTGCCAGACGGTGGGGGAGACACCGATGGCACGCAGCGCCTTGACGCCGCCGATGCCGAGCAAAATCTCTTGCAGCAGACGCATCTCGCGGCCGTTGACGTAGAGCTGGGACGAGATCGGCCGGTCGGCCGGGTCGTTCTCCGGCACGTCGGTGTCGAGCAGCACCAGGGGCACGCGCCCCACCTGGGCGAGCCACAGCTTGGCCAGCACGTCGCGGCCTGGCAGGCGCACCGAGATCGTCACCTCGTGGCCGGTGGCCGAGGCGATCGGCCGGAGCGGCAGGCGGGTGAAGTCGTATTCCGGGTAGTTGTGCTGCTGCTGGCCGTCGGCGTCGAGGGTCTGGCGAAAGTAGCCCTGGCGGTAGAGCAGACCGACCGCGATCATCGGCAGGCCGAGGTCGCTCGACGCCTTGCAGTGGTCACCGGAAAGCACCCCGAGGCCCCCGGAGTAGACCGCAAGCGACTGGTGGAGGCCGTACTCCATGGAGAAGTAGGCGATCGCCTCGCCGCGGGCCTCGCCGTGCCGGGAGCTGAACCAGGTCTGATCGATCTCGCCCAGATAGTCCTCGAAGTCCCGGATGACCGCCTGGTAGCGCGCCCGGAAGGCCTCGTTGTCGAGCAGGTGATACCAGCGCTTTGGATCGACGTTGATCAGCAGCTCCACCGGATTGCGGTAGAGCGCCCACTTGGCGCTGTCGATCGAGGAGAAGAGCTCACGGGCGTGCGGCGTCCACGACCACCAGAGGTTGTAGGCCAGCTCGTAGAGTTGTTCGACCTCGCGCGGCAGCTCGATGTCGGAGACGTGCAGGGTGGGGATACGGGTCTGAATGCGGCGGTTCATCGATTCGTAGTCCTCTCACGACGATCGGCGCGGGATACGATAGGTGGCCCGAGCGGGGCGGACGGCACAGCCCGCAATCGTCGGCGGTTTCTACCACAGGTCGTGAAAGGGTGCTCAGAGTGGAACAGGAGAAGCGAAAAAAGCTGGGAGGCTTCGACAAGGTCCTGATCGGTTGCGGCATCGGCTGCGCGGGGCTGATCCTGGTCTCCGTGCTGGGTCTGGCCTTCGGCACCATGTGGCTGTTTACCCCGGGCGAGCAGCTGGCCACGGACGTGATCGTGAACGAGGAGAGCCTGGGTGTGATCCGCATGCACGAGCTGGCCGAGGATCCGGGTACCCAGGAGCTGCTCACCCAGGTGCTACTGCGCGTCGACGAAGCCAACCGCAAGCGCCAGCGCGAGGAGCTGCCGGAATCGATGAGATGGCTCTCGGATCTACAGGGCGGGCAATCCAACCCCGCCGGGCTGAACATGCTGATTCCCAAGGAGATGACCATCGCCTACGAGGAGAGCGAGGACGGCGACGGCGTCGACTATGTAGTGGCGCTGAATCCGCGCACCATGGTTCGCATGTTCAAGTCCATGTTCAGCCTCATGAGCAGCGCCGACGACACCGAAGAGGTGCGGGCGGACTACCGCGGGCACGATGTCTACCGGTTCGAGGAGAACGCTCACCTCGGCTTCGTCGACTCGACGGTCGTCTTTGCCAGCTCGCGGCGAGCCATGGAGCGGGCGGTCGACCGGATCGAGGTCGGTGACGTCACGCCGGCACAGACCCTCACCAGCTCGATCCCGGAAGGCGAGTGGGACGTCGAAGGCACCGTAGGCAACGAAACCGGCCTGCTCGATGCTCTGCTGGAAGGGGATGCCGAAATCGGTGAAGACGGCAAGAGCCCCGAGGCGCCGGTGGCCGACGAAGATCTCGCCATGAGCTTCGGCCTCGACGTCGTCTCGGCCGACCAGATCACCGGCCTGACGGTGCTCGTCTGCGAGGACCGCGCCGCCGCCGAGCGGTGGCTGCCGGTGATCGAGGAGCGTTACCGTACGATGGCCGAGAAGGCAACGGAGAAGGGGCTGCGGATCGAGACCGAGACGCGGGCCGAGCAGAATCGTGTGGTGACCCAGGTGCGGCTGCAGGGGGTTGAGCAGATGCTGGTCGAGGCGCTGGCGGTAGACACTCTGGAGGAGGAAGACCTGGAAGAGGAAGACCTGGAAGAGGAAGACTGGGAGGAAGAGATCGAGGAGGGGCAGGCCGGCGAGGGACAGGGGTAGATGACGTCAGTCATGGATTCCGTGACAGGGTACTTGTAACCTCGACGGCCACCATGAATTCCTCCCCCCGCCCGGTTCGCTTCCTCGTCCTTGCCTCCGCGCTCTCGCTTGCCGCGCTCGGCTGCGGCGACGCTCCGTCTGCCACCAGCCCCCCGGCCGAACCGCCGCCCGCGGCCGCCGCCGGCCCGTTCGTCGACGCCGCCGCCGCTACAGGCCTCGACTTCACCCACTTCAACGGCATGTCGGGCGAGCTCTACTACTCCGAGATGATGGGTTCGGGAGCCGCGCTCTTCGACTTCGACAACGACGGCGATCTCGACGTCTACCTCGTCCAGGGGCGGATGCTGAATCCGGACAAGGAGCCCGCCGAGGCAACGTTCCCGCCGGCGCCCGGCATGCTGCCGCTGCGCGACCGTCTGTACCGCAACGACCTGGAGGCCGACAGCGCTGGTGTACCTCGGCCGCGTTTCACCGACGTGACGGCTGAGAGCGGCATCGACGCCGGCGGCTACGGCATGGGGGTGGCGGCCGCGGACTTCGACAACGACGGCTGGACCGACCTCTACCTCACCCAGGCCGGCTCCAATCGGCTGTGGCGCAACCTCGGCGACGGCACCTTCCGCGACGTGACGGCGGCGACCGGTGCGGACGACCCGCGCTGGAGCCTGTCGGCGGCCTGGGTCGACGTCGATCTCGACGGCTGGCTCGATCTCTACGTCGTCAACTACGTCGACTTCCAGGTCGCCGACCACCGTCAGTGCGCCATGATGAGCGGCCAGCCCGACTACTGTGGCCCTCAGGCCTTTCCCGCCGCGGCCGACTCGCTCTTGCTCAACCGGGGGCCCGGCGCGGACGGCATGGTGACCTTCGAAGACGTCTCCGAGTCCTCCGGGATCGCCGCAACGTCGGGCGCCGGTATGGGGGTCGTGGCCGGCGACTTCGACGGCGACGGCGCGCCCGACCTCTACGTCGCCAACGACGGCATGGCCAACTACCTCTGGCTGAGCCGGGGCGACGGTACCTTCGCCGACGAGGCGATGCTCAGCGGAACGGCCTTCAACCGGGAGGGGCAGGCCGAAGCCGGCATGGGGGTCGCCGCCGGCGACTTCGACGGCGACGGCGATGACGACCTGCTGCTCACCCACCTGGCACTCGAGACCCACACCCTCTACCGCAACGACGGCGGAGGCGCCTTCGAAGACGTCACCGCCGCCAGCGGGCTGGGCGCGCCGAGTTGGCGGGCCACCGGCTTCGGCACCGCCTGGCTCGACTTCGACAACGATGGCCGGCTCGACCTGATGGCGGTCAACGGCGCGGTGATCATGATTCCCGAGCTGCTGGCGGCCGGCGATCCGCACCCCCTGGGGATGACCAACCAGCTGTTCCGCAACCTGGGCGGCGCCGGCGGCCAGATCGTCTTCGAGGAGGTTGCCGCGGGCGAGCCCTTTTCGACCGTCGCCGTCAGCCGCGGCTTGGCGGTCGGTGACCTCGACAACGACGGCGACGCCGACGCCGTCGTCACCAACAACGCCGGCGCGGTACAGCTATTGCTCAACCAGGTGGGCCACGAGCGTCGCTGGCTGGGCCTGCGTCTGCTCGGTGGTACCGGCGGACAGCGGGACATGCTGGGTGCGGAGGTGGAAGTCGCGCGCCCGGGCGGTAGGTCTCTGTGGCGCCAGGTGCGGACCGGCGGCAGCTACCTCTCGTCCCACGATCCGCGCGTGCTCTTCGGCCTCGGCGAGGACCCCGAGATCGGCGCGGTGAGGGTCTGTTGGCCGAGCGGTGGTGTGGAGGAGTTCGACGTCGAGGTGGATCGCTACACGACCCTGCGTCAGGGTGAGGGGGAATCGGTAGATGATGCGGGATAGGCTGTGCTGCAACAGTGTGGCCAGCGGGATCCCCAGAGGGGCTTTCGGATCGGCAAGGCCCTGGATAGTTCTAGGACTCTGTCTGCTCTGTTCCTGTGCCCGAACCGAAACGGAACCACCCCCGGCCGCAGAGGACGATCCCGCGCCCGTCGAGTACCCCGACTTGTCGGCCGTCGACCCGGCGGTCCGCGGCCGGATCGATGAAGAGCAGCGGCGGTTCGAGGAGCTGCTCGCGGCCGGCGCCCGTGACGACGACCTGGCGCTCGGCTACGGTGTGCTCGGACAGCTCTACCACGCTCATGATCTCCTGGTGCCGGCCACGGAGAGCTACCGTCACGCCGTGCGGCTGGCGCCTCGGGAGCTGCGCTGGCACTACTACCTGGGCAGCCTCTTGCACGTCCGGGGACAGCTTACCGAGGCCGACGTCGAGCTCAACGCGGCGCTGGCCCTGGATCCTGCGGACGCGGCGACCCTGAGGCGCCTGGGCGACATCGCTCGCATCGGCGGCAGGGTGGAGGAAGCGCGTGACTTCTACCGGCGCGCCGCCGAGGCCGAGCCCGCCTGCCACGCGGCACGCTTCGGCCTGGCGGAGACCGCCCGCGATCTCGGCGATCTGGACGCCGCCGTCGAGCACTACCGGGCGGTGCTGGCGGCGCAGCCGGAGGCCGACCAGGTGCACTATCCCCTGGCGCAGGTACTGCTGCGCTCGGGCCGACGCGAGGAGGCGCGCGAGCACCTCGACGCCAGCGCCGCTCGGTCGGGCCTCGCCGTCGCCATCGCCTGTCCCGACCCGCTAGACGACGAGCTCGCCCTGCTGACCACCGGCGCGCCGATCCACCTGACGCGCGGACGGCAGGCGGCCCAGGAGGGGGACTTCGAGCAGGAGCTGGCCGAGTACCGCAAGGCCGTCGAGCTGGCTCCGGATCTGCCGATCGCCCTGCAGACCCTGGGACGGGCCCTGGCTCAGCGCGGCCAGGGCGACGAGGCCTACCAGCTCTACAGCCGCGCCGCCGAGCTCGAGCCCGACAACGCCGATCTGCGCCACGACCTGGGGTTGCTGTCCCTTGGTCTGCGTCGCGTCGAGGAGGCCGAACGACACCTCGCCGCGGCGCTCGAGCTGCGGCCGGATCACGTCGGCGCGCGCCTACAGCTCGGCCGGATCCGGCAGAGCCAGGGACGTGCCGCCGAAGCGATGGCGCTGATCGAGCCCATCCTGGAGGACGAGCCGGCACATCCCCAGGCACGTCTGCAACGCGCCGCCTGCCTGGTCCAGCTCGGCCGCCGTCAGGAAGCCGCCCAGGACCTCGCGAACCTGCTCGACGAGCAGCCGCCGGAAGCCGCGCCGAGCCTCCTCCAGGTAGCCTCCGCCGTCGCCGCCCTCGGCGACCATGACCGCGCCCTCCGTCACCTCGAAGCAGTGCTGGCGCTCGAACCCGACCCGCCAGTGCGCGCCCGCGCTCACGCTACCATCGCCGCCGTGCTCGACGCGGTCGGCGACGCTTCCGGCGCGGCCCGCCACCGGGAAGCGGCGCGCTCCGCCTCGCCTAGCGGCTAGCTCGATCGTGAGCTGCCGCCCGAACCGTCGCCGCCGGCCTGCTCCTTCGCCACCGCCTCCTTGAATCTTTCCCGCGCCCGGTCGATGTACTTCAGGTAGCCCTTGCGATCGATGAACGGGTTGGGTCCCTCCTCGCCCAGCTTCTCCTGCTTTTCTTTCATGCGGAAGAAGCCGGCGTGGGAGGCTAGGAACACTTCACAGGGCAGGGCTTCGAGGGTCTCGAAGGAGCGCCCGAAGTCACGCGCGATGGTGGGATAGGTAGGGTCTTCGCCGAACTTCATGCCGTCGAGCACCGACAGGCTGCAGATCGAGACTGCCAGGTGCGATTCGCCGGCGTCCTCAACCTCGAAGGCCCAGGACGTGCAGCCTCGGGTGTGGCCGGCGGTGACGTGAGCGGTGAGGCGCATACCCCCGTGCTCGATGGTCTCGCCGTCCTTCAGCATGCGGTCGACCTCGATCTTCGGGAACGGTGCCTCGTCGCCCAGCAGATCGTCGCCGAGGCCCCCGCGCTCGAGGATCGGGGCCTCGATCTCGCTGGCCATGAACCGGGCGCCGCTCGCCTTTTTGAGCCGGGCGAGGCCGCCCGCGTGGTCGAAATGGGCGTGGCTGTTGAGCAGGATCTCGACGTCCTCGAGCTCGAAGCCCAGCTTGGCGATATTGGCCTCGATCTGCGGCACGGTCTCCTCGAAACCACCGTCGATCAGGATGTGGCCGTCGGGCGTGGTGATCAGAAACGAGGTGACGCTGTTGGCGCCGACGTAGTAGAGGTTGCCGAGGATCCGGAACGGCTCCACCGGCTGGTTCATCTTCTGCCAGCGCTCGGAGAGCTCGGCGTGGGTGGGGCCGGCAGCGGCTGCGAGCACGAGAAGAACGATGAGGAGAGATCGGACTGTGGATCGACGCATGGCGGAATTGTCACGGAATCGCCCGAGCTTGTACAGCGTCGAGACGCGGGCGCCGGCGAGAAGCCGTGCCGCGCTCCCGATCGAGGAGCGCGGCAGGCGTCGCCGTTACGGCGTATCCGCCACCAGCTCCGGGATTTCTCCCGGACGCAGACGGCGGTCGTAGATACGGACGTCGTCGAGCCGGCCATAGTAGGGGGCCACCGGGGCGCCCAGGCCATCGAGCTCAGAGCCCAGGGTGACGGGGTGGTTGGAGCTGGTGGCGAGGGGCCGTGACGTCACCGTGGCGGTGCCCATCGAGTCGCCGTCGAGGTAGATCTCGAGCTCGCCGCCGCCGTAGGTCCCGGCCAGGTGGTGCCACCAGGTACCGACGAAGTCGTTGGCGGCCGGGGTGGCGGGGTCGTCGAGGTCGACTTCGAGGGCTTCGAGCATGCCGTTGTCGCCGCGGACCTCGAGGCGGGCCCGCCAGCGCGGGTCGGGATCGTCGGCCAGGTAGAAGGCCTGCAGCGACCAGTACACGTCGCCGAAGGACTTGGCGATCAGGGTGCACGGGGAGTCGACGCCGACGTCGATCCGGCATCCGTCTTCGGGGGCGACGCCGCCGTTGCGATAAGGGCGGAACCAGGCGGCGAGGGTGAGCTCCTCGCTGTCGATGCTCAGGTTGTGGTCGATGGGCGCGGAGTCGTCCACCCCGTCGAAGGCCAGCGCGTGGCCACGGCCAGCGCCCGGCTTGTAGGGCGACTGGTTGCGCGAGCCGCCGTTGGACGGCTGGTTGACGTCGCCGATCACCCAGTTGTGGAAGCTCGCTCCCCCGGCCTCGTCCAGGGTCCAGCGGTAGAGGGGGCCGTCGTCCACCCAGCGGTCGATCTCGGCGTCGACGGTCTCGGCCGGCGGCGCGTCGACATCGAAATAGTGGGCCGGCATCATGCCGAAAACCTGGTGCGGCGGCTGAGACGGCTGCCGGCGCGGGTCGGCGTGGGCGGCGGTCGCCGGGTCGAGCGTCAGCGCCTCCAGGCCGAGGCCGCCCTGGCCGGTGCTCTGGTGGCAGGAGAGGCAGAAGGGGTTCGAAGCCGAATCGGGCCGCGGCTGATTCCACACCAACGGTCCCTCCGGGAAGAGCATGCGACGCCGCACCGACCGTGCCAGCGGATCGCCCGCGTCGTAGACCGAGACGCCGCCGGATTGCGTGTAGTCGATGTTGCAGACGTAGTAGTCCGACAGCGCCCAGGCCTTGGCGCTGGGGCCGTGGAGCGCATCGTGGATGGCTTCCCGGCCGGACACGAAGTCCGGATACAGGTCGGAATCGGCGTCGGCGGCCTCGAAGGGGGCGAGCAGGTCCGCCAGATGGTTGCCGGTCAGCGTGTCGTAGGTGTGCGGCACGGCGACCAGGGTGCCGCGGGCATGATTGCAGAGCAACTCGTCGTTGACCGGGCCGGCCACCACCCGCAGATCGTCGATCCAACCGCCCGCGCCCAGGGTTCCGGCCGCCGGCGAGCCGATCTTGAAGGTGCCGGGCTCGATGAGCATGCCGGCCGGACGGTCGACCTCGGCGAACAGGAAGCCGTCCTGGTAGAGGCGGATCTTGTCGTCCACCAGATGGTAGGCGAGGTGGGTCCAGGTCGCCGTCGACTGTTTCTTCGGCAGCCGGACCTTCCTGCAGCCGAAGCCGCCGCCGCCGCAGATCCGCGTGTACCACAGGCCGTGCAGGTCGACGTAGTCGCCGCCCGGGAAGGTGAACAATCGCCGCACCTGGGACGAGACCACCTTCAGGTCGTAGAACAGGCTGACCACCCACTCCTCGTTCTCGAGGCCGCTCTGGGCGGGAGTCTCGTATTCGATCCGGCTCTCGGGATCCAGGTAGAAGCCACGGGCCTCGATGCCGCCGAGGGCGACGTTCTCGATCCGCCCGTGATCGTCCGTGCCGGCGGGGACCACCACTTCGCCGTAGGCGGGAAGGGCGAAGTCGAGGCTGGTGGCGGCGTTCTGCAGACGCATCTCGGAGGAATTCGGATCGCGACCGTCATGGTAGACCTGGGTGCCCACCATCTCCTTGAGCGCGTTCATCGGCGAGAAGATGAGCGTCCGGTGGTTGAGGTAGTCGTCGAAGGCGATCTCGTCGGTCTGCGCTCCGGCGGTCACCAGCCACACCACATCCCGGGGTGTCCGCAGCCGCATGTGGGGCACCATGTTGAAGAAATGCTCGGTGGAGCCGAGCTGCACGGTGGTGTCGATCCAGCCGTGGGCGGTGCCGGTCACCGGGTCCGCGTCGCGTCCGGTGCCGACACGGATGGCGGGGCCGTCATCGTACAAGGTCACCATTCGGTGGTGCTCCTCCTCGCCCTGCAGGCCGAAATCGGAGTGGTTGATCATGCTGTCGAGGAGCACCATCTTGCCGTGGGTCCACAGCCCCATCATCATCCACCCCTGGTGCGGGGGCGTGGCCTCGGAAGCCTGCGCGTTGGTGAGATCGCAGGGGACGCCGGGCACGCAGGCGATGTCGTACAAGCAGTCGCCGCTGCTGCCGCAGGAACCGTCACCCAGATAGTCCTTGTGAAGAAACCGGCTGAGCGTGCCGAAGAACACGTTGTTGGCCTTCTGATCCACCCACAGGTACCGGCCGCGGATGCCATAGGTATGAGGGATCGAAGCGCCGCTGGGCGAGGTGAAGGGAGTGCTGGCGAAGCCGTAGCGGCCAATGAGGTTGGGATCGTGGGGGGCGTTGGCCAGGGGCTTGAAGTCGGTCCACTGGGTGACGTCGCATTCGTCGTCGATCGCCGGGTTGCCGTCGTCGGGATAGGAGGCGTAGACCGGATCGTAGCGGCCGGTGTGGGTCTGGCCCTGGGCGTCTTGCCACTCGAGCTCGGCCAAGTGGCCGAAGCGGACGATCAGCAGCCGGTTGTCGCCCACGATCAAGGGGGTGTGGAAGCTTCGGATGCCGCCCGAGGAGTAGCCGTGAACCGGCGGCGCCCCGACGCGACCGTGGACGGTGACCTGGGCGATGCTCGCCGAAGCGGTCTTCGGAGTCGTCACCTCGACGGTCAACGGCGCCGACCACAGCTCGATGTAGGGTGGATGGTCCACCGGATCATTGGGGTCGCTGTCGGAGAAGACCAGACCCGTGATGGCCTTCATGTCGTAGCAGTCCGAGTCTCCGCAGACATAGGGGTTCGGCGCCGGCTCCTTCGGATCGCACAGCGCCAAATGGGCGATGTCGGGCGTGTGGGTGGCGGTGGCCGTGGCGTCGTGGAAATCGGCCGCGGAGACCGAATAGATCGTCGAGGCGAGGATCCCGGCGCCGTCGACTTCCACCACCGGCGAGCTCAGCCGCTCGGGGGCCAGCAGCACGAAACGGGCCGTGCCGCCGCCCCCCTGCTTGCGGATCAAGCCGATCCGATGGTCCTGGCTGTTGGACACCGGCGGGATGTAGGGGTTGGTGAATTCGTAAGAGCCTCCGACCTTCTCGAAGGCGTGGACGTCGGCGGACTCGGGCGTCGGCGTGAAGACCGGCGAGGGCGGTAGCGTGCCCACCTCCCCGGCGGCTGCCGGCAGCGAGACGAGCAGCCCGAAAACGATCGGGATTCCGACGCGGCGGCTGAGGCGAACGGCGGCTCGACTTGGTCCTTGCATCGATGGCTCCTTGGTCTGTTGATGTTCCTCATTCGGGGGTAGGAAGCTACTCACGATGATAGACGCGATATCGCCATGAAGAACTGACCAAGGAGAGCTCGGTGCGGGGATGAGACGCGGTCGTACGGGGACAGACCGTTTCGTCGACGAGACGCCCTGCCCTTCGCGCAACCGCCGCCCGACCGGCCCGGAGCTAGTCCAACCGCACGATTTCGCCACCGAGGCGGACCACGACGCTGCGGTCGAGCGCTGCGAGATCGGCGAGCTCCGGATGGGCGGCGAGAAAATCGCGGCCCTCGTCGGAGTCGACCGCGAGTGTGCGGGCGACCGCGTCGACGTCGGCGCCTTCCTCCACCCACAGGCCGCCTACGCTCCACACCAGCTGGCGACCGCCCGCGGTCAGGCGGCTGCCGATCGCCTGGTCTTCGGCCGCGGCGGCTCCGGGCGGATCCTGGAAGATCACTTCGATGCTGCCGGACTGGTCCTGGTGCAGGGCATATGAGAACAGGTAGATGAACATCGCCAGGGCGATGATCACGGCGAACATGGCGAGGATCGGCGACTGTCGGTCGAAGATCGAGATTCCCTGCTCGAAACGGTCGAGTAGGTTGGGTTGCCGGTCGGAGAGCTGGATCCGCCGCGCCACCGCGGCCTGGAGGCCGGACGGCGGGGTGAGCGGGTCGAGGGTCTGCAGGTGGGTGACCACTTTGCGCAGCCCTTCGAGGCGCACGTGGCACCGTTCGCATCGGTCCAGGTGCTCCTCCAGCTGCCGGGCTTCCGGCCCGGCGAGCTGTCGGTCGAGATAGGCGGAGAGCAGCTCCGCGGAAACATGAGTGCTCATGTCGTTTTCTCCAGAATGACCCGGAGGCGGTCGCGGCCACGGGCGATGCGGGAGCGCACCGTGCCGATTCGCACCTTGAGGATCTCGGCGATCTCGTCGTAGCTCAAGCCCTGCAGATCGCGCAGCACCACGGCCTCGCGAAACACCGGCTTGACCTGGCGCAGCGCCAGGCTCACCTGGCGGCCGGCGTCGCGGGCCAGAGTCAGGTCCTCGGGGCTGCGGCCTTCGTCTTGCAGGCTCACCCCCTCGCCCTCGTTCTCCTCGGCCAGGGGTTGGGTCGGGTAGCGCCGGCGGCCCAGTTTGCTGCGGCAGTGGTTCAGGGTCACGCGGTAGACCCAGGTCTTGAGCGCCGAGCGCCCGTTGAACCGTGCCAGGTGCCGATGGATGCGAATGAAGATCTCCTGCGTCAGGTCCTCCGCCTCCTCGGTCTTGCCGGACATTCGGTAAGCGAGGTTGAAGACCATCTGCGAGAAGCGGCTGTAGACCTCCTCGAAAGCCTCTGGGTCACCGTAGCGATGACGCGTGGCCAGGTCGAGATCGGGATTCGAGCTCAGGGGAGTTGCCGCTGTGGTTGCCGCCATGAGTGCCGCCAAGTGGGTCCTCCGGATCAGGTCGTTCGTCTCATTCCGCCCCCCTTCGGGGGGCCCTAAGACTTGGACCCTCGCGACCGCGCCTCGGTTCCGACCCCATTCTCGGGGCATCACCTTCTCGGGGCATTACCTTTTCGGGGCATCACCGCGCGGCGACGTTCGCCGTGGTTCCGGGGGACTGTCCATAATAAGACAGAATGCCGTCGACTACCGCCTGGGCCACGCGCTGACGAAACGCTCGGGTCTGTATCAGCTTGCGGTCCTGGGGGTTGTTGAGGTTGCTGACTTCGAGCAGGAGCTTGGCCGGCACGGCGTTGTAGCGCACCACGGCGGGTACCCACGGCCGGCAGCCGCGGCAGCGGATGATGCGGTCACGAATCGGCTTCTCGTGATGAATGGCGAGACCCTTGCGTCGGAAACTGGCGAGCAGGCGCCCGGCGAGCTGCCGCGACAGCCCCTCCGAGCGCGTGCGCTCCTTCCAGCTGTAGCTCACCCGGGGCTTCTCCTTGACCTCCTTACGCGAGCTGTAGACCGCCCCCGTCTTGCCGTACTCGCCGCGGGTGAGGCTGGCCGCCGGGATGTAGATCATGGCGCCGCGGTGCGTGCGTGGCAGGGAATCGGCATGAATCGACAGGAAGACAGTCTTGGCGTCGTCTCCCGAACGCCGGACCGCTGCTTTGTGCTGGCTATTGGCCAGGTACCAGCGCAGGTTGGCGGCGACCTTTGCATCGGCGATCGTGTAGGGCGGCGAAGTCAGTACCCGGTGGCCGCGCGAGCGCTGCAGAACGTCGCGATCCTGGATGCGGAACATCGTGCCGTCGCGCGTGGTCGGCACCACGGTGGCGGCGGTGGTGGTCTCGAGCAGCTGCTTGATTCGCAGCATGATGTCGTAGACGTAGACACTCTCCCAGGTGCCCGCCAGCATGGTGCCCGGGTCGTGGCCGCCGTGGCCGGCGTCGAGGATCACGGTGATGCCGTCGAGGCTCGAGGCGCGTACGGTGTTGGAGTGCTTGTCACGCTCGGAGCGATCGGTCTCGTATTCCACCCGGCGGGGATCGTCGGTGGGCAGGTACTCGGGCAGCAGCAGGTCGAAGGGGATGCGCACGCGCTGGCCTACCGGCATGTCGGTGACATCGGTAATGCCGTTCAGCTTGGCGAGCTCGGCGGCCAGAGAGTTGACGTCCTCGGCGAAGGTGCCGCCGGTGAAGCGCACCACCACCGCGGAGTAGAGGGCCTCGCCCTTCTTCAGACGGTAGAGTGCGAAGTCACCGTCGTCACCGCGCAGGTATTCCAGGTCGTGAGTCACCTGGGCCACCTGGGCCGGCGGCAGGGCGGCGCGGAACGCCGGCAGCAGCAGTTGGGCTGGTATCAACACCTTGGCGCCGGGCTCCAGTGCCTCGTCGCTGAGGTCGTTGTGCTCGCGGATGGCGATGAAGTTCTTGCCGTCGCCGGTGAACCACCGAGCCAGCCGCCATAGACCCACCGGGCCGCGGTTGCTGGCGACGGTGTGCTGCCAGCCGGTGGCGAGGGAGCGGTCGGAGGGGAACAGCGCGTGCATGACGGCGAGCTTGTAGCGGTCCGAAAGGGCCTCGTACGGCACGCGGTAGCGCACTCCGGCAAGTAGTCGCCGAGGCCGCTTGCCGTTGAGCTTGGTGACCTTTCCGGCGGCGCCGTCATCACCGGTGAGGCGCCTGGCGAAGGCGATCAGTCCTTCGCCCTTCTGGGGCGGAGCCTCCAGGAAGATGTCCTGCTCGTCGCTCATCGCGGCCACCATGCCGGCGCCGATCTTCGTTCGCGTCGTGGCCGCGCTCACCACCTGACATTGGCCGACCAGGAGCACGGTCAGGACGGCCGCGAGCAGGGCGGTGGGCTTCTTCATGCCGCCACCGCCGTCGGCTCGACCTTCCAGTCGAGATCCTGCTCGAAGGCTCGGCCGGCCGCCAGCACCGCCGCCTCGTCGAACGGTCGGGCCATCAGTTGGAGGCCGAGCGGCATGCCGTCGTCGTCCAGGCCGCAGGGCACCGAGAGCGCGGGCAAGCCCGCGAGGCTGGCAGGAACGGTGTAGATGTCCATGAGGTACATGGAGAGTGGGTCGTCGATCCGTTCGCCGATCGCGAAAGCGCCGGAAGGCGCGGTGGGCGTCACCAGCAGGTCGACGGTCTCGAAAGCTGTCTCCAGCTGCCGCCTCAGGGCCTGGCGAACGGCCAGGGCGCGGCCATAGTAGGCGTCGTAGTAGCCGGCGGAGAGCGCGAAGGTACCGAGCATGATCCGGCGCTTGACCTCGGCGCCGAATCCCTGGCTTCTGCTCGCGCGGTAGAGCTCGCCGAGCGATCCCGTACCGGCCGCACGGCGGCCATAGCGAATGCCGTCGAAGCGGGCCAGGTTGGCGCTGGCTTCGCTGGTGCACAGCACGTAATAGCAGGCGATGGCGGCGTCCAGGGCCGGGATCGAGACCTCGCGCAGCTCGGCTCCCAGGCGCTCGAGCCGGGCTAGTGCTTGCCGCCAGCTGGCGCGGGCCTCGGCGGGCAGGCTGCGGTTGTCGATCTCCGTGGCGACGCCGACCGCGCGGCCGGCGATGCCGTTGTCGATCTCCGCCAGGGGGTCGGCCACCGGCCGGCGCGCCGAGGTCGAGTCGCGCTCGTCGGCTCCGGCGATCACCTTCAGGGCCAGGGCCGCGTCGCGGGTGTTGCGCGCCAGGGGACCGATCTGGTCGGTCGACGAGGCGAAGGCCACCAGGCCGTAGCGCGACACCCGGCCGTAGGTCGGCTTGAGACCGACGATGCCGCAGAAGGCGGCCGGCTGGCGGATCGAGCCGCCGGTATCGGTGCCCAGCGCCAGCGGTACGCCGGTGGCCACCGCCGCCGCCGGACCGCCGCTCGATCCGCCGGGCACCCGGTCGAGGCGCCAGGGATTGTGCGTCAATTGAAAGCTCGAGTTTTCGCACGACGAGCCCATGCCGTACTCGTCGAGGTTGCACCGGCCGAGGATCACCGCTCCGGCCGCCTCCAGCCGCTCGATCGCGGTCGCCGAGTAGGCGGCGACGTAGCCTTCCAGGATCCGCGAGCCGCAGGTTAGAGAACGCCCGGCGACGGAGATGTTGTCCTTGATCGCCACCGGCACGCCGGCGAGCGGCCCGACGTCCTCGCCCGCCCGCCGGCGCTGATCGATCTCGTCGGCACGCTCGCGCCCCTGCTCGGCGAGGAGCTCGAGATAGGCCCCGAGGTCACCCTCGACCGCGCGCGTGCGTTCCAGGCAGGACTCGAAGACCTCGCGTGCCGAGAGCTCGCCACCGCGCACCCCGCGCGCGATCTCCTCCGCCCCCAGTTGCCAGAGCTGGCTCATCCGGGCTTCGCCTTGACCGGCGGCACGACCAGGAAGCCGTCGATGCTCTCGGGCGCGTTGTCCAGGAACGCTTCGCGCGGCAGACACGGTACCGGGAGGTCGTCCGCCTCGAGGCTGTCGACGTCGAGATCCGCCACGCCGTCGGTGTCGGTGTCCTCGAACCCGCGCAGCTGATCGAAGTAGTCGACGATCTTGCCCAGCTGAGAAGCGAACAGCTCTTCCTCGGCCGGCGTCAGGTCGAGCCGTGCCAGCTCCGCGATGCGTTCTACCTCTGCGCGACTGAGAGCCATGAATGGCTGGAAGGAAATCGTGGCCGAGAGCTGTGTGTGGGATCCGTTCGCCGACGCTAGCGGAAGATCCCCGACTTCTTGTCCCCGCCGCCGCCGGCGAGCCGCTGGTTGAGCTCGCGGATGCGGTCCATGAGCTTGTCCATCTTCTGTTGCGCCTCGTCCTTCAAGCGGGTGTACTCGCCGCGCATGCGTTCGACCTCCCGCTTCATCTCGTCCATGCGGCCCTCGAGGTCGCGGATCGCCTGATCGCGGTCTTCGAGCATGCCGCTGAGCCGGGCCGCGTCCTCTTCCTTTTCGGCCAGACGCTCCTGGGTCTTGATCTCCTGCTCTTCGTAGAGCTTGCGGAACTGCTGCAGCTCCTGGATCTCGGCAAAGTCCGAAGTCGACATGTCGCCTCCTTGAGTTTCCAGGTTGGGGAACATCTTGCGCAGCTTGAGCGACAAGTCCTCCGGATCCGGCGATTGCTCCATCGCCTCCTCGTAGGTGATGTCGCTGTGCACCAGCAGCGCCAGCAGCGACTGGTTCATGCTCTGCATGCGGTAGTAGCCGACCGACGATTCGAGCTCCTCGTGCAGCTCGGAGGTCTTGCCTTCCTCGATCGACTTGGCAATCTTGGGCGAGTTGCGCATGATCTCGAGCGCCGCGATCCGGCCCTCGCCGTCGCGGCGCTGGACCAGCTTCATCGACACCACGGCTTTGAGCACCTGGGCCAGTTGGGCCCGCACCTGCGCCTGCTGGTCGACCGGGAAGGAGTCGAGGATCCGGTCGATCGTCTGGGTGGCGCTGTTGGTGTGCAGGGTCGAGAACACCAGATGACCAGTCTCGGCCGCGGTGATCACCGTGCCGATGGTGTCGGGGTCGCGCATCTCTCCGACCATGATGACGTCGGGGTCCTGGCGCATGGCGTTGACCAACGCCTGCTGGAAGGCGTTGGTGTCGGTGCCGATCTCGCGCTGGGAAATCGACGCCATGCTGTCGGAGAACAGGAACTCCATCGGATCTTCGATGGTAATCACGTGCACCGGCCGGGTGGCGGCGATGAACTTGATCAGCGCAGCGAGGGTGGTGGACTTGCCGCTGCCCGTCGGCCCGGTGACCAGTACCAGTCCCATGGGCATTTTGCAGAAATCGAGCAGGACCTTCGGCAGGTCGAGGTCTTCGATCGCCATGATCTCGAAGGGAATGCGCCGGAAACAGGCTGCCAGGTTGCCTCGCTGCATGAAGATGTTGCCGCGAAACCGCGCCACGCCCGGCACACCGTAGCCGAGATCGACCGACATCTGTTCCTCGAGCTTGCGCTTCTGGGGTGGCGACAAGATCTTGTCGACCATCTTGCCGATCTCCTCGAGCTTCAAGGGATCGGTCTTGAGCGGCAGCAGCTTGCCGTTCATGCGCAGCAGGGGGGGGCGGGTGGGCTTGATGTGCAGGTCCGACGCCCCCTGCTTGGTCATGATGGTCAGTAGCTGATCGAGATCCATGATGCCTCTCTCCGGAAAGCCGGAACAGCCCGCCGGTAGGGCGGTGCGATCCCGACGCGCGGAGTTTAGCAGAGTGGCTGTCCGTCCAGCACCCCGGAGGCGCCTGGCGATGGATCCCGCTTCAGGTCACGGACCAACACGGTCTCGAGAGAAAACCCCTGCGCGCGAGGCGCCCGGTGCCCGGTTCCGGACGCCTCGCGCGAGGGAGGCCGTGCCGGCGAACCGGCAACGACCCTGACTCAAGGCAGGTTGATCCTGGTGCCGAAACCCTCCGCTCCACTCTCCGGCTGGAACAGCATGCGGAAGGCCACGGACTCCGAGACGTTCCTCGAGATCACCTCCGCGACGCCGCCCTGGCCGGTCGTCACGTTGGAGGTGCTGAAGGTGTCCGAGATCCGGCCCTGGGCGTTGGTGGTGCCGCTGAAAGTCACCGGATGGGCGACGATCGCGCCGGTGCCGCCCGGCACCCATTCGTACCATTCGTAGTCGATGGTGACCGGGTGGTTGGCCAGCGGCGCCGAGGTGGCGCCGTCGTGGATCTGGAAGGTCGCCCGCAGCAGGAAGTTGCCGCCCGGGATGCCGATCGCCACCACCTTCAGGTTGGTGGTCTCGACGTGCATGGTGTTGAGGAACAGCCGCGGCTGCATGCCCAGCGGGTTCGGGAACACGAAGGTCTGGCTGTTGGTCGGGTTGGCCGGATCCCCGGACTCGATCTCCACCGTGTAGGTGCGCCCGGCAATCAGGTCGCGGACCACTTGCGAGTGCTGCCACTTGTAGGTCAGGTCCTCGCTGGTCGAGACGATGGCGCCGTTCTCGCGCACGATCACCCGGCTGATCGACTCCTCGTCGGTCGTCCAGCGCACCTTGGCGACGTTGGAGTTGAACCAGGAGATCTCGGGACTCAAGATGTTCGGCGCCACGGAGTCTCCGGACGGCAGGCTGGTGGCGTCGTTGGGGTTGCTGCCGAGGCGCGTCTCGTAGCCGTCGGGGAAGGAGTCGTCGTCGGTGTCGGTGCTGTGGTAGCTGGAGCAGACCGCCGGCGGGCTGGGGCAGACGGCCAACTCGTCGCCGTCGGGAGTCATGTCCATGTCGCGGTCGAAGCCTCCGCGGTACCCCATGCCGACCGGCATGCCCATGAAGGTGAGGGTCGCGGAGTCGCCGTCCCCGGGGTTGGCGAAGGCGATGAGCTGGCCGGCGGTGAACGGGCCGACGCCGGTCTTGTTGGGGTAGAATAGGTTGCCTAGGCGGAACATGTCGAAGGTCTCGGGGCCGGCGCCGAGGCCGAAGTCGATCCAGCCGCGCACCACCACATCGTTGTGGCCGGCGTTGGCGGCCACGATGAGCTGCACCGCCTCGGGCGGGATGGCGCCCACCGACACCGCGTCCATCGTCCAGGCGTAGGCGGTGGTCGGCGCCATGCCGGTGTCGAGCTCGGTGAAGAAGGCCTTGACCGCGTCCTTCTGGGCCTGGCCGCCGAGGCCGCCACCGGCGATCTCGACGAACTGCTGGAAGCTGTCGATGGCGCCGGAGTTGGCGAAGCCCCAACCGGTGACCGGGAAGATCGGCTCCGCCGCGGTGGGCGGGTAGTCATACTGGTCGCTCGATTTGTCCCACAGGCCGCGCAGCTGGGTGGCGTCCTCGGGCACCGGGTTGAAGACGAAGATGTTGTCGATCACGCGGCCGTCGTTGTTGACCTGGTTGTTGGTGCCCGAGAAGCCGGCCATGGAGTGGCAGTCTTCGCACGCCAGCGGCAGCGCGCCGCCGTTGGTGTCCGATCCGAAGGTCAGGCTGAGCGGATTGGTGAAACACCCCGCGCCGTCCAGGGCCTGGGCGGAGTAAGAGCGGTCGAAGCTCTGATCCGGGTTCGGACGGTAGGAGGTGGGGAAGACGAACCGGTCGACCTGCTCGACCTCCTCCTCGCTCAGCGGCTCTCCGCCGATCAGGCCCACCACGGCGCCGGCGAAATCCTTCAGGTCGGCACGATCGCCGCGCCAATGGAACGGCGGCGTCTCCTCGATGCCGCGCAGCGACATGGTCACCTTCAGCCCCTTGTTGTCGCGGAAGAAGAAGCGGTCGGTCGGTCCCAGGGGCTGGCCCGGCTGGTCGGGGATGTCGCCGGAGAGGTCGGAGAGGTCCCAGGCGACGCCGTCGGCGTGGGCGCGGTAGTGGCAGGTGGCGCAGCTGTCGGTGCCGAAGGCCGAGTTGGCGGCGTTGTTGAAGTGGAACCGCCCGGCCTCGACGATCTCCGGCGTGATGTCGAAGCCGATCGAGATCGGCCGCGAGTGCACCGGCGCGTTGACGGTGCCGGTGCCGGGATTGTCGCGGTAGATCTGCAGGCTGCCGTCACCCTGCTCATAGGAGTAGACCACGCCGCGGGCTTCGTCGAGCAGCAGGCCGTGGGTGCCGAAGCCGGTCTTGTCGGCGACCGAGGCGCGCGAGCGGAGCTCGGCGATCACCTGGGTCGGCGGATAGTCGGTGACCGCCACGTTGTTGGTGCCGTAGCAGGCTACGTAGAGGCGGTCGCCGGCATCGTTGAACGCCATCTGGGTGGGGAAGGCGCAGCGGTAGCCCTCGGCCTCCAGGACGGCGTTGACGTTCGCCGGATCGTTGAGGTCGAAGTGGGCGACGGTCTGATTGGAGGTCGCCGAGGTGGCGTCCGGCCCCATGCTGATACGGTGGATCGACGGTTTGCCGAATTCGACGACGTCCTTGGGGTAGAGCTGCTCGGTGAGGATCGAGTCGTTGCGCAGGTCGACGTTCGAGACCACCATGTCGGGGCCGCCCGGCTCGCGCTGCAGATCGAAGTTGATGGTGCCGAAGCGCCAGCCGACGACGGTACCGGCGGCGGCCGGAGCGTTGACGTCGAAGCGCACGACGTCACGGTCCGGCGGCTCGGGTCCGGTGGGGGCAGCGTTGAAGACGTCCCAGAGCTGGGCCAGGTTGGGCACGCCCGAGCCCGGAAAGCAGGGGACATTGTTGGGCGGCGGCGTGGGGTTCGGGCACAGCGCCGGATTGGCGAGGGTGCCGTTGCCCGAGACGTGCGATATGCCGTAGAGATCGTCGCCCTCCAGCATCAGGGTCAGGGGCTCCTCGGCGTGCAGCCGGTTGGTGCTGGTGGTCGGCAGGTTTGAGTCGAATTCGATGCGGCTGGTGACCGTTCGGGCGCCGGCGTCGATCACGGCGATCTGGTTCGACGCTGCCAGCGACACGTAGGCGGTCCTGCCGTCGGCGGCGAACACCAGGTCTCCCGGCTCGTGCTCGACCCGAATGGTGGTGATCACGCGGCGATTCCGCTCGTCGATCACGAAGACGGAGTTGGACGACGTACAGACCACCCACATCTCGCGGTCGTCTTGATCGGAGGGACGCCGCTGGATGGCCACCGGGCCGAGGCCGACGCCGACCTCGTCGATCAGCTTCGGGCCGTCGCCGGCTGTGGGGTTGGTGGCGTCGAAAACCGACACCCGGGAGTCGGGGATGTTCAGCACCCAGAGCTGCTTGCGGTCGGAAGAAAGCGTCATCGGACGCACCGGCTGCTCTTCGAATGGCGGCAGATAGCCGTCACGGTTGTCGACCCCGGGGTCGACGGCGGGCGGGCACAGCTGCGCCACCGACGGACCCGCCGTCAGCAACATGACGAGGCTGAGGCTGACAATTGCACGGGTGCGCGAGTACTGCATGGAGCTCTCCTTTGTCTCTTCCAACGCGCGGCTCCGGGCAAAAGCGGCGACCTCTCCAGCTCGTATCAGGGACATCTGTGAGTTGACGTCCGAAAGAGGCAAGAAAGGGATCAAAGGACTTCGGATCCGGGTAGACTGACGCTCCACCATCGATGTTCACCTGCCCCCCTTTCGGGGGAACCCGGAGAGACGAACCGTGGGCGGACTTCTGGACGGCATCCGTGTGCTCGATTTTGGCCGCTATATCGCGGGGCCGTTCTGTGCCGCCCTGCTCGGCGACCTCGGTGCCGACGTCATCCGGGTAGAGAAGGTCGATGGCGGCGAGGACCGCTTCACCTTCCCGGTCTCCGAGGGCGGCGACGCCGGCGCCGGCTTCCTGCAATGGGGACGGGGCAAGCGCGGCATGACGATCGAGCTGCGTGAGCCCGCCGGCCGGGAGGTGTTGACCAGGCTCGTCGCCACTGCCGACGTGGTGGTGGCCAACCTGCCGCCGGCGCTGCTGGAGCGCCTGGGGCTCGACTACGAGAGTCTGCGTGCCACGCGGCCCGACGTCGTCCTCACCACGGTGACCGCCTTCGGTCGCGGCGGCTCGTACAGCGACCGGGTGGGGTTCGACGGCATCGGCCAGGCCATGTCCGGCGCCATGCACCTCACCGGCGGCCCGGACGAGCCGATGCGCTGCGCCCACACCTACGTCGACTACAGTACCGCGGCTTTCGCCGCCACGGGTACACTTGCCGCCCTGCTGCATCGGGAGCGCACCGGCGAGGGGCAGCACGTCGAAGCCAGCCTGCTGTCCTCGGCCCTGACCATCGGCAACGCGGCCTTGATCGAGGAGGCGATGCTTCAGCTGGGCCGCACAGCCACCGGCAACCGCTCCCCTTACGCGGCGCCCGCCGACACCTTCAGGACCCGCGACGGCTGGGTATTGATCTCGGTGGTCGGTGAGTCTCTCTACCGGCGCTGGGCGTTCATGATGGACGAGCCGGACTGGCTGGAGGACGAGCGTTTCGCGTCGGATGCCTCGCGCGGCGATCACGGTGAGATCTTTTCCGAGCGCATGCAGGCGTGGTGCTCAGAGCGCACCACGGCCGAGGCGATCACCGAGCTGGAGAGGACTCGCATCCCCTGCAGCGAGGTGCTGACTCCCCGTCGGGCCCTGGCCGACGAGCACGTCGAGTCCGCCGGGTTCCTGCGGCGAACGCCCTACCCCGGGCTCGATCAACCGGCCCCCGTCGCCCGGACGCCGGTGGATCTGTCCGAAACCCCGGGCGAGATCCGGGGACGCGCCCCGCGTCTCGGCGAGCACACCCGCGAGATCCTGCGGGAGCTCGGCTACAGCGAAGAAGAGATCAGGGCGCTGAAGGCGAAGCGGGTGGTTTGACCTATCCGCCCCCGACCCAAAGGCACAGATAGCCGGTCGCGATGGCCGCGAAGTTGCCGACGGCATAGCCGATGAGCGCCATCAGGATCGATACCGGTACCAGCTTCTCGCGGTGGGCCGCCGCCACCACCGGCGCCGACGCGGCGCCGCCGACGTTGGCCGCCGAGGCGATCGCCACGGTGTGTACGTCGACCCGCAGGGCATAGGCGCCGGCCAGGCAGAAGGCGCCGTGGATGAAGATCCAGATGAAGGCGCCGAGCAGAAAGACGGGCGCCTGGGCCAGGCCGGCCAGTGACGCCCGCGCCCCCATGCCGGCGACGAACACGTAGACGATCGCCATCGCCACGTTGTGCGAGCCGGGCAGGTGCCGCGCGTTGGTGAAGGAGAGCATGATCCCCAGGGTGCTGATGATCAGGATCTTCCACACGCTGGCGGTGAGCACCGGCTCTTCCAACCAGATCCTTACCTCGGGCAACTTGGGCGCGACCGAGGTCGCAAGCCAGGTGACGGCCGCGGCCAGCACCCCGAGATAGAGGTACTGGCGCATCTGTGGCGGCAACTCCTCCTTGGCCTCGCGGTCCGCCGCCGCCTCCATCGCCGCCAGCCGGCCCTTGTCGACCCGTGCCCAGCGGTTGAAACGATCGGCGAGGCTCTTCGAGCCGAGCAGAATCGGCAGCCACACGATGTAGACCACGTTGTCGGCCAACACCGCGAGCCCGAGCTGCTCGGGAGAGGTGCCCAGGGCGTCGGCGGCCCCGGCCATGTTGCCGGTGCCGCCGATCCAGCTACCGGCCAGCGCGCCGAAGCCCATCCAGGCGTCCGGCTCCAGCCAACGATGGACGATGAAGTAGGCCACCATGCCGCCGACCATGATCCCCAGGGTGCCGATCAGCATCACGATCACGCCCTTGCCCATGATGCGTACCGCCGCGCCGACGTCGATCGACAGCAGCAGCAGGCAGAGCATCATCGGCAGGGCGAAGCCTTTCAGCACGTCGTAGACCGGCGATGCGGTGGGGATGGCGCTCCAGCCCGCGATCACGACGTTGTTGAGCAGCACCGGCGTCAAGTAGATAAAAAGCAGGGGCGGTATGTACTCGAACAACTTCCACTTCGTCTTCTGCTCGACATAGAACCAGAAGGCGCAGACGGCGACGAGGATCGCGAAGACCCCCTGGGGAGAGGAGACGAGGATGTTCTTGGTGGCTTCTTCCATGGTGCGGGGACGATATCAGACGGCTTGTTAGCGTCGGGTCGGCTCCAGGCGCGGGCGCTTCGCCGGACCCGAGACGACGAAGACCTCGACCTCGTTGCGGCCCGGCGAGAATGCGCTCTCGGGCACCATCGCCGAAAACGGCGCGCTAGCCACCCCGGTCTTCAGGGTGCGCGTCACGGCATGCACGGTGCCGCCGACGGCGACGGCCAGGTGTAGTGGCTTTTCCCGCAAGCGCTCCGAGCGCAGCTCGCCGCGGACGCGGGCGGGCACGAAGCCCGAGGCCGGGTCGACTTCTTCGTACAGGTCCGGCTCCGCCAGCCGCACCTCCGCCTTCGCCGCGGGCATGATTCGGAGGTCGACGAGCCGACGACCGACGAGGTCGGCGAAGGGGCCGAGCCGGTAGAGGGCGGCGGGGTCATCGCTCGGACCGAAGATGCGCCACATCCTCTTGGCGACGGCGTACTTGGCGTCGAGCGCCGAGGCGTCGAGCTCGAGACGGCTGTCGGGCCCGTAGGGAGCGCGGTACATACGCTTCGTGGCGCGCTCGGGGGCCTGGGTGTCGAGCACCGAGACGCCGTCCATCGACCACGGCTCAGGGGAGTCGAGCGCGTCGAGGATCGTCGGCAGGACGTCGACCAGCTCGACGTTGCGGTCCGAGATCGTACCCTCACGTTGTGCCGGCAGCTTGACGAACAACGGCACGGGCATGACCTCCGGGAAGTTGTGCCGGTTGATCTTCCGGCGCTGTTGGCCGGGCAGGAAGCTGACGCCGTGGTCGGACGCCACGACCACCAGTGCCCGGTCCCAGAGCCCGGACTCCTCGAGCGTGGCGATCAGCTCTCCCAGCAGCCGGTCGACGTAGCCGAGCTGCAGCAGATAGCGTTGGTAGCCCTGCTTCACCGGCCAGCCGTCCCCTTCCCAGAGCCCGTTCTCGAGGCCGTCGGTCTCGATCGCCTTACTGCCGGCCGCGCCGTAGCTCCTACCCGACGGCAGGAAACGATAGGGTGTGTGTGGCAGGCCGCTGTGGAGGAAGTACAGTGTCCGATTCTCGCCCGCGCGCAGGCTGCCCAAGAACGCCGCGAAGATCTCCGGCTTGCGGCCCATCTCCCGCCACCCGGCTCGCTTTCGGCGCTTGCGGGCGACGCTGGCGAAGTTGCCCCACTGGTCGGTGATCGCGGGCAGCCTCGCGGCCAGGTCGGCCGGGAGCACGGTGTGCGGGTAGACGATGCCTGAGTCGAGCAGGAGATGACGCAGCCTTGCCCCGGAACCGACGTCGAACTCCGTCGGGGGGCACAGCTCATGGGGACAGAGGTTGGTCATCGTCTCGAAGACGCTCAACTGGTAGGAGTCGCCCAACAGGGTGAAGAGGTTGTCCGGGTAGCTGGCCGCGGTCGCCAGACGATCGCGGTCGCCCTCGGGACCCAGGTAACGTCCGGTGAGGATCGCCGGCATCGCGGCGATCGTGCCCGCCGCGGTCGAGGTGGCGTCGCGGAACCAGTGGGCGCGATCGCTCAGGACCGCGAAGTTGGGGTAGCGGACAGCGTCGATCCGGCGGTCGCCATCCAGCAGGGAGGGCAGCGACAGCTCGTCGAAGACCACCATCACCACCGGCGTGTCCGAGTCGATCTCGGCCGTCGCCGTGGTGGCGACCGGCTCGGGCCACACCAGCTTCTTCACAGAGGTGAAGAACAGGAAGATCGCGGCGAATACCAGCGGTGCCGGCGTCAGCAGGGAGAGATAGGTCCTGAGGTTCGTGAACCGGGCGTAGGCCGTCGCGGCGGCGGCGCCGAGCGCCAGCGCCACGGCGATCCAGACCACGCCCGGCACCGCGTCGAGCCGTCTCAGCAGCTGCAGGCAGATGGTCGCCGACAGCAAGGCGATCAGGATCAGGTGGATCGCACGGCCGGCAGCGGGCCAGACCAGCCCCACCGCCAGACTGCCGAGCGCCATGCCGGCGGGGATCAACACGCAGAGGACGGTCAGCAGCGTAACGATGTCGGCGGGGCGGGAGTCCTGGGCGACGAAGAATTGCGCGTGGCGTCCCAGCAGGTCGAGGAGCGGCTGGGCCACGGCGAAGCTCCACAGCGCGACGATGTGGAGCACCCGGATCAGCGGCCCCGGCGCGGTCTTGCCAGCCTTGGATCCGGGAAGGTCCCGCGCGTCGCTCACGGTGGCGAAGATATCAGCTGCTTCACCACCACAGCTCCATGCCCGCCGCCTTGCCGACGGTGTCCGGCGTGATCTGCTGGTGCTGGCTCTGTCTGTAGCCGGAGGCGCCGGCGGCCTCCTGGTGGATACGCTCGATGGCGGCGCGGATCTGATCTTGCTCCTCGGAGCTCAGGCCGCCACCGCCTCCCCCGCCCTGGCCGGGTGGAGGCGGTGGCGCCTCTTCCGGCGGCGGCGGTGAGCCTTCCGGTGGCGGCGGCGGCGGTGAGCCCTCGGGGGAATCCTGGGGCGGCGGCGGTGGCGGTGGCACACACTCCTCGGCCAGGCGGTCGAGATCCTCGATCATCCTTTCGACGGCCTCGGCGTTGCTCCGCGCCCCCTCGTAGAGGTCGTGACCCTCGCCGGCCAGGTCCAGCGCCGTGCGGAAGCGCTTGGCGGCTTGCTCGAACAGCTGGCGGGCACGTTCGAAGCGGCACTCCTCGAGGTCGATCTCCTGTTCGCCCCAACCATAGAGGGCGTGGCCGTCATTGAAGTGGGCCTCGATCAGGCGGGGCTCCACCAGCAGCGCTTCCTGGTAGTAGTCATGGGCGACCGCGAGCTCGCCGTCGGCCGCGGCGACCTTGCCCAGGTTGTAGATTGGGATCTGCTCGCGCACCCGGTAGCTGAGGCTCTTCTCGAACCGCGCCATCGCCTCGGAGTGCTGCTCGACTTCGAGCAGGCCGACCCCGAGCTCGTTGTGGATGTGAGCTTCGAGCAGCCGTGAGCGGCAGCCGGTCAAGAGCAGGAGCGCGGCCAGCATCGTCGCAACGGCGGCGGGCGTCGCGCTGGACGGCCGGGCCTGTTTTCTCCGGCGGCTGCCGCGGCGCGAGATCCACAGGGTATCGATCAGGAAGAAGACTCCGAAGAGGGCGAGCGGATAGCCCGAGAGGTCGTCCTTGTCTTTGCCCGCCACCTCGACGACTTCCGGCTCGGCTCTCTCGATCACCGCTCTCAGCTCGTCGACCCAGTCGCCCTCGGCGAGGATCATGGCCTCGCCCCCGGTCTGCTCGGAGATCGCCCGCAGCGTCGAGTCGTCGCGCCGGGTGTGGTATTCGCGGGCGACCCGCTTCTCCTCGGTGCCGGCGACGACGTCTTCGGGCTCGTAGATCACCCGCTTCTCGCCTTCGGTGGTGCCGACCGCAACCGTGTGGACCGGCACCGCGAGCTCGGCGAGGACTTCGAGCGCGTCGGTGAAGTCGTCGCTCTGGGGCAGCTCGCCGTCGCTCAACAGCACCACCTGGGTCGCGCCCGACCGCTGATGGGCCATGTGGATGACGGCGTCGAACGCGGTCGAGTAGCGGGTGCCCGAGAGCGTGAGATCGACGTGGTAGCTCAGGGTGTCGAGGAGCGTCGAGAGCGCGCGGTGGTCGCGGGTGGGCGGCGAATGCACCACGGTGACGCCGCTGAAGGTGATCAGCCCGATCTCGGCCTCGGGCATTTCGACGATCAGGCCAGAGGCCAACTCCCGGGCCTGAGCGAAACGGCTGGCGGATTTCTCGCCGCCCAGGGGATCGGGCGTCGAGTCGGTCGCACCCATGCTCAGGGAGGCGTCGATCGCCAGCAGCACGGTGCGCGACTCGACCTCTCTCTCTCCGGCGGCGACCACGTAGGGCCCGGCGGCGGCGGCGATCAAGGCCGCCCCCGGGACGAACAGGAACACGCAGTGCCAGATCACGCCGCGTGGCGTATAGCGCGTCAGCTCGCGCCGGAACCTCGGCGCCACGTGGGTTGCAATCCACTGTAGAGGCAGCTTCTGCCACCAGGCCAGGACCACCAGCGCCAGGCCCCAGAAGCCGGCTGCCGCGAGCCACGAGGGATTCTCGAAGCCGGTCACCGCAGCGGCCTCCGCAGGACGAAGCCGTCAGTCAGCAGCCAGGCGGCGAAGAGCGGGAACAGCACCGCGGCGATCGCGGGCGTGTACGAGCGCTTCACCACCACGGTCTCGACGTCGAGCGGCGAGGTCTCGAGCCTCGCCAGGTCTTCGAAGATGGCGCTCAGCACGTCGACGTCGAGTGCCCGCTGGTAGCTGCCACCGGCGGCCTCGGCAATCTCCTTCAGCTGGGTGTCGTCGAGATAGGTCTCGAGGATCTTGTCCTCGACGGTGATGAACGGCTCGCCGCCCACGTAGACCTCCACCGGCTGGTCGCCGCCGACCCCGAGCACGAATAGCCGCATGCCGCTCTCGGCGGCGAATCTCGCCGCCAGGATGGGGTCGGCGCCGGCGTTGCTCTGACCGTCGGTGATCAGCACGATCACCTGGTCGCGATCCTCGATCCGTTGGCGTAGCAGGCCATCGGTGGCGGCGATCAGGGCGTCGCCCAGGGCGGTGCCGCCGCTGGTGGCATGGTTGATGGTCTCGAACGCCAGACCTTCGATCAGGCTGGTGAGCGCGCCGTGGTCTGTGGTCAGCGGCGTCTGGGAGAAGACGTGCTTGCCGAAGGCGTAGACGGCGATACGGTCGCTGCCGCTACGGCGCACGAAGTCCACTGCCAGAGTCTTCAGCGCCTCCAGCCGGTTGGGCGGGAAGTCGGCCGCCTGCATGCTCGCCGAGATGTCGAGCGCCAGGGCCACGTCGAGCCCTTCCTCGCCGATCAGCTCGACCTCGTCGCGCCGGTGGGGACCGGCCAGCGCCAGGATCAGCACCGCGAGGAGCAGCATCTCGAAAGGTACCTGGAGCCGCAACAGCACCGAGCGCAAGTTCTTCGGCCGGTCATATTGCAGCGGCGCCCAGGGCGTCGCGGCGCCGCGCACGACTCGGTGCCGGATCACGCCGTAGAGAGGCACCAACAGGAGAGCGAGGAGCAGGTATGGGTGAGCGAGCCCCATCAGTTCAGCCTCAGGCAGACCGTCGACCGGGACCGGTTCCGGTCTTCTTCGTCCCGTAGGGACGGGAGATAGTAGCCCTGGGCTTCAGCCCAGGGAATATGGGCGTAGCTCATCCCAACAGCTCCCGGGCCTCCTCGCACGCGGCGATGAAGTGGCGGCGGCGGGGCGCGTTACGGCCGTAGCGGCGACGGCTCAGGCTTGTCATGAAGCCGCCGACGCGGGGGTCGGCGGCGGGCAGTTTGTCGATTGCCCGCTCGATCTCCGTGCTGGTCATGCGCTCGGCCGCCAGGCCGGTGACCTGGGCCAGGTGCCCCTTGATCAGCACTGCCAGCGAGTGACAGCCATCGCGGAATGCCTTGGTCTTCAGGAATTTCCGTTCCAGGGCCTGGATGCGGGTGCCAATGCTGATGGCGGGTGACGGCGGCGCAGCTGCCGGTCGCGGCACCGGGGGCGGCGTCGTGTCCGACTGTTGCCGGCCGCGGAACAGGCGCCGGGCGATCAACACGGCCAGCAGAATCAGGATCGCGGCGGCAAGCGCCAGCAGCGCCAGCAGGCTGGCCGGCGGTAGCACGTGCAGCGCGTCCGCGGGCGAAGCCGGCAGGGGGCTCAACGGCCGAGCCTCCAGCGCTTCTTCTGGAAGAGCTCGATCAACGCGCCGCTCACCGGCATAGCGGTCGAGAAGCTACCGAACACGATGCCGTGCCGCTCGCACTCGCGCTGCAGGAACGCCGTCATCTCCTCCAGGCTGCCGGCCTCGCCGGGAGAGAACGCGGTGAGGCCGGCGTCGCCCTCGGGCGAGTAGGCTGGCAGCCGCAGGAGACTCGGCCGGTACTCCAACGGGTCGTAGAGGTGGATCAACGAGACGTCGTGACGCCGGCGGATGTACTTCAGGTCCTCCGGTACGTCGTGATCGATGAAATCCGAGATCAGGAAGACGACGAAGCGCCGGCCGCGAAACCGCTGGATGGCGTGGAGCGCGCAGCGGGGATCGGACACCGGGCAGGCCTCGGGCGGTTTTTCGAGCACCCTCACCAGGTTTTGGAGCGTCCGGAACAGCTGCTTCTTGCCGGCCCGCGGCCGGTCGAGCTCGAAGACCCGGTCCGAGAAGGTCAGGAACCCCAGGCGGTCGCCGGCCTCGGTCGCCGACAGCGCCAGCGTGGCAGCGGTCTCCACCGCCACCTCGAGCTTGGTCCTCTCCTGCCAACCAGTGGCCATCGACGGGCTGATGTCGAGCGCGATGAAGATCTCGCGCTGGCGCTCCTCCAGGAAGGTGCGGACGTGGGGGTAGCCCATGCGCGCGGTCATCTTCCAGTCGATGCGGCGTACCGGCTCGCCCTGCACGTAGCGCCGCGCCTCGTGGAACTCCAGTCCACGGCCGCGGATGGTGGTCAGGTAGTTGCCGGTAAGCAGCGACGAGACGTTCTTGCGCGCCACCAGCTCCAGCTCGCGGACCCGGGAGAGCAGATCGCGCAGGGCGGCATCCATGGCGTCACGGCACCTTGACCGCGCCGAGGATCCTGGCGATCACTTTCTCCGAGGTCAGCCCCTCGGCGTCGGCGTGGTAGGTCATCAGGATGCGGTGCCGCAGCACGTCGTAGACGGCGGCCTTGACGTCCTCCGGCAGCACCGCGTCGCGGCCGGCCATGAGCGCCCGCGCCCGCCCCACCTGCACCAGGGCGATCGAGGCGCGCGGCGATGCCCCGAGTTGGATCAAACCGTCGAGCTCGAGGCCGTGGCGCTCGGGCTCGCGGGTGGCGGCCACCAGCTCGGTGACGTAGTCGAGGATCCGGTCCTCGACGAAGACCTCGCGCGCGGCGGCCTGCAGCTCCAGGATGTCGGCGCCGTCGACGAGCTGCTTGAGCTCGGGCAGCTCGGTCTCGTTCGTCACCATGCGGGTGATCTTCTTCTCCGCGTCGCGCGACGGGTAGCGCACCACCAGTTTCATCAGGAAGCGGTCCACCTGGGCCTCGGGCAGCGGGTAGGTGCCTTCCTGCTCCACCGGGTTCTGGGTAGCGAAGACGAAGAAGGGCCGCGGCAGCTCATGAGTCTGCTCGCCGATCGTCACCTGCCGCTCCTGCATCGCCTCGAGCAGCGCCGACTGCACCTTGGGCGCCGCGCGATTGATCTCGTCGGCGAGGATGAAGTTGGCGAATACCGGCCCGGTCTTGGTCTCGAAAGAGCCCGCGGCCTGGTTGTAGATCTCGG
>JAAELT010000306.1 GCA_024226315.1 bacterium | reverse complement strand
TTACATTTATTATATCTTTATGTTATCTTTGATTGAATAAGGCCTTCGGCCGTAGCCAAGTTCACTAACAATATATGTTTCCGTTAAAATAGTCTGTGTATCGAGGCCTAAGGCCTTAATGCATTAAATAATCAGTCTTTGAGAAGGTCTTTAGGTTTACTTTCTAAATAATGGTACCTTGTAAACAGGCCTTATTCAATCAAAGATAACATAAAGATATAATAAATGTAAGAAATAATACACCTAATTGAGAAACTAGCTAACACAGCAAGTATTCTTGATCAACCCTGTTAATGGATTTATTTAACTAAAATGCACAATATAAAATAGTAAAATAAAGGATTAAAGATAAACTACGGAATTAACTTAATAAAGGGAAGTAATAAGAATTGACGTAATAGTTAATGTAATACTATAGTAAGACTGAAATAATTAAAGGGAGTAATGATGGATTAACTAATAAAATGTATATAATTACAGTTTTAGCTACATAATTCAGTAATTATACAATGAATAAATCATAACTAATTAAAAACAATAATTCTAATTCTAAATAAACCATAAATCCTTAGAAAGTCATTGAATTGGATTGATTTATCTCAATTTAAACTATATTATTCATAACATGACATTGTAAACTAAAATGTTAATAATTCGTATTGATTTATTAGGGGAAACAATTTAAGGATTATAATACGGTATTAATAGTGTTTCAATAGTTGTTATCAAATAATCAAACAATTAAGAAGTAATTAAACTAACCAACAAATAAACTAACAGATAATAATGGAAAGAATAATGATAATATTAATTAAATAAAATAATAAAGTTAAAATATAAAGAAAAATAGGTTGTAAAAAGTTAACAATTAACACAAATAATAATTAACTGCTAGTAAAGTAATCCAACTAACCTAATTTAGGTAATAACAATAAATAATTGAATTAGAGTTAATAATTGTAAAACAGAAATGCAATGGAAGAAAAGAAAAAAGATAATAGAAAAGATGAATAATGTATTTTAAGGTAATAATAAAACATCTAATAAAAGAAAAAG
>JAAELT010000305.1 GCA_024226315.1 bacterium | reverse complement strand
GGAGTTGTACTCGACCTCACTGATCACCCAGGCGAAGCCGAACAGGGCCTGGGACACGCCGAGGTTGATGCCGTCGGTGGCGGCGCCGGTGACGTAGGGCGGGTAGCCGGTGTAGATCGGGGTGATGCCGGAGGCGATCGCTGCCTGGCCGAGCGCGATCAGGCGGTCGACCATCTCCTCGAGGCCGGTCTTGCCGGTCGCCGGGTTGACCAGGCTGCACTCGTCGGGCACGGTGCCCGCGGGCGCGACGTCGAAGGCGTTGGCGTGCAGGCAGTCGTTGGGGACGCCGATCACGATGTAGCGGGCGTTGACGGTGGGCGGGGTGGTGAACGGGTTGAAGACCTGGGTGAAGGCGCGGACGTACTGCTGGTTGAAACCGTGCTGTTCCCAGCCCACCGGCGTGCGGAAGGCCTCACCGGGCACCGTGCCGTCGGGAAGGATGGTGGGGTAGCCACCGCGCGGAAAGGTCGTCGCGCCGCCGATCGCCTCGTTGATCACCTGCCCTTGCACCAGCAGCCGATTCTGCAACGCCGTCGCCAGGGATTGGTAGACGCCGAAGTTGAGGCCGCCGCAGAACAGCGGGTTGTTCTCGATACCGGTGCCGTCCGGATTCAGCTCGCACGGCGAGCCGCCGTCCTCGAGCGAGGCGCCGATCACCAGGATCGCTTCGTCTTTGTCGACCACCGGGCCGAAACCGCCGGCGCTCGCGGAGCAGGTCAGGAGCAGGGTCAGGAGCAGGGTCATCGTCAGAGTCTTCATGGCATTCCTCCGGGTTGTGCGAACGTGATGTTGTTCAGAAGTAGGCACTCATCAGCTAATACGTCGAGCGCTAGGGACTCCCGCCATCCCCCTTAAGGGGGGGCAGGTGAGCGAGAGCCCCACTCAGAATAGAGGCTACCGGCGCCGGTCTTGCTCACTGAAGCGCAACGGCTAGACATCTCTTGAGATGGCGTCCATCATCTCAACCACAGATGATAGTCATCATCCAACTGTCGGAAGACTGATTGACGGAAAGGAGCGCCACCGGTGACTGACGCGAGCACGGTGACTGAAGCGACCACAATGGCTGTAGCGAAGCGCGGTTCCGAGCCGCAATCCACCGCCTGCGTCCTGTGCTCGCTCAACTGCGGTGTCACGGTCGAGGTCGAAGACGGCCACCTCACCAAGATCCGGGGCGACCGCGAGCACCCGATCTCCCAGGGCTATCAGTGCCAGAAGGCGTCGCGATTGGACTTCTACCAGAACGCTCAAAACCGCCTGCGTTCGCCGCTCAAACGGCGCGAGGACGGCACTTTCGAGGAGATCTCGTGGGACACTGCCATCCGCGAGATCGCCGCCGAGTTGGTGCGTTTGCGCGATGAGCACGGCGGTCACTCGCTGGCCTACTACGGCGGCGGCGGCCAGGGCAATCACCTGGGCGGCGTCTACGGCTCGGTGCTGCGCGCCGCCATGGGTACGCGCTACATCTATACCTCGCTGGCGCAGGAGAAGACCGGCGGCTTCTGGCTCGACGGCCGTCTCTACGGCCGCCAGACCTGCCATCCGTCCGAAGACGTCCACAACGCCGACTACGTGCTCTTCATCGGCACCAACCCCTGGCAATCGCACGGCATTCCCCAGGCGCGCAAGGTGATCAACGCGCTGGCCCGCGACGCTGAGCGCACCATGGTGGTGATCGATCCGCGCGTCAGCGAGACGGCGAAGAAGGCCGACGTCCACCTGCAGGTGCGCCCGGGCGGCGACGCCCACCTGCTGCTGGCGATGCTCGGCACGATCGTCCAGGAGGATCTCGCCGACCAGGAGTTTCTGGAAGCGCGGACGACCGGCTTCGAGGAGCTGCGCGAGCTGCTGACGGCGGTGCCGGTGGACGAGTACGCACGGCTTGCCGGGCTCGACGCCGAGGCGGTGCGCGAGGTGGCGCGCTCCTACGCCGGGGCCGAAGCGGCCTGCGTGCGCACCGATCTGGGGCTCGAACATTCCCCGCACTCGACGCTCAACCTCTATCTGGCGAAGCTTCTGTACTTGATTACCGGCAACTTCGGCAAGAAGGGCGGCAACAACTTCCACACCTTCCTGCTGCCGTTGATCGGCCACTCCAAGGAGCCCGGGGAGGGTGGCGCCGTGACCCGCGTCACGGGCATGCGCGAGATCAGCAAGCTGTTCCCGCCCAACATCCTGCCGGCCGAGATCGACACCGATCACCCGGAGCGCGTGCGCGGCGTGGTGGTCGATTCGAGCAATCCGTTGATCACCGCCGCTGACACCGACGCCTACCGGCAGGCGTTCTCGAAGCTGGAGCTGCTGGTGGTGATCGACGTGGCGATGACCGAGACCGCCAGCCTGGCCCACTACGTGTTGCCCGCCGCCAGCCAGTACGAGAAGTGGGAGGCGACGTTCTTCAACCTGGAGTTCCCGGCCAACTTCTTCCATCTGCGCCGGCCGCTCTTCGAGCCGGCCGAAGGCACTCTGGCCGAGCCCGAGATCTACCGCCGGCTGGCGGCCGCCATGGGCGCCCTACCCGAGCGTTTCCCGATTCTCGAGAGGATCGCCCGGTTCGACCGCCGCCGGCCGAGGTGGCGGCTGTTCCCGGCGGCGCTGGCGACGGCCCTGAAGCTGCGGCCGAAATGGAAGTCGTACCTTTCCGCGGTGCTCCACGAGACCCTCGGCAAGGCGCTGCCGGACGACGCCCGGGCGGCCGCGGTGTTGTGGGGCGGCTGCCAGTTCTACGCCCGCCGGCATGCCGAGGCGGTGCGCCGGGCCGGCATCGAAGATCAGGGGGACGGTCTGGGCGAGGCGCTCTTCGAGCGCGTGCTGAACAGCCGCTCCGGCACCCTGCTTTCGGTACACCGCTACGAGGACACCTGGAAGTTCCTGCGCCACGCGGACGGCAAGATCCACCTCGCCATCCCCGAGATGCTGCGCGAGCTCGAGGCCCTCGAGCCACCGACGCTCGACGAGGATTTCCCCCTGGTGCTGGCCGCCGGCGAGAGGCGCTCCTACAATGCCAACACCATCGTGCGCGAGGAAGCCTGGCGCAAGCGCGATCCGCACGGGGCGCTGCGGCTGCATCCGCTCGACGCCGGTTCCCTGGGCCTCGAAGACGGCGACTGGGCGCTGTGCGAATCGCGACGCGGCCAGGTGCGGGTGCAAGTCGAGATCTCCGGTGAGGTGCTCCCGGGGGTAGCGTCCCTGCCCCACGGCTTCGGCCTGCGCGAGAAGGAAGGTGAGGACGCGAGCATCAGGACGTCGGGGCCGGCGATCAACGAGCTGACCTCCGCGGCGCACTGCGACGAGCTGGCAAAGACGCCGTTCCACAAACACATCCCGGTGCGGATCTCAGCGGCGGCGGAAGATCCGCGGTAGCAGCCAGAGCGCGAGCACCATCGGGATCCAGATGGTGAGGAACAGCCGCTTCGACGGCCACGGATAGATCCGGTTGACCAGCACCGGGCTCAGATAGGCCGCGGGATCGCGCTTCGGCGCCGACGCCTCGAGCGCCTGCCGCTGGTCGGGCGGGTACCGGTGCCTGCCGCTGTAACGGATCGACTCGAGGTCTAGGAATGGGTCGTAGTATTTTTCGAGGATCCGGTTGGCCTGCAGGGCCAGGTAGTGATCTCCCGCATTGTGGCGTTCGTTGCGGTGATTCGTGTGCCATCCGGCCTCGGTGAGGTAGAAGTCCTCCCGGCGCCACGGCGAGAGCTCGGTGGGCGGCTCGGTGCGCCACTTCACAGCCCGGTCGGTCGCCGCCTCGCGCAGCTCCTCCAGGGTGTGCCAGGAGCGGAAGCGGCCGATCTCGGGATCCATGTGCTCGTAGCCCAGATGCGCGAAGTAGAAGAACGACCCGAGGGCGAGCACGGCCAGCGCGGCGGCATCGTACAGCCCGCGCCAACGCCCGGTGAGGCTCCACCTGAAGCTCTCGGGCGGGTCGAAGGCGAGTCCGAAGAGCACGCCGCAGACCCCGGCGTAGAGGTTGAGGAGAACGTCGCGGAGCTCACCCAGGCGGGTCTCCACCAGGAACTGTATGCCCTCCTCCAGGACGCCGGCCGGGATCAGACAGAGGAGCGGCATCAGGACGAGGCTGAAGTCGCCGGCCGAGCGGAAGGCGCGGTAGAGCAAGAAGGCCAGCAGACCGTACTCGATCAGGTGGATCTTCTCCGCCACGTTGACCTGGGCCGCGAACGAGACGTCGGCGATGTCGGCGCTGGTGAGCCACTCCTGGAGCGCCAGGAGCGTGGCGGCCAATGCCAGGGCACCGTAGCGCGGCCAGCGCCGGTACCGGATCCGCAGGACGGCCCAGAAGAAAGCCGCGGCCGCCAGGGCCACGAACGCGAGCGCCACACCGCGCACGGCGGCCCCGGCGAAACGGCTGAAGAGGGCGTCGCGGATCAGGCCCATGAAAGGGGCCGACAGCACGATCGCGGTCGTCAGCAGTATGGATGGAAGAAAACGCCTCACGAGGTCACATTGTCCTACAATAGTGCACCGATGACGAGGAGAGGACACGGCCATGCCGGACCCTAAGCCAGGGGACCACGGGGGCCGCCGGCGCGACCAGCCGAGGAGCGACCAGGCACCGCTCGGTAAGGAGCAGCGCAAGGATCTGCTGGCCCAGCTGGAGCGCCGGTCGAGCCGCACCGAGCCGCCCGAGCGGATCCTTCAGCGCGGCGAGCAGGCGCTGAAGGACGAGCATCTCGGTCAGGCGCGTCGCGTGCTGCAGCAGCTCGAGTCGAGTGTCCCGGAGTTGCCGGGGCTGGACTCGTTCCGGCAGAACCTGGCCGCGGCGGAGAGCGAGGAGCGGCGGCGATCCAACCTCCAGGCCACCGAGGAGATGCTGATCCGCTACATTCAGCAACGGATGAAGCCCCTGGCCGAGATGGCTCTGGAAACTCTGGTCGAGCTTTCTCCGAACCATCCGCGCCGCGGCGACTACGAGCACTGGGTAGCGGATCTCGACGAGGAGGTGGCTCATCAGCGGCGGATCGAAGAGCAGTTCGACGCCGGGCGCGCGGCGGTGCAGAAAGGCGATCTGCGCGCGGCCGAGAAACATCTCGAAGCGCTCCACAAGGACGACCCGGACTCCTCGTTGAGTCAGCGGCTGGCGTCGAAGATCGTCGAAGCCACTCAGGGACAGGCGCTCTCCGCCGGTATTCAACGAGCCAAACAGGAGCTCGAAGAGCTGCTCGCGGCCAACCGGCTCGACGAGGCCGAGCAGCAGATGGTGCGGCTCAGTCGCATGGACATTCCGAAAGTCACTATCGACGTCCTCCGCCAGCGGTTGGAGGAGGGTCGGCAGAAACTCCGCGACCAGGCCGAAGCCGCCAAGCTGCTCAAGCTCTTCGAGCAGTTCGTGGGGAACGGTGACTGGCCCAGCGCGCGCGAGGTCGCTCAGCGTTACGGCGGCCGTTTCCCGGCCAGCGAACGGACCGGCGAGTTGTTCGGCCGGATCAACGAGATGGAGGCGGCGCAGCGGCGGCGGCAGAGCCTCGATGAAGGCCTCGCCGCTGTCGAGCTCTTCATCGACGAGGGTAAACGCCACGAGGCGGATCTGGCCCTCAAGCTCCTCGAGAGCCTCGCTCTCGATCCGGCAAAACTGGAGCGCCTTCGGGAACGGGTCGGAGAGATCTAGGCGATGATCAGCGGCTTGAATCAAGAGGTGGACGTCCTCGGGCGGACTTTTCATTTCCAGACGGAGCTCACCCGCCGCGGGGACCTCTTCGTCCGCACCGAGGTCTTCGTCGGCGGCAAGGTCGTGGCGACGCGGGAGTATCGCCTGGTCCGCGACGGCCGCAAGCTCGACGAGGAGTCGGTTCTGGCGCTGATGAAGGAGCAGCACGGCCGGGTGATCGAGCGCACGCTGGAGCGCGTCCAGTCGTATCAGGAGAGAAAGCGGGACGACTCGGCGGCGGGAAGCACGCCGACCACGCCGGCTTTCGACGCCCATCAGGCGAAGAACCTTCAGCCGCCGGCAGACGAGCTCCGCGAGGCGGCATCGACCGCCATCCGCATCCGCCGAATCTTCGGTAAGTTCCGGCTCCGCCTCGATCTCGGCTCGCTGGCCTCGGATGCCGATCTGGCGGCGCGCTTGCAGACCGCGGCCAGGGGCTTCACCTGGATCATCAGCTCGCCGATGTTTCAGGAGATCCGCCTCGACGAGCAGATGCGGTGTCACCTGGTCAGCGACCGGGTCAACGGCTGGATCGAGGGCGGCCGCGACCCGGCGGCGGCGGCCGAGATCTGGTCGGAGATCATTGCCTTCAATGCTTATGTCGCCGAGATCAACAACCGGACCGAGCTCCTCGAATTCGACCGCCAGCTCTTGATGTGGGCCGCGTATCAGGTCCAGAGCCAAGGTATGTCGGACGACCTCCTGGACAAGCTGCAATGGCTCGCCGGCCGCGATCTCGAGCTCGACAGGTTGCTCGACCGTCCCAAGGACGTCTCCCGCGACACCTGGTTCGCCCTGCTCTGCCGCGTGCTGAACCAGACTCCCGCGAGCTGACAGGGGCTGACAGGGACTATGATCGATTCAGAGCACAGGCGTCTCCTGCACTACGCCTACATGCGCTTCGCGCGCGACCTCGACACGCGCTTCACCCTGCTGCTCAAGACCGGCCGGTTGTCGAAGTGGTACAGTCAGATCGGCGGCGAGGCGACCACCGTGGCCGCCGGCCTACGGATGCAGCCGGGCGACGTGCTGTGCACGCTGCACCGCGACCTGGGGGCGATCCTGCCGGTCTACCTGGACCCGGCACGTACCTTTCCCGGCTTCGGTTTCGGCGAGCCCGATTCGTACCGGCCGGAACCCGGCGAGTTGCTGTACCGGTTGTGCTGCCAGCTCCTGGGCCGCGCCGAAGGCTTCTCGAACGGTGTCGAGCGCTCGTTCCACTATGGCTACCTGGCGCCCGAGGCCGGTATCCGTCACATCGGCATGATCAGCCACCTGGGCGCCATGATCCCGGTGGCGGCGGGCGCCGCCTTCGCGCTCGAGCAGTCGGGCGGTGACCGCCTGGCGATCAACTTCATCGGCGACGGCGGCACCTCCACCGGCGACTTCCACGAGGGCCTCAACATTGCCGCGGTGTGGAAGCTGCCGCTCATCCTGATCATCGAGAACAACCAGTACGCGTTCTCGACCCCGGTGGCCGCCCAGTATGCCGCCGAGCGGCTGAGCGATCGCTTCGCCGGATCCCGATCCCGAGACCGCGCTGCGCCCCGCGCTGGCGCCGGTGCCCGCGGCGGAACCGGCCGCGCCACCAGATCCGGCACCGTCCGAATCAGGCGAAGCGACCTACGTCGAGGGGATCCAGCGGGCGCTGTTCGAAGAGATGGAGCGCGACGACAAGATCGTCATCCTGGGGCAGGACATCGGCGCTTTCGAGGGCGCCTTCCGCATCACCCGCGGTCTTCATCAGCGTTGGCCGGAGCGGGTGCTCGACACCCCGATCGCCGAGAGCGGCACCCTGGGTATCGCCGCCGGCGCGGCGCTCCTCGGGGCCGGCCCATTCCACTCCCAGAACCCGGAGGCCTGGTTCACCCATGTGGCCGGGCTCAAGGTGGTATGCCCGGCCACCGCCGAGGACGCCAAGGGCCTGCTGAAGTCGGCGATCCGCGACCCCAATCCGGTGATCTACTGCGAGCACAAGTTTCTCTACCGCCGCATCAAGGCGGTGCTGCCGGGGCCCGGAGAGGTGGCGGAGCTGGGACGCGCGGCCGTCCGGCGCGAAGGCTCGGACCTCACTCTTGTGGCCTACGGAGCGACTGTCTGGACGGCGCTCGAGGTGGCCGAGGAGCTGTCGGTCGAGGGCGTCGAAGCCGAGGTAGTCGATCTCCGCACCCTGGTGCCGCTCGACGAGGAGACTGTGATCGCCTCGGTGCGCAAGACCAACCGCGCCCTGATTGTGCACGAGGCCCAGGGCACCAGCGGCTTCGGCGGCGAGGTCGCGGCCCGCATCGCCGAGCACGCCTTCCCGTGGCTCGACGCGCCGATCCGGCGGATGGACGGTGGCGACCGAGACGGTCATCAGCTCCTCGAGGTCCATCTCGAAGGCGTCCTCGACGGTCAAATCTTCGGTTCCCATGGCGACGGCCGAACCCACCGCCAGGTAGGTCACCGTCATCAGACAGCCCAGCGTCGCTCCCAGCGCTCTTCCCCTCATGACGTCTCCAGTGTCTGTGCCGCCATGGATTCGCCTCCAGGGGGCGCGGATTCGTTTCCGGGCGGCAGGGTGAAGAAGAAGATCGAGCCTTCCCCCTCGCCCGCCGATTCGACCCAGATGCGACCGCCGTGGACCTCGATGATCTTCTTGGCGATGGCGAGGCCGATGCCGGTGCCTTCGGTGCCGGTCTCCAACCGCTCGAAGAGGCCGAAGACCTTGTCGTGATATTTAGGATCGATGCCGATGCCGTTGTCGCGCACGAAGTACGCGACCTCGTCGCCGGTCACCCGCTCCCGGTCGACTCCGATCTCGATCCGCGGTGTCTCCTCCTTGCCCATGAACTTCACCGCGTTCTCGATCAGATTCTGGATCACCTCGATCAGGCGTGGGCGATCCACGTGCACCGGGGGCATGTCTCCGGCGACCGCCACCTCGACGCCGCGCTCGCGAATCACCCCGCTCGCCAGCTCCACCCCTTCGGCCACCAGCTCGCTCATGGAGGCCAGCTCCGGCGGATTGGTGATCCGGCCGATGCGCGAAAGCTCGAGCAGCTCGCCCAAGAGCCGCCCCATCTTGTCCGCCGCGGCGTGGATCCTCCGAGAGTCCTTCCGCATCCGGTCCAAGTCGCCGGCCTCGGCGTCCTTCTGCAGCAGGCCGAGGAAGCCCTTGATGGTGATCAGGGGGCTTTTGAGATCGTGGGAGACGGTGTAGGTGAAACGTTCGAGCTCGGCGTTCTTCGCCTCCAGCTCGTCGACCAGCCCCGCGAGCTGGGAGTTGGCCGCCACGACGTCGAGATTCTGCTGCTCGATGGTCGTCAGCATGCCATTGAAGGCGTCGACCAGAACTCCCAGCTCGTCGTCGCTCGTCTTGAGCGCGCGAATCGAATAGTCCCCTTCCCGGGAAATGGCCGCGGCGGCCACCGCGAGGCGCCTGATGGGCCCGGAGACGAACCACTGGAGCCCGGAGGAGAGGAAGAACGCCACCGCGGCGCCCAGGAGGATGACGAGCACCATGATGCCGGCGTAGCGCCAGGAACGGTTCTCCAGGTCTCCCAGGTGCGAGCGCAGGTAGACGGTGCCGATGCGGGCCTCGTCGAGCTCGATCGGCTGGACGATCAGAAAAGCGTGGTCGCCGAATCGCGAGCCGTCCTCCGGTGGTCCCGCGGGGCAGGGCTCGCCGCCACCCGCATGGCGCTCGTAGGTGGCGAACGGACGGCCCTCCTCGGTGTAGATGCAAGCGGAAACAATGGATTGCCGCGCCCCCGAGGCCGCCAGGTTCTCGGTCGCCGACTCATCGTCTCCGAAGATGAGTGCGGCCGTCGAGCGATCACCGATGACCTTGGCGAGGACCTCGTGCTCCTGGCGCATGTAGTCTCGGGCGGTGATGAGGTCGTAGGCCATGAGGGCCACGCTGGCGAGCGTCAGCGCCGCCACGCTCGAAGCCATCGAGATCAGCAGCGGTTTGGTCCTGACCGACAGACGGCGGAGGGCAGCCATCATCCCCTCCCCTTGTCTTCGATGATCCGCGAGAGCTCGAGCAGCTTGGCGCTGATCTGGATGCCTGCCTTCTCCGCCGCCGCCAGGTTGACTTCGAGGTCCACCTTGCCCTGCCGGTTGACGACCAGGCCGATCATTCCCCCGGCTCTGGCAAATCCCTTCAGATCGCTGATCGTCAGGGTGCCCCGGCCGTCCAAGTCGCTCAGGATCTCGTCCAGGCTGCCTTTTTCAGAAGCGCTGATGAAGAGCACTCGACAGTTCTTCGAGCTGTCCAGGGTCTCGAGCCGGAAAAGCGAGAACCGCCGACCTCGGGACTGCTTCTCTTCGATGTAGTCGATGGTCTGCCCGAATGGATCTTCTCCCAGGATGCAAACGCCCGGCGGTGTCTCCTCTCGGACGATGCCCTCTTCCGCGGGCCAGGCCACGAACTGCGTGATCCGATACACGTAGGCTGCTTTGAGCACGTACTCCCGCGACGGCTCCTCAGCGAGGCTGAGAGGCGTCGCGGCCAGAAGTGCGCTCAACAGCAGGAACATGTTTTGGCTGGAGGATCAGGGCATTAGGAGCCGACAGGGAAACACTCCCTGTCGGCCGCCGAGTCTGCCACCGGGGCCTTACAACGATGATTACGCGGAAGTCGACGATCATTTCGATGTCGTGTCGTCGGCAACCGCGAGAGGCAGGCCGCGGCACGCGAACCAGCGATTCACGGTCCCGGGCGGCTCGGTGCGCCGTTCCTGGATCAGGTGGCGTCGGGCGAGGATCTTCTGTCGGTTGCGCCACAACCACGAGTAGGCGGCGAGCGAGGATCGCTCCAGCAGCAGCACGTAGACCAGGGCCTGGAGGTCGCGAAACGTGGCCGGCACGAGAGTGCGCAGGAGATTGCCCGCGGTCTGGTGGTAGGCGCGCAGCAGGTAGCGGTTCTTGAGCGAGTGGTAGTTGATCTCGGCCGGCAATTGGCTGCGCCGCTCGGGCAGCACGCGGCGCTTGTGCTCCGTCACCGCGCCCGGCTCGTAGACGATTTGCCACCCTCGTTCGGCGAACCGGAAGCACAGCTCGGCGTCCTCGCGGAAAGAGTGGAAGGACGGGTCGAAGACCTCGCCATCGACGGCGACGTCGTCGAGCGCGACTCGCGCGAAGAGAGAGGCGGCGCCGGTGGCGCCGAACACCCGCTCCGGCTGGTTGAGCTGGCCGCGGTCGAGCTCTCCGGAGCCGCGGTCGAGATGGCGCCAGGCGCGGGTGAGGCGCATGCCGCAGGCGTCGAGATGGCGCGCCGCGGATTGTGAGGGCCGCACCAGACGGCCGGTCACCGCCGCAGTCCGCCCGGGCGTCCGCTCTATGCGTCGCAGCAGCCTCCGCACATAGGAGGGGCGGGGGCGGGCATCGGCGTTGAGCGTCAGCAGGTAGGGAGCGTCGGTGCGGCTGAAGGCCTCGTTCATGCCGCCGGCGAAGCCGAGGTTCCGGTCCAGGGCGACGACCTTCTTGCTGACGCCGGTGAGCTCGAAGGCGCGGGCCACCTCGGCGCTGTCGTCGGAGCTGGCGCAGTCGACCACCACCACCTCGAGCGGTCGGTGGTCCTGCCTCGCGATGGCGGCGAAGCAGGTCGGCAGATCCGCCGCCGACTCGAAGGTGACGATGCACACGCAGACTCGGAGCCCGGTCGCGGTGTCGCTCATTCAGGCTCCCCGGGCGAGAACCGTCGCGCGTAGCCGGCGGGCCGCCGCCAACCGCTCGCCGCGCCGGCGACCACCGCCAACAAGCCGGCGGCGGCGTGTCGACGGCTGCTGGCGCGTCGCGGCCGGCGCAAAGGCAGCAGGGCGAGCCGCGCCAGCATGCCGGCGGGTAGCGTCAGGCGTGCCAGGAACGACCAGACCGCGGCGTGGTGCAGGCGCAGGTAGCGTTCGAGACCCCGGTAGTAGATCCACAGGAAGGGGCCGTAGCCGAGCGTAGGGACCGCGGCGCCGCCAGCATGCACGAACCGCGCGCCGGGCTCGTAGATCAGACGGTGCCCGCCTGCCGCCAGGCGGTGGGCCAGATCGACGTCCTCGAACCAGGCGGGGTAGAAGCGTTCGTCGAGCCCGCCCAATCGCCGCAACGGTTCGGTGCGCAGAGCCAGGGCCGCCGCGGCGGGCTGCTCCACCGGCGTGCCACGCGCCGGCTCCTCGCGCGGGCCCCGCCTGCCGGCGAGAAAGAAGGTCTGGAGCAGCAGCGTCCAGGGCGTGGGCAGGGGCTGGAGTTGCCACCGGTGTTGGGATCCGCCGTCGGCGTCGACGAGCGCCGGGACGATGCCGGTGGCGTCGGGAAACTCGTCGAAGGCGGTGACGATCGCCTGCAGGGCGCCCGCTCGCGGCCGTGCGTCGGCGTTGAGGATCAGCACGATCGGCGCTCGTGCGTCGGCCACACCGCGGTTGACGCCGCCGGCGAAGCCGAGATTGCGGCCCGGGGAGATCCGCCGCGCCGGCGACTGCGACTCGCCCACAGTCCGCTCGCCGAGAGTGTCGCTGTTGTCGACCACCAGCAGCTCGAAGGCCTCCTCACGCGGCCACGCGGCCAGCAGCTCGCCCAGGTGCTCTTCGTCGCGCCAGTGGACCACCACCGCCGACAGCCTGGGGGTGGAGGTATCAGACACTCTGGAATCCGGGGTTGTCGGCATCGGTGCGGAATCGACGCAGCTCGGCGAGCGGCACCAGCGGCTTGCCGAAGTGGGCGAAGCGAGGCCACGAGCCGAGGGCCGTGAGGCCGCCGGAGGCGATCCCCGCGGCGGTCCGGGCGTCGCCCCGGATCAGGGCCTGGAACAGGTCGAGCTTGTCGCGCATCACCAGCCATGGCAAGCGCGGCCAGTAGGCGCGCCCCAGGAGCCGCGCCAGCACCCGGTGCCGGTTGCGGTAGATCAGTCGCCGGGTTCCTCCCGGCAGCCGCCTGCCGCTCACCGAGCCGGCGTGAGCTGCACGGGCGCCAGGTACCAGCAGCGCCCGGTACCCGGCCGCGCGCAGCCGGCAGGCGAGATCGACGTCTTCGTAGTAGGCGAAGAGCCGTTCGTCGAATGCCTGGAGACCAGCGTCGGTGGCCTCGGCAAGCGCCGACCGGCGGTAGATCGCCGCCGTCGCCGAGACGCCGAAGATCTCGACGTCGGTGGCCGGCAGATCGTCGGGCGAGCCGTCGCGGCCGATCTGAACCGCTTGCCAGAAACGATTCCAGGCCACGCCGGCACCGTCGACCTTCGACGGGTCGTCGAGCTTCAGCTGGACGCCCTGCACGGCCGCCGCCCGCGGCTGGGCATCGAGCGCGCCGCACAGCCTCGCATACCAATCCCGATCGACAACGGCGTCGTCATTGACGGTCGCCAGGAGATCACCGCTGGCTTGCGAGAGGCCCAGGTTGGTGGCGGCCGCGAAGCCTAGGTTTGCAGGGGTCCGGAGGATCCTGTCAGCGAGGCTCTCGGCCTTGGCATCGAGCTCGCCGCCCTGAGCCACCAGTAGGATCTCGAGATCTTCGCCACCCGAGCGGCGCAGAGCACGCAGGCAATCGACCAGCCAGCGGCTCAGCCCGAGGGTGGGAACGATGGCGCTTGTTACCGCCATTCCGATGGCCAACGTGTTACTGCCATTCCAACTCGACGCGGTCGATGATCACCGGCGCGGTGAGCTTGTCCGTCGCTCGGATCACCAGGGGCCGGCCGGCCGGCCAGGCGACCGGGCCCAGGGTCTCTTCTTCCCACGCAACGCCCGCGCGCCATGCTCCCAGGCGCCTCTTTCCCGCGCCGATCCACAACCGTCCACGCCCCTTCTCCGCGTCCAGGCGGCCGTAGAGGCGGATTGTGACCATCTCGCCACCGGGCGTCACCGGCACCGTCAGACGCCCGCCCGCGGGCAGAGCCCAGCCGCCTGTGTATCTGGGCCGCTGGAGGACCCAGGACGGCGGATAGAGCTCGCCCTGTTCTCGACCCACGAAGTTGTCCTCCAGGTGGACGACGCGCGTCGGCAGCTGGCGGCCGGCCCAGATCAAAAGGGGCAGCGCCAACAGGACGGCGCTCACGCCCCAGATTGCCGTCGGATGCCCGCGGGCCGGCGGACGGCGGGCGGTCGTCAGCCGCCAACCCAGGGGAACCAGCAGCAACGAGGTCGCCAGCCACCACCAGGTGGCGGCACGTGGTCGTACCGTGCTGGGAAAGAAGCGCGCGACATCGGCGCCCAGCCGTATGCTCGCCTCGTCCAGTAGGAGGGTCCTGCCGTCGGCGAAGTTGTAGGTCCAACCGGGAATCACCACCCAGACGACAGTCAGAACCAGGGTCAGGGCGCCGAGGATGGCGATCAACTGGCGCAGTGATTGTCGACTGCGCAGATCCAGCAGAGGCACCAGGGCGAGCGCCAGCAGCGGCAGGAAGACCAGCGGGTAGCGAAAGGGCGGCGACCAGCCACCGAACCACTCCGGGCGCGGCGCGACCAGGATCAGGTAGGGCAAGGCGACGACGAGGAAGTCCACCAGCAGAGGGCTACGGCGTGCCAGCAGGACGCCCACAGCCGGCAGTAGGAGCAACCAAACGGGAGCGCTGGCGAACAGCCCAAAGGCACAGTCGTAGAAGATGCCGACGGCGCCTCGGACGTAGTCCGTGCCGGAGTGCGCGAGCAGGTCGAGCTCGCTCCAGGTATAGAGCCGCAACGGGTTGTCGAACCGCCAGAGGTTGTAGAGCGCCAGACCCGCGGCCACCGCCGCGAGCCCCGCCGCCGCCCATCCCATCACCGCCCGCCGGGGACGGATGCGCCAGAAGGCGAGAGCCAGCAGTGACGCCGCCAGCAGCCCCAGGCGCAGCTTGAGCACCGGCAGGAGCATGATGGGAACCACCAGGGCCGCGACCTGCCGCCAGGTCCACTCTTGCCCCCGGCGCAGCTCCAGCAGACGGTCGAGGGCCAGAGCCACCAGCAGTGCCGCCGGCACTTCGACCCACACCTGGTAGCTGTAGAGTAACAGCGGCGGGCTGAAGGCGAAGAGGCCGTAGGCCAGGAGTGCCGCCCCCGGCCTCTCGGGTGTGTAGTGCCGCGCCAGGCGCAGCACCATCCAGGCCAGCGCCGCGGCCAGCGCCGCCATCACCGCCATCGCGCCGGCGCGGCCGGCCAGCCGGTACGCGGGCGCCAGCGCCAGGGGCAGCAGGAAGCTGTGGCGCGAATACTGCTCGCCGCCGGCACCCACCGGATCGCCGGGCTGGGGCTCGATGGGCCGCCGCATGAACCGGCGCCAGTCGTCCTCGGCGTAGTTGTTGGCCAGATCGACGTCGAGGTCGTGGGACAGGCTGTGGGCCACCAGCAGGTAAAAAGGCTCGTCGCCGTCGGGCTGGCGATGACCGCTCGACCACGGCTGGATCGCCAGATAGACGATCCAGGGCAGCAGGAAGAACGCCCACGACGGCCGGCGCGGAAGGCGCTTGCCGAGGCTCGGGCGCAGGGCGATGAGCAGTCGCGTCGTACGGTGCGCCAGAAGCAACAGGAAGCCGGCGGCCAGGAACCAGTCGGTCGCCACCAGGCCCAGGCGGTGGCGCTGCAGAGTCAGGACGACCAGGGCGACGAGCACCAGGCCCGCGATCCGGCCCTCGCCACACCACAGGCGGCGCGAGCTGGCGTGCCGCTCGAGTGCCCGCAGCGCCGCCACCACCAGGGGCAGAATTCCCAGCGTGCCGCGAAACGGATCGCCGGGCGGGCAGACCGTAAGCAGCGCTGCAGCGGCAGCCACGGCGACCGCCAGCTCCACCAGCGTCGAGAGCCGGGGGCCGATCATTGGCGCAGCTCCAGCCGGTAGATCACCACCGCGGTCTCGGCCGGCAGGTCGCCGCCGCGCCGGATGGCGATCTTCGCGGCGTCCACGTCCTCCTCGTCGAACCGCATTCGAAACCGTTGGGCGAAGAAAGTGCCTCCCGGCGCCACCGTGGAGATCCAGGGCGCCGGCGCGAGGATAGTGAGGTCGGCGCGCGAGGCCGCCCACTCGGCGGTGTCGAAGCCGGCTCGCAACGGCCATTCGCGCAGCACCTCGCCATCGGCTCCATGCAGCTCGACGACCGCCACCTCGGTGCCCGGCACCAGAGCGACTCCGCCCGTCAGGTTGGAGTCGAGCGCCACGGAACCGATCGCCTCGGCCGGCAGGTCGTGCTGCCACGAGGCCGTCCGCTCATTGAGCACGACCGGACCGTAGCTGTCGACCAGCACCGCGGTGGGAGTGACAGTGCGGACCAGGGCCCACAGCAGCACCAGACAGGCCACCGGCAACGGCCGCGACAGCCACCGCGGCAGGGTGTCGCCCAGGCGGTCGAACAGCAGGCCGAGGCCCGGAATCAAAGCGAGCAGCATCAGGAAGGCGGACGGCTCGTTGGTCCATCCCAGCAGGGTCAGCAGATCACCCCTCGGATCCTCACGCACCCAGGGATAGGCGGCGAGTAGTGAGACCGCGACCACCAGCGTCAGGCACCAGGCGCGCTGCAGCCGCGCCGTCGCGCCCGCCGGCGGTGTGGCGAGGGCGGCGAGGGCGACTCCGGCCGCCATCGCCTCCGGTGTCCTCGAGATCAGCGCCGCGGACAGGGCCAGCAGGGCGCCCAGACGCATCAGCCAGCGTCCGCCGGCCGGGGCCAGCGCCGCCGCCGGTACCAGCAGCGCGGCGCCGAGCCACGAGCGCACCGCCTCGATCGGCACGCGCGTCTGGTCGCTGAGCATGGTCAGGCCGGCGACCGCGACCAGCAGCAGGGGTGGGACCACACCGGACACGCCTGCCAGCCCGGCGCCGGCGAGCGCGAAGAGAATTCCCCTGGGCGGAGCCCACAGTGCCAGCAGAACGAGGGACACGATAGGTGCCCAGCGCACGACGGCGTGGCGTGGGCGGCTGCCGATCAGCGCCCCGGCCGCGAGCGCGTAGAGGGCGAGGGTCGAGGTCACCGTAAAGCCCGGAGCCAGCACCGCCGCGAGGCCCCCCGCCAGGAGCGCCCGCCCGACCCCGAACCGCGCGGCCAGGATGGAGACCGCCCAGCCCGCCGCCAGCGGTAGCAGCAGGAGGCTGACCAGCGCCCGCCGGTCCAGCAGCGGCGCCAGCAGCAGATCGCCGCGCATCAGGATCTGCAGGCCCAGTGCCAGTGCTACCGCCACGCCCGGATCGAGCTCCGGTCGCAGCCCGCCGCCCGGGGCGAGCAGCACCCGCGCGGCGCTGGCGGCCAGGCCGATCACCAGGATCAGCGAGACCGCCGCCCCCCGGGACGGCCCCTGGTAGGCGATCCACATCGCCGCGGTGGCGAGCAGGGCGGTCGCCGGCAGCTCTGGCGCGCCACGCTGTCTCCCCAGGGCGCCCAGGGACGCGATCACCGCCAGCATTCCGGCGCTCAGCAGGCCCAGGTACACGGCCTCGGCGCGCCCGACCGGATCCGACTGCGTCCAGGCGAAGGCGTGGGCCGCCGCCATCGCGGCCACCGGTACGACGAGTCTCTCGGGCTCGGGCAACGCCAGCATCGCCGGCGATTCTGACATCAAAGCGAGCCAAGAGCCGGGCCGTTCGTCGAGTCCGTGAGCGGGCGGCCTGATGGCCGAGGACGGAGCGCAACGCGATCGAGAGCGAGCACTGATGCGGGCACGACCGAGCCTGAGCACCGCCCGCAGGCCATCAGGCTGACCGCGTCACTGGGCTCCAGCCCAGCGCTCGTCGGGCGCCACCTGCCAGATATGCCGCAGGGAAGCGTCCTCGCCGCGCGCGAAGACTTCGAGCCGGTCGTCCTGTCTGTTGACCACCGCCGGGGCGGCGGACGGCCCACCGAGCGACGACCAGTCGTCCCAGCCCTGACCCGGGGCGATCTGGCCGCTGTGCCAAAGCGCGCCGTCTCGACCCTTGCCGAAAGCCTCGAGCCGCCCGTCCAGATCGAGGCCGACGGCGATCTCGGAGACCTTGCCGCCGAGCGACGCCCAGCCGCCCCAGCCGCCGTTGGGGACGAACTGCGCGATGTGCCACAAGGCGCCGTCCTCGCCTGTGCCAAAAACCTCCTGCCGCCCGTCTCGGTTGCGGCTCACGGTGAGCTCGGAGATCTTGCCGCCGAGCGAATGCCAATCGCTCCAGCCGCCGCCCGCCGCGGTTTGCCACCGGTGCCACAGGGCACCGTCTCCGCCCTTGACGAAGACTTCCAGCCGGTTGTCCTCGTTGGCTCCGACGGCGACTTCGATGGCCTTGCCGCCAAGCGAGTCCCATTGACTCCACCCGTTGTTGGGCGCTGTCTGCCAAAGGTGCCACAACGCATCGTCCTCGCCGCGGGCGAAGACCTGCAAGCGACCATCCTGGTTGCTCGCCACGGCCAGGTCACGGACCTTGCCGCGGAGGGACGCCCAGTCACTCCAGCCGGCGAAGGTTTGCCATTTGTGCCACAGGGCGCCGTCCCCGCCGCGGGCGAAGATCTCCAGGCGCCCGTCCTCGTTGCGGCCGACCGCGAGCTTCGAGACCTTGCCGCCGAGCGAGCTCCAGTCGCTCCATCCCTCGCTCTCGGTGGCGCGCCGAATGTGCCAGACCGAGCCGTCGGCCCGGAGCGTGAAGACGTCGATCCCGCGTTTGGGATGGCTGATCGCCACGGGATCCTCGACCTCGCCGCCGAGCGACGCCCAGGTGACGGTGGGCACCGGCTTGGGCTTGGTTTTGGGGTCGTCGGTTTTGGGGTCGTCGGTTTTGGGGTCGTCGGTTTTGGGGTCGTCGGTTTTGGGGTCGTCGGTTTTGGGGTCGTCGGTTTTGGGGTCGTCGGTTTTGGGGTCCTCTGGCTTGAACGGCGGGTCGGGGTACATGAGCTCCACGGCGGCGATGTCACCGGGGCTCAGGTTCCTGCGCCCGCCAATCCCCTCACCGCCGAGCGTCACGATCGTCGGCTGCCGGTTCTTCGAGAACGCGAACCGGTCGTAGTGCATCACCGACGCGAAGTCGTACGGGCCGACGTCGTCGCCATCGGCGACGTGCTGATTGAAGTTGTGCTCCTGACCCAGCGAGATATTCTCGCGCACGATCTTCACGAATTGATCGCGATCCTCCCGGCTCTGCTCGTGCCAGAGCCCGACGGCGTGCCCGATCTCGTGAATGGTGGCCTGCGTTCCGCAATTGGTGGCCAGGTTGATGAACTGCTGGCCGCCGCGCCGGCCCACGTGGGCGGAGCAGCCGCCCCTCGGGCGGAAGGTGACGTAGTCCTTCTGGGTCGTCCGCTCCACGAAACGGATCGGCGTCGCGGCTTCCCAGCGATCGATCGCCACGGCCACCCGGTCGCGGTTCCGGTTGGGCAGATCCGGATCGATCGTGTAGGGGATCACGCCGCCCGGCCAGCGAAAGCGGTCCCCGGTGATCACCAGACCTCTGCTGGTGCGCTGGGAGGCCTCCCTGGTCGCTGCCATTTCGTCCTCGGTGCCGAGGATGATGTCGCCCTCGAAGACGGCTTCGCCGTCGATGATCGAGTACTCGACCTCTTTGCGATCGAACGTGCTGCCCGAGATGAACCCCTTGGCGGTCTCGGTCGACGCCCGGTACCAGGACAGGATGCTCTTTTCTCGAGCCATGGCAGTGTTCCTCTCTAAGACCGTGTTCCTCGCTAAGACCGTTCACCTTGTGACTTCTCTTCCCAGTATACCCTCGGTCGGTGAGCCGCCGCCGTTGACGCTCTCCGCGGTGCCTGGATACACTGCCTCCCATGTTGGCAAGAGACCTTCTGCGCGACGAGACCGGCCGCACCGCGCGGCTCCTGGCCACCCGCGGCGTCGACCCCGATCAGGTTGAACGCTGGCGCCTGAGCGACGCCGAGCGCCGCGCGTCCCTGGTCGAGATCGAAGACCTGAAGCGCCAGCGCAACGAGGCGAGCCGGGAGATCGGCCGCATCAAGCGCGAGGGTGGTGACGCCGACGCCCAGATCGCCGCCGTTTCCGAGCTCAAGGTCCGGGTGGAGGAGATCCAGGGCCGGCTGTCTGGCCTCGAAGAGGAGCTGGGCGAGGCTCACATGGGCTTCCCCAACCTGCCACACGAGAGTGTGCCCGAGGGCGCCGACGAGGCGGCCAACCGCGTCGAGCGCGTCATCGGCGAGCCGCGGAGCTTCGACTTCGAGCCGAAGGCCCACTGGGACCTCGGTCCCGAGCTCGGCATCCTCGACTTCGAGCGCGGCGCCAAGCTCGCCGGGGCGCGCTTCACCGTCTACTTCGGCGCCGGCGCGCGGCTCGAGCGGGCGTTGATCAGCTTCATGATCGACCTCCACACTGGCGAGCATGGCTACCAGGAAGTCCTGACGCCGTTCCTGGTCAAGCGCGAAATCCTGGTCGGCACCGGCAACCTGCCGAAGTTCGAAGACGACCTGTTCAAGCTCTACGTCGCGGACCCGGAAGACGAGCGCGCCCTCTACCTGATCCCCACCGCCGAGGTGCCGGTCACCAACCTGCACCGCGAGGAGATCCTGGCCGAGGCCGACCTGCCGGTGCGCTACGTCGCCTACACCCCCTGCTTCCGCGCCGAGGCCGGCTCCTATGGCAAGGACGTTCGCGGTCTGATCCGCCAGCACCAGTTCAACAAGGTCGAGCTCGTGCAGCTCACCACCCCCGAGACCAGCTACGACGCCCTGGAGGAGCTCACCGGCCACGCCGAGCGCGTCCTGCAGCTGCTCGAGCTGCCCTACCAGGTCGTCACCCTGTCCACCGGCGACATCGGCTTCTCCGCCGCCAAGACCTACGACCTCGAGGTCTGGCTCCCCGGCCAGCAGCGTTACCGCGAGATCTCCTCGTGCAGCAACTGCACCGACTTCCAGGCTCGCCGCGCCAGCCTCCGCTACCGCCCCGAGGGCGGCGGCAAGGCTCGCCTCGCCCACAGCCTCAACGGCTCCGGCCTCGCTGTCGGCCGCACCCTGATCGCCATCCTCGAGAACTACCAGCAGGCCGACGGCTCGGTGATCGTCCCCGAGGCGCTGCGTCCCTACGCCGGGGGATTGGAGCGGATCGTGGCCGCGGGGTGAGCTCATCGACTCCGCCAACCGGTCCGCCCCCCATGCGGACCACCGCCCTGCACGTCGTTCTCCTCTGGAGCCTCGCCGTCGCCCAGCCGATCTACGACGTCTTCGGCCGCTACGCCGAGCTCTTCGTCGCCCGGCGCACCCCGCCGTTCCAGATCTGGCTGCTGGTCCTGCTGCTGAGCCTGGCTCTGCCCGCCCTCCTCGCCGCCAGCCTGGCGGGCCTTCGGCTCGCCAGTCGCCGCGCGGCTTCCCTCGCCACGTGGTTCCTGGTAGGTGCGCTGGCAGCGATGATCGCCCTCCCCGTCTGCAAGCGCTTCGGCTTTCCGGCCCCGGCGGCGATCGCCTGCGCCCTCGTGATCGGCGCGATCTCAGCCGTCCTCTACCACCGTCAGGCCGTGATCCGGGGTTTCCTGACCGTGCTGTCGCCCGCGGTTCTGATCTTTCCGGTCGTGTTCCTCTTCCTCACCCCGGTCGTCTCGATGATCTTTCCCCAGCGGGAAGCCGGCGGGCCCTGGGTGGAGTGGCGCCGGACGCCGGTCGTGATCGTTGTCTTCGATGCCCTGCCCGTCACCGCCCTGATGGACGAGGCGGGGGAGGTCGACGCGGTCCGCTTTCCGGCCTTCGCCCGCCTCGCGACCGACGCGGTCTGGTTTCGCCAGGCCCGGACCGTGGCCCCGGAGACCTCTGCCGCCGTGCCCGCCCTCCTGGCCGGCCGCTCCACCGTCCTGGGCACCCTGCCGATCGTCGCGGAGTACCCGCAGTCCCTGTTCACCCTGGTGGGGCCCCGGACCCCCGCCTGGATCTTCGAATCGATGACCTGGCTGTGTCCCGAATCGCTTTGCGGCCAGGCCGAGGAGCAGGTGGCCCCCCCGCGCCTCGCGGGGCTCTTGAGAGACTCGGCCATCGTCTATCTCCACATCCTCACGCCCGTCGAGCTGGCCGGACGCCTGCCGGCCGTCGACCAGCAGTGGGGCGATTTCGCGAACGCGGAGACACCGAGATCTTTCGCCGGCCCGACGCGCGGGGAGGACCAGCGCGAGCAACGCCTGCAGATCATCCGCGAACGGCGGAAGAAGATCGCCCGGGAAGATCTCGAGGCGAAGCTCCAGCGATTCCTCGATGGGTTGCCGAGAGGCTCCGGCCCCAGCCTCTCCTACCTCCACCTCAAACTGCCTCACGGTCCGTACCACTACCTGCCCTCAGGCCGGCGCTACGTCGACCCCGGGAGTGCCCGGCGCCTGAACCTGGAGATGCTCCAGGGGCGAGCCCGCGAGAAGGGGCACCCGCGCTGGCAGGATGACGAATCCCTTGTCGACTTCGCGTATCGCCGCCTGGTCCTCCAGATCGGCTACACGGACCGCTTGCTGGGGCGGATCCTCGATCACCTCGAAGAGCTCGGGATCTACGACGAGGCCCTGGTGGTCGTTACCGCCGACCACGGCCAGAGCTATCGGCCGGGCGGCTTCTTTCGCGAGATGGGCGATGGCGGCACGGTTCACGTGCCCTTCTTCGTCAAGGCTCCCCACACCCGCCGTGGCGCGATCGACGACCGGTCAGTCGACCTCCGCGACCTGCTACCGACGATCGCCGGCGTCCTGGGATTCGAGATTCCCTGGAAAGTCGAGGGCAGAGGGCTCCTTGATCCCGATCGACTCGAGCAGCTGAGAGCTCGCGATCCGTCCGGAGCCGACGCCGACCAACTGCCGCGCGGTGACTGGCCGAGCCCCCTCTTGGAAGAGGATCTACGGCTCAAGATCGTCCGTGTCGGCGCGGGGGAGTGGGACGAGGTCTACGCCGCCGGACCGGCACCCGAGCTCCTCGGCCTACGGATCGACGCGCTGAGTGAAGGCTCCGGGGTCGCCCTCGCGACCCATGGCAACAGCGTCAAAGCTCGTCTCGACCAGAGCGAGGCCCTCACTGCCGTCGATCCAGCCTCGGGATACGTGCCCGCCTATCTCATGGGCGCCGTCGAGCTGCCGCCCGGCACGAAGCCTCCGGTGGATCTCGTCCTCGCCATCGATGGCGTGATCCGGTCCACGGCTCGCACCTACCGGCGCGGAAAGCACGTTTGCTACTCGATGCTCGTCCCGGAGTCCGTGTTCTCGCCCGGGTCACATGAGTGGGCGGCCTACGTGATCGAGCGGCAGGCCAGCTCACCTGAGGTGCTCTTGACGGAGACTCTTCGCTGACGCCTGGCAGCTAGCCGTTCGCCGCTGCTTCGGGGTAAGCTCCCGAGCGAGGTCCATCGCCGGAGGGATGGCTGAGTGGTCGAAAGCGGCGGTCTTGAAAACCGTTGATGGGCAACCATCCGTGGGTTCGAATCCCACTCCCTCCGCCACGTAAATCTATTAGTTGCAATATCTTAGGAGGTGCCCCTTCAGCAGCGCCGATTGTCTCCTGCGGCTCTCACGGCCCAAATGGTGCACTCATGGTGCACTTTCATACACCTCTGAGGTGGGACGTCGCGAGTTCTCACCGTCCAGTAGAGAAAGACCGACCATCAGCGATGCGTCGCTTCGACACCACCTCGAGCCTTGCGAGGAGTTGGTCGAAAGCGCTTGCCTACCACTGGGACCATGTGAGCGAGCTCGATGAGGATACTGAGAGCCGGTGCCGACTGGCCGACGACTCTCGGCGCGAAAGCGCCTCCTCGCCTCTGACGCAGCGCCTTGCCGCCTTGAAGCATCGGTGGTGAGCACGACGTTCCACATGGACGAGAACGCACACGGTCGTCATGACTGCTGATCCGGCCCGGGTACTTTCAGCAGCTCCGCAAGATCCGCAACGGGTGAGTGGAAACCGGAGTCGATGATCCCTCTCAGCCATCGGTTCGCCTCTTCCAGCGCCCACAGCTTCCGCTCGACTCCGATCGCGAGACATCCCAGCGTGCCAGAGAGTGCCACCTCTCGTCGCAGTGCGAGCTTCCGTGCTGCATTGTCGTCGGTCAGAAAGAGCCAACGTCGATTCTGAGCGATCGCCAGGCTCGAAGCCTCTCCCGCGTGCAACTGAGAAGGCAGAGCCGAGAACAGCTCAACCTCCGTTTGGCCGGTGAGAGTCGTCAGGCGCAGCCAGCCGTCCTCCGCCCTCGGATGGGTTATTGCATCGATACCGGCGTAGAAGGAATAACCTTCCTCGAGTCCTCGCTGAATCTCCTGGTAGACGTCCGTTGACAGGTAGATCTCGCCGTAGAGCTTTCGGAGCAGATCGAGGGCGCCTATACCTGCGAAGTTGGAGAGGACAGTGGTATTGGAAATGACGCTCATTGGCGGTCGGCGAAGAAGTCGCGGAGAGCCTGGATCTCGTCCTCGGCCTCTGCGACAGTCTCCGGACCCAGCCGGGGCCGAGCTCCGCTCTCGAGCAGAATCTCCCGCATCTGAGCCCAGCTCACGCCCGCCATTTCAGCCGCTCGAGCTAACGAGATCTCTTCGTTCTCGTAGCGATGTATCGCCAGCCGGAGCCTCGCGTCAGGGCGTGCCCGCAGGAGATGGCGTAGAGCGTCGCGGATAACCTCCTCTTCGGTTCCGTACAACTTGGCCTGCACCAGATCACGTGCCTCCACCGGCCTCCTTGCCACGGTCTCAGGGTGGGATGCTCCCGCCATTGTCGTCTCCCTGCAGTTGCTGGTGCGGCTGCGGACCGCCATCTGTACGTCAGCCGTGCGCCGCGACCATCGCGAATCATAGCATCCACGGTTTCGCGGACTCCTCACAGTCGCAACCTCGGCCGCGGCGCTTCCTGCTCGCGGACCTCGAGTTGTGAATGGCGGTCGAGGCCGATCGCGGCGGTGCGACTAGCGGCGGAGAGAGACTCGGATCGGCTGGCGGTCGGCTGGCCGAGAATCTTTTGGCCTCGGAGGCGCCCGAAGGCATCGGGAGCTTCCAGAAGCCGGCGGTAGGCTTCCGCGCTGCCGTGGTCGATAACGTACTGGTCGAGCGCCTAGTGGGCGGCGGCCGGATCACGATAGATGCGGGCGAGGTAGCGGTCGAGATATGGCGGCGGCTGTTCCAGAGCGCGGATTCCTTCCTCGAGGGCCGGAAGGCTGCCGCGGTATGGAAGGTCCTGCCGCGCCCGGACGACCTCCTTCATCTATTCGGTGAGCTCGTCGAACCGATCGAGGTGATCGAGCGCCAGCTGCAACTGCTCCAGACGCTCGGTACCTTCGTCCGGGCGAGGAGTCTCTCGTTCACCGACTTCGAAGACGCCGCGTTGGCCAGTGCGGCCGAGGCAGCTGGCTGTACTCAGATCGTGAGCCGGAACGTTGCCGACTTCGCCGGCTCCCCGATATCCGCTCTGACGCCCGAGGAGCTTCTGGCTGTGCTCGGAGACGCGTGAGAGCCCGGGGCGGAAGGGCCCGGCTTCCGCTACTGACGATCCACCCGCATCCTCGGCCACATGAATTATCGAGAGATCCAAATACATCCTGATGATGCTGACGCCTTTTCCCCTACGCGCATTTCACTCGCCGCCCGCCGTCGCCTCTCGACCAAAAATGCGCGTAAAGGGAAGTGCGTCAGCATCATCAGGGCCGACTGGAGATTCTTCTCCAGGCGCGCAGAAGCTCTGGGATGGGAGCGTTTTCGGCACCGCGGAAAGCCTCGACCCCTGACGCCGGCTCCTGCCAGAACCCGACGAGCGCGAAGAACGGCTCCGTGAAGACACAGTTCGATCGCCGGGGAACCCTCGCTTCGCTGGTAAAGAGGCAGTTCGATCGCCGGGGAACCCTCGCTTCGCTGGCGAAGAGGCAGTTCGATCGCCGGGGAACCCTCGCTTCCCGCGCGAGGACACGGTTCCTTCGTCGGGGAACTCGTTCTAAGAGAGGCGAGCTTCAAGCCCACCCGACTCCCGGCAGCTCCAGCCCCGCCGTCTCCTCGAAACCGCACAGGCGGTTCATCCACTGCACCGCGCCTCCCGCCGCGCCCTTGGTGAGGTTGTCGATCACCGAGAGGACGACGGCGCGGGTGCCGCGGGCGGCGACGCCGAGGCGGCAGCGGTTGGTGGCGACGACTTCTTTGAGGTTGGGCGGTTCGGAGGCCACGGAGACGAAGGGCGCCATGGCGTAGAAGGCGGCGTAGTGCTTGGCGAGCTCGTCGCTGGTCATCGGCTGCGCCAGATCGAAGTGGACGGTGGCGTGGATGCCGCGGCTGAAGGGGCCGGAGTGGGGAACAAAGCTGACCTCAGGGCACTCGCCGCCCAGCCGGCCGAGCAGCATCTCCATCTCCGGCGCGTGCCGGTGGGCGAGGGGCAGGTAGGCCCTGAGGTTGCCTTGGCGTTCGGGATGATGGGTGGTGGGCGACGGCTTGCGGCCACTTCCGGTCGAGCCGGTGACGGCCGAAACCCGGAAGTGTGGCGGCCGGGCGAGGCCGCGGGCCTGGGCGGGGGCGCAGGCGAGCGTCACGGCGGTGGTGAAGCAGCCGGGGTGGGCCACGGCGCCCTTCGGGGTGCCGGGGAGGAGCTCGGGCAGGGCGCAGGTGAAGGTGCCGTAGCGCCCGGGCGCGCCGTGCCCTTCGCCGTAGACCTCCTCGTAGTCACGGGGCGAGGGCAGACGGAAATCCGCCGACAGGTCGACCAGGTGCAGGTCGGTGCCACACTCCTCGGCTTTCGCCAGCAGGGCGTCGAGCCGGGCGGCGGTCTGGCCGTGGGGCAAGCAGGAAAAGACGGCGAGGCGGGGAGCCTCGAGCAGAGCGTTCAGGTCTTCGTCACTGCCGAAGGCGAGGCCGTCCCAGACGCCCCGGAGATGGGGAAAGACCTGGGTCACCCGCCGGCCGGCCTGCGAGCGCGAGATCGCCGCCGTCAGCTCGAGCCGCGGATGAAACGCCAGCAGGCGCATCAGCTCGCCGGCCACGTAGCCGGAGGCTCCGAGCACGGCGACCTTGAGCGCCGGGGCGGGGATCTCAGCTGGTGACGGCATCGGCGACTTCTTCCTGACGGATGTGCTTCAGTATGTGCCTCGCGAGCTCGGAGGGCCGGGTGCGGGCGTTGAAGGCGGGCACGCCCATGCGGCCGGCGATCAGGTCGGTGCCGGCGACGTTGTCGGTCGCCGGGCCGGTGACCACCGTGGTGTCGATCTCGAAGCGCTCGGCGAGCTGACGGTGGCCGCCCCAGGCGCCCACCGGGTCGTTGGCCGCCAGCACCACGGCGGAAAACGCCTCGCGGATGTCTGCGGCCTCCAAGATGGCGTCGACGCCGTAGTCCCCCATCAGGCCGTCGCCGAGCTCCAGCACGATGACGTCCGGATCCGAGGCCGCCAGGGCCGACAGCATGCTGCGCGTCAGCGCCGGAGCGTTGGCGCGCTGGGTGGTGACGACGCCGAGGTCGGTGAAGATCATGGTCTCCTTTGCCCCGGCGTCCTCCATGGCGTGGACGTCGCGCCGCAGGCTGACGCCCGTCGCCTTGGCCGCGTGTACCTTCAGGCGCTCGCGCACCAGCTCCTGGATGAGGCTGGTGCAGGCCAGGGTCTTGCCGGAGCTCATGCAGGTGCCGACCACCGCCACCACCGGCACCGCGCCGACGTCGAGCCGGTCGCTCATCGGCTCGGCGCCCTGACCGATGTTGGCGGGCACGCCGATGCGTTCGCCGAGGTAGGGGAAGTGGAGAATCTGGCCCAGCACCTCGCAGTCGAAGGGCGGACCGATGTCCGGATTCGACGACGTGCACACGCCCAGGCAGCCGCCGGTGTTGAGCAGGTGGATGACGTCGCCGACCCGCAGCTGCTCGGGCAGGTGGCCGGCATAGCCCAGGAGCGCCCGCCGGTGACCGAGGGCGCCGGCAATCACGTCGCCGCGTTTGACCAGCGAGAAGCGGCCAGTGGTGAGCTCGAGCTGGTTGTAGGTGGACTTGCGGGTCAGCACCCGCACCGCCACCACGTCCCCTTCCTGACAGGGGAACTCGTCGCCCAGCTTGACCTCTCGGGGCAGCCGGCAGTTGAGGGTCACTGAGGCGATCTTGTCCAGTACCGCTGATTTCATGGCCGTCTACGATGATTTCACAGCAGCCTACGATGATCCACAACAGCCTACGATGATCCACAACAGCCTACTGTGTTCCACAACAGCCGCTGTGGCATAGTACGGCGCACCATGAGCGAGCCCGATCCCAATCTGCTGCGCGGCCGTTTCGATCAGCCGACCAGCGGCGATATGCAGCGCTACTCCACCTCACTGGCGATCGATCTGCGTATGCTCGACGAGGACATCGACGGCTCGGTGGCCCACGCCACCATGCTCGGCGAGGTGGGCATCCTCGATCCGGGCGAGGCCGAGCGTCTGTGCGCCGGTCTGGAAGAGGTTCGCGGCGAGCTGGCCTCCGGCGCCTGGGTTCCCGGCGACGAGCACGAGGACGTGCACATGGCGGTCGAGGCGCGCTTGATCGAGCTGCTCGGCGACCTCGGCAAGAAGCTGCACACGGCCCGCTCGCGCAACGATCAGGTGGCCACCGACGTGCGCCTCTGGCTCAAGCGCCGGCTGGGCGAGCTCGACGCCGCCCTCGCGGAGCTCGTCAACACCTTGCTCGACCGCGTCGAGAGTGACGGCAAGACGCTGCTGCCCGGTTACACCCACCTGCAGCGCGGTCAGCCGATCCTGCTGGGCCACCACCTGCTGGCACACGCCTGGCCGCTGGTGCGCGATCGCGAGCGCCTCGTCGACGCGACGAGGCGCCTCGACCGTTCGCCGCTCGGCGCCTGTGCGATGGCCGGCACGCCGCACCCGATCGACCGCGCGTCGACGGCCGAGGCGATGGGTTTCGCCGGCGTCGCCGACAACGCCATGGACGCGGTGGCGGCGCGCGACCACGAGCAGGAGGTGGCGGCGGCCTGCGCCATCTGCATGACCCACCTGTCGCGGATGGCCGAGGAGCTGGTGCTGTGGTCGTCCTCGGAGTTCGCCTTCGTGCGCCTGGGCGAGGATTACGCCACCGGCTCCTCGATCATGCCCCAGAAGCGCAACCCGGACGCCGCCGAGCTGGTGCGCGGCAAGTCGTCGCGGGTGTGCGGCGACCTGATGGCCCTGCTGCACCTGGTCAAGGCTCTGCCCCTGGCCTACAACCGGGATCTTCAGGAAGACCGTGAGCCGCTGTTCGACGCGGTGGAGACGACCCTCGCGTCGGTGGGCATCATGGCGGGCATGTGGCGCACCCTCGAGTTGAGCCGGGAGCGTTTCGAGAAGGCGCTCGAAGGCGACTTCAGCCTGGCGACCGAGCTGGCGGACCTGTTGGTCGAGCGCGGTGTGGCGTTCCGCGAGGCCCACGAGGTGGTCGGGCGGATCGTCCGCTGGTGCGAGGACCAGGGCAGCGACCTGGGCGCGCTGACGCCCGAGGCCGCCAAGCGCTTCCACCCCCGGTTTCCCGACGACCTCGGCCCCTGGCTCGACCCTCGCGCCGCCGCCGAGCGCCGGACCTCGTTGGGCGGCACCGCCTGGGTCGAGGTCGAGCGCCAGGTGCGAGTGCTGCGGCAGGGGATGGGGTAGCACCGATGCGCCGACGCCCCCGCCTGCTCGTCCCGATCCTCGCCCTGGCTCTGCTCGCCGGCTGCGCCGGCCGCTCGGGACCGTCTTCCGCTCCCTCGGCCCCTGCTCCTTCGCCGCCGGCCATGCCCGCGGCCCCGGCGCCCGGCTGTCCGCTGTGCCTCGATCCCGCCTCGCCCGAGATCCGTGCCGCCTACGAGGCCGCCATCGAGGACGCCCGGGTCCCGACGCCGGCGGAGATCTCGCGCGATCTGACGCCGCTCCTGCCCTCCACCGAGGGGCTGATCTGGAACGACCAGGGCCAGATCTTGATGGCGACCTGGACCAAGAAGCAGTACTACGAGCCCACCGAGCTCCGGCCCGGGCAGACCTACCCGCTGCCGGTCGACACCTGGTTTACCGCCACCCCTCTCGCCCGGGACTTCTGTCAGGCGCTGGATCTGGACGTTCCAATGCTCACTCTGCGGCTCGAGCAGCTGATCGGCCTGCCCCCCGGCCGTGGCAAGGACGCCTTCCTCGAGGTCTGGGTCGATCCGACCGACCTCTTCCGCCCGTGCCCGGATCCGGAGATCTCCGACCACGAGTGCCAGGTCGAGATCCCGGTGGTCGACCGCGACCTCAGGCGCCCCTGGGACTGCGGCCTCAAACGCCAGGTGTCCGGCAGGTACCTCACCGTGCACCCCGGGCACCTGCGCTGGATGTGCGACAACTGGGCGTCCAGCTACGGCCACGAGGAGCTGTTCGACAACTACCCGTGGACCGCTCTCGGGTACACCTACGACTGGGGCAACCCCGGCGATCCCGTGGGTCTGAGCGAGTACGTGGCCCCGGCGGGGAGCGTCGTGGTCTTCCACGGCGTGACGCCGATCGAAGGGTACTGCTCGCCTTGAGCCCTCTCGAAGACGCCTTAACAGATCGCAACATTTCGCTCACCACGGCTTAACACGCCGGGGCGAGTCTGTGGCCTCAGCCGGTTCGACCCGGTCCACGGTCGATGTCTGGAGGTTGGGAATGCTACACAACGCGTATTCGAGAGAGCCGATTCCGGGGAGCTTCAGGATGACCGGAGAATCCCACGACCGCGAGGCTCTTCAGAGACTCAGAAGACTCGATCCGGACGGAGCGCTGTTCCGCAAATGGGTGCGGCGATTTCTGATCGACGCGCCCCTCAAGCTCGCCACGATCGAGAGGGCGCTCGAAGCCGGCGGTCTGTCGTCGGTGGTCCGGGGAGCCCACTCCCTCAAGAGCCTGGCCGGCTGGCTCGGAGGTCGGCGAGTGATGATCCTGTGCGAGCAGCTGGAGCGCGAAGCGCGCGCCGGCGATCAGGAGGCTTGCCGCCCCTACCTGTCGGCCCTGCAGCGTGAGCTGCCGCTGTTCCGGGACTGGCTGACAGGCCGGCTGGAGGCGGAAGCTCGGGGAACCGAAATGAACAGGTAGGAGTCTGTCCGAGTATTCGGACAGACAGGCCTCGCGCTACAATCTCGAGGTTTCCCCCGAGGGAGGTCTCGATGATGCGGATAGCGACACTGTTTTTCTCGAAGACACGGTGGTTCTCGAAACCGACGTGGATTCTGACGTCGGCGGTTCTGCTGTGGGCCGCGATACCGGCCCTCGCCCAGGAGGATCCGTACGGGGAGGCTTTCGCGAAAGTGCTCCAGGAAGGCGACAGCGCCGCGCGTCGCGCCAAGGACGCCCTGCCGGCCTTCGAAGCCGTGACTCTCGAAGGCGAGCGGCTCAGCCAAGGGAGCTTCGCGGGCACGGTGCTCCTGATCGATTTCTGGGGCACCTGGTGTCCTCCCTGCGTGGCGTCGATTCCGCACTTGCAGACGCTCCACGAGCGCAGCGAAAAGGACCCCTTCGTGTTGCTGAGCATCAGCAACGACCACGACGGCGACGCCTTGAGGAGCTTCGTCGCCAAGCACGACATGAACTGGCCCCAGGTGTGGGACGAGGACCGCGAGCTGACCCGCCGGATCTTCCGGATCTCCCGCTATCCGACGTTTGTCGTGGTCGGCCACGACGGCAAGGTCCGGTACCAGCAGTCGGGCTGGGGCAGCGAGGTCGAGCGCCAGCTGGACGCGGAAGTAGGGCGCGCGATCCGCGCCGCCAAGAAGGCCGCGAAGACAGCGCGGTGAGCGGAGACGACTGTGACGTTCGGAGGGTCTGATCCGTTGAATAGGTGAAGGGAGGAGATCCAACCCATGCTCAAGCGCTCGCTCGTTTTGGTCCTGGTCGCGCTGGCTTTTGCCGTTGGTCGATCGGGCGCCGTGCCCATTCCCGTTACGCCCGATCCCGTCGCGGAGGCCGCGGTCGTCGTTGCCGCCACGAGAGACCCGGGCTTCCGCCTGATCGTCCACCATCGCAACCCGACCGAGTCGCTGACCCGCGAGCAGGTGGCGGAGCTCTTTCTGCTGGCCGGTCAGACCTGGGCCGACGAGAAGCCGGTGGAGCCCGTGGAACAGGCTCCGGAGACGGAGATCCACGCCGCATTCAGCAGATTCGTGCACGCCGAGTCCGCTTCTTCGGTGCACGGCTGGCAGGAGAAAGCGGTCGCGGCCCGCCGTGACGGGCTGCTGGTACGAGAGGGCGACGAGGCGGTCATCCAGTGGGTTCGCTTCCACACCGCGGCCATCGGCTACGTCTCGCCGGGCGCCGTTCCGGCCGACGGCGTCAAGGTAGTGAAGATCACCGACGAGGACGAAGACGACGAGGACGACAAGCCGGACCGGATCAGCCTGGTTCTCGACGCCTCGGGCAGCATGAAGGCGCGGATCAACGGCCGGCCCAAGCTGGAGATCGCGCGCGACGTGCTGCGCGAGGTCCTGGCCGACTGGGATCCGAAGATCTCGCTGGGCATGGTGGCCTTCGGCCATCGCGACGGCACCTGCCAGGACATCGAGACCCTGGTGCCGACGGACCGCGGTGGAGCGTCGCCCGTGATCGCCGCCGTCGAACAGATCCAGGCGAAGGGCGCGACGCCTCTGACCCAGGCCGTGATCCAGGCTGCCGAAGACGTCGCCAGCGAGGGCGAAACCGCGCGGGTGGTACTGGTCAGCGACGGCGAGGAGTCCTGCGGCCGGAATCCGTGCGAGATCCACGAGGCGATGGAGAGCAGAGGAGTGGGTTTTACCACCTACGTCGTCGGCTTCGACATCCTGCGCAACGCCAAGGCCCAGTCGCAGCTGCGCTGCCTGGCGCAGAAGAGCGGTGGCACCTTTCAGCTCGCCTGGGACGCGAAGAGTTTGCGCAAGGCGCTCAAGATCGCTCTCGCCCGGGCCGCCGGCCTCGAGATGGTCGAGGAAGTGACTCAGTTAGCCACCGAGGACGAGGACGAGCGCGAGCTGGATCTCCGGCTGGAGTACGTCGCGGCGGGGGAGATCGGGGCGTCGCGGTCGCCGAAGGATCGGCAGCGCGGCAAGTCCCGGCAGATGCTGCGGGTGAGGGACGACTTCTGGATCACCGACACCGAGATCACCCAGGGCGACTGGCAGTTGCTCATGGGCGCCAATCCGTCGTACTTCCGCTCTTGCGGCGAGGAGTGCCCGGTGGAGCGGGTCAACATGTTCGACGCCATGCTCTTTGCCAACGAGCTCTCGAAGCACCAGGAGCGCCGGGCCTGCTATCGCCTGGCTGGCTGCCAGGGAACACCTGGCGTCGGCTGCCCCGAGGACGCTCCGTCCTGCGACGGCGGCTTCTTCTGCGGCTTCGTCGCGCCGGTGGACGGGTGCGACGGCTACCGGTTGCCGACGGAGTCGGAGTGGCGCTATGCCGCGCAGGGCGATCGGGAAACCGCTTTCTGGTGGGGCGACGAGCTGACGCCGGAGGACGCGCGATGCGCCGGCAACTCCAGGGACCGCGAGATCGGCACCGAGGAGGCGCGCGGCATGCCGGCCAACGCCTACGGCCTCCACGAGGTACACGGCAACGTCGCGGAATGGACGCGCTCCACCCCGCCGGCCATGTACCTGCTGGAAGGCCCCGACGGCGATCAGCGCCCCTCTGCGCCGGAGTCTTTCTTCCAGGATCGCTCGATCAGCTGGGAGCCCAGGAAGCAGGAGTCGGTCGCCGGTGGCAGCTGGAGGTCCTCTCCAGAGATGTGCCAGGCGTCCGGCAGCCTTGAGCTGCCCCCCGCCAAGCGCAGCAGCCAGGTGGGTTTCCGGTTGGTGACATCGGCGCGACGCTGAGGTCGGCGCGACGCTGAGGTCAGCTGCCATCGGGTAGCCTGGCCGCTGGTATGCTCGGGCATAGTCTTCGACTCGCCAATCCGCGTCGGACAGAGCATAGCAGCTGCACTCGCAGGTGCCTCGGTGGGGGATTCCTCGCTTTCCTTACGCTGTTGACAGCAAACACGGGATTGGCGGTAGACTATCGGCAGTTTCGACACGTACCTCACCCTGATGCCGGCAGACTCGGCTGACGGGAAATCTCCGTCGGAGGCCTGCTCTGCGGTGGCGAAGAACAAACCCGATCGCCGCGCTTGCCCATTCGAATGACTGCCAAAACCAAAGAAGTCGACTCGATCCCTAAATCTGTGATCAGCAAGGTCAAAGACGGAAAGTGCATCCTGTTCCTCGGCTCGATGGCCCACGCCCCGTCCCCTGAGCGCTCTCGATACGAGTATAAAAACGGACCGCCGAGCGGTGCGGCGCTATCGAAACGCCTCGCGAAAGCCTGCCAGTACCCTTACAAAGACTCCTCAAACCTTCAGAGAGTCTCGCTGTACATGGAACGCCGCAAGGGAGGCTCTCGCAAGGAGCTCGTGGACGCACTTCGAGCCGAGCTCGACAACGGATACCTGCCTTCGCCCGCACTGGAGATGCTCGCCGCGCTTCCCTTCCCGGTGATTATCACCACCAACTACGACAATCTTTTCGACCTGGCTCTCGGCCGGGCAAACACAACGAAAGAGCGCCCCAAGCGACCCCTTCCCGTCGTCTACGATCCGGACAACGAACCGGAGGACGTACCTCTCGACCCCGAAGAGGAGAAGCCAATCCTCTTCAAACTGCACGGCGAGCTTGCCAAGCCGAAATCCCTGGTGGTCACCGAGGTCGACTACTTCAAATTCATCGAGAGAATGAGCTTACCGGACAGGCACCCGATACCGTTGAATATTCGCGCCCGATTGAACACGTGGCCCGTCCTGTTCATCGGTTACAGCCTCAAGGACTACAACCTCCGCTTGCTCTTCAACTCGTTGCGCTGGAACCTCAAATCCTCTCAGTTTCCCGTTTCTTTTTCCGTGGATCCATCCCCAGACAATTTGATTGTCACCATCCTGGAGCATGACCCCAAGAGAATGGTGAGCTTCTTAAGGCAGAATCTCTGGGACTTCGTGCCGGCACTTTACGAGGCTTGCACCCGATGAGCGGCAAAGAAGCGGCAGAGCGAAAGAACACCGATCGGCCGCAGAGTCCGTACCGAGGCCTCCATGCCTTTCGCTACTCGGATCGGCACGTGTTCCTTGGCCGCGACAAGATCGCAGAGAACCTCTTTGCAAAAGTTCTAGTTTCGCCTCTTGTCGTGCTCTTCGGCCATTCCGGCTCGGGAAAATCTTCGTTGATCAACGCCGGCCTGGTACCGGCTTTGAGAAAAGAGTCTTACGGCGTTGAACGTCTGCTCCTTCGGCCGATCCGCGACGAGCCGATCCTCGTGGAGAGAATCGACACGGGCGAGGAGCCCGGGCCCGGGTTCACCCCGTCCATTTTTGATACGAAAACCCAGAGTCAGGGTAGCAGGATTGCCATCTCCTTGGAGCACTTTCGAGAGATTCTCTCCTTGAGAGACTCTCCATCTCCTTGCGTTCTGATATTCGATCAATTCGAGGAACTCTTTACGCTGTTCGATCGTGAATCCGAAGAACAGCAAATACTGCGTCGTGAGTTTCTCGAAATGTTCTTCAAAGTCGCCAACAGCGACGACTTCCATATCAAGATCCTCATCGCGATCCGCGAAGATTTCCTCGGAAGGCTCGAACTTCTAACAAAAAACTACGCCCGGATCTTCGACTACCGATTACGGCTGGGTCATCTAAGCCGCGAAGACGCCAGGAAGGCCATCCTCGATCCTTTCAAGCCCGGCCACTCATACGTGTCCCGGATCAAGCCCGAGCTCGCGCAGGAGATCCTGAGCGACTTGAAAGAGCATCGTCTCGAAGGTTCTATCCACCCGACAAAGCTTCAGATCGTTTGTAATCGACTGTGGAATAGGTTCGCGGCTGATCGAGTCGAGATCGGCATCGACGAGTACAAAGAGCTAGATAGAGTTCGAGGCATCCTCCAGACGCTTTTGGAGGACGAGCTCGACATCCGACCTGGGAAACGGAGAACGCTCACGATCGCCACGCTGGGCCAGCTCATCACGGACCAGAGCACCCGAGACGTGGTCAGTGAAGGCAAGCTGCTTGAACTGATCACTTCTGCTGAAGGCGCCGATCCTAAGAAAGTAGATCCGATTCTGAGGTACTTGAAAACGAAGAAGCTAGTGAGCCTGACCGCTCAACGCGGGACCTCCTACTACGAGCTGACCACTGAGTATCTGATTCCTTCGATCGAGCAGGAGGTTCGAGACCGGGAAAGCAGGGAGGCGTACCGGCTCGAGGTGGCAAAACCCATCGAAGAAAAAGTCGCACAGATCAAGCGGGCAAAAAGGCGCGCCAAGAGGCTGCGAAGGTTTCTCGGTTATCCCGTGGTCTTGTTGCTCGCGACACTCAGTTTCGTGGCTTTCTTCTTCAAGACCAGGGACAAGACCCAGGAACTCGAGAGCTTGATTCGTAAGCATGCCGAAAGCGCAGAGCAACACAAGCTAGAAGCTAGAAGCAACCACCAGATCTTCCAGGAGACCGAAGATGACTTGAACAGTCAGATCGCGACCCTGGAAAAGGAGCGTCAGGGTCGGGATATCCTCTTCCAAAAGATCTTCCAAGGGATCGATGAGAGCGTGACGGAACTCACACGCGCTAAGAAGAAGCGGGAGCAAGCAGAGGAGCAGAAGGCACTCGAGGAGAAAAAGAAGAGGCTTTCGGATTCGGTCGAAGAACTCAGGCGCGAACTTTCCAGACATGAGAGAAGGAAAGAGCGGCGGCGGCGATCCGAAGAGGCGGCAAGGCGTCTTCTCTGGCGCACTGACCAGCTCGGCGACTACAACCGTCTCGACCGGCTGCTACTGGCTCTTCACACGGCAAGCATCACGTCTGGTGCAGATGAGGCGACCCCGATCGATGCGAAACGCGCTGTGCGAAAAACGCTCGAAGACGCCTTCACGCTTCAGGCACCCAGCGAGGTTCGAGATCTGTCTATCACTAGCAAGAAAAGACTATTGGCGGCGGCCACCGCTAGCGGAGTCTTCCTTTGGGATTTTCAAGGCCGGGCCAAGGAACCGCTTCGCCAAGGAGAGGCATTCTCGAGTGTCGCTTTCAACGGGGACACGGGAAATCGCCTAGTAGCTAGTTCAGAGGGCCAGTCCGCGATCATCTGGGATGTCGAGACCTGGAGCGAAATCGCACGATTCGACACGAACCTCTTTCCAATCAACAGCATTGCCCTAAACCCCGACGGCAGCCAATTGGCGACAGGCAGCAAGCTTCTGACCCTCTGGAATGTACACGACAGAACCTTCGACCGGATGAACATCAACTCCGCCTTCAAGTTCTCCAACAAGATCCTGGCAGTTGACTTCTCGGACTCGGGCAATCTCATTGCCACCGGGAACCACAACGACCGAGCAGTTGTCTGGTATCTCGAAGAGAGAGAGAGAACGACACTTCGACACGAGTCACCCGTCGAGGCAGTGGATCTGGACCACACCGGCCGTTATCTAGCCACTGGATCATCCGATCGGATCGAGGTTTGGGACCTTACGACTCACAAGAGCATCGGGCACCAGCCTCTGGACGGCAGCTCCGAGCCGGTTACGGACGTCGCTTTCAGCCAAGACGGAGCACTTCTCGCGGCGTCGGGCGGACAGTCCGTAAAGGTCTGGGCCTTCCAGGCTGGGATTCAACCAGAGCCGCTCGTTGAGCTCCATGCCTTTCAGGCTCACGACGGGACCGTCCACACGGTAGCTTTTCGACCGGGCGAGACCGGCAGGCAGTTCCTGTTCTCCGGCGGCACCGACAGCAAGATTCGAATCTACCTCCTGGAAAGCCATGCCGACCTGGACGGCCACTGGGAAGAGTTGCTTGCCATCGCGAGGAGGAAAGTCGGCCAGCACAGGCTATCTGACGAACGATGCCGGAACTTCTTTAGAGAGGACTGTCCCGCGCTGCCCGAACGATGAGCCGGTCGTAGCAGCGAGGCTGGTCGTTGTTTCGGAACCTCAGCGCCCAGCCGACCTCACGAGCCTGAACCCCACCTGGCTGCTGGTAAGCTCGGTGCCCCCTCATGCCCGAGTTGCCGGACATCGTCGTCTACGTCGAGGCCCTGGAGCGGTTCGCGCTCGACCGGGAGATCGAGCGCGTCCGGCTGACGAGCCCTTTCCTGCTGCGGTCCTACGATCCGCCGCTCTCGGCGGTCGAGGGCAAGCGGCTCGTCGGAGTGAGGCGTCTGGGCAAGCGCCTGGTGCTGGCGGTCGAGGAGGATCTCTTCCTGGTGCTCCACTTGATGATCGCCGGGCGCCTGCGCTGGCGGCCGAAGGGGGCCAAGGTGCCGAGGAGGAACGGTTTGGCCGCCTTCGACTTCCCAGACGGCACGTTGCTGCTCACCGAGGCCAGCTCGAAGAAGCGCGCTTCGCTCTACCTCGTGCGGGGCGAAGCGGCGGTCGCCGAGCACGACCCGGGCGGGCTGGAGGTGCTGGACAATGATCTCCAGGCCTTTCACTCCGCCTTGACCGCCGAGAACCACACCCTCAAACGGGCGCTGACCGATCCGCGGCTGCTGTCGGGTATCGGCAACGCCTACTCCGACGAGATCCTGCATCGCGCCGCCATGTCGCCGTTCAAGCGCACCGCCCAGCTCGCCGAGGGGGAGTGGCCACGCCTGTTCGAAGCGACCCGCGAGGTACTCGTCGAATGGACCGAGCGCACGCGCGAGGAGGTGGGGGAGGGCTTCCCCGACAAGGTCACCGCCTTTCGCCAGGGCATGGCGGTGCACGGACGCTACCGCGAGCCGTGCCCGGTGTGCTCGACGCCGGTCCAGCGCGTGCTCTACGCCGAGAACGAGGCCAACTACTGCCCGCGATGCCAGACCGCCGGCCGCTTGCTGGCCGACCGCGCTCTCTCCCGCCTGATGAAACAGGACTGGCCAAAGACGCTGGAGGAGCTGGAAGCTCGCAAGACCTCGTGACGTCGTGACGGAGGCACGCATCGATTGTCGTGACGAAGGCACGCATTGGATTGTCGTGACGGAGTGGCGCCGATTGTGGTAGAAACGCCTTTCGGCCGGGCTCCCGCCTCCCGAATCTCCCCACTCCTCCGAATCGCTCCGTCAGGACCCGTCGATGAAGATCCTCGGCATCTCGTGCTACTACCATGACGCCGCCGCCTGCCTGGTGGTTGACGGCGAGGTGGTGGCCGCGGCGTCTGAGGAGCGATACTCGCGCATCAAGCACGATTCTGAGTTCCCGAAGAGAGCGATTCGCTACTGCCTGGAGACGGCAGGCATCACCGCCGCCGAGCTCGATATCGCGGCCTTCTACGACAAGCCGTTTCTCAAATTCGAGCGTATCCTCGAGACCTACATCGCTTCGGCCCCCCTCGGCCTGCCTTCGTTCATCAAGGCCCTGCCGCTGTGGCTGAAGAAGAAGCTCTTCATCCCGGACCTGATCAGGAAATCGCTCGACGGCTTCGAGGGCAAGCTGCTGCTGTCGGAGCACCACGAGTCGCACGCCGCCTCGGCCTTCTACCCGTCGCCCTATGAGTCGGCGGCGTTTCTCACCATCGACGGCGTCGGCGAGTGGGCGACCACCAGCTTCGGCGTCGGCGAGGGCAACCGGATCGAGATCCTCAAGGAGATTCACTTCCCGCACTCCCTGGGGCTGCTCTATTCCGCCTTCACCTACTACACCGGCTTCCGGGTCAACTCGGGAGAGTACAAGGTGATGGGGCTGGCACCCTACGGCGAGCCGAAGTACGCGCAGACGATCCTCGAGCACGTGATCGACCTCAAGGAAGACGGCTCGTTTCGCCTCGATCAGCAGTACTTCGACTATTGCTCGGGCCTGCGCATGACGTCGGAGAAGTTCCACCGGCTGTTCGGCGGACCGCCGCGCCAGCCCGAGTCGGAGCTCAGTCAGCGCGAGATGGATCTGGCGCGCTCGGTGCAGGTGGTGTGCGAAGAGGTGATGCTGCGCATGGCCGAGCACGTGCGCCGCGAGACCGGACAGAAGCACCTCTGCCTGGCGGGTGGCGTGGCTCTGAACTGCGTCGGCAACGGCCGCATCCTGCGCGAGAGCAAGTACGAGGACATCTGGATCCAGCCCGCCGCCGGCGACGCCGGCGGCGCCCTGGGCGCGGCGCTCGTGGCCTGGTATCAGTACCTGGAGAACGAGCGCAGTGTCGGGCCCCGGGGCAACCAGCGCGGCTCCTATTTCGGTCCCGAGTTCAGCCCGGAAGAGATCCGCCGTCGACTGGACGTCTTCGGCGCCAGGTACGAGCGCCTCGACGAGGAGGAGATCCCCGGCCGCGTGGCGAGGTTGATCGCTGATGAAAAGGTGATCGGCTGGTTCCAGGGCCGCATGGAGTTCGGCCCCCGAGCCCTCGGCAGTCGCAGCATCATCGGCGACGCGCGCTCTGAGAAGATGCAGTCGATCATGAACCTCAAGATCAAGTACCGGGAGTCCTTCCGGCCGTTCGCGCCGTCGGTGCTCTACGACGAGGTCTCGAGCTACTTCGAGCTCGACCGCGAGAGTCCCTACATGCTGCTGGTGGCGCCGGTGCGCGAAGAGCACCGCCAGGCGATGAGCGACGAGCAGAGCGATCTCTTCGGTATCGACAAGCTCAACGTCAAGCGTTCCTCGATCCCGGCCATCACCCACGTCGACTACTCGGCCCGGGTGCAGACCGTCCACCCCGAGGACAACCAGTTGTACTACGACACCATCCGTGCCTTCCACGACCTCACCGGCTGTCCGGTGATCATCAACACCTCGTTCAATGTGCGCGGCGAGCCGATCGTCTGCACGCCGGAGCACGCCTACACCTGCTTCATGCGCACCGACATGGACTTCCTCATCGCCGGCCCCTACTTGCTGGCCAAGCCGGATCAACCGGACTGGGCCGAACAGGGCGACTGGCGCGACGAGTTCGAGCTCGACTGAGCGGGATTCGAATCGATGTCGATCATCGCGGAAGTCAAAGAGCTGCCTGCAGATCCTTCGGACCTGCGCAAGTTCAGCTGGACGGTGGGTATCGCCTTCGTCCTGTTGTGGGCGGTTCTGGCCTACGTCTTTCCCTGGGTGTTCGGCGCCAAGGTTCGCGATCTGCCTCTCCTGTGGCAGATCGGCGTCGTGCTGGCGGTGGTCGGCACCCTGCTGCCGATCGTCGTCAAGCCGATCTACTATGCCTGGATGACCATGGCGGTGGCGCTCGGCTTCGTGATGACGCGGGTGCTCTTGACGATCTTTTTCTTCCTGGTCCTGACGCCGGTCGGACTCGTTTTCCGCCTGATCGGGCGCGACGCCCTGCACCGCAAGCTCGACCGCGACGCACCGAGCTACTGGATCGAGAAGGAGTACCCGATCAAGGACCGTTCGCGGTACGAGAAGTTTTTCTAGGAGTCCACAGATGAAGATCTTCCTGCAGCAGTTCTGGGAATTCCTCAAAGTCCGCAAGAAATGGTGGCTCGGGCCGATCGTGCTCATGCTGCTGCTCTTGGGCATGTTGCTGGTCCTGACCCAGGGCTCGGCGGTCGCGCCGTTCATCTACACGCTGTTTTAGCGCTCGGTGGTCGAGGCTGGATCGGCCTCGACAACTTATGTCCTGGTGCGATAAAATATGTCGCCTCAGGTCGCCGCGCACCGGACCCCACTCGTCCCGGTCCGATCCTCGGTCCACGATTCCATTGCCCGACACCACCATGAACCCGAGATCCATCCCGCTGCTATTGTTGCTGCTGTGCGTCTCGAGCCTGCCGGCCGACGCCGCGGACAAGCGCGTTCTGGTCTTCGGTGACAGCATCACGGTGGGCTATGGCGAAGGCAACGTGGTGTGTCCGGACCACACCTCCACGGCCGGCTATCCGTCGCGGTTGCGCTCGCAACTGGCATCGGCCGGCATCGACACCACGTTCCTCAACTTCGGCGAGTGCGGCGAGAGAACGGATGTCGGAATCTCCCGGATCGACAACGTCCTGGCCGTGGGCGGCGACGTGATCATCATCATGGAAGGGACCAACGACGTCTCCGAGGCCGTGGCCTTCGAGACGACGCTGTTCAACTTGAACGAGATGATGGCGAAAGCGGAGGGCGCCGGCGTCGAGCCGCTGCTGGCGTCGATCATCCCGCGCGGTCCGGATTCCCCGCGTGACTCGTCCAACGGCAAGACGTACACCATCGCGGACAGGCTGCTCGAGGACGCGCAGGAGAACGGCTGGGCCTTCGCCGATCAATTTCACGAATTCTGGGACCGGCCGAACTTCTTCGACCTCTACTACTTCGATCAGTTGCATCCCAATTCCACCGGCTACGGCATCATGGCCGCCGCGTTCCTCGCGCCGGCGATCGACGCCTTGACGCGTGAGAATCTGTGCGGCCAGCTGCCGGACGGCCCGTGCGTCCCGAGCAGCACCGCCCTGTGCCTGAACCAGGGCCGCTTCCGGCTCGAAGCCGCCTGGAAGAATTTCTTCGAACAGACGGGCGTGGGGATCGCCGTGCCCCAGACCGACGACACCGGCGCCTTCTACTGGTTCGATCCGCAGAACATCGAGCTGGCGATCAAAGTACTCGACGGTAGGACCAACAACGGCCACTTCTGGGTCTTCTACGGGGCGCTGTCGAACGTCGAATTCACGCTGGCGGTCAAGGACACCGAGTCCGGCGAGTGCAAGGAGTACTTCAACCCGCTCGAGACGTTTGCCAGCGTCGGCGACACCGCGGCATTCTTCGACTCCGATCTGCCCGATCCGGATTAGCGGAAATCGATGCTCTTCCGCGAGTTGGAGATTGCGGGAGCCTACCTGCTCGAGCCGGAGCGGCACGAGGACGAGCGAGGATTCTTCGCCCGCACGTTCTGCCGCCGCGAGCTCGAGCAGCGGGGACTCGAGCCGGACATTGCGCAGTGCAACATCTCGTTCAACCATCTGCGCGGCACCGTGCGTGGCATGCACTACCAGGCGCCGCCGGCCGAGGAGGTCAAGCTGGTGCGCTGCACCCGCGGCGCCATCCATGACGTCATCGTCGATCTGCGCCCGGACTCACCGAGCTTCAAACGCCACCTCGCGGTCCGCCTCGACGCCGAGAACCAGGCGGCGCTCTATGTTCCCGCCGGTGTCGCTCACGGCTTCCAGACCCTGGCCGACAACACCGAGGTCTTCTACCAGATGTCCGAGTTCTACGACCCATCGGCGGGGCGCGGCGTGCGCTGGAACGACGCCGCCTTCGAGATCACCTGGCCGCGCGAGATCAGCGTGATCTCCGAGCGCGACCTGGAATTTCCGGACTTCGGCGCCTGACGAGCTGATGGACGTCCTCCGGGACCCGAACGGGCTCGACTTCGATCGCCTCGGTGGCGAGATGCACGCGCTGGCGCGTGAGGCGTATCCGATCTGCCGCTCGATCACCGGCGACGGCGTGCGCCGGACCCTGGACCTCCTGCGCCGGCACGTCGACCTGGAGGTGCGCGAGGTTGCCAGCGGCACGGAGGTTTTCGACTGGACGGTCCCGGCCGAGTGGAACATCCGCGCCGCGTGGGTGAAGAATCCCCGGGGTGAGCGGGTGATCGACTTCAGCCGGCATTCGCTCCACGTGCTGAGCTACAGCGTCCCCGTGCACCGCAAGATGCCGCTGGCCGAGCTGCGCGAGCACCTCTTCACCTTGCCGGAGCAGCCGGACCTGGTCCCGTACCGCACCTCCTACTACCAGGAGCGCTGGGGTTTCTGCCTCGAGCACAGGGTGCTCGAGGGCCTGGAAGAGGGCGAGTACGAGGTGAAAATCGACTCCACCCTCGAGCCCGGCCACTTGACCTGGGGCGAGCTGTTTCTGCCTGGCGAAAGCGAGCAGACAGTGCTGCTCTCGGCCCACGTCTGTCACCCCTCGCTGGCCAACGACAACCTGTCGGGAATCGCGGTCTGCACCTTCCTGGCCAAGTTGCTCGCCGAGGCGAAGAGGCGGTACTCCTACCGCTTCCTGTTCATCCCGGGCACTATCGGCTCGATCACCTGGCTGGCCGGCAACGGCGAGCAGGCGCGGCAGGTGCGCCACGGTCTGGTGGCCGCCAACCTCGGGGACGCGGGCGCTTTCCACTACAAGCGCAGCCGTCGCGGCGACGCGGAGATCGATCGCGCCGTGGCGCGGGTGCTGGCGGACTCGGGCGAGCCGCACGAGATCGAGGACTTCCTGCCGTTCGGCTACGACGAGCGCCAGTACTGTTCCCCGGGCTTCGACCTGGCGGTCGGCTCGTTGACCCGGACGCCCTGGGGCCGTTACCCGCAGTACCACACCTCGGCCGACGACCTCGACCTGGTGCGCCCCGAGCACCTGGCGACGTCTCTGGAGCGCTACCTCGGGGTCGTCCGCGTGCTGGAGTCGAACCGGCGCTACCGCAACCTCCAGCCGCACTGTGAGCCGCAGCTCGGCAAGCGGGGGCTCTATCCCTCGATCGGCGGCGCCGCCGGTCAGCGCAAGCAGCTGGCGCTGCTCTGGGTGCTCAACCAGAGCGACGGCGAGCACTCGTTGCTCGACATCGCCGAGCGCTCGGCGATGAGCTATGGAGAGATCCTGGAGGCAGCGCAAGCGCTGCGCGAGGCGGGATTGCTGGAGCCGGCTTAGTGGGGGCCGGATCGGCGACCGATCCCGTCCGCCTCCTGGTGGTCACCCACTCGCTGTCCGTGGGTGGCGCCGAGCGCTTCGCCTCGAACCTGCTCGGCGGCCTCGACCGTGACCGGTTCGCGCCACAGATCTGTCTGGTCACCGACAAGTCGACCTATCCCTTGCCCGCCGACGTGCCGGTGTCGACTCTCGGGTACCGCGGGATCCGCGACTTGCCGAGGACGCTGCTGCGCCTCAAGAAGCTGATGACGACCGAGCGACCCGACGTGGTGCTGTCGAACGTGGTGGCGACGAATTGCCTCACCGGCGGGGCGGTGGCGCTGCTGCGCGACCGGCCGCCGTGGGTGGCGCGCATCGGCATGGCGCCGGGGGTCGGCGAGCCGCGCACGCAGCAGTGGTGGTCGCGGGCGGTCTATCCCCTGGCGCGCAAGTGCGTGACCAACTCCCGGCGCATGCAAGACGCCTTCGAGAGCTTCTATCCGGGCACCGCCGGACGCTGCACCTCGATCCCCAACCCGACGGATTTCTCGGCCATCGACCAGCTGGCGGACGAACCGCCGGCGCGCCGGTCAGAGGACGGGGTGCCGACGCTGCTCTTCATCGGCCGCCTCAAACCGCAGAAGCGGCCAGACGTCCTTCTCCAGGCCCTAAACCTGGTCCGCCGGCGCATGGACGTGCGGCTGTGGATCTGTGGTGACGGCCCACTGCGTGGCGCGGTCGAGGCACAGATCGCCGAGCTTGGCCTGGGCGAGGCGGTCGAGATCCTGGGTTTCCAGGACAACCCGTTCGCGCTCCTGCGCCAGGCGGACCTCTTCGTCTCGACCAGTGACTTCGAGGGTCTGCCGAACGCTTTGATCGAGGCCCAGGGGCTCGGGGCGCCGGCGGTCGCCACCCGCTGCCCCTTCGGGCCCGACGAGATCGTCGAGGATGGCGTCACCGGCCGGCTGGTCGAGATGGGAGACGCGGAAGCCGTCGCAGGCGCCATCGTCGAGATCCTGGAAGATCGGGATCGCTGTGCCACGATGGGCGAAGCGGCCAGGGAGCGCGCGCGGCGCCTCTACGACCTGCCGCGGGTGATGCCCCAGTGGCAGGATCTGCTGGTTCGGGCCGCGGGGCGGGATCTGGTCAGTCGGCCGTCTTGATCTCGATTCCGGTGGTCGAGACCACCTTCGAGTGGGCCGGCACGTCCTGCATGACGAGCGCGCCGGTGCCGACGAAGACGTGGTCGCCGATCTCGATCTCGCCGAGGATCGACGCCCCGGCACCAAGGAACACGTGGTCGCCGATCCGCGGCATCTCGTGCGGTCGTTTGGCCGAGGTGCCGCCGATGGTGACCTTGTGCAGCAGGGTGACGTGCGAGCCCAGGCGGGCGCAATGGCCGATCACGATGCCGGTGCCGTGGGAGATCCGCAGACCCGGCCCGATCTCGGCCGCGGGCGCGATGTCGACGCCGGTGAGAAACAGCGACAGGCGGCCGAAAAGCGGCCCCAGGATCGGGATCTTGTGGCTCTTGAACCAGTGGGCCACGCGGTAGAGCACCACCGCCTGGAAACCGTTCTCGAACGCCAGCGACTCGATGACGAACCACGGGAACGGCTTCGACTTCGATTCCCGCAGGCGGGCGACGTCCTGGCGCAGGTTCGCGAACATCATCCGCCACCGGTGTCCAGTCGTCCGGCTTCGAGCTCCTGGCGGTACCAGGCGATCGTGGCGCGCAGGCCGTCTTCGAGCGACGTCCCCGGCCGCCAGCCGAGCAGCGCCTCGGTGTCGGCCATGCGGGCGCGGCGTACCTGTTCCATCGGCCGGTCCTCGAGGCTGCCGAAAGGCGCCGCCTCGCCCGGCGCCAGCTGCCGGTAGAGCTCTTCCACCACACCCCGAATGGTCACCAGGCGCCCCGATCCCAGGTCGACGCGCCGGCCGCCCAAGCTGTTGCGTGCGGCGGCACGCATCAGGCCGTCGACGACGTCGTCGACATAGATCCAATCCACCTCGCGAGTGCCGCTCGAGAGCTTCGGCGGCCGGCCTTCGAGCAGCGAGAGGATCAGGTACGGGATGAGCTTCTTCAGATCGTTCTGGGCCGGTCCGTAGACCATGAACAGGCGCGCCAGCACCACCGGGGTGTCGTACAGAGCGTGGAACATGCGGGCGTAGCCGCTGGCCGACATCTTGGCGGCGGCGTAGGGTGAGGACGGTACCGCCAGGGGCTCGCCCGGCTCGGGCTCCTCGAGCGAGCCCACTTGCACGAAGCGGCGCAGGCCGCCCTGCTGAGTGAGCGCGGTCAGCAGATGGACGGTCGAGGCCAGGTTGGCGTGGAAGGTGAGCGGCACCAGCTCCACGGAGCGGGCGCCGGCCACGTAGCTCGCCAGGTGAAACACGATCTCCGGCCGCACGGCGCCGACCAGCTTGTCGACCTCGCCGGCGTCGCCGAGGTCGATCCGGTGCCAGGTGAGGGCCTCGGACCCCGGCCGAGAGTGCCTGGATGTGGCGTGGAGGCGGACGCCGGCCGAGGCCAGCGCGCGGCACAGGTGGGCGCCGATGAAGCCGCTGGCGCCGGTCACCAGGACCCTGCGCTCGGCGAGATCGAGATCCTGCGTCTCCGGCATCGGGCGTCCCCGCCAGTGGGCTACGCGGCGGGCTTCCTGGTGACCAGGAACGACAGGGCGTTGGGCGAGTAAGTGCCGATCTCCTCGGCCTCGAGGTCCGGGTGGGCTTCCAGCAGCTCGCGCATCGCGCGCTTCTCGCCGCCCTCCTCGTCGGTCGAGTTCCAGTCGTCGAAGAAGATCACCGAGGTGTCCTTGATCAACGGCTCACAGAAGACGAGCGCGTCGCGCGAGGAGGTGTAGAGGTCGGCATCGACCATGATCAGGCTGGCCTTCTCGAGGGAGTGCTGTTGCCGCAGCTCCAGCGTCAGGGTGTCAGAGAAGAATCCCTTGACCAGCTCGGTGCGGTCCCAGTCGACACCGCCCTCGGTGAGGCGCTTACGGGTGAATTCGATGTCCGACCGGAATTCCCCTTCCGACCACGGTCCATCCCACTCCGCTTCGCTCGGCAGGCCCTCGAACGAGTCGAAGCCGAAGAAGCGCACGCGATCGATACCGACGCGCCGGACGGCCTCCTGCATGGCCATCATCGAGTTGCCCTGGTAGACCCCGAACTCCAGGTAGTCGCCCACGTTCTCGGGCCCCACGGTCTCGCTCAGGCGCCCCACCGCCTTCTCGAAGAACACGACCAGCTGATCCGGCGGCACGAACGACAGCGGGACGTCGAACTTGTTGATCAGGTAGCCTTGGATCCGGGTCTTGGTACGGGGGCCGATCAGCTTGCCGCCCAGTCTTGCGATCGTCTCGAGGATGGGGTTGGCGCGCTTCTTACTGGGCGCGCCGGCGGTGCCGGCGGTGGCCGACCCGTCGAGCTGGTGGCGCATGTCCTCCTTGAAAGAGCTGCGCAGGAAGCTGATGACGAGAGAGCGAATCATGTCCTGATCTCCAGGATCCGAGACCCCGGCCCTTCGGATGATCTGAGCGTGCGGGCGAGCGGAGACGGGCTTGCGGGGCGTGAGTGTGTGGGTGGGGGCAGGCGGGCCTGCCGTGAGGCAGCTTAGCCCAAGCGGGCGAGCCCCGCAAGACGGGCCGTCGTGGCTCAGTCGTCGGTAGCGGAAGCGCCGGTGGGTCGCTGGAAGAAGTCCACGAAGTCGCGACCGAACCGCCAGGCGAAGATCGCCAGACTGAGGGCGACGGCGACCAGCGACACCGCGAACAGCCACCAGGGATGGTCGCCGGCGGCCAGCCAGGCGCAGACGAAGATCGGGATCGGCACCAGGTAGACGAAGACCAGCTGCCGTACCAGCTCGAGAAAGCGCTTCGGCGCCACCCGGTAGAGCGCCCACGCCATCGGCACGCCGCCCAGCGGCAACAGGTTGATCCAGGCCATGCCCACCGGACCGAGAAGCCCGGTCAGGTAGATGCCGCCGCCGAGAAAGGTCGCCAGGGTGATGCAGTTGCAGACGATCCACAGCCCGTCGCGGTGCTGTACCTTGAGGATCTCGCCGCCCAGGCGGGTGAACGGATCCACCAGCGGCGCGAAACACAGGATACGCAGGTAGGTCGGTGCCTGCTCCCACTGCGCGCCGCCCAACAGATACAGCGCGGTCTCGGCGTTGAGGAACAGGAAGTAGGCCACCGGCAGCTCCAGGGCCTGGATGAACAGGGTCCCCAGGGCGTAGGCGTCGAACAGCCGGCGCACCTCTTCACGAAACGCCACCAGCGCCGGGTAGAGCGCCCGCCCCACCGCCGGGAAGACGATCTCGGACATCCGGAAGGCGTTCTCGTAGGCGAAGCCGTAGTTGCCCACCACGCTGCTCTCGAAGCGCCAGCCGAGGATCAACGGGTCGATGAAGCGCACCAGGATGATCAGAAACCAGATCACCGCCAGGGGCGAGCTCTCGCGGATCAGCGCCAGGGTCTCGCCACGCTGGAAGAGCAAGGGAATGTCGCCCCAGGCGCGCCACCAAAGCATCAGCGCGTAGATCGCCGCCGAGGCGACCCAGGCCCAGACCAGGCTCCAGACGCCGAAGCCCTGCCACGCCAGGGCGATCGCCGTGGCCGCCATCACCAGGTTGCGCACCAGCTCCGGCGCCACCGCGCGGCCGATCCGCAGCTCGCCCTCGAAGTACACTCGGGGCACTATCGACAGGCCTTCGAAGAACAGGAAAAGGGTGAGCGCCCGCAGCACTCCGATGACGTCCGGGTGGGCCTCCGAGAAACCGCGGGAGAGCAGCGGCGCCCCCCAGTAGGCGAGGCCCACCATGGCGCTGCCCCAGATCAGCTCCACGGCCAGCAGGTTGCCGTAGGGCCGCGGCTTCACCCGCACCACGTGGAACACGAGCCCCAGGTCGCGCGCCGCGCCGAGGATCATGAACACCGTCAGCGCCCAGTGCCAGAGCCCCCAATCCCCGTCCGAGATCCACCGCTTGAGCAGCAGCATGGTGCCGAACGTCACCACCACCCGCCACAGCTGCGAGAAGATGGCGGCGCCCGACGAATGCAGGAACCGGCGGGTGGTTTCGCGGCTCACGGCAGAGCTTCTTCAGGCTGCCATGTCTGCGCCCCGAAGGGGCGAAATCGTAAAGCCCGGGGCGCAGCCCCGGGTTGCGGGAGCCCCGAGAGGATCGCCCTGTAAGGGCGAAACAGGTCCGGCATGGTCTAGCCGGGCTTCCCGGGCAACGGCGGCGGCGAGCCCAGCGGCACCCTCAGGCCCGCCAGCACGCCCTTGAGCTTCATGACCGCCGCCATCTGGTTGCCCTTGGGGAGCTCGCGCAAGAAGGCCACGGGGATGCTCGCGGCATAGAACAGCGCGAAGGTCAGCCACTGCCAGGGGCCGGCGTACTTGCGCACGAAGATCGCCATGTTGCGACCGGTGTGAAACGTGCGCCCCGGCTTGTAGACGCCGATCGACTGCCCGACCTTGTGCCACAGCCTGGCCTTGTGGGCGTAGTAGCAGCGGAACCCCTGCCGCTTCATGCGCGCGCACCAGTCGGCGTCCTCGACGCCGAGGGTGTAGGTCGGGTCCCACAGCCCGGTGGCCAGGATCGCGGACCGCCGCACCAGCATGGCGCAGCCGCAGATGTAGTCGACCTCCTCGTCGCGGTCCCACTGCCCGCGGTCGAGCTCACCGTCGCCGCGCTCGCGCGTCACCGACTCCTTGAAGCGCAGGATGCCGCCGGCCGACCAGATCCGCTCGCGGTCCCAGAAGTAGTAGGCCTTGGGACCGACCACGCCGATGGTCTCGTCACGCTCGGCCACCGCCACCATCTCGGTGACCATTTCGGCGTCGACCTCGATGTCGTTGTTGAGCAGCAGCGCGTAGTCGAAGTCGTGCTCGATCGCGTATCGCAGGCCGGCGTTCATACCACTCACCGGCCCCTGGTTGACTTCGACCCGGACCTGGGTGACGTCGGGAAAGGCTTCTTGCACCGCCTCGTGGGATCCGTCGGTGGAGGCGTTGTCGATCACCACGACCTCGCAGCGCGGGTAAGTCATCGCCAGCAGGCTCTCGACGGTCTGGAGCGTCAGCTCCTTGCCGTTGTAGTTGAGAACGAGGGCCGCGACGCTGGGTTCGGTCATGGACGGAGTTCGAATCGAGGAGGGAGATGCGGGCCGGAAATGAGACTAGCCCAAAGGTTGGCAGCCCGCAAGGCGGGGCCGCCTCGGGGACTTGACCGTCGCGCATCAAGCTATAAAGATGCTTTTATGAGAACTACTGTCGACCTCCCCGAGGCGGCGGCCCGCCTTCGGGCAGGGGAGTACGACGTGATAGCCGCTGCCGGGCGCACGAATCCTGACCCACGGCATCCTGAATCTCGAGCGCTGGACAGACCGGCCGGCCGACCTGTTGCCCCAGCCCGAGCTGCAAGCGATCCTTCTGATAGCCTGGTTCGATGAGCGACCCCTCGAAGTCGGGATCAGGACGGCGGCGGCATCCTCGCTACAAGCTCCGACGGCAGCATCCTCGCTACCAGGTTCGGGACGTACGCGGGAGATTCCCGCTGCACTTCGAGGTCGAGGTCTTCAACATGAGCCTCACCGGACTCGCCGTCGAGTGCCAGAGGCCGCTGGAGATCGGAAGTGAGTACGAGATCACTCTCCAGAAAGGCGACGAGGGCCTGGAGCTCAAATCGGACGTTCGATGGAGTCACCTGGTGCGCACCGAGCGGTCCAACAGCGAAGTCATTCCGGTCTACCAGAGTGGTTTGGAGTTTCGGAGCGCGCTCGAGGAAAAGGCCCTGGAGGTTCTCACCTTCCTCCAGCACCACATGGTGATCGACGCGGAGAAGCGCATCAACGGACGCTTCAAAGTGACCCTGGAGGGGCCGGCGAAGGTCAGCGAGTACCACGACTTCGTGGTCTCGGTGATCAGCTTCTCTGGCATGCTGATCGAGACCAAGCTGCTTCTGGACGTCGGTTCCACCCTGGACATGGAGCTGCGCGCCGGTCACCGGTCGCTCCAGATGGCCGGTCGGGTCGCCAACCGCCAGCTGATCCGGGAGGTTTCGGAGGAGGGAGTGTGTCGAGCAGGCATCGCGTTCAAAGGACTCGATAAGGAGACCGGTCGCGCCCTCGAAGAGGTGACGAAGAACTTCCTGGCACGATGAGACGACAGGTGCTGCTGTCCGCGGTGCCAGCCACCTCGGTCACCCGTCCGCGGTGCCAGCCACCTCGGTCACCCGCAAGGCGAGCCCGCCTGCCTCGCCAGGCATTCCCGCGGATCAGGAACGAAGGAAAAAGGCGCCGGCGCAGCGTGGTCGCTGCGCCGGCGCCGCTAGCATCTAGCCGACGTCTGACGGCTCGGGCGCCGTCTCGGACCGCGGCTCGGCCTCGGACACAGGCGCCTCGGGCTCGCCGGCGACGTCGGCCGCGACGACGCCGTCGGCCGAGTCCAGAACCTCACTGTCGTCCGGCCTCTCGGCGGTCTCACCCGGGTGGGTGAGCGACGGCCGTACCTTGTCGGCCAGCTCGTTCTTCCCTGCCAGACGGCAGAGGTCCTCGAACTGGCGGGCCACCCGCAGGAAGGCGACGTCGTAGGACGTCACCGCCTCCTTTTTCTCGTCCAGCAGGTTGTCGACCCGGCGCCGCGCCCGCTGGTGGACCTCGTAGGCCTCGGTCAGACGCGGCAGAACGGGATCGACCTGAAGGACGTAGGGCTCCGGATCGAGCTGCAGATCGAACAAGGGATCTCCCAGCATCTTCTCCAGGTCCTCACGCCGCAGCTTCTGGCAGATCAGCTCGGACTGCCGGAGCAGTGCGACCGGCTCCTGCTCGGTCCGGCCCTGGAGGCCGAGTTTTTCCGCTTTGGCGTCGGGGTAGTGGCCGAGGACGATGCGGCGCAGGCCGCCGACCTTGCGTCCGAGCTTGCCGGCGATTTCCTGGCGATCCGCGAACAGGGTCGCTCGCAGCTCGTCCTCGTCGTAGAGCTTGCGGTCGAGTGCGATCATCAGCTCGAGCGCGGCTCGGAGCAGTCGGCCCAGCGCTTGCAGCTGGGCCAGGAACGGGGGAGGCTCTTCGCCTCGCTTCAGGCTCGGCTGGAGCTTGTCCAGCACGAGTTGCGTCACCTTGGGCCCTTGTTCTCCGAGGGCCGCGAGCAAGAACAGGCAGGACCTGACCTTGCCGGTGATCGATACAGTCAATTTAGCCATGGTGATGGCTCCTTTCTTTGCCCGGGGTTTCCGGGCGGTTTGGTTTTGTGCTCGCGATCCGGCGTCCCGGACGCGGGCATATCGGAAACAGGCGGACACATGTGGCCCGCCTGTAGCGCCCTGGTTGAGGGTTGTATTCCACGGCTTCCCGTCGGGAAGCGGTGGGTCGGAGTCGTGAGCTCGGGGACTGTTTAGTTGCGCCCGAGGTAGGCCTCGAGCAGGCCGCGGCCTTCCGCGAGCTTGCGTCTGACGTCGTCGCGCCGTCCGTGGCCGATCAGCAGGATCGCCAGCCGGACGATCTCGCCGACCCGCCGCGCGACCGCGAAGCGCCGGCCACGGGCGAGAAGCGAGCCGGCGCAGGCGAGCTTGGCTTTCAGCGCCAGAGGATCGAAGGCGTGACCGTCGCGGCTCCCGCCGCGCTCGCCGCAGCGGGCGGCGGCTTCCTCGAGGAGGGTCAGGGGGTAGCCCAGGTCGTCTCTCGAGAGGCGCCCCAGGTCCGGCCCTCCGTCTCTCTTTCCCGCCGGCGGGATCGTCCGGGTCGTCCGCCGGCGAGGCCGCCACCGCCTGCGGTCCTGCCGGGCCACGGCGGCGATCTCCGCCGGGCTGTCGACCACGCGCTCGACCTTCCCGGCCTCCCCCTTCTCGGTCTCCTCCTCCCCGTCCGTCTTGTCGAGCAGATCCAGCGCTTCATCGTCGCTCTCCTGCATCCCCTCGAAGTCGGCGCTGGCGGCCTCGAGGATGCCGGCCGAGGCGTAGGTCGGATCCGCCTCCTGGGCCTCCCGTTTGAAGGTGAGGAGCTCCGGGGTCAGCGCGGCCACGAGGTCGGCGTCGTCGTCGTCGAGAGCCACGGCGTCGAGATCGATCCTCTCGAGGTTCCTGATCAGTGCGGTGCTGGCGCGGCTGATGTGCGATCCGACGGTGCCGGCGGAGCACTCGAGCTCGCGGGCGATCTCCTGGTAGCTGGCGCCGCGCAGCCGCAGCAGGAGGGACCTTCGCGTCCGCGGCGCGAGCCGGGTGGCCTTGAGCAGCTTGCGCAGCACTTCGCGCCGCCGACCCACCCTCTCGCTTACCGTCAGCCTCGCCTCCGGGCTCGGCTCGAAGGTGCCCCGCACCCAGAAGGTGCCCGACTCGCTGTCCTTGCGCGCTTTGTCCGCGAAGCCCTCGAGCCCCTCGCGGTCGCGGGCCGAGTCGCGCCCGAAGTTGAAGAGATGGTGCTCGGCGGTCTTGAAGAGCCAGAAATGGAAGCGCGTCGGGTCCTTCAGGGTCTCGATCTGGTCCAGTATCTGGATGAAGACGGTCTGGGTGAGGTCGTTGGCGTCGTCGTCCTGACAGCCTTTGCGCCGGAAGTAGGCGGCGAGCTGCGGCTCGAAGGTCGCGAAGAGGTGGCGGGTGCTCTCGGCGACCTCCCCTCCCTGAAGCTCACGGACCGCGGCCACCGTTGCGGCATCGAGCTCCGGGAGATCTTCGGCAGTCGGTTCCCACTGCGTCCAGTCCGTCGATTCGTTCTCCATGTTTCTCCTTTCTCTTCGGTCTCCACGAAAAAACCCGCCGGCACCCCGGGGGGGGGCACGCGGCGGGTTGGGTCCTCGAACAGGGCGGACGAACGCCCCCCGGAAGGGGCGGAGGTCGCGTTCCCCGGACTCGGAATCGGTCAGAGCCGTGCAGGCAGCCGGCACGGCACACGTCACGGATCGGGGCCGTGACAGTCGGCGTACGAGCGGCTCGCCATCGGTGCGAGCCCGCCGAACGCGGTGAGGATCCAGAGCGGCGGTGCCAGAAGGCCGGCCCGGTAGGCCGGCCCCTCGGGAGACCGGACCCAAAGAGCCGGACTCCGGTAGGCCGGACCCCGGGCCGCCGCCATGCGGTCCCTGGTGACGGCGTGGACGCCATCTACCCAGGCACTTTTTCGTGACCCTCTACTTATATAGACACCAACGGGCTCTGAAATCTTGCACTTTGCGGGAAACTTTTTTTCCATGGCCGGTGCGACGGTACCATGCCGCCGGCATTCTGGGCGCTCCCGGCGAACCGCTCGAGGCCTACGCCACCCCCTGCCCAACAGTCAGTCACCTGGCCTGGCAGTGACGGCTCTGTCCCGGACTGGCGGGCCGATGAACTCCTCGATCCAGGCCCGAGACCGCGCCAGCTCCTGAGCCGCCCGGAGCCGCCTCTCGATCACCTCGAGCTTTCGCCGGCGGTAGCGATCGGCGATCCGCCCGGCCCGGGCTCGACAGACGTGCAGCAACGCGACGATGTTAGGCGTCTGGAGGATGAGAGCCGGGTCCCTCCAGCCGGCCCGTCTTCTTTCTAGCGTGTCCAGATCGAGGCACGCCTTGTGGATGGTCTGCCCTACCTGCTTGAGTGGGACGACGAAGGCCGAGGCAAATTCGTGCACGACGAATCTGGTAGTGCTGTGGAGAAGCGTATCGAGCTGGAAGTCGAGTAGTGGAGGGTGCTCGGACGCGATGAGCTCCAGGATGGCGACGACCGCCGGCAATGGTGACCCGCTCGGCTCGGCTCTCGTCACGCTAGGCGTCTCCTCCTCCATCAGCAAGAGTCAGGCTAGCAGCGAAAACGTGTTCCGGAGCGCCGTTCCCATCTACCACGCAGACAAAGTTCTCGTCAGGGCGGAATGTGATCTCATTTCAGAGGTTTTGCGTCGAGATCGAACCGGCAATGGTTTCTATTCAGTAAAGGTGCGGCTAAATGTGTAACTACCGACCGAGCGGTAGGCTTTTTCGTCACCTGGGAACCGGGCTATTGACGCCTTTTCGTACCGTTCGGTCAGCTATCGTCCTCATGGGAACCGAGACGAAGGAGGGGCAATCCCGCCACCCGCGAAGCTCGGTTGAATGGAGGACGGAGCATGCGCATCAGTACTGGCGTCAATGCAGGAGTCGGCGCGAATATCCCGCCTGTCGGCTGAGACGGCTGATCGTAAGGGGCGCGGCCCGTTCACCGCGCCCCTTCACCATCTGCCCCTAAATGAGCTATTCTCTGGCCAGAACACTTGGAGTCGGAGTCGTTGCCACATTCGAAGAAGTATGCCCAGAAGCTCCTCCGAGAGCTGCCGGTCGACGTTGGCACTCTGCTTGAGCAGCCTCGTTACTGGGATGAGACTTTTCTCTGGCTCTACCTCGGCCATTGCGACGATGTTCTTTATCATCATCCGGAGAAGGGCCTGAAGCTCGCGGTTCTCGCGCCCAGACTGTCCGAGCTGGTACCGGAGCGCAGCGGATCAGAAGGGCAGCGTATCCACCGAGAGTTACGCGTCCGCTCGAACGCGGTGTACGGAGGTGCTCTTCGAGGTGCCGGAACGCTCGACGAGGCAGAAGCAGCGTTCCAAACTGCCTTGCAGATCTGCGAACGGGAGGATGTTCCAACCCTTGAGGAATCGAACCTCCATCATCGCTTGGCGGTGCTTCGGATCACGCAAAGGAAGTTCGATGAAGCCTTCGAACTGTGCCGCGGAGCAATCAAGACCTACCGAACGCAGCGACATGACGAATACCTCGGAGAGGCCCTCGTCATACAGGGGATCGCCTTCAGCCAATCCTCGCAGTTTGCCGAGGCCATCCTGCACTTCGGCGAAGCATTGCAGTTGACCAAGAACAAGAACACCCGGACCTACCATTCCGCGATTCACTGTCTCGCGCTGGCGTTCACGAAGACCGACGATGATGGAGCAGTGAAATCCGCCCTACGCTGGATCCGCGAGGCGAAGCGGAGACTGCGCAACCACCGGCGCAGCTTGCCCAAGCACAAGCTCACCTGGATCGAGGGGATGATCTACGTCAAGGTCTGCCTCGAGCGGCACGGTGAGCGGCTCTTCTGGCGAGCCAGGGAAGGCTTCCTCGACGTGGGAGCGCCGTTCGAGCTGGCTCTGGTTGGACTGAGCCTGTCTGAGGTTCTCTGTCGGCAGGAGCGCTGGGGCGATCTGAAGGAGCTTGCGGCCGATACTTTCGGTCGGTTTCGGCTGCTCTCAGCTGATACCGAATCGATCGCGGTCCTGTCGCTGTGGATGGATGCCGTACGAGCGCAGAAGCTCGAAGATCAGGTCATCGCGGACGTCAGGCAGAAGCTCGAAAGACGGATGCGCCGCCAGCCACTGCCAGGCGCACGGGGCAGCTACAGGCGGCGCTGATCAGGTGCTCCCCAGGTGCTCCCCAGGTGCTCCCCAGGTGCCACCCGCTTCGTAGCCCGCTCGAAGAAGTCGCCCGCGCCGGCAGTTCACGCCGCGACGAAGGCGGTGCGCAAGCAGTTGAAGCAGGCGTATCGGCTGTTCGTCGAAGCGTACCGTGAGGCGGCGGCCCGCCTTCGGGCAGGGGAGTGTGGCGTGGAGTTCCCACCAGGTTGCTTTCCTCCGCCGAGACCTCACGTGCCGAGCGACGTTGGGCTGCCTTGCAGCCGCGCGGGGCCGGCGCGGGCGCCGTCGTAGCTGTTGAAGAGGCGCTCGCCGAGCCAGACCAGAAAGTACCCAGAACGATTTTGCTGCTACCGCTCCGCTCCATAGAGAGCTGCGGACCCGGTGCGCCCAAGAAGCCCCAAGGCGCGCTCATTAGCGCCATTGAGACACGGACTGCGCCTCGGAAGCCGTTCGCAGAGGGTGTCCGCGGTAGCTCGCGGACTGGGATCAGCTCGGTTCGGCGTGTGACCGCTGGTCGATCGGGTCGGTGTGCTACTCTGTTTGCCGAGACGGCCGGCACCTTAAGTGGCGCCGCCCTCTCCAGACTGATGGGGGTGCGATCACGAAGCCGCTCGGGTCTTGCGACGCCCGCCCGGCTTCTAGCCCCAGTCGATCTCGTGGATTTTTCTTAGATGTAGGTGAGATAACTGGCGGTTAGGCGTCACTACTTATGTAGAAGACAGCATGATCTCTAGTAATGAGGTTCGTGCTGTCTCGATAACAACGACACCCGAGCGCCTCGAAAAGGCACAGCCGGCAAAAGCCGGTGCCGCAAAGCCACGGGTCCTCGCTTCCTCCGCGACGCTGGCCGCCACGAAGGACTCCAAGACCGCCGAGCTGCCGAAAGGCAAACTCGTGGATCAATTAGCGAAGGGAGGATCCCATGCATACAATCTCGGAACGCGAATTCATCCGCGGTAACCGCGATGGATCTGGAGGCCGCAACTGTAGCGTCAATGAAATCAGATGGGTCGGACTGCTCATCATCCCAATTCTTGCCGCTTGCAGCCCCGGCGCAAAGCTGACCCCAGACCCACAGGCGCGAGCCGAACTGGTCGTCCGCGTTACCGACATGGCAACGCAGACAGCAGACCCCGAGGCCCTGAATGCCGCAGTCGAGGCGCTCTTCGCCGCTGGCTCCGAGGAGGCCGCTCTTGAGCTGTTAAGAAACGTTGAGGAAGAACGGGCCTCCGTCCTGCTTCGGATCGCTCGGTACACTGCGCTCCGTGACCGTGAAGAAGAGAGCGTAGGTCTTGTCGACGAAGCCCTGGGGCTGGCTTCCGTCGACGGAGATCCAGTCGCTTCGGCCAAGGCGCTGCTGTCCGCGGTGCCAGCCACCTCGGTCACCCCCCTCGGTCACCCCGCCACCTCGGTCACCCCGGCGTCATGATAGGCTGCCGAATGCGTGAGGCTTCGTCGGTTTCTGGAAGCCTTGTCCGTATCGGCGGAGAGGTAATCGAGCTGGACCGAACCGCCAGTACTCGCCAGCCGGACCTTTGGAGGACTTCATGGCCGGAGAAACGAGCCCGAAGCGGTGGCCGGTCCACGATGCGAAAACGCACTTCAGCCGATTGTTGGAGGCCAGCCTCCGCGAAGGCCCGCAGATCGTGACCCGCCGGGGCGTCGAGGCCGCGGTCCTGGTACCGGTGGAGGATTGGCGCCGCCTGCGAAGAGCCGCCGGACCGACGCTGAAAGAGCTGCTGCTCGCCGATTCTCCCCGCGCCGAAATCCCGGTCCCTTCGCGGCGGCGCTGGCGCCGCCGGTCGCCGGAGGTCTTCGAGTAGGCTCTTGTATCTGCTCGACACGAACGTCATCTCGGAGCTCAGGCGTCCACGCCCTCACGGAGCCGTGATCGCCTGGCTCGAGGGCATCGACAACGACGAGCTTCACCTATCCGCGGTCACCCTGGGCGAGTTGCAGGCCGGATGCTCAAGGTGTAAGGGGGACGAAGAACTTCGTGGGGTCTTGGCGGGTGTCCCAGAGTCGCACGATGACGAGGCGCTCTTCCTCGACGTAGTAGAAGATCTTGTAGTGCTCGACCACCTGCTGTCGGTATTCCCTCTCCAGTCCGAGATCGGCGACCGTCCCCATCCGGGGCATCTCAGCCAACAGATCTATCGTCTTGAATAGACGCCGCAGAAGGCCGCGAACCGCCCGGAGACTCCTCGGTTCCAGGTAGGAGTAGATCCGAGCCAGGTCTCGATCGGCTGCCCGCGACCAGACGACCTCCACGTCATCCGTCCTCGGATTCTCCGGCGAGCCACTTGGCCCGCATCTCCTCGTGGGTCAGAACGCGGCCGGCTTCCACATCCCGCTCCCCTTCCCGAAGGGCCTCCACCAGAGCACCCCGTTCCGCCGCCTGCTGAAGACGTTCATACTCGTCGACGGCCAATACCACGGCCACGCTTCGGCCGTGACGGGTCAGAACGACAGGGCGACCCGTGTTCGCCGCCTGGGTGACGATCTCGCTCCCCCTCGCCTTGAGATCAGAGATGGGGCGAATGTCTTGGCTGATGGTCAATTGGGTCATAGCTGCCTCCGTCTTTGGATACGTTACGGTACCATGTCCTGCCCCATTTTGGCGATCCCCGGAGCAGATCCGGGAGCGGTATCTCCGGGGATCGGTGCCGGGGAGCACGTGGAGAAGATCCGGGATCTCGACTGGTAGGGCGCCCCGGCCCTCATCTCCGACGAGGTGGGGGCTTCAGCGCCGCTTCCAACGACGTCGAACAGTGCCGGGGGGAGGCTGGCGGCGCATCCGCACAGAGAGCTGGGCTCTGACGTCTGAGATGAGCTGATCCCCAAGTTCGCGCGCTTTCACAGCTTCCATCCAGAGAGACAGCGCCGCGATTGTCTCCGAGTCGGCCGAAAGCTCCTCGAACCGACGGAAGGTTTCTCCGGCGACCTCTTCAAGCTCGTTCCAACGCTCCTCGTCGCGCAACAGGACCGAAAGGTCAAGACACACAAGAGCAGATTCGAAGATCGCGCGGAGGATGAGGAGTCCCTTGAGTGCGCGGAGTAAACGACGTTCGCCCAACTGCGTTGATCCGAGCTTGATCAGGGCTTTCCCTTCGATACCAATAGAGCTTGTACCTCGGGACACTTCGTCGCCGATCGCCGAGGAGTCTCCGGGCTTCTCGAATGTGAATCTGCGCAGCGCCGATGGCTTCGGGGCTTCGACACTGAGAGATCGCAAAGCCCACGTTGTGCGTTGCGGAGTAGTGGAAGCGTCCGCTTTCTGGATCCAGGTGTGGATCAATCGCCGACAGCGCCCGGGTGAATTGTGAGATCGCCTCCGCGAACCGACCGGATTCGTTGTAGGTGTACCCTCGCGTGGCGAATGCATGCCCCAAACCCTTGCTGTCCTTCTCGGATCGGTAGATCCTCTCCGCCTGATCGATCAGTTTCAAGGCGTCCTCGTACCGCTGTTGTGACACCCGCAAGATCGCAAGCCTCAGATAAAGCGCAGCCTTGATGGCATCCGAGATGCCTGCGATACCCAGCGCCTTTCGGTACGGTCCCTCCGCCTCGTTCGTCCGGCCGAACTTTCGATAGGCGCTCCCCACGATCCAGCACGCTTTGACGAACAGCTCGAGGTGCTTTCTTTTGCCCTCTGGCCCCGTGCCTTCTGGCAGAGAGTGCGCAAGCCGCAGTGCAACTTTGGCGAGCTTCAGGGCGTCCTCGGGAGAATGGAAGAGCACCTCTTCGCAGTGCTCGTAGAAGGCAGCGGCGAACCCAGGATCCGCGTACTTGGGATTCTCCAGGATCTGCTCTGCATTACCCGGTAGGTCCAGCTCGCGAAGTAGCCGCTGGGCGTACTCGGTGTTGTGCGGCAAAAAGGGTCCCTCCTCCTGTTCAATCAATCTGTTCACTTCATTCTAGTCGACCTTGTGAGGGCACGGCCATAACGGCCGCACCCTCACGGGCGCCGGACTCAGCCTGCGGGCTCAACCGAGGGTCCATACCCAGCATTCACACCGGTTCTGACCTGCATCTCGCACCTCCTCCTCTGACGCGAACTCACGGTCGGCTCGATTGCCACGATCCGTGTTTCGCCCGTTTCCGACACTATGCTGTTCTATCTGGTCGGTCCGGTTCCCGGAGAGAGCCAGAACGGCGACGCCAGGTGACTGAACCTCAGGCTACTCGATCGTCTTCCTCGACTCACCCAACGAAATCACGCCGGAGTCGCGATTCAGCGTGAATCGCAACTCCGGTTACGTGTGGTGGTCGCGATTCAGCGTGAATCGCAACTTCGGTTACGCGTCGAAGGCACGATTCAGCGTGAATCGTAACCTCGGTTACGCGACGCAGGCGCGATTCAGCGTGAATCGCACCATCGGTTACGAAAGGAGGGTCGCGATTCAGCGTGAATCGCAACCTCGGTTACCTTTGGTAGTCACGATTCAGTGTGAATCGCGCCTTCCTGATTTGCCGGAGGTTGCGATTCAGCGTGAATCGCACCCTCCTGATTTGCCGGAGGTTACGATTCACCCTGAATCCGAGGTCTCTGCTTTTCCGGAGAGTCCGATTCACCCTGAATCCGAGGTCTCCCGGTCGCCAGCCAGGCCGGGCTGTCCGATCCGCGGACGATCTGCTAGCGCCCCAAGAACTCGAAGCCTTCGGCGTTCGACTTCTTGGCCCATCCCACCGGCCTATCAGATCGTCCGAATCCTCGGACGATCTGCTACCTTTGCTATATGAGCTCTTTCTGGCGCGACAAGAAGGTCCTTCTGACCGGGCACACCGGCTTCAAAGGCAGCTGGCTGGCGCTGTGGCTGCAGCGGGCCGGCGCCCGGCTGGTTGGCTACGCGTTGCCGCCGCCCACCGAGCCGAGTCTGTTCGAGATCGCCGCCGTGGCCGACGGCATGACATCGATCGAAGGCGACCTGCGAGACCTCGACCATCTGCGCGTGGTCATCGATCGGCACCGGCCCGAGGTGGTGCTGCACCTGGCGGCGCAGGCGATCGTCCGGGCCAGCTACGAAGACCCGATCGAGACCTATTCGAGCAACGTGATGGGCACCGTCAACCTGCTCGAGGCGATCCGGCTCGAGCCCAGCGCCCGGTCGGTGGTGGTGGTCACCAGCGACAAGAGCTACGACAACCTCGAGCTGGAGCGCGGCTACCGCGAGGACGACGCGCTGGGCGGGCGCGATCCCTATTCGAGCAGCAAGGGCTGCGCCGAGCTGGTGACCCGCGCCTACCGGGATTCGTTCTTCGCCGCCGCCGAGCCGCCGGTGGCGGTGGCCACGGCCCGTGCCGGCAACGTCATCGGCGGCGGCGACTGGGGCCGCGACCGCCTGGTGCCCGACATCATGCGCTCCTTCCTCGACCGCCGGCCGCTCTACATCCGCTACCCCCAGTCGGTGCGCCCCTGGCAGCACGTGCTCGACCCGATCGGCGGCTACCTGACCCTCGCCGAGCACCTGTGGCGCGAAGGTGAGCGCTTCAGCGAGGCCTGGAACTTCGGCCCGCCGGACGAGGACCCCCTGTCCGTGGGCGCCATGGTCGAACGGATCCAGGAGCTCTGGGGCGAGAGCGGCGAGGTCGAGCTCGACCCCGGCCCCCATCCCCACGAGCACCATCTCCTGCGCCTCGATCCGGCCAAGGCCGAGGGACGGTTGGGCTGGAAGGCGCGCCTGGAATTGCACGACACCCTCGACTGGGTCGTCGAGTGGTACCGCGCCTACGGCGACGGTGAAGACATGAGGCAGCTCACCGAGGCACAGATCGACCGCTACCAGGCCCTGTAATCACTCCCAGATCTTCCAGGGCGGCGCCTCGGAGCTCCAGTAGGCTTCGAGGAGGTTGCGGTCGCGCAGGGTGTCCATGCACTGCCAGAAGCCCTTGTGGAAGTGCGCGGCGAGCTGGCCTTCCTCCACCAGGCGGTGGAGCGGAGCGTACTCCCAGGGGGTGTCGGGGCTGTCGATGTAGTCGATCACCTGCGGCGACAGCACGAAGAATCCACCGTTGATCCAGCCGCCCTCGCCCGGCGGTTTTTCCTGGAAGTCGGTGATGCGGTCGCCGTCGAAGGCCAGCACGCCGTACTTCGACGGCGGCTGGATGGTGGTCATGGTCGCCAGCTTGCCGTGGCCCCCGTGGAAGGCGACCAGCTCGGTGACGTCGACGTCGGAGACCGCGTCGCCGTAGGTGAAGCAGAACGGCTCCTCGTCGTCGAGATGGTCGCGGACGAGCTTCATCCGGCCGCCGGTGGCGGTCTCGGCCCCGGTGTCGACCAGGGTGACGCGCCAGGGCTCGGAGGTGCTCTGGTGGGCCGTCATCTCGTTCTTCGCCAGGTCGAAGGTGACGTCGGCGTTGTGCAGGAAGTAGTTGGCGAAGTATTCCTTGATCAGGTAGCCCTTGTAGCCGCAGCAGATGACGAAATCGTGGATGCCGTGGCTGGAGTAGATCTTCATGATGTGCCACAAGATCGGCTTGCCGCCGATCTCCACCATCGGCTTGGGCCGCCGCACCGTCTCTTCGGATAGCCGGGTGCCGCGACCGCCGGCAAGGATCACCGCTTTCATCGCGGCGAGGCTAACGTGGGCCACCCGGGCTGTCAACGGAACACGGGCTGTCAACGGAACACTACCGAGGCTATCAACTTGAAGCTACGGGCCGCCGGTGGTAGAACCCGGGGTCCGGGAAAGCGTGGAGAACCGTGGGTCAAAGTCATCACAGCACCAGCGACGTGGTCGGTCTGATCCCGGCGGCGGGGCGGGCCGACCGTCTGGGCCCATTGCCCTGCAGCAAGGAGATCCTGCCGCTCGGTTTCAGCACCGGGGAAGACGGCGAGCCGCGCCCCCGGGCGGTGTGCAGTTACTTGCTCGAGAGCTTCGCGAGCTCGGGGGTGGGGCGCGCCTTCGTCCTGCTGCGGCAGGGCAAGTGGGACATTCCGGCGCTCCTGGGCAGCGGCGCGGACCACGGGCTGCCGCTCGCCTATCTTGCGCTCGAGCCGACGGCGAGCGTGCCGGAGACGCTCGATCGGGCCTATCCGTTCATTGCCGAGTCGACGGTGGCGCTCGGCTTCCCCGACATCCTCTTCCAGCCGGGCGACGCCTACGCCGCGCTGCTCGCCGAGCGCGCGCGCGGTGGCGCGGAGGTGGTGCTCGGCGCGTTTCCCACCGATCAGTCGTGGAAGGCCGACATGGTCGAGCTCGACGAGGCGGACCGGGTAAGGCGCATCGTCATCAAGCAGCGCGATACCGGCCTGCGGTTCACCTGGTCGATCGCGGTCTGGGGCCCGCGGTTCAGCCGCTACCTGCACGATTACGTGGGCGCGGCGATCAGCGAGGAGGGGCAAGAGATCTATGTCGGTGACGTGATCCAGGCCGCGATCGACGATCGTCTGGCGGTGGCGGCGGTGCGCTTCCCGGAGGGATCCTTCCTCGACGTCGGCACGCCCGAAGATCTGCGGCGGGCCACCGCCCGCTTCGCGGCACGGGAGCTCGATCGATGAGCCGCGGCGTCACCCTGGCCCTCGCCTGCCTGTCGCTGGCGCTCCTGATCCTGCCGCTGACCCATCGCAAGCCGGGCATGCCCGCGACCCTCAAGGCCGACGAGCCGGCCTACTACCTGGCGGCGCTCAGCCTGGCGAGGGACGGCGACCTGCGCTGCGAGCCCGAGGACCTGGCGCGTCTCTACGAAGAGTTCCCCTACGCGCCGATCCAGAACCTCATCCTGTCGACCGACGACGGCTGGCACACGGTCTACTACGGCAAGCCCTACGCCTACTCCATGCTGGCGGCGCCGTTCGCCGCGTTGTGGAAGGCCAACGGCCTGGTGGTGTTCAACACGTTGCTGCTGGTGGCGATGATCTGGATGTCGACGTTCTACCTGCGGCGCTACAACGCCGATTGGCTGGCGGCGCTCTTCGCCTCGGGCTTCTTTCTGATGAGCACGACCTACCGCTACGTCTACTGGCTGCAGCCCGAGATGCTCAACATGTTCGCCACGGCGGCCTGCCTGTTCTTCGGCCTGCACGCCTTCGAGCCGTCGCGCGACCCGTCGCGCGACCCGCGCGCCTTCGGCACGACGCGCGCCCTGTGGTCCCGGCTGCCAGCGTGGCTGACGACGGATCGCGTGGCCATCGTGGCGTCGGCCTCGGCGCTGGCGGTGGGCGTGTACAACAAGCCGATGCTGGCGGCGATCGGGCTGCCCGTCTGCTTTCGGCTGGTGCGCCACCGGTGCTGGCGACAGCTCCTGCTGTGGCTGGCCGCGGCGGCGGTCACCGTGGGGATCTTCGCCGGCATCGGCCAGGTCCTGACCGGCCACCCGACGTCGTATCTCGGCATCGACCGCCAGGGCTACAACGTGCACACGCCGCACGTCATGCCGGTGGAGCCGAAGGAGCCGACGCCGGCGGGAACGCCGGTAGCCGCGGCCGAGGCGGAGCTGGGCAAGGAGACCGCGGGCTGGTGGTGGATCTTCGGGGTCCCCCAGGTCAGCCTGCCGGAGCTGCGCGAGGACTTCGTGTATTTCCTCTTCGGGCGCCACGTCGGCCTGGTCCCGTACCACCCGTTCGCGGTGATCGCCCTCGGCCTGTTCCTGGCCTACGGCCGGCGCAGCGCCGTGCGCTGGACAGTGCTCGGATCGCTCGCCTTGATTACGCTCTTCTTCCTCACCTTCCTGCACCACAACTGGCACGGCGGCGGCGGCTTCGTGGGCAACCGCTATTTCTTCATGCTCTATCCGGCGTTTCTCTTCCTGGTGACGCGGATCCGCCCGGACTGGATCGTGGCACCGGGCTTCGCCGCCGGCGGCCTGTTCATCGGCTCGCTGGTGTTCTCGCCCTACGGCCTGGCGGTGCCGTCGCCGACGCTCCAGGCCCACGGCCGCAACCATCCGTTCCAGGCCTTTCCGCTCGAGCTCTCCCTGCGCGAGCTGCCGGGCTACTTCGGAGCCGCCCGCGGCGACATATACTTCTATGGCCGCAAGGACCACCTGCGCCCTGAGGGCGAGGAGCTGTGGATCGGCGCCGGCGGCCCCTCGGAGATCTGGATCCAGAGCCTCGAGCCGATTACCGAGCTGACCTTCGACGTGCGCAGCCAGGCCCCGGGTAACGAGGTGACGTTCGAGATCGAGGGCGCGAGCGAGCGCATCGTCGCCGGTCCTGACCAACTTACGCGGGTCGTGTTGAAGGTGCCGCGCCCGACCATGGTGCGCAACGACCGCGACCGGGCGGCGTGGGAGCGCGTGCTCGACATCTATGTCTACCGCATGGAGATTCGCACCGCCACCGGCGAAATGCCGCGTTGGCGCGAGAAGGGGGAGCACTACTTCTATCTCGGCTGTGCCCTGACTTTGGTCGGCGAAGACAGATAGAATCAAAACCTTTCGAATAGACCCTTGGGAGTCAGGCCATGCCCAGCGACGATCCTCTAGCCGGAAGCAATCTTCCCTTTGTCGAGGCGCTCTACGCCAGCTTCCTCGAGGATCCGACCTCGGTCGAGGAAGACTGGCGGCGATACTTCGAGGGCTGGGCCTCGGAGGACGGTGACGCCTGGGCGGCCCGGCGCTCGGTCGATGGGCCGAGCTTCTCGGCGTCGAGCATCTTCGACCCGCCGAGTGAGGCTCCACCGAGCGGCGCTCTTCCGGCCGGCGCCCCGGCGGCCAGCGCCCCGGCGGCCGGCGCGCCACCGGTCGCGGCTGCCGTAGGACCCGTATCTGTCGGCGCGGCTACCTCCGTCACTGCCGCGCTGGCCAGTCCACCGGTGGCGGTCACCGGCAAAACCGCCGAGCGGGTGAAGTTTCTGCAGGATCTCAAGCTGTTCCGGGGCCTGCCGCCCGAGGAGGTGGCGGCGGTGGCGCTGCTCGCCGTCGAAGAGCGCTTCTCGGGTGGCCAGGTGCTGTTCCGCGAGGCCGACGAGGGCACCTCCCTCTACCTGCTGATCGAGGGCGAGCTGCTGGTGCGGCGCAAGGACCAGATCGTGGCCATGCTGCAGGCGGGTGAGGTGTTCGGCGAGCTGTCGGTGCTCGACTCGCAGCCGCGCTCGGCCGACGTCGTCGCCCGCGGCGACGTCAAGACACTGTCGATCGACCGTTTCGATCTGCTGGGCCTGCTCGAGCGCCGGCCGGTGCTCAACCGCGGCTTCCTGCAGATGCTCACCTCGCGCCTGCGCGAGCGCAGCTCGCGGCAGGACAAAGTCAACCGGCTGATCCACGCCTACCGGGTGAGAGGTCACCTGCTGGCATCGCTCGACCCGCTCGGTCGCACCCGGACCTCGAGCCCCGAGCTCGAGCTCGAGCACTGGGGCCTGTCCGAGAATGACCTCGATTCCCTGTTTTCCTCCACCACCATCGCCGGTACCACCGTGCTGACCCTGCGCGATATCCTGGCTCTGCTCAAGGCGGTTTACTGCAGCTCGATCGGCGTGCAGTTCATGCACATCGACGACGTGCACGCCAAGAACTGGCTGATCAACCGCGTCGAGGACTCCGAGCACCACCGCCGCCTCGACCGCGACGAGAAGCTGCGCATCCTCACCAAGCTCACCGACGCCGAGCTGTTCGAGCAGTTCATCCACAAGAAGTTCCTGGGAGCCAAACGGTTCTCGCTCGAAGGGGCCGAGACCCTGATCCCGCTGCTCGACCTGGCGCTCGAGGAGGCCGCCGGCCAGGGGGTCGACGAGGTGGTTCTGGGCATGGCCCATCGCGGCCGGCTCAACGTGCTGGTCAACATCATGGGAAAGAGTCCCCGCGACGTTTTCCGCGAGTTCGCGGACGACGACCCCGATCTGATGATCGGCGGCGGGGACGTCAAATACCACCTGGGCTTCAGCTCCGACCGTGAGCTCGAGGGCGGCCGAAAGATGCACCTCTCGCTGTGCTTCAACCCCAGCCACCTGGAATTCGTCAACCCGGTGCTGCAGGGGCGAGTGCGGGCCAAGCAGGAGCGTTTCGGCGACACCGAGCACCGGCGCTGCCTGGGCATCCTGGTGCACGGCGACGCCGCCTTCGCCGGGCAGGGCGTGATCCAGGAGCTGTTCAACATGGCCAACCTACCGGGCTACCGTACCGGCGGCACGCTGCACGTGATCGTCAACAACCAGATCGGTTTCACCACTTCGCCCGAGATGGGGCGCTCCACCCAGTACGCCACCGACGTCGCGCGCATGATCCAGACGCCGGTCTTCCACGTCAACGGCGAGGATCCGGACGCCGTCGCCCATGTCGTGCGCATCGCCATGGACTACCGGCGCGAGTTCCAGCAGGACGTGATCATCGACATGTACTGCTACCGCCGCTACGGCCACAACGAGGGCGACGAGCCGTCCTACACCCAGCCGCTGCTCTACGAGGTCATCCGCAACCGCAAGACGGTGCGCGAGAGCTACCTCGAGCACATGCTGGAGTTGGGAGGGGTCGACCGCGAGGAGGCGGAGAAGATCCGCGAGGAGCGCACCCGGGATCTCGAAAACGAGCTGAGCAAGTCGCAGGAGACCCAGGACGAGCTCACCTACACGATGATGGTCAAGACCGGGGGCGGCCTGTGGCGAGGCTATGTGGGCGGCGCCGACGCCAAGGTGCCGGAGGTCGCGACCGGGATGAACAGAGAGCGGCTCGCGAAGCTGTTGCGCAAGAGTGCCGACATCCCCGAGGACTTCAACGTCCACCGCAAGCTGCGCCGCTTCTTCGGCAACCGGCAGAAGATGGCGGCCGGCGAGATGCCGCTCGACTGGGGGGCCGCCGAGGCCGCGGCCCTGGCGTCATTGGCGGCGGAAGGTGCCCGGGTTCGTTTCAGCGGCCAGGACTCGGGCCGCGGCACCTTCAGCCACCGTCACGCGGTGCTCTACGACTTCGAGACCGGCGCCCTCCACGTGCCCCTGCAACACCTGGCCGAGGTCCAGGCCGAGGTCCATGTCTGGGACAGCCCGCTGTCCGAGGTCAGCGTCGTCGGCTTCGAGTATGGCTACAGCATGGACACGCCGGACGGCCTATGCCTGTGGGAGGCTCAGTTCGGTGACTTCTCGAACTGCGCCCAGGTGATCATCGACCAGTTCATCACCTCGGGCGAGGACAAGTGGCGGCGCCTCTCCGGCATGGTGATGCTGCTGCCGCACGGCTTCGAGGGCCAGGGCCCGGAGCATTCGTCCGCCCGGCTCGAGAGATACCTCAACCTCACCGCGGAAGACAACATCCAGGTGGTGAACCTCACCACCCCGGCCCAGTACTTCCATTGCCTGCGCCGCCAGGTGCTGCGGCCGTGGCGCAAGCCGCTGATCGTCATGTCGCCCAAGAGCCTGCTACGCCACCCGCGCGCCGTGTCGACGATCGACGAGCTGGCCGGCGGCAGCTTCCAGCGCGTCATCCCCGACGCCGAGGTCGAGCCGGCGGGCGTGAAAAGAGTGCTCGTGACCAGCGGCAAGGTCTACTACGACCTCGAGAAAGAGCGCCGCGAGAGCGAGCGCCGGGACGTGGCGATCGTGCGGCTCGAGCAGTACTATCCGCTGTCCGAAGACTCGCTGGAATCGGCGCTCGCACCCTACGCCGACGACACCCCCGTCTTCTGGGTACAGGAGGAGCCACGCAACATGGGCGCCTGGAGCTTCCTGCTGCTGCGCCTCGGCCGCCGGCCCTTCGGCCGCTGGCCCTTGGACTGCGTCACCCGCTCACCGTCCGCGAGCCCGGCGACCGGCTCGGCGGCGGCGCACAAGAAAGAGCAGAAAGAGCTGATCGAGCGGGCGCTGGGCTGAGCCGCGCGATCCTGGTGCCGGCCCCGACCTCGATCGCCCGCAACGAGACCAGATTCTAGCCACCCTACTGGTCTCGCGACCGGAACGATCTCGCAACCGGATCCGAAGCCGTGGCCACAACGAAATCCTTATCGATGACGCCCGACCCCACCCCCGCCACCGGCGCGCGGGCGCTCTTCGTCCGCGCTTTCCGCGGCGACCCGGTCCTGCAGGCCGCCACGCTCGTGGTACTCGCAGCCGTGGCGCTCTTCGCCCTGCCGCTGGCGGCGGGATTCGAGCTGATCGATTTCTACGAAGGCAACCTGATCGGGCTCGTGGCCGCCGTCTGGGCTTTGCGGCACGGGTTGGGGAAGATCGAGAGGCCGGCCGAGCACCGCTTCTGGGAGCTTTGCTCGTATGCCTTTTCGTGCTGGCTGGCCGCCATGCTGTTCTGGGTCTTTTTTCCCAAGGCCAATCTCACGTTGTGGGGGCAACTGCTCGAAGACTCGCTCTACGTGCTGTATTACCTCTTTCTGCTCTCGGCCGTCGAGACCCATCCCCACCGCGTTTTCTCACCCGAGCACCTTCATGCCTGGCGAGCCCGGCGGCGGTTCGAGCTCGAGGGAGCGGCGTTCTTCTTCATCGGCCTCACCGTCTACTACATCGTGATTCCGACCGCAGTCTCGGCGGAGGAATACATCACCTTCGTCCCCTCGGGGAGCCTCTACCTAGCGATCGATCTGTTGCTCCTGGTCCGCATCGCCTACGTCCATCGCATCACCCGGGATCCACGCTGGCGTACGCTCTACGGAGCTCTGGCCCTGACGATTTCCTGTACCACGGTGACCGACGCGATCGATCTGCTGGGCTACTACCCCAGCTCGTGGTTCGTGTACTCCTGGAAAGAGGTCCCGCCGCTGTACTTCACGCCCTGGTACGTGTACCTCTTTCCCCTGGTCGTTTTCGCGCGCCTGCGCCACGCCCTGCCCCGCGGCGAGGTGGCCGAGGCCTCGGAGGAAGCGCTGATCCGCGAGCGGCTGGCGTACCCCTTCTCCAACATCCTGCTGCTCTACGCCGCCCTCCTGCCGGTGCTCCATCTGGTGTATCAGTTCTACCGTCTTCCCGACGCCGCCGCCGATCGGCCGCGCTCCCTGGTGGTGCTGTTTTACCTCGTCGCCTTCGGCCAGCTGCTGCACCGGCAGCACAAGTACGAGCAGACCCGCGGCATGCTGCTCGAGGTCGAACGCCAGAAGTCCGAGGAGCGCGAGCGCCTGGTGAGCGAGCTCGAGGCCCGTAGCGCCGAGACCGAGCGCTTCGCCTACACCGTGTCGCACGACCTGCGAAGCCCGCTCACCGGCATCACGGGCTATCTGGGCCTGCTCGAAGACGGCGTCGCCGCGGGCGAGAGGTCCCGCACGGAGATCCCCATCCGGCGGATCCGCCAGGCCGCGAAAAGCATGAACCGGCTGCTCGAAGACGTCATGGAGGTGGCGCGCAGCGGCCAGATCGTCGGCGAGCCGCGCGAGGTTCGCCTGCTCGGGCTGGCGCGCGAGGCCCAGGTTCTGGTGGCCGGCCCGCTCCACGAGCGCGGGGTCGAGGTCGACATCTCGCCCGATCTGCCGATGGTCTTCGGCGACCGCACCCGCCTGCTGCAGGTGCTCCAGAACCTGCTCGAGAACGCCGCCAAGTACATGGGCGACCAGGCCGCGCCGCGCGTCGAGATCGGGATGCGCGAAGACCCCGAGGGTCCGGTCTGCTACGTGCGCGACAACGGCATCGGCATCGAGCCCGAGCACCAGGAAGAGGTCTTCACCCTCTTTCGCCAGCTCGACGCCGGCGGCGACGGCAGCGGCATCGGCCTGGCCACGGTGCGCCGGATCATCGAGGTGCACGGCGGCCGGGTGTGGGTCGAGTCGGAGGGGCGGGGGCAGGGGTGTTCGATCTGTTTCACCGTGCCGGGGGTTTCGTAGTCTGAGAGAATCGTCCGCGGCCGCCGCTTCTGGTGGGCGACTGCGAGGATCGACAGCAGGTCATCGCTCCAGCCGGCGCCAGGACATGCTAGGGTTGCCTCGCCACCGGACTCTCACCCGGACCGGCCCTCGGAAGGGCCGACGTCCACTGCAGGAGGATTGCGACATGAGAGTCCCATTCGAGAAGTTCCGGTTTCTGACCGCCGTTGCCGTGGCAATCGCGTCGATACCCGCCGCTCCGGCCGCCGGCGCACAGGGCACCACCGCGCTGGCGCAAGCGGCGGTGGACCCGGCCGCCTGCGCGCTGCTCGACGAGCCCGACCTGCGCGACACGATGGACGGTCTGCTCGTCAAGCTGCTGATCGCCTGCGGACGGGAGGACGAGCTCTGGACGCCCGGCCCCGAAGGTTCCGGCGAGGCCCCGCCGGCCAAGGTTCTCGCCACCGACGTCCTGGTCAACGACCCGACCGGCGAAGAGGGCTTTTCCCAGTTCCAGAACGAGACCTCGATCGCCCGCAACGAGACCACCGGCACCATCTGCTCGGGCTACAACGACGCCTGGCACTTCTTCGCCGAAGACAACGGCTATGCCGGCTTCAGCCGATCGACCGACGGCGGGGCATCGTTCGACGACCGCGGCGCGCTGGGGGCCAACAGCTTCGGCGACCCCAGCCTGGTGTGGCGTCGCCTCGACGGCCGCTTCTACTTCACCGCTCTCGAAACGAACGGTCTCGGCGTCTGGCGCTCGACCGACGATTGTCAGACCTTTGCCTTCCGGGGCAACACCCACGTCTCCTCCCTCGACGACAAAGAGTTCCTGGCCGTCGACAACAATCCCGAGAGCCCCTACTACGGGCGGCTGTACGTCGTCTGGAAAGGCTTCGCGGCCAGCGGCCGGCTGTTCGCCAACTACTCCGACAACGGCGGCTTGACCTGGTCCTCCGCGGTGCAGCTCACCACCACCGGCGACGTTCAATCCCCCTGGCCGGCGGTCGCCCCCAACGGCGATCTCTACGTCGCCTGGCTGCGCTGGGTCGACTGGCGCTTCGGTCCGATCGACGTCGAAGTCGCGCGCTCGATCAACGGCGGCGCGAGCTTCACCCAGATGGCCAACCCGATGACCGGGCAGGTTCTGCCCAGGGATTCGGCCGCCTCAGCCACCTGCGGCCGGCCGGCGCTCGAGGGCAACATCCGCGTGCTGGCGTCGCCGCAGATCGCGGTGGCGGACAACGGTACGTTGCACGTGGTCTACATGTACGACCCGGACGGCTTCGACGTCGGCGACGTCGCCGACGTCTACTACCGCCGGTCGACCAACGGCGGGGCGAGCTGGCAGCCCGAGGTCCGGCTCAACGACGACGCCACCTCGAACGATCAGTGGTTCCCGACCTTGAGCACGGGCCAGGGAGGCACGACGGTGGTGGCCACCTGGTACGACCGCCGGCTCGATCCCGGCAACCTGATGTTCGACTACTACCAGCGGACCTCGTTCGACGGCGGCGACACCTGGGAGCCCAGCGTGCGCGTGTCCGACGTCTCTTCGCCGCTCTTCGTCGAGTTGCAGTGCTATCACGGAGACTACGATCAGCAGATTCAAGCCGGCGAGGACGCCCTGGTGCAGTGGTCCGACGACCGCAACGTCCAGGACGGCCATAACGATCCCGACGTGTGGTTCGAAAAGGTCGAGATCGTGCAGCCGAACACGGATCCGATGGCGACAGACGACTGGTTTTCCACCCTGTGGGAGACCAAGATCGACATCCCGTTCGCGACCTTGCTGGCCAACGACGTCGATCCCGACGGCGATCCGATCAGTGTCTGCGCCACCGGGTCTCCCCAGTACGGGACCCTGGCGCCCAACGGCAAGACGGCGGTCACTTACACCCCGCCCGATGGCTGCGCGGTCGGCCTCGACTCGTTCCCCTATACGGTCTGCGACAAACCGGGGGGCTCGGACACCGCCACCGTCTGGATCAGCATCGGCGGCATCATCTGCCCGGACGGCAATGACCAATAGCTAACGCCTCGAGAACCCGAAGTCTTCGACATTCGGTTTTCGACCCGTCCCCACCGAGCCAGGAGCCCGTTGCCATGCGCAACGGGCTCCTACTCGCGCGCCAGGCGGCGGCGGACCGCAGCCAGCCAGCTGCGGCGGATCAAGCCGCTGCCGGGCCGCACGATACGCCAGTAGCGGCGGAAGCTGCGGGCGGCGCGAGCGTCGGTGGTGTCGATCCGGGTCTCGGTGATCAGGCGGCAGCCACGGCCCTCAGCGCGCACCAGGAAGCTCATCGCCGCCCGGGCGGAGCCTGGCCGGTCGAAGGACGTGAAACCGTCGAGGTCGCGCACTGTCTCGATCGGCGTATTGCGGGTGAGCTTCCAGAAGCGCCCCACCACGCCGAAGACCATCTCGCGCCCCGGGTCTTCGGCGATGCGGGCGAAACCGCCGCGTTCGATCGCTTCGAAGATCGGCATCTCGCGGTCGCCGCGCCTTGCGCGCCCGGTCAGGAGCGCCGGCAGCTGCCGCAAGGCCATCAGGGGCATGAGCAGGCGGATCTCGCGGCCGGTGACCTCGCCCAGCGCCCGGTAGGCTGCGGCCGGCGAAGCGTCGAGCCACAGGTGATGCAGCTCGTGATGCTGTGTTCCGTTGGCGCGCCTCCGGCGCGACGTTGCCTGCGGCATCACCTCGTCGAGCAGCGTCGGCCGGCCGGCGAGATGATGGCTGCCGAGGCCACGCCCCTGGAGGTAGGCCGTGGGTCCGATCAGTGCGCGGTAGGGCAGGCGCACCAGCCAGGCCGGGAGGCTCGCGTGTCGCTCCTGGAGCGCCACCCGTCCGCGCCGGTGCTCCAGGCCGAGAGGCGGCCGCGCCGGCTCGGCGCGTAGCGCGATGCCGCTCAGGTGCTTCATGCTCTTGTAGGCATACTGCCGCGGGCTGACCACTCGCAGCGGCGCGCCGTGGTAGGGCGACAGCGGCTCGCCGTCGAGCTCGTCGGCCACCAGCACGCCGCCCTCGAGCGCGTCTTCGAGCAGCAGGCTGCAGCGGTAGCCGTCGAGCCCGTAGAGCACCAGCCAGCGCGCCTCCGGCGTCGGCCGAAAGCGGGGCACGATCAACCGGCGATAGAGGTCGGCCAGCCGCCAGCCGCTCCACCGGAGATCCCGCTTCGTCCACGTCGTCACGCAGTGGAGGTTGCTCACCTGTTCGCGCCGTGGCAGCGCCGCTAGCTCACCGAGCCCGATCTCGCCCGTCTCCTCCACCGCCCCGGTGATCCGCAGCCGCGGTTCGCCCGGCACCTCCGGCACCGGCCTGAAGGCCGCTCCGAAGCGCGGGAACGCGTTGCCGGTGCGTTGGCCAGGCGGTACTGGAGTGGTGGTGGGTTCGTCGGGCATCGGCTCAGTATCTCTCGTCTGAACGCACGCCCGCGAGAATCGAAGACAATGATCCCGAGCGGGATCATTGTCCGGTCCTCTGGCTAGGAATCGCGATATGATCCCGTTCGGGAACATCTTCGCCATCAAACGGTTTGATCGGAGAGAAGTTCCCGATCGGGATCATGAAACGAATTATCCAGTCGATCGACGAGCTCGGCCGCGCCGTCCGGATCGAGCGCAGGGCTCAAGGCATGACCCAGGAAGACCTCGCCGCCGCCTGCGGCGTCAGTCGGCGTTTCTTGAGCGAGTTGGAGCGCGGCCGGGAGACCGCCGGGATCGGTCACGTGCTCCGTGTGCTCAACATGCTCGGGCTGCGGGTCGTGCTCGAGCTCCCGGAGGATCGCATTGGCTAGGGATCTCACCGTCTATCTCCAGGGAGAGGTGGTTGGCACGCTGCGGCAGGAGGACTCGGGGCGCCTCACCTTCAGTTACCGGGGGGAGTGGCTCCGGCAAGCCGGTCGCCGACCGCTCTCTCTGTCCCTGCCTCTGCAGGGAGCGGCATTCGAGGACCGCGTGGCGCGGCCGTTCTTCGCCGGGTTGCTGCCCGACGATTTGTCCCGCGAGCGCCTCGCTCGCCACCTGGGCGTCTCCCGACACAACGACTTTGCGCTCCTCGCCGAGGTCGGCGGCGAATGCGCGGGCGCGATCGCGTTCTACCCACCGGACGTCCCGCCGCCGGCCGCGGGCGCCGGCGACCTCGCGCCCCTGGACGAGGCCGCGTTGGCGGCGCTCCTGCGTGATCTCCCCCGGCGCCCGCTTCACGCCGGCGGCGAGCTGCGCCTGTCGCTCGCCGGCGCCCAGGACAAGATGGCTCTCGTCCATAGCGACGAGACCTTCTTCCTGCCGCGGGGAGATTTCCCCACGACCCACATCCTGAAGCCCGCGATCACCCAGTTCGTCGACACCGTGCCCAACGAATGCTTCTGCATGAAGCTGGCGGCTCGCGTGGGGATCCGGGTGCCGGCGGTGGAGATGGCGTCTGCCGAGGACGTTCAGTTCCTCCTCATCGAGCGCTACGATCGTGCGCCCGCCGAGGACGGCCTCATCCAGCGTGTGCACCAGGAGGACTTCTGCCAGGCGCTCGCCATCCCACCCGAGCGCAAGTATCAGGGCGAGGGCGGTCCGTCGCTCGCACGGTCGTTCGCTCTGCTCGAAGCCTGCTCACGACCGGCGCTGGATCGCCTCGAGATGCTGCGACGGGTACTCTTCAACTATCTGATCGGCAATGCCGATGCCCACGGCAAGAACTTCGCGCTTCTCCACGAGGCCGAAGGCACGCGGTTGGCGCCCGCCTACGATCTCCTGTGCACGACGGTATACCGCGATCACACGGGTCGCATGGCGATGAAAGTCGGCGGCAGAAACCGCTTCGGTCAGATCCTGCCGCGCCACTGGGAGCGCTTTGCCCGTGATGTGGGCCTCGCCCCTCCACGCGTTCGCCGAGATCTGCTGGCGATGGCCGAACGGCTCCCCGCCGAGGCCCGCCGGCTCGCCGAAGAAATCGCCCCGTCGCCCCCAGATCCCGCGCGTTCGATGTTCGAGCAGATCACCCACGACATCAGCGAGCGTGCCGAAGCCACACGACGAGCGTTCCGGACCGTTCCGGGGGTCTCGTAGTCTGAAAGAACGCCGGATTCCATCTATGAGTGACCGATCCGCCCCCATCGACCGCCAGGTCTTCTGGCCCGCACTGATCTGCGTGATCGCGGTGATCCTGCCGCTCGTCGCGTGGCCGGCGGAGAGCGACGTGGCGCTGAAGCGGGTCCTGAGCTTCACCACCCACCAGTTCGGCTCGCTCTATCTGTGGTTCGCCGCGGCCAACTTCGCCCTCCTGCTGTGGTTCGCCTTCGGCCGTTACGGCCGGGTGAAGCTGGGCGACGCCGACGACCGGCCCGAGTTCTCCACCGTGAGCTGGATCGCCATGCTCTTCTGCGCCGGTATCGGCACCTCGTTGCTCTACTGGGCCACGATCGAGTGGGTCTACTACTACCAGGCGCCGCCCTTCGGCATCGAGCCTGGATCCACGGACGCGGCGCACTGGGCGGCCATGTACGGCATGTACCACTGGGGACCTATCGCCTGGGCCATCTATTGCCTGCCCGCCCTGCCCATCGGTTATGCCTTTCACGTCAAGAAGATTCCCTTCCTGAGGATCAGCCAGGCCTGCCGGGGCGTCATCGGTGATCGCGCCGACGGCCTGGTCGGCAAGATCATCGACGTCCTCTTCATCCTCGGTCTGGTCGGCGGCACCGGTACGTCCCTGGGGTTGGGGACGCCGATTCTGTCGGAGTCGATCAGCTCTCTCTTCGGCATCGAGCGCAGCTTCGGCCTAGACGCTGTCGTCGTTGTCATCTGGACGGCGATCTTCGGTACCAGCGTCTACCTGGGGCTCGACCGGGGGATCAAGTGGCTCTCGGACGTCAACGTCTTCCTCGGCCTCGGCCTTTGCGCTCTCATCCTCCTGCTCGGCCCGACCGTTTTCATCGTCGAGACCTTCACCAACAGCCTCGGGCTCATGGCCGGCAATTTCCTCCAGATGAGCTTCTACACCGACCCGGTGGGCGAGTCGTCGTTTCCCCAGAGCTGGACGATCTTCTACTGGGCCTGGTGGATCGCCTACGCTCCCTACATGGGTCTGTTCGTGGCCAGGATCTCCAAGGGGCGGACCTTTCGCGAGGTGGTGGTCGCCAACGTCGTCTGGGGCAGCCTGGGGTGCTGGCTGTTCTTCGCCCTGTTAGGCAACACGGCGCTCCACGACGAGCTCACCGGCCAGGTGCCGGTGACGAAGATCATGAGTGAGGTCTCCGGGCAGGCGGCGATCGTGGCGGTGGTCGAGAACCTGCCGGCCGGCACCTTCATGCTGGTGATCTTCCTGCTGATGAGCTTCATCTACTCCGCCACCACGGTCGACTCTTCCGCTTACACCATCGCCTCGGTGGCTTCGAAAAACCTCGAAGCCGGCAAGCGCGAGCCGCGGCGCTGGAACCGGCTGTTCTGGGCCCTGGCCCTCGGTTCCATGGCGATCTCGCTGATGTACCTGGGTGGGCTGGAGCCGCTCAAGACGGTCTCGATCGTCGTCGCCTTCCCGCTGATGTTCGTCATCGCGATCAGCGTGGCGTCGTTGCTCAAATGGCTCGAGGAGGACCGAGCGGCAGACGAGTCGCGCTGAGCCGTTCTCACCCATGTCGAATCCGTCTCCTATGGACGACCTGTCGGCTCGCATCGCGATGGGCGAGCTGATTCTGCTCGACGGCGCCACCGGCACCGAGCTCGAGCGACGAGGGGTGCCGATGGACGCCGCCGCCTGGAGAACGACCATCGCCGCGGTCTTGCTGGCAACTTCCCTGACCGGAGCGTGTGCCTCCGGCGCGTCCTCAGCTCCGGTAGCGGTTCGCGCGGCCGTGCGCGCCAGCGCCGGCTGCGGCACGCCGCCACCCGTGGTGCCGGGGAAGTCCGGAACCGTCGCCATGCGCGCCGGCGGTCTCGAGCGGGAGTACCGGGTGCACCTGCCGCCTGATTACGATCCGGGCCGCGCGGTGAGCCTGGTCCTGCACTTTCATGGCTACACCGGCACGGCTGAGTCCACGGAGAGCTACACCGGGCTGAGCCGGCACGCGGACGAGTACGGTTACGCGGTGGTCTACCCCCAGAGCACCGCGTTCGTGACCGACGAGGGCCACAGCATCACCTCGTGGAACGACCTCGCCGGCAGCGCCTCGCCCGGCCCGGCGGGACCGATCTGCGCGGAGACCGCCGACAAGTACCCGCACCCCCCGGAGTGCGGCGAGGCCCGCCCCTGCAACTGGGCCAGCTGTCACGACGACCTCGGCTTCATCGAGCTCATGCTCGACCGGCTCGAGGAGACCCTGTGCATCGACCTCGATCGGATCTACGCCACCGGCATGAGCAACGGCGGCATGCTCGTTCACCGCCTCGGCTGCGCAATGCCGGAGCGCCTCGCCGCCATCGCTCCCGTCGGCGGCACGCTGGCTCGCGGGTTCAACTGCGCCCCCGGCGCCTCGACGCCGCTGTCGATGATGAACGTCTACGGCACGCGCGACGACTACGTGTCGCAGAAGGGCGTCGAGAGCTCCGACGGCTACTACTACACCTCGGCCGAGGATGTGATGAAGAAGTGGGCGAGCGCGAAGTCGCAGGGCTGCGACCCGGCGAGCACCCCCTACCAGACCTCGCGGACCGGCGCCTTCGGCCTCGCGTGCATCCAGCACGACGGCTGCACGACCGGCGCCGAAGTCGTTCACTGCGCCTGGGACGGCGCGCACGATTGGCCGCGGGATGATGCCGACAACTTTGGCAACGACATCATCTGGGACTTCTTCTCAAAGCACTCCCGCTTCAGCGCCGGGCGTTGACGGGTGCGCCGACGGCGGCTAAGCTGCGCTCCCTGATTTGGAGGTCCACCCCATGCTGATGTTGCTGTCCCCAGCCAAGAGCCTCGTCGAAGGATCCGCCGTACCCGGTCTGCCGGCGACTCAGCCGGCGATGCTCGATCAGACCGAGACGCTGATGAAGACGACTCGGCGTCTGAGCGCGCCCAAGCTCCAGGCACTCATGGGCATCAGCGACAAGCTCGCCGTGCTCAACCGCCAACGCTTCCGGGACTGGGTGACGCCGTTCACGACGGAGAACGCCCGACAAGCCGTGTTGACCTTCAACGGCGATGTCTACCGCGGTCTCGACGCCAGCACCCTGAGCGGTGAGGACCTCGCCTTCGCCCAGGAACACGTGGCGATCCTGTCCGGGCTCTACGGCGCCCTGCGGCCCCTGGACCTGATCCAGCCCTATCGGCTCGAGATGGGCACCAAGCTCAGGACGCGGCGCGGCAAGGATCTCTACACCTTCTGGGGTCAGCGCATCACGGAGCAGCTGAATCAGCTCACCGAGGGGCGCGACGACCGCACAGTCGTGAACCTCGCCTCCGGGGAGTACTTCAGCTCGGTCCAACCCGAGAAGCTCGCGGGCCCGCTCATCACCCCGGTCTTCAAGGACGTCAAAGAAGGAAAGGCGCGAGTGCTCTCCTTCTTCGCCAAAGCAGCCCGTGGCCAGATGGTACGGTGGGCGACTCAGAACCGGGCGACCTCCGCGGACCAGCTGCGTGCCTTCGACGGTGGCGGCTACGTGCTGCAAGACGCCCTCTCCACCGAGACGCGCTGGGAGTTCCACCGTCCCCAGCCGCCGCCCGTTTCCCGTTGAGCAAGGCTTGACGGGCCAGGTCGTGGGTCAGCTCGAGCACGTCGCGCAGGAAGGTGCGGTCGGCCTCGGGATCGGTGCTGTAGATAACGGAGTGGGCGCCTGTGATCATGTTTCTAGTCCTCTATTGACGGGTGGGCACGATGGCGCGTTGGGGGCAGTCGTGGTGGAGCCCATGATAGAGCACGATCAGCATGCCTCCTGACCCCAGCTGAATAAGGGCCACAGGCGAAGCGTCCGTTGGTGCGGGGCAGGCGAGCTCGATGCCGCCTGACAAGGTCTCCCTCCCCGGTGCGCTACTCCAGACAGGAGCGTTGCGATGGCTACCCGTATTGGCCCGCGCTGCTCGAACTTTCAACTGGAGGAGGCCACCATGACCCGATCGACCCGACGACCCCACCACTCAATTCTCGCCCTCTGTTTCCTGCTCATGTCCCTCGCGCTCCCGGCTCTGGCCCAGGAGTGCGACGACGGCCGTGTCTGTACCAAGGACGTGCTGGCGGGCGGGGAGTGTACCTACAGCTGGCTCGAAGGGCCCGACTACGGGGACTTCGGCCGGTGCTGCGAGGAGAACCAGCACTGTGACGACCGTGACCCGTGCACCAAGGATCTGTGCGACGCCGACAACAACAGCTGTTCGCACTTTCCCATCCAGGGCTGTACGCCCGATGAGAGATCCTGCGCGGACGGCGAATGCCCCAGCGGGGTGGAGCTGGTGGTGAAGAAGGTCTCGCCGGCGTTCGTGACCACCGGCCAGGAAGGGCGCGACCGTGAGGTGATCGTGCTCTCGGGCCAGGGCTTCACCGGCAAGAGTTTCGTGATCGTGGAGATGCCCAGCGGCATCGTGCAGATCAGCCCGGAGGAGATCCTGCACGTGACGCCCACGACCCTCACCTTCCACGCCCCCACCTGGGAGAGCGAGGGCCCCGCCAAGGTGACCGCCAAGGACCCGGAGAACGGTGCCTTCGGCGGCCTGGTGGTGGAGTACGTGCACGACATCCGGACCGGGGCGGCGGCACCCCAGACCTGCACCGACCGCTACGCTCCGGACACCGGGCTGGCGGCGTTCTTCCCCTTCGACGAGGGCCGCGGCACGAACCTGGCCGGCACCGGCGACGCCGAGTTGATCAACCATCCGGAGGAGGTCGCGGGCAGGATCGAGAGCGGCCTGAGGTTCGACGGCCAGAAGGCGCACGCGCTCGTGGCCCACGACGACGCTTTCGACCTGGGCGGCTGCGACGAATCCGGCGAGGGCGCCTGCGGGCTCACCGTGGAGCTGTGGATCCGCACCGCGGAGAAGTACGGCACCCTGGCCGACAAGCGCGAGAAGGTGTCCGAGACCGGCAACCGCGGCTGGTCGATGGTGCTCGACGAGGGCCGCGCGGTCTTCCGCCTGGAGGACGGCGCCAAGGAGTACGAATTCGCCGCGAGCAGCTACGTGGCCGACGACACCTGGCACCACGTGGCGGCGGTCGTCGAGCAGGAGGCGGTGACCCTGGTGGTCGACGGTGAGGTGGAGGCGCACAGCGCGTTCCCCGGCGGCGCCTACGGCAACACGGCGCAGCTGTGGCTGGCGGGTGCCCGGCCCCTGGAAGACCCGGGGGCGGTGGTGTCGAACCCCTACCAGGGGTCGCTCGACGAATTCACCATCCACGCCGTGCCGCTGACCCCGGACCAGATCCGGCGCCTGTTCGGGACCCCCGGCGGCATTTGCCGGGGCGATCTCAGGCCCTACGATCCCTACGGGCCGATCACCGGCCTGGCCGACATCCACTCCCACATCTTCGCCGAGCACGCCTGGGGCGGCGGCTGGTACCACGGCTCCACGACCTCGCCGCAGACGGTTTGCGACGGCGGCGGCATCGGCAGCGATCACGGCCGTTTGCGCGACAACGTCTCGAGCTTCTGGGACGGCATCCGCGACTGCGGCCCGTTCCTGCACGGTCCCGAGGTGCAGGTCTTCCTCGACCTGAGCGGCCCGATCCTCAGCGAGCTCATCGGTCTCACGGGCGTCGACCCCACCGACGGCACCGCCGGCGACACCGGCCTGCATCCCAAGCGCACCGACCCCGGCGTCGGCTGGCCGCGCTGGGACGCCATCGCCCACCAGGCGGCCTGGGAGGACTGGCTCGAGGACGCCCACGACGAGGGCATGAAGCTCACGGTGATGCTGGCGCAGACCTACGACATCCTCTGCCAGCTGATGCCGCCCGGCAACCTGGACCGTCCGAGCTGCGACCCGTACGCGGACATCGTCACCCAGCTCGACGACGCCACCGCCTTCGCCGCCTCGCGCTCGTGGGTGGAGATCGCGCTGTCGCCGTTGCACGCCCGCCAGATCATCCGCGACGGCAAGATGGCGATGGTGCTGGGGGTGGAGTCCTCGCACGTTTTCGAGGGCATCTCCGATCCGATCGCCCGCCTGCACGATTTCCACGACCGCGGTGTGCGGACGATCATCCCGATCCACGAGGAGGACAACCGCTTCGGCGGTGCCGCTCTGCACAACGAGATCTTCCAGTTCTTCCAGCTCCAGAACACCTGCCACGAGGACATCGACTGCGGTGACCCGGTGTTCGGCTTCGACGTCGAGCTGGGGCCGGACGGCACCTGCCGCAACGTGCGCGGCCTCACCCAGGAGGGCCACGACTTCCTCCAGGAGATGATGAACCTCGGAATGCCGATTGACCTCTCCCACATGTCGGAGCTGGCGCGGGAGGAGACCTTCGCGCTGTCCGAGGCCAACGACTTCTTCCCGCTCTACACCTCGCACGGCCACTTCCGCGACATCATGCCGCCGGCCACGAGCGCGCACGAGAAGACCTCCCCGGTGTGGGAGATTCAGATGATCCGCAAGACCGGCGGCATGTTCGGCATGCGGCCCGACCCGGCGTCGGCCCGAACCTATCTCTTCTCCGGGGTCGCTGACGACTGTGAAGGGTCGAGCAAGTCGTTCGCCCAGGCGTTCACCTACGGCGCCAACGAGCTGGGGGTGGACATCGCCTTCGGTGCCGATCACAACGGCTTCATCAAGCAGACGCGGCCGCGCTTCTACCACCAGGATCAGACCTCGGCCGGGGTGCTCCAGAACGGCGCCTGCAGCGGGGCCGTCCTGCGAGCGGAGCAGGACTGCGATGCCGCCGCCCAGACCGACCCGGTGGGCTCCACCTTCGACATCCATGGTGCCGGCGACGTCGGGCAGCTGCCCGACCTGGTGGAGGACCTGGAAAACCTCGGAGTCGACACCAACAACCTGTGGAGCTCGGCGGAGAACTTCGTCCGGATGTGGGAGCGGGCGGAGTCGACCTCCCGCACCGGCCCGGTGGATCCGGCCGCCGACCTGACGGGCTACGACCCCGAGCCGGTGCTCTCCACCTGGCTCGACCGTCCGGCGCGCCGGGCGCCGTTCATCATGGACGGCGACATGCAGTGCGACACGGCCTTCTGCCGGGCGTTCCAGGAGGAGGGGCTGAGTTGCCGGTTCGACGCTGAGTGCGAGAGCGGCCGGTGCGCGGGCAACGACGACCTGTGTGGCCTGTGGCGCGGCTCCTGCGTCTGCGACGGCGACGCCGATTGCCCGGGCGGTGAGTACTGCGAGCGTAACGGTCCCGGCTACGCGGACAACGTCTGCCAGCCGCTGGTGACGGGCGGCGGTTCGTGCAGCTCCGACAACGAGTGCGTCACCGGGGACTGCGGCGGCTGCGGCATCAACAGCGGTCGGTGTTTCGTGCCGGATTCGAGCAGCTACGGAGACACCTGCTGGGCCCAGAACCAGTGTGACACCGGGCGCTGCAGCGGCTTCCCCTGTGGTACCGGCAGCTGCCTGTGCACGCGTGACAGCGACTGTGCGTCGAACCAGTGGTGCGACGTGCTGCCTGGGCAGTGCCGGGACAAGCTGCTCAATGGCTCGGAGTGTGTCTTCCCCTTCGACTCCATGTGTCAGTCGGACAACTGCTTCCCCACGCCGTTACTGCCGTTGGGGTTCTGCGCACCCTGATCTGACAGGCTTCCCCAGGAGTCGTCAGTGACAAGGGAGGGGCTCTTCGGAGCCCCTCCCTTTCTTCCTGTGAGCGGGAGGTACCGGGACTTTGACTCGGCCCCGCCGGTGGCATACGCTCCATGGTCCGAGTCGATAGACACGTATTCCGAGCAGACAGCGTATTCCGACTTCAGGAAAAGACGATGGCGATCGAGCTGAAGATACCGACGGTGGGGGAGTCGATTACCGAGGTGATGATCGGCGAGTGGCTCAAAGCCGAGGGCGACTGGGTGGCCGAGGACGAACCGCTGGTAATCATCGAGACGGACAAGGTCAACGTCGAGCTGCCGGCGCCCGAGGGCGGGATCCTCGAGAAGATCCTCAAGCAGGAAGGCGACGACGCCGAGGTCGGCGACGTGGTGGGCTTGCTGAAGCCGGCGGAGAAGCCGGCCGGGGAGCCGGCAAAGGCTGAGCCTGCGGCTGCACCTGCGGCAGAAGCTGCGCCAGCGACGGAACCAGCTGCTGCGGGCGCGGAACCGCGGGTGATGCCGGCGGCGGCCCGGGTGCTGGCCGAGAAGGGGCTCGAGGCGTCGGACGTGCAGGCCACGGGGCCGGGCGGACGCCTGCTCAAGGAAGACGTGGAGCGCCACGCGGCGAAGGCGCCGGCTCCGCCCGCCGCGCCGCCCGCGGCCCCGGCGGCAGTCCCCGAGCCGGCACCGGCCGTCGGCTCCCGGCACGAGGAGACGGTGCGGATGACGCCGCTGCGCCGGCGAGTGGCCGCGCGCCTGGTGGAGGCGCAGCAGTCGGCGGCATTGCTGACCACCTTCAACGAGATCGACATGTCGGCGGTGATCGCGCTGCGCAAGCAGTACCAGGAGCGGTTCGTCAAGAAGTACGGCCTCAAGGTGGGCTTCATGTCGTTTTTCGTCAAGGCGGTGGTCGAGGCGCTCAAGGAGGTGCCGCAGGTCAACGCCGAGATCCGCGGCGACGAGCTCATCTACCGCAACTACCAGGACATCGGCATCGCGGTGGGCGGCGGCAAGGGCCTGGTGGTGCCGATCATCCGCAACGCCGAGCGGCTGAGCTTCGCCGGCGTCGAGCAGACGATCGCCGACTACGCCGGGCGAGCGCGCGACGGCAAGCTGAAGCTCGAGGAGCTGCAGGGCGGCACCTTCACCATCTCGAACGGCGGCATCTACGGCTCGCTGTTGTCGACGCCGATCGTCAACCCGCCGCAGAGCGGCATCCTCGGCATGCACAAGATCGAGCAGCGGCCGATCGCGGTGGACGGCGAGGTGGTGGTGCGGCCGATGATGTACGTCGCCCTGACCTACGATCACCGCCTGATCGACGGCCGCGAGGCCGTGACCTTCCTGGTGCGGGTCAAGGAGCGAATCGAGGACCCGACCCGCATCCTGCTGGAGGTCTAGGCCGCCATGGAAGAGCAACAGCACGACCTGGTGGTCATCGGCTCGGGTCCGGGCGGCTACGTGGCGGCGATCCGCGCCGCCCAGCTGGGGCTGGACGTGGCTTGCATCGAAAAGGTCCCGGAGCTCGGAGGCACCTGTCTGCGGGTGGGCTGTATCCCGTCCAAGGCACTGCTCGAGGCCAGCGAGCGCTACCACGAGGCCAAGACCTCCTTCAAGAAGATTGGCATCAAGGTGCAGGGCGTGGAGCTCGACCTGCAGGGCATGTTGCGCCACAAGGACCGCACGGTGAAGGGCCTCACGGCGGGCGTCGCCTACCTGTTCGACAAGAACAAGGTGCGCCGTTACCAGGGTCACGGGCGCATCGAAGGCCCGGGGACCGTGATCGTGGACGGCGATGAGCGCGCGCGCATCCGCGCACGGCACATCGTGATCGCCACCGGCTCGGAGGTCGCTGGCCTGCCGGGCGTCGAGATGGACGGCGACCGCATCGGCGGATCGACCGAGGCGCTGTCGTACCCCGAGGTGCCCGGGCACCTGGTGGTGATCGGCGCCGGCTACATCGGCCTCGAGCTGGGCTCGGTGTGGCGACGCCTGGGCTCGAAGGTGACGGTGCTCGAGTACCTCGACCGGATCCTGCCGGGGATGGACCTCGAGACCGCGAAGCTGGCGCAGAAGACGTTCAAGAAGCAGGGGCTGAAATTCGAGCTCGGCGCGCGAGTGACCGGCGCCCGGGTCGAGGGCGACTCCGAGGAAAACAAGCACTGCATCGTGGAGGTGGACGGCAAGGACCCGATCGCCTGTGACCGGGTGCTCCTGGCGGTCGGGCGCCGGCCCTACACCGACGATCTGGGGCTCGAGTCGGTGGGCATCGAGCTCGACGGTCGCGGTCGCATCCCGGTCGACGGGCACTTCCGCGCCGCGGATGGCGTCTTCGCCATCGGCGACGTGATCGCCGGGCCGATGCTGGCTCACAAGGCCGAGGACGAGGGCATCGCCTGCGTCGAGGGCATCGCCTGCGGCTACGGTCACGTCAACTACGAAGCCATTCCGGGCGTCGTCTACACCCATCCCGAGATCGCCTCGGTGGGCAAGACCGAAGAGCAGCTGAAGGAAGCCGGCACCGAGTACCGCAAGGGCAAGTTCCCGTTCGCGGCCAACGGCCGGGCCAAGGCCCTGGGGCAGACCGAGGGGCAAGTGAAGATCCTCGCCGACGCGGCCACCGACCGGGTGCTCGGGGTGCACGTCATCGGACCGCGGGCGGGGGATCTGATCGCCGAGGTGACGGTGGCGATCGAGTTCGGCGCCTCGAGCGAAGACATCGCGCGCTCCTCGCACGCCCACCCGACCCTGGCCGAGGTGGTCAAGGAGGCGGCGCTGGCCGTCGACGGGCGGGCGATCCACAACTGAAGATCCGCTCATGAGGTGGGCGTGGAAGCTGGGCCGCGTCGCCGGCATCGACATCAAGGTCCACGCGACGTTCGTGCTGATCCTGGCCTGGGTCGGTCTGGTCAACTGGCTGGCCGGCCAGGGCCTCACCGGCGTGCTCTCCGGGATCTTCTTCATTCTGGTGCTGTTCGGCTGCGTGGTGCTGCACGAGCTCGGCCACGCGCTGACCGCGCGGCGTTTCGGCGTGCGCACACGCGACATCATCCTGCTGCCGATCGGCGGCGTCGCGCGGCTCGAGCACATCCCCGAGCAGCCACGCCAGGAGCTGTGGATCGCCGCCGCCGGTCCGGCGGTCAACCTGGTGATCGCGGCCGTGCTGCTGCTGTGGCTGAAGATCGCCGGTTCGTCGCAGTCGCTGGACGAGCTGTCCATGATCGGTGGCCCGACGCCGGAGTCGCTGGCGGTGTTGAACGTCTTCCTGGCGCTGTTCAACCTGATCCCGGCCTTCCCCATGGACGGCGGACGCATGCTGCGGGCGGTGCTGGCGTTCCGGCTCGACTACGCGCGCGCCACCCAGATCGCCGCCACGATCGGCCAGGCCCTGGCCTTCCTGTTCGGCTTCATCGGGCTGTTCAACGCCAACCCGTTCCTGATCTTCATCGCCTTCTTCGTCTGGATCGGCGCCTCACAGGAGGCGAACCTGGTGCAGATCAAGTCGGCGCTGGGCGGCATTTCGGTCGAGCGGGTGATGCTGACCGAGTTCCACGCGCTCGCGCCCGTCGATCCCCTGGGGCGGGCCGTGGAGCTCACCCTGGTCGGCTCGCAGCAGGACTTCCCGGTGGTGGACGGAGACGAGATGGTGGGGATCCTGACCCACAAGAGAATGCTCGAGGCGCTCGCCGAGGAGGGCAAGCACATCCCGGTCTCGAGCGCCATGCAGCGCGACTTCCCGCGGGCCGGACCCGCGGAGCGGATCGAGCCGGTTTTCCGCCGGCTGCAGGAGCACGAATGCCGCACGGTCGCGGTGATGGACGGCGGCCGGCTGCTCGGTCTGGTGACGCTGGAGAACGTCGGCGAGTTCCTGAGCATCCAGTCGGCCCTCAGACGCTGACGGCGCCCGAGAAGCCTGGATTTACAGCTTATTTACCGCCCCCGGCGCCTGGCAGTTCGCATTTGGCCCGCTTTGGTTTATGATTTCCGTCCCGCCAGAACGTCCCGTCCGCTCTTCCTGTCAACACCCCCGGAAAGGAATCACGATGCGCAAGCGAATATCCCTCCTCCTCTTGATCATCCTCAGCCTCGCGCTCTGTCAGGCGGCGATTGGCCAGGAGGCCTCTGACGGCGACGCCCGCAAGGCGAAGATCATCGCCAACCTGAAGATGAAGTACTCCCAGCTGCGCACCGCCCAGATCTCGGTCGGCGACATCGTGGCGAGCGACTATCAGGGATTGGAACGAGGCAGCTTCACGGTCAACGGCAAGGAGCAGAAGTTCCTGCTCTCGGCCGACGACAAGGCGCTCTATTTCATCTCGGAGCCGCTCGACGTGAGCCGGAGCACCGAGGAGATCGAGGCCGAGATGGCGGAAGAGAAGGCCAAGCAGGGCGAGATGCTGGCCAATCTGGCCGTCGGGCAGCCGATCCGTGGCAACCCGGACGCGCCGGTCACCATCATCGAGTTCTCCGACTTCCAGTGCCCCTACTGCGCCCGCGGTGCCCAGACTGTCGACCAGATCCTCGAGAAGTACCCGGAGGACGTCAAGGTCGTCTTCCAGCACTTCCCGCTGGGCTTCCACAAGTGGGCGAAGCCGGCGGCGATCGCCGCGCACTGTGCCGGCCTGCAGAACGGCGACGCCTTCTGGAGCCTGCACGACAGCTACTTCAAGGATCAGAAGGCGCTCAACGAGGGCAACGTGATGGCCAAGAGCAAGGAGTACCTGGGCGAGTCCGAGCTCGACATGGAGCAGTGGGCCACCTGCGCCGAGAACAAGGAGACGGAGCAGCACAAGGCGGCGGCCAAAGCCGTGGACGACGCGATGGCGACGGGCGGCAAGCTCGGCGTCACCGGCACCCCGGGCTTCTTCGTCAACGGCACGTTCCTGAACGGCGCCCAGCCGCTGTCGGCCTTCGAGCCGCTGATCGCGAAGGCCAAAGAAGAATCGGGTAGCTAGCGCCCGGACCGGCCCCCCTGCGGGGGCTTGGTCAGTCCTTCTGAGCGCTGCGGTCGAGGACGGGAAGGCCCTCGGGCGGGGTGTATTCGAAGAGGCCGGCGGGGAGGGACTCCTTCTTCGGAAACTCGAGGTTGTCGAAGGTGACCGTGACGAAGGGGTTCTCGCCGTCGGCGCGAAGCTCGGTGGGGAAGCCGGTCTTCTCGTCGAGCACGAAGATGAAGGCGGCGCCGGGGCCGCCCAGATCGGCCAGCATCGAGCTGGTGTCGGCGGTGGCCTTGCCGCGCAGGGTGACCTTGCCGCCGGCGCGCTCCACGATTTCGAAGTCCATGGTCTTGGACAGGTTCTCGAGCTGCGCCACCGGGTCGAGGCTCGACGGATCGATCCCCACGCTCGCGGACTCGTCGACCTTGTCGGCGTCCGCCAGCGCGGCCTTGATCACCTGTCGGCCGCCCAGGGCGGGGTTGTCCATCTCGGTCCAGACGGTGGTTCCGTCGACGACGCTCAGCACCTTCATCCGCACCGGCTCGGCGGCCATCTCGGGAGGCGTCTTCAGCTCGATCTCCACCTGCATGCGGGAGTGGGTTCGGTCGGCCTGGGCGTAGTTGCCCGTGAGCGTGCCGGTGAGACCCATGGCGGCGAGGTCCAGGTTGGCGTTGTAGTCGACCTTGAACGGCCCGCGCTCGAACACCGAAACGAACTTCGCGAGCCACTTCTCGGCCTCGGGCGTCGTGTCGCCGGCCACGGGGGCCGCCAGCTGGAGGAGCAGGAATCCGGCGAGCAGCCGGGTCAGGTCTCGTCGTGTCATGTCGGGTGGGCCTCCGGAGATTGAACGAGGGGGCATTTAACCATACGGGCGAGCCTCGCGCTCGGTTGGTGCCCCCGCTCATGCTATAAAGCGGCTCTCTTTCCATGAGCGACAAGAAGTCATCGATCGACTCGAAGCGCGCGCTGCGGCTTGACGGCTGGGGGTTCGTCGGCGAGAGCTTCGCGGTGTCTCCGGCCCTGCTCGACTGGCTCGCGGCGCGCCTGGGGGACAAGAGCGAGGCGTTGCCGTCGTTCGACCCGGAGGCCTTCCGGGCGCCCGAGCCGGCGCCTGTTCCCGAGCTCGGCTGCGCCGCTTCGACCGATGCGTTCGATCGACTCGCCCACGCGCGCGGCCGTGGCTTCCCGGACCTGGTGCATCTGCGCTCCGGCACCGTCGCCCGGCTGCCCGACGCGGTGGCGCGGCCCGGAGACGAGACCGAGCTCCAGTCGCTGCTCGACGCCGCGCAGAAACACGGTCTGCGCATCGTGCCGTGGGGTGGCGGCACCTCGGTGACCGGCGGGGTCAACGCGCCGGCGGGCGCCGCGCCGGTGGTGACTGTCGACCTGGGTGGCTTCTCGGGTCTCGAGTCGCTGGACGAGGAGTCGGGCCTGGCGGTGTTCGGCGCCGGCACCATCGGGCCGAGGATCGAGGCGGCGCTCGGCGACCGGGGCTTCACCCTCGGGCACTTCCCGCAGTCCTGGGAGCTGTCGACCCTGGGCGGTTGGATCGCCACCCGCTCGGCGGGTCAGGAGTCTCTGGGCTACGGCCGCATCGAGTCGATGGTGGCCGGCCTGGATCTCACCGCCCCGGGCGGCCGGCTCGAGATTCCGGCCCTGCCGGCCTCGGCCGCCGGTCCCGATCTGCGCCAGCTGGTGCTCGGCAGCGAAGGGCGCTTCGGGGTGATCACCCGCGCGACCATGCGCGTGCGCCGCCGGCCGGAGCACCAGAGGGTGGAAGCGCTGCTGGTGCCGGATTGGGCGAGCGGCGTGGAGGCGTCGCGGTCGCTGGTGCAGGCCGGCCTGCCCCTCTCGATGCTGCGCCTGTCCGACGCCCCGGAGACCGAGGTGGCGATGGCGGTGGGGCTGGGCAAGAGCGCATGGGCGCCGCTGGCGCGTGCCTGGCTGCGGCTGCGGGGCATCGGCACCAACTCGTGCCTGATGCTGCTCGGCGCCGGCGGCACCCCGTCCCGGATCGACGCGTGCTTCGAGCGCGCGTGGACCCTGCTGCGACCGCATGGCGCGGTCAGCCTGGGGGCGGGGCCGGGCAGACACTGGCTGGCGGACCGCTTCCGGCACCCGTACCTGCGCGACAGCCTGCTCGATCTCGGCCTGGCCACCGAGACGCTCGAAACTGCGGCGCCCTGGTCTCGGCTCGGCCATCTGTATCGCGCGGTGGGCCGCGCCCTCGCGGGCTCGGGCTCCAGGCGAGAGCTTGTGGTGCCGGTGCTCTGCCACCTGTCTCATCCCTACCGCGACGGCGCGTCGCTCTACTTCACCTTCTTCTTCCGCTGCCCGAGGGACCCCGACGAGGCGGTCGCGCACTGGGCGCGTCTCAAGCGGCGGGCGACCGACGCCATCGTCGCTGCCGGTGGCACGCTGAGCCATCATCACGGCGTCGGCTCGTGGCACGCGCCCTGGCTACCCCACGAGGCTGGTGAAAGCGGCTGGCGGGCACTGCGCCGCTTGGCCCAGGAGCTCGATCCGCGGGGCGTCTTGAACTCCCGCGTGCTGCTCGACCGCACCGACCGCCTGGAGGAGTAGAGCGGGTGTTCCATCCGACCTGGCGGGCCCAGGCGCTGGCCGGCCTCACCCAGCCCTTCGATCTGCTGGTGCTGGGCGGCGGCGTCACCGGCTGCGGCATCTTCCTCGACGCCGCCCAGCGGGGCTTGAGGGTTCTGCTGGTCGAGCGTGGCGACATCGCCTCGGGCACCTCGTCGCGCTCTTCGAAACTGATTCACGGCGGTCTGCGCTACCTCAAGCAGATGCAGATCCGCGTCACCCGCGAGTCGTGCCGGGAGCGGGATCGTCAGCTCGCCCTCAATCCGCACCTGGTCACCCCTCAGCGCTGGATCTATCCCGCCTACCTGGGCGACAAGACGCCGGGCTGGAGGGTGGCGCTGGGGCTCAAGATCTACGACCGGTTGACCCGCGGCCCGGAGCAGAGCTCTCGGATGGAGATCGAGGAGCTCGAAGAGCTGGCCCCCAACCTGGGCCGGGAAGGCTTGGAGCGCGCCCTGTCGTATTTTGACGCTCGGGTCGACGACGCCCGGCTGACCCTGGCGATCGCCGCCACCGGCCTGGCCTACGGCGGCTCGATTCTCACCCGCGCCGAGCCGGAGGGACCGATCCTGGATGTTGGTGGCCGGCTGCGCGGCGCGCGGGTCCGCGACTCCCTGACCGGCGAGGCCCACCAAGTCGAGGCGGCCCTGACGATCAACGCGGCCGGCGTCTGGGTCGACCGGGTGCGCCACCGCCTGGGGCGGGAGGGCCGGCGCCTGCGTCCGTCGCGCGGCTCGCACCTGATCTTCCCGGCCGAAAAACTGAAGCTCTCGGCCGCGGTCACGATGCCGTCGCCGGACGATCGCCGGCCGGTGTTCTTCATCCCGCACCCCGAGGGGGTGCTGGTGGGCACCACGGACCTGTTCCACGACGGCGAGCTCGACGACCCACGGCCTACGGCGGCGGAGGTCGACTACCTGCTGCGCGCCACGGCCGCCACCTTCCCGGGCGATCCGCCGGGGCGCGGCGACGTCGTCGGCAGCTTCGCCGGCCTGCGTCCGGTGCTCGGCCATCACCTCGACGATCCGTCGAAGGCCAGTCGCGAGGAGGCGATCTGGCACGAGGACGGCCTGCTGTCGGTGGCCGGCGGCAAGCTCACCACCTGGCGGGCGATCGCCGAGGAGGCCGTCGACCGGGCGATAGCGCTGCTGCCGGCCGCGCGCGCGCGCCGGGCCTCGGCCTGTGCCACCGCCGGTACCGCCCTGGCGGGCCTGGCGCCGGCCGATCTGAATCTCCGTCTGGCCGCCGCCCACGACCTGGAGCCGTCGGTGGCGGCGGGCATGGCGCGTCGCCTCGGGGCGCTGGCCTGGACGGCCTGTGGCCTGGCGCAGCGCCGCCGCGACCTGCGGCCCGTGGTCGACGGCTCGGACCTGTGCGCGGCCGAGGTGAGGGCCCATCTGCGCTTCGGGGCGGTGGTCCACCTCTCCGACCTCCTGCTGCGCCGGGTGCGGCTGGGAATGTGGTGCCCGGAGGAGGTGGACGAGTTGCTGCCGCACCTCCGGCGAACGGTCCGCCGCGAGATGGGCTGGAGCCGCGGGCGATGGGACCTGGAAGTCGAGCGTTACGGCTGGTCGTCCCGCGGCTGGACGCTCGACGGCGTCGCACCGGAGGGGGCCACCGAGTGAGCTCCACCGTCGTGCTGGTCAACCCGGCGGCGGGCGGCGGCCGCGCCGGCCGGCTGTGGGAGCGCCTGGCGCCGGAGCTTGCCGGCGCGAGGACGATCCAGGCTTCCGGCGCCGAGGCCGGCAGGGCCGAGCTCGAGGAGTCATTGTCCGAGGGAGCGGAGCGGGTGATCGCCGTTGGCGGCGACGGCACTGCGCACCTGGTGGCGAACGCGTTGCTCGACGCGGGTCACGGCCTGATCCCTTTCGGGCTGGTGCCGGCGGGTACCGGGTCGGACCTGGCCCGTGGCCTCGGTCTGCCGCGCGATCCGGCCGCCGCCCTGCGCCAGGTGCTGGCGGCCGAGCCGCGGCCGATCGACGCGCTGCGGATCGAGACCGCGGGCGGTGAGGGACGTTTCGCCGTCAACACCATCTCCGCCGGCATGTCGGGCGCCGTCGTGCCGGCGATCAACGCCAAGCCGCGGCGGGGCAGGTTCACCTACCTGACGACGACCCTGGCGGCGCTGCTGCGCTACCGTCCCGTGCCCTGCCGGGTCGAGATCGACGGCGAGCCGTTCTGCGACGGGCGGTTCTTCCTGGTCGCTCTGACCAACGGTCGTTACTTCGGCAACGGCATGCCCGTGGCTCCCGATGCGAGCCTCGACGACGGGCTGATCGACGCGGTCTTCATCCCGCCCGTGCCGCTGTGGCAGCTCCCTTTCCGTTTGCCCCAGTTCCTGAGCGGCCGCCACGTGGAGCTGCCGTTCGTGCGCTGCCGGCGGGGCGAGCACGTGCGCCTCGAGCCTTCGCCGGGATTCCCACCCTACGAGGTCGACGGCGAGTGCCTGGCGGCAGGCCCGGCGGGGGTGCGGATCCTCCCGGGGGCGCTGCGGGTCCTGGCGTAGCCGGGGCGGAGCGCTCCGATATCTCGAAGCGCTCCGGAGCGAAAACGCCGCGAATCAGTTGAGCAGCGTCTGATCCAGCTCCACGAAACAGGGCTTGCAGCAGAAGACCTGATGGATGTGCGTGCATCCCACCGAGCCGGTTTCCCAGTCCGGGTTCTGGCCCCAGGGGGTGCAGTGGGAGCACGACGACGGGCACCAGCCGCGCGCGCAGGCAGGAATCCAGGGCTGGATCTGCTGCTCCACGACCGGGACCACGCGATTCAGCACACCGCCGGCGAGGAAGTTCGACGGGCCGGGCATCACCGCGTCGGCGACCTGGTCGCCGTCGGTGTCGACCCGCACCGGCTCGCCTTCGCCGGTGACGCCGATTCGTTCGGTGGTCGTCCAGTAGGAGCCGGGGGCGGCGTTGAGCTTGATCTCGCGCGCCGCCGCCAGAACCTGGCCGCCGTCGACCGGGGTGAAGGAGAGCTCGACGTTCAGGTGCAGGGGCGCGGCGTAGCTGCCGCCCCAATCGGCTTCGCGGACGATCGTCATCTCGGTGATCGGCTGCTCGCCGTCGAGGGAGGCGGTGACGTGATAGGCCTGCTCGCAGCCGACCTCGACGGGCTCTGCGCTCGCCAGGGAGAGGGCCATCAGCTGGATGCGGGTCCTGGCGACGCCGTTGTCGTCGAACCTGGCGTCGTCGAGGCGGCGGACGATGGTGTCGGTATTGCCGAGGTATCCCGGCGGATCGGTAACGATCGGGCGACCATCCATGTCGATCTTGCCTACGAAGGCCGCCGAGCCCTCGCAGAAGAAGCCGGCGGGGATCGGGTCCTCGATGAAGCTCGAGTAGCTCATGCCGTTGGTGCTCGGCCACAGGTCGACTCCGTTGGTGATCACCTCGTCGGCCATCGCCGGGCCGGCGAGAAGCGCGAGGAGCGCCAGGCTCCATCCCAGGCGGCTGTTCAGTTTCTTCATCTTCCTTCCTCCTTTTGTGGGGGGTTCGTGGTATCCCGACAGCGCCGGGCAGAGCGCCTCTCGGTTCGCGGGTCTCCTACCACCGGGACTCTTATGGTGACTCGAACTCTAGACGATCAATCTGGTCTAGGCTTCTTCGATCTTGCGGAATACAGCCCTTGATGAAACGAAAACGGCCGGTGTGACGCCGGCCGTGAAGCAGGGTGTCGCGGAGCGCTACAGGCCGCTCCGCCGCCGCGGAATCACTTCGAGCTGACTTCCGCGATGCAGTAGGGCAAGGGCTTGCAGCAGAAAACCGGATGGAGGTGCGTGCAACCCTGAGAGCCCGTTTCCCAGGTCGGGTTCTGGCCCCACGGCGTGCAATGGCTGCACATCGACGGGCACCAACCGAACGGGCAGGCCGGGCGAAAGGAAATGTCAACCGCCGCCGCGGTCCGCATGATCCCGCCCGCGGCGAAGTTCGACGGTCCGGGCATCACCGCGTCGGCGATCTGATCGCCGTCGGTGTCGACCTTGACGGGCACGCCCTCGCCGGTGAGGCCAACCTGGTCGACGGTCGCCCAGAAGGAGCCGGGGGCCGCGTTGAGCTTGATCTCACGCCTCGCCGTCACGGCCTCGCCGCCGTTCGCCGGCGTGAAGACGAGCTTGACCTTGAGGTGCAGGGGCGCGGCGTAACTGCCGCCCCAGTCGGCCTCGCGGACGATCGTCATCTCGGTGATCGGCTGGTCGCCGTCGAGGGAGGCGGCGACGTCGAAAGCCTGCTCACACCCGACTTCGATCGGCTCGGCGCTGGCCAGCGACAGGGCCATGAGCTGGATGCGGGTCTTGGCGACGCCGTCGTCGTCGAACTTGGCGTCATCGAGGCGGCGGACGATGGTGTCGATCCCATCGAGGTATCCGGGCGGGTCGCTGACGAGCGGGGCGCCGTCCATGTCGATCTTGCCTTCGAACACGGGCGAGCCCTCACAGAAGAAGCCGGCCGGAATCGGATCCTCGATGAAGCTCGTGTAGCCCATGCCGTTGGTGGTCGGCCACAGATCGGCTCCGTTGGTGATGACCTCGTCGGCCATCGCCGGACCGGCGAGAAGCGCGAGGAGCGCCAGGCTCCATCCCAGACGCCTGTTCAGTCTCTTCATCATCTTTCCTCCTCCGTGGGAGTTTCGTGTGGATCCCGGCAACGCGGCGGCGCGCCGATGTCGACACGTGCCGATGGAACGCGACTCACCTGAGCTCGGCCGGGGCCTGAGCTCGCTCCACTTCCGGGACTTCTCCTGATGAAAGACACCCTAGCTGATCGACCCGGCCCAGACTTCTTCGATCTTGCGCGTTACAATTCCTCCATCAGCACCACCGCCTGCTTGCGCGCCCGCTCGAAGGGGTCGACCGCCGGCTCCTCCGGCGCGCGTTCCGCGACGCCGCCGGCGAGGAAGAACAGACTCTGGACGAGGAAGAAGGCCCACACCGCGAAGGCCGAGCCCAACAGCGTCGGGCCGGCGAGGGCGCAGGCGAAGAGCAGCCCGCCGATGGTCAGGGCCGCCTCGAGCAGCAGGGCGCGCACCGGCGCGGCGCGGTAGAGGAAGCCGCTGCGTGCCACCGAGAGGATCAGGGCGGCACCGAGAATCGCTTCCGCCGGCCAGGTGGCGAGCACCGCGACGGCGCCGCCGGCGAGGGCTGCGAACGTGCCGATGGCGATGCCCCGCGACCAGCTCGGCGCGATCGCCACGACGTAGAGCACCACCGCGGCCAGGCAGTAGCCGGCGAGCGTCCAGGCGCGGCCGAAGAACGGCCCGGTGGCGATCGTCCAGGGAATCGACCCGAGCGCCGCAACGGCGCCGAAGACGAGACTGCCCCACAGTGGAGCTCGGCCCGATCCGGTGTCAGGCGAATCGGTGGCATGCATCACGCGTCTCCTTTCTCGGGCCGGCGGCGCCGCAGCAGCTCGATCTCGACGTCTTCGTCGGTGACCATCAGGGTGGTGTAGGCGGCCACGCCACCGGGCTCTTCCCCGGCCCGGGCGAGGTAGCCCTTGACCCGCCGCTCCAGCAGCTCGAATTCGGCCTGCTGCTCGGCGAGCCTCTTCTCGAGCTCGCCGCGCTCGCCGGTAAGCACCTCGATTCGGCGTTCGATCTGTGCCGCGCCGTGGCGTAGCGGCAGGAGTTGTCTGATCGCGTAGCGCGCCAGCTCGTCCTCGCCGCTGGCCAGAGCCAGCTCGACGTCTTCCTCCAGCGAGGCCATGCGCTCACGGAGACGATCGGCCTCCGCGCGGAGCTCCTGATCTTCGGCCTCGAGCGCCTCGATCCGGCAGCGCTTGCGGTCGAGCTCGGCGCCGGCTTCGCGCACGTGCTGCCGGAGCATCAGGGCTTTGTCTTCGAGAGCGTCGACGACACCGTGGGCGTCGGCCCTGGCCAGGGTGGAAAGGCGCGTGATCAAGCTCATCGGGAGCCTCCCTGCGAGCGGGTCTGGAGGCGTTTGCTGCCAGCTCGGCGACCGTCCAGGCCGGCTGCCTGCCGGCTCTTGCTGAGCTGTTTGCGTTTGCTCAGCTGGTCGGCTCCGTCGAAAGCGTCGTCGACCTCGCCGCGCAGCTCCTGGAGCTGCTCCAGCTTGCGGGTGATCTCCTGCCTCTGCATCACCTCGTTGAGCTGGGAGTTGTGGGCCTCGAACTCGCCGATCTCCTTCATCGCCTCCTCGCGCCGGCCTTCCCGGACGTGGCTCGCCACCGACTGCTGCAGCCGGTTGTAGTCCTCGACGGACACCGAGCGCGCCCATCGGTCCTTGTCGAACGACGAGTAGTACTGCTCCTGGTCGGCCACGCAGGCGATGGTCGGAATGTCGGTGAATTCGAGCACCCGGTCGGCTCCACCGTGCCGGTAGGAGGCGGTGAAGGCGCCCAGGTCGCGCTCGCCGGGACTTCCGTTCGGCACTTCGAGGGTCACCCAGATCCGGCGCTCCTGGCCCGAGAACAGGCTGCCCGGCCGGAAGACGGTGGCGTCGCCGGACTGTTCCAGCGGGTACCCCGCGGCGTCGATCACCCGCACGCCGTCGCCCGGCACGATCCGCACAGCCAGCGCCGTCGCCACGGTCTCGCGGGTGGCCTCGAACTCGGCGGCGAAGACCTGGGCCATGCGCTCGACGTCGTTCAGGTAGTAGTAGTTGCCGGTACCGGCGTCGGCCACCGCGCTCATCAGGAACTCGTTGAAGTCGGCGCCGACGCCGATGGTCGAGACCACGATCTCCAGACCGGCTGCCAGGTGGGCCCGGCTCGACAGGCCGTGAATGGTCGGGTCGCCCTCGTTGGCGAGGCCATCGGAGATCAGCATCAGTCGCCTGGCGCGCAAGCTGCGCTCGCCGCCGGAAAGGCCGAGTGCCAGGTCGAGCCCGCCCGAAATGTTGGTGCCGCCGCCGGGACGGATTCCGCTGACGATCGAGTGCCAACGCTGGCGCACCTCGGGCGTCGCCGGGGCGAGCGGAATGGTCAGCTCGGCGCCCGAGGAATACGAGACGAGTGCGAAGCGGTCCTCGGGGGCGAGCTGCGAGATCAGCTCGCGCACCGCGGCGCGCGCGTGCTCGATCTTGACGCCGTCCATCGAGCCGGAGCGATCGAGGACGAGGACGAAGTCCGTCGGGGTGCGCGCGGGGTGGAGACCGGATCGCTCCTCGGCGGCGAGCACCAGCTCCATTTTGACCTGCCGGTCGCCACCCAGGAGCACGGCTTGGCGATCGAGGGTGCCGGAGAACTTCACGGGCGAGCCGCCAGGGCTCGCGAAGTCGATGCCGCCGCCCGCGGGCGGCGGCAGCATCGGCGTGGCGCCGCTGCCCCGGACCACGAAATGGCCGCCGAGGGTGGTCAGCGCCAGGGCGGCGATCACCAGGAGTCCGGCTCGCCGCGATCGCGACAAGGCCACGGTGTCGGAACGAAAGATTTTGCTCATGTCAGTCTCCTCGTTGAGTCGTTGTCCAAATGGAGTCGTTTGTGTCACTTTCTATTAGTAACCCGAGGACCCAGAACTGGGAGCAAAACAAGGGTAAAACGGCCGCGAACGGTTTTACGTTCGGTTTACGGAGCGCCGCGAAACGCGAGTTACAATCCTGACCATGAGCGACGAGACAAGTCAGCAATGCGGCAAGCCACGCATCCTCGTTGTGGAAGACGAAGAGTCGATTCGCGGCGGCCTGTGCGACGTGCTTGCCTATCACGGCTGGGCGCCGGCGGCGGTGGGGTCGGGCGAGGAAGGGCTCGACCGTGGCCTGCGGGAGAAGTTCGATCTGGTGATTCTCGACCTGATGCTTCCCGGCCTCTCCGGTCTCGACGTCTGCCGCCGTCTGCGCCATCAGATTCCCTCTCTGCCGATCCTGATGCTGACCGCCAAGGGCTCGGAGGACGACATCGTTCACGGGCTGCGCTGCGGTGCCGACGACTACGTCACCAAGCCATTCTCGGTGCGGGAGCTGGTGGCGCGGGTGGAAGCGCTGCTGCGCCGCTCCCGAGAAGCGGCGCCCGAGACCTTCGACTTCGGTCCCTGGGAGATCGACGCCGCGGGTCTGCGCGCCACCGCCGCCGAACGGACCATTCACCTGTCCGGCCGCGAGGTCGAGCTGCTCAGGATCTTCGGCCAGCAGGCCGATCGGGTGGTGAGCCGGCGGACCCTGCTGCAGGAGGTCTGGGGCCTGATCAACGTCGACGAGATCGAGACCCGCACGGTCGATGTGCACATCGCCAAGCTGCGCAAGAAGATCGACACCGGCGAGACGTCGATGATCGAGACGGTGCGCGGGGTCGGCTACCGGGCCACTGTCTGAGGAGACGGCCGAAACCGTGAAGCGCATTCGCATCGTCTTCGTGCTGCTGGCGCTGGTGCTGCTGGTGGTGCTCGGCCTGGTGGTCGACCGAGCGCTCGACAGCGTGGCGGCGGCGCGCACCCTGCGCCACCGCGCCCTGGCCGACCGCATCGTCGACGAGCTGGAGCGTGAGCTCACCGCCTGGCTGCGCCGCGAGGAAGATCGTCCCTTCTCCCAGTATCGTTATTTCTTCGTACCCGAGGGCAGCCCCACCCAACTCGTCAACCTCACTCGTTCCCCCCTCTCCCAGCCGCCGGGCGAGCCGTTCGTGGTGTGCTACTTCCAGCTCGATCCGGACGGCACCGTGTCGAGCCCTCTGTGGCCGGACAACGAGCAGCTGGCGTCGGTCGCCGCCGGCTGGAACGCGCAGCCCGAGATCCGTGCCTTCGTCGACCTGGTGGGCGAGGCGGTTCGGGACTTCTGGAACACCGAGAACGCCGCCGGAGATCTGGCGCCGGCGGTGCTCGCGGACGAACCGGAGGAAGACGCCGGCACCACGGTCGCGCTCGAGCGGCCGGGAAGGAAGGGCAAGGCGAAGAAGGTACCCGAAATGGACGATGAGCTGAAGGCCGAGGTGGAACGGCAGGCGGCGGCGCGCGGCTATTTCGAGAGCCTCAACCGCGGCGCGCGTTCTCGCAGCGAGCGGCCGACCAAGGTGGAGCCCAGCCAGGCGGCCGACGTCTACAATTTTCTGGAGAACCGGGCCAACGTGCTGCAGCAGGCGGTCGAGTCCCAGGCCGACGCGGTCGAGGCACGGGAGCGGCAGCAGGAGCTCCTTCCGACCACTCCGGAGATCGAGCAGAGCATCTCGGAGGTTCTCGAAACCGAGGCCTCGGCGACCATCGACGTGCGACTCCAGCCGATGGTGGGACGTCTCGCCACGCCCGAGCACCTGGTGCTCTACCGCACTGTCTCGATCGGCGAGGAGATCTACCGGCAGGGCGTGATGATCGACGTACCGGCACTGATCGAATGGGTCTCCGGCCGGGTGCTCTCGGACGGCGACCTCGCGGCGCGTGCCCGCGTGGCGCTCGCCGGCTCACCGGACAGGGAAGATTGGAGAGACCTGCCCGAGACATTGCGCGCGGTGGGCGGCTTCCCCGGTACCTACACCTACCGGCACCGGTTCGAGGAGCCCTTCGATGCCGTCGCGGCCGAGATCTCGCTCGATCCGCTGCCCGAGCGGCAGGGTCTGGTCAACCTTTATTCGCTGTCATTGCTGCTCGCCTTCGCGGCGATCTTCGGGCTCTTCGCCCTCTACCGCATGGTGGCGGTGGTCGTCACCTACGCCGAGCGCCGCAACAACTTCGTCTCCGCCGTGACCCACGAGCTCAAGACGCCGCTGACCGCGATCCGGATGTATGGCGAGATGCTGCGCGACGGCATGGTGGACGGGGAAGGCAAGCGCCAGCAGTACTACGAGATCATGACGTCGGAGACCGAGCGCTTGACACGGCTGGTGCAGAACGTGCTCGAGCTGTCGCAGCTCGAGCAGAAGAAGCGGTCGATGAAGATGGAGGTGGGCGACGTCGTGCCGGTCGTCGAAGAGGTCCTCGACGTGCTCCGGCCTCACGCCGAGGAACAGGGCTTCAGCTTCCTCCTGTCGGTCGCGGAGGAGCTTCCCGAAGTGCGCTACGACCGCGATGCCCTGGTGCAGGTACTGTTCAACCTGGTCGACAACGCGCTCAAATACTCCTCGGAAGCGCGCGACAAGGAGATCGTCCTGAGCTGCCGGCGAGAGGGCGACGGCGTGGTGCTGAGCGTTGCCGACCACGGCCCCGGGGTCGCCAGGGCGCATCTGAGGAAGATCTT
>JAAELT010000304.1 GCA_024226315.1 bacterium | reverse complement strand
TGGTGACTGGTGTTGGTCATTTCTGTTTTCCTTTCGTTAGTTGGTTGATGCGATCTACTCGACGATGCAAGCGACTGTCTTGCCGGTCTTGGCGTGGTGACTGGTGTTGGTCATTTCTGGCTCCTCTCGTGGCAACTGGGTTCTTGGATATAGCCAAATGGCTCTGATGCTATCAATCCGATTACTATTCCGCTTCCCCCACTGTGCTGACTGTCAAGAGACCCCAGTGGGCAGTTGCCAGCCTTGTTCGGCCGGGTCTCTTAGGGGTTGTAGCTCTGGCTGATCATGACTCCTTTTCTCATTCTCGGTTTCAACAGGCGTCTTAGAATCCGTATTGTTGGAAACGAAGAGGTGAAGTCTCGTTGGCGAAGCCTTCGATTTGCGACAGCTCTGAATGGAGTTTGCTGACCAGGTTGACAAAGTGCGTCACGATTCGCGGGTCGAACTGGGTCCCGGCCGAATCCTCGAGCCGGGTGATGGCTCCCTGGAGTGGGATTCCCTTTCGGTAGGAGCGAGTAGAGAGCATGGCGTCGAAAGCATCTACCACGGCGACGATCCTTGCCCCGAGGGGGATCTCGTTACCTTCCAAGCCTGCAGGGTACCCGCTGCCATCGAAGCACTCGTGGTGATGTAGCACCAGGAGGCTGGCGCGTTCGAAGCCAGGTATGTTGCGCAGAATGGCCCAGCCGTACTCGGGGTGCTTCCGAACGGCCGCCATTTCTTCGTCGGTCAGGCTACCTGGCTTCAAGAGAAGCGCGTCCGGCACACCGACCTTTCCGATGTCGTGGAGTAGGGAGGCGAACTCGATGTCGCGGAGCTCTTCGTGTCCGACACCGAGCTGCTCGGCGACCCGGACGGCCCACTCGGCCAAACGGGTGGCGTGAAGACCTGTCTTGAGATCCTTGAGGTCAAGCATCATGCTGAGAGCCAGCATCATCCCGGTCTGGGATTGCCGGATCTGCTCTTCCAACTGCTTGGCCCGTAACGCCAGCGGCGGGATCCCGATGCCCCGAGTCGGGTTCTCGTCTAGGGTGGCGCTCATGCGTGAGTGTCTCTCTCGGTCGGTGGTCTCCCTTGACCCCCCTCCCTCGCAGATCTCGCGTGGTGAACTCTCTTGATGTGAGTAGCTTTCGCGGGACGATAGCACAAGTCAGGGGATCCCGTCCATTGAAATCGCCACTTTTGTCAGTGTCGTCCTACAGCTGGGCCCTCAGAGTCCTACCTCTCAGCCTCAGAGCCGTCGTCACGACCGTGTCTCGCGCGCTCGGCGCGGGCACTATAATCGGTTCACGATGGCTCCTCCACGACCGAATTCGCGATCGGCCCGACCGGCCGACGACCGATTGCCATGGCCTCTGTCTTCGACCGCACGCTGAGGTCGCTCCAGGGCGAGCGTTCCAGCGGCTCGATCGTCGGAATCGCGGCGGTTGGGCTGCTTCTCGCGATTTGGCTGGCGTGGTTCGTGTCGGCCGAGCTGCCGGTGTACGCGATGAGCGCCGAGGCTCGGCTCGAAGTGGAGCGGGCGGTGCACGAGGTGGCGGCAGACGCCGCCGGCCGCATCATCGAGGCCAGGGCGCAGGTCGGGCAGGAGGTCGCGGTGGGTGACGTGTTGTTCGAGCTCGACGCTCAGCTCGAACGCCGCCGGCTCGATGAGGAGACCGCCCGCGGCGAGGCGCTGCTGCGCGAGATCGAGAGCCTCAGGGTGGCGCTCGCGACGGAGACTCAAGGCCTCGCCGACGCCCGCGCCGCTTCCGGCTCGGCGACCGAGGAGGCCCGTTCGCGCTATCAGGCCGAGGTTGCCGCGGCGGATCTGGCCGAGGAAGAGGCCAAGCGCAGCGCCCGGCTGCACGAACAGGGACTGATGTCCGAGATGGAGCTGCGGCGGGCCGAGGCGCAGGCGCGCGAGCGGCGGGCGCAGGCCGACGCGCAGCGTCAGGCGGTGACCCGTTTCGACAGCGAGAAGCTGCGTGACGGCCGGGATCGGCAGGTCCGGATGGACCAGATCGAGCGCGAGATCGCCGAGCTCGAAGGCAGCGTCGAGACCTCCGCCGCCGCCGCCCGGCGGCTGGCCGAAGAGATCGAGCGCCGGCAGATCCGCTCACCGGCCGCCGGTCGCCTGGGCGAAGTGGCGAAGGTGCGCTCCGGCTCGGTGGTCGCTGCTGGCGACCACCTGGCGACGGTGATCCCCTCCGCCGAGCTCAAGGTGGTGGCTGGCTTTCCGCCGTCCGACGCGCTGGCGAGAGTACGCCGTGGCCAGACGGCGCAGATGCGGCTGGACGGATTTCCCTGGACCGAGTTCGGTAGCCTGCCGGCGGAGGTCTCGAGGGTTTCGGGCGAGGCACGCGACGGCAAGTTGTGGATCGATTGCTCGGTGGCGCCGGCCGCCGATTCCGCGATCCCGCTCCAGCACGGTATGCCCGGGATCCTGGTGGTCGAGATCGAACGCGTGTCGCCGGCCGAGATGGTGCTGCGAGCCGCCGGCCGGGCGGTGACCGCGAGTTCCAGCGCCGGCCGGGAAGGAAGCGGGTGAAGGCCGCCCAGCGCTTTCTGGCGCCCGAGGTCGTCCAGACCTCGGCCATGGACTGCGGCCCGGCATCGCTCAAGTGTCTGCTCGAAGGTTTCGGCATCGGTGTCGGCTACGACCGCCTTCGCGAGGCCTGTCAGACAGATGTCGACGGCACCTCCATCGACACCATGGAGGAAGTGGCGAACCAGCTCGGCCTGGAGGCGGAGCAGGTCATGTTGCCGCCTGATCACCTGTTCGTGCCCGAGGCGAATGCCCTGCCGGCGATCCTGGTGGTCGCCAACGCCCTCGGCATGACGCATTTCATCGTCGTCTGGCGCGCTCACGGCTCGTGGCTGCAGGTCATGGATCCGGCAGCCGGGCGCCACTGGGTCCGGCGGAAGTCCATCCTGCGTGACGTTTACCGCCACACCCAGGCGGTACCGGCAGCTGCCTGGCGGGAGTGGGCGGGCTCCGAGGAGTTCAGAACGGTGCTCGACGCGCGGATGGCGGCTTTGGGGCTCGGCCGGAAGGCACGCCGCCGGTTGTTCCAACGGGCCTCTGAGGATGCGGGCTGGCACAGTGCCGCGGCGCTCGATGCGGCGGTCAGGATGGCGTCATCGATCGTGGATTCGGGGGGGCTGCCCGCCGGCCGCGCCGCGGCGGCGCTGGTGGAGAACGTTTTCGGGGACGAGCTCGATGAGGCGGCCGACGAGCCGATTCCGGAGCTCTACTGGTCGGTGCGGCCGACGACTTCAAGCGAGGAGGGCGAGGAGCGGCTCGGTTTGCGCGGTGCGGTCCTGGTGCGGGTGACGGGGAAAGTCACCGTGGATACCGAGGCCGGAGAGCATGGAGACGTGGCGTCCGAGCGGCGCCTTTCGCCGGAGTTGGCGGCGGCTCTCACCGAACGGTCCGTGCAGCCGGCGCGCGAGCTCTGGCGGACGCTCACGGCGGACGGCTACACTGGCCTCGCGATGTTCGTCGCCGCCCTCGCCACAGCCTCGGCGGTGACCGTGTTCCAGGTGCTGTTCTTCCGCGGACTACTCGACATCGGCCTCAAGCTGGTGCTGCCCGAACAGCGGCTGGCCGCCGCCTCGGCGCTGGCGCTCTTCCTGCTCCTGGCGATGTTGATCGAGTTGCCCGCGGCCACTGGTGTGCTGCGCCTCGGCCGTCGCCTCGAGGTCCGGCTGCGTCAACGGTTTCTGGAGAAGACGGCTCGCCTGGCCGACCGCTACTTCCGGAGCCGCCTGGCTTCGGACATGGCCGAACGCAGCCACAACACGCACATGCTGCACGAGGTGCCGGAAGTGGGCGCGACGGCTCTGCGCCTGATCTTCCAGGCGGTATTGACGGTAGCCGGCATCATCTGGCTCGACCCGGGCGTGGCTCTTGTCGCGGTGCTGGCCTTGGCCGCTTCGATCGGCGTACCGCTGGCGGCGCAGCCTCTGCTCACCGAGACTGATCTGCGCGTGCGCAATCATGCCGGCGCACTCAGCCGCTACTACCTCGACGCCCTCCTGGGGCTGGTGCCCGCACGCAATCACGGCGCGGAACGTCCGATGCGACGCGCGCACGAGAGCCTGCTGGTCGAGTGGCGGCAGGCGTTGCTGCGCAGCGAGCGGGCGAAGCTCTGGGTCGACGGCGTGCAAATGCTCTCAGGGTACGGCCTGGCGATCTGGCTGGTGTTCCGGCACCTGTCCGGCAGCGAGGGTGTCGGACATGTGCTGCTTTTGGCCTACTGGGCCCTGCACCTGCAGGTGATCGGCGAGAACCTGGCCGTGGTCGGCCGCCAGGTGCCTCACTACCGCAACATCACGCGGCGCCTGCTCGAGCCGTTGGGGATGGACGAAGTCTCGGACGTAGCACCGGAGGATGGTGCGCCAATACCGCGGGACGCTGCCCGGCGGCTCCAATCACCGACAGACTCCGGCGTGACCGCGTCTGACCCAATTCAGCCTGTCGCGGCCCGCACCGCGCGGAGGCACGGGGTGGCGGTGAGCTTCGAAGGCGTGCGGGTAGTGGCCGGCGGGCACCTGATCCTCGACGACGTCGATCTGGAGATCGAGCCGGGCAGCCACGTTGCCGTGGTCGGCCCCTCGGGTGCCGGCAAGTCGAGCCTGCTGGGCCTGCTGCTCGGTTGGCACCAGGCATCCGTCGGCACGGTCCGGATCGACGGCGAGACGCTCGATGCTGCCCGGCTTTCCGCGCTGCGCGAGGAGGCGGCCTGGGTGGATCCCGCGATCCAGCTCTGGAACCGTTCGTTGCTCGCCAACCTCCGGTACGGCTCGCGTGGTACCGCCGACCACCGGATCGGCGGCGCCATCGACACGGCCCGGCTGCGGGAGCTACTCGAGAAGCTGCCCAAGGGCTTGCAGTCACCGCTCGGCGAGGGTGGGGCGCTGGTCTCGGGCGGCGAAGGTCAGCGGGTGCGGCTGGCCCGGGCCTTGCTGCGCCCCGAGGCGCGGCTGGTGGTGCTCGACGAGCCCTTTCGGGGTCTCGACCGCACCCAGCGCCGCCGGCTGACCCAGCGCGCACGTGACTGGTGGCTGGGCAGCACACTCTTCTACGTCTCCCACGATCTGGCCGAGACCCAGGCTTTCGATCGCGTGCTGGTGCTCGAAGGCGGCCGGGTGACCGAAAAGGGATGGCCGGCCGAGCTGGCGTCGGCGCCGGACTCTCGCTACGCGGCGCTGCTCCGGGCCGAAGAACGGGTGCGCCGTGAGCTCGAGCAAGGAGCATCGTGGCGGCGCTGGCGGGTCGAGGCGGGAAAGCTCCGAGAGGTGGGTCGTGCCGAAGTCTGAGCGCGAACGGATCCACGCCTGGCCCGTCGATCGAGCCGACGAGGCGCTCGAGGCGCTGGCGCGCCGTAGTCGTCTGGCAACCGGGCCGCGACCCGATGAGGAAGACGCTCAGCGTCCAGCCACGGGCGCCTCCGACACTCGCAGCGTGGTGGACGATTCGCCGCGCCCTAGCCCGGATTTGCGTGACGTCGGGCTGGGATCATGGATAACCGACGTCGCCGAGCGCCTGGGACTGGAGGTGGAGGAGACCGAGACACCGCACAGCGAAGTTGCCGACATGGTGCGGAGCTGTGGGCCAGCGTTGTTGCGCATCCCGCCGGTGGAGGGCTCCAGCCCCGCGGTGCTGGCCGTGCTGGGGAGCCGCGGCAATACGGTGCGGGTACTCGGCACCGACCTTCAGGAACACCGGGTGAGCGTCGCGGCGGTCGCCGCTCGCCTTTGCCGCTCGGTCGAGGTGTCGGTGTCCCCCAAGGTCGAGCGCCTCCTGGAGCGTCTCGATCTCCCGCCTCGGCGCGTCGCGCGCGCCCGGACCGCCCTGCTCGAGGAACGGTTGCGACTGACGCGGCTCGGGGGCTGCTGGCTTCTGCGTCTGCCGCCGGGGGCGAGCTTCTGGCACCAACTACGGCACAACGGCCTGCAACGGGATCTGGTGAAGTTCCTGCTGACCTACCTGGTGTCGTATGGCCTGGTCCTGCTCTCGTGGTGGACGCTCGGGCGCGGCGCGCTCAACGGCCACTTGTCGCGCGACTGGCTGCTGGCCTGGGCGCTGATCCTGGTGACCCTGGTCGTGCCCCGGCAGATGTCCACGTGGTCGCAGGCGAGGCTGGCGGTGGGCGCCGGCACGCTACTCAAGCGACGACTGATGCAGGGAGCGCTGAAGCTCGAGGCAGACGACATCCGTCACCAGGGAGCCGGCCAGCTGCTCGGCCGGGTCATCGAGTCCGAGGCGATGCAGACGCACGCCCTGACCGGTGGGTTCCTGGCAGCCGTCGGCGCGCTCGAGCTCGCGGTGTCGTCCTGGGTGCTGGCCCAGGGGATCGCCGGTTGGTTCCACGTCCTGCTGCTGGTTCTATGGCTGTCCGTCATCCTGCCGGTCGCCTGGGGGTACCTGCGGCTGCGGGGAAGTTGGACCGACGAGCGCCTGAGAATGACCCATGACCTGGTCGAGAGCATGATCGGTCACCGCACCCGACTCGCGCAGGAGCGCCAGGACCGCTGGCACGATCGCGAGGATCGTTACCTCGAGGGCTATCTGACGTCCTCCAGGCAGATGGACGCCCGGCGGGCGTTCCTGATCCTGTCGCCCTTCGTCTGGGTGCTGATCGGAATCTGCGGCCTGCTGCCGGCATTCGTGTCGGGACGCGGTTCGGTGACCCTCATGGCGCTGGCGGTGGGCGGTGTGCTGCTGGCCTTCCGAGCCTTCAACAAGCTCGCCCGTGGGCTGTCTTTCCTGGCCAGCGCCTGGATCAGCTGGCGGCAGGCGGCGCCGATCTTCCAGGCCGCGGCGCGCTCGGAAGCCGGCTCGTCGTGGGGAAGGTCACTGTCGCTTCAGGCCCGCGGCACGACCGGCTCCGCCGCCGAGCCGCCGCCGCCGCTGCTCGAGGCACAGGATCTGGTGTACCAGTACCAGGGCCGTGCCCGCCCGGTTCTCGACGGCTGCAGCCTGCAGATCCAGCCGGGCGATCGGGTACTGATCGAAGGCCCCTCGGGCGGCGGCAAGTCCACCCTGTCGGCGATCCTCACCTGCCTGCGCAAGCCGAGCTCGGGCCTGCTGCTCCTGGGTGGCCTGGATCGCCACACCGTGACGCCCGACGTCTGGCGCCGGCACGTCGTTTCCGCGCCGCAGTTCCACGAGAACCACGTCTTCACCGAGACCTTCGCCTTCAATCTGCTCATGGGCCGGCGCTGGCCGCCGGGCCAGCAGGACATGGCCGACGCAAGGGAGATCTGCCGCGAGCTCGGCCTCGGCGAGCTCCTGGAGCGCATGCCGGGCGGATTGATGCAGATGGTGGGGGAGACCGGCTGGCAGCTCTCCCACGGCGAGCGCAGCCGCCTGTTCATGGCCCGCGCGCTGCTCCAGGGATCGGACGCCGTGATCCTCGACGAGAGCTTCGCGGCCCTCGATCCGGAAAACCTGCACCGGGCCCTGGGGTGCGCGCTCCGGCGGGCGCGCACGCTGCTGGTGATCGCGCATCCCTGAGCCGCGGGATCGTCAACGCACCTCGGAACGGATTATCGAGGCCACGCACGAATGGAAGGCCCCCCGGTTCGAAAACCAGGGGGCCAGTGGATGAAGAGGGGCGAGGATCAGTCGGTCGCCTCTTCGGTCACCTCCTCTTCCGTGGCCTGAGCGGTCTCGGCGTCGGCCTCGGCGCCGACGTTCTCGTCACCCGTCTGCTCGGCGGCCTGCTCGGCCGCCTCTTCCGCCTGTGCCTTCTTGATCCGGCGCACGATCCGCCGCAGGGTCGGGCGGAAGCTGTCGGCCAGGTCGTCGCGGCCGGCGAGGCGGAACATGCCCTGTGCCATGCGCACGATGGCCCGGATGTCGCTGTCGAACTCCCGGATCAGCCGGCGGCGCCGGGAGCGCACGTCGAAGCCCTTGCGCCGCTCCTGGTGCCGGTCGCCGACCAGGTCGCCGAGCTCGGTGAGCTCTGGCTCGAGCTGAGCCGCGAGCTGGCTCAGAACGGTGACCTCGTCGTCGCCGAGATCGAGATCGAGCACGGGCTCGAGGCCGATTTCGGGATTCCCCAGACTGTCCTTGACCGTCTTGGCGTGGTCGTAGAGGCGCACCGGGCCGCGCGGGAACTCCCCTTTGAGGCCGACCCGGACGAGGCTCTTCCGGCCGTAGATGCCGCGACAGGTGGAGCGCACCTTGCGCAGCTTGGCGTCGACGGCATCCCGCCGCTCGGTGATCTCGGCGCTGACCTTCTGGTCCTCGTGCGTCTGCTCCACGACGCCGGTGCTGAGACTCTGCAAGCGTTGGCGCTGGCGCGTCACGCTGCGCTTCAAGAGCACCAGCTGGAAGCGAGCGTCGAGCGCGGTCTCACCTTCCTCCAGGACGGGTGTCAGGTAGTCGCCGTAGCCGGCGGCGATGCTGTCGATGTAATGGTCGAAGCCGGCCTCGAGGTTGCGGGCGAGGTCGGTTCGAAGGGCGATCATTTCGGAAAATTTCAGTGCCATGAGGGTTCCTCCTGTGGTTGGTTGCGGTCGGGTGAGTCCGACGCCCAAAGCTTAGGAGCCCACGACGCCGCACCCCTTCTCCGATGTACCGGACAAAACGTGCCGCGACCGGACATTTCCTGAAATGGAGAGTCTCCGAGCCACCGGACAAAACGTGCAGGAGCCGCTCCTGGAGCGGGTTTGCGGCTTTGCCGGCGAGCGCCGAGGCGACGGAAGCGCGGCACGAAATGTCCGGTCTTTCTTCAGGCCGGGGCGATTCTGTTCAGGTGGATGCCCCTGGTTTCGGCGCGCTGCGGGAATCCGCACGCGGTGGTGGCACTCGCGCCGGCCCTCTGCGGGAACCTGCACGGCCCCGGGACGTTTGTTCTCGACCGCTGCGGAAACCCGCAGGCGATGGTGGCACCCTCGCCGACGCCGTGCGGAAACCCGCAGGCGATGGTGGCGCCCGCGCCGACGCCGCGCGGAAACCCGCAGCCGGTGGTGGCGGCCGTGCCGACGCCGTGCGGAAACCCGCAGGCGATGGTGGCACCCTCGCCGACGCCGTGCGGGAATCCGCAGGGGTCGGGAGCGAGCGAGAAAGTGCCGTGCACGAACCTGTACGGCCCTGGAACCGTCGACCCGGGGCCGCGCGGAAACCTGCCGGGGCCGGAATCAACGGGTGCCGAGCCCGGCAGAAACGTCATTCCGCCAACGGTAGCGGCTCAGGGCGCTCGCGTAGGCTTGATTGCGACTTCAATCGTTCCCTTTCGATCTCGCGGCGCTCTGAGCTTGGCTTGGCCGCCGTCACTCCGTCCTCTCGGACAGCTCGGCCCGGAAGGCTTCGAGATCGGCGACGGCGTCCTCGCGGCCGTATCCCCGCCGCTTCATGGCGGCGTACTCGGTGCGGGCCTCGGCGCCGATCCGGACGGCGTCTTTCGAGTAGGTCTTCATCGCACCCATACGTACCGTCTCGCCACGTTTCTGCAGGACGACGGAGACGTCCTGGTCGCCCGAGAGGAGATCGATGACCATCTCCGGGTGGGCCTTCAGGTCTTCGAGGGGGACATCTCGTAGGTTCTCGGGTCGCTGTGGCATTCTCATAGCCTCCGATGCGAGCATACGTCTGCGCTGCCGGGCTCGACGACTTGGCGCCCTCGAGGAGCAAATCGGAATTGGTCGTCACGATCGAAACTGATCCGCCGCGATCTGCAAGTCGCATCAACGCTCGGTGAATTGGGGCCGGCCGAACATCAGCTCTGCGCAGTTCAGAAGCAACTGTTTGCCTGACCCGGCTCCTGAAGTCGGATCGCCCGTCTATTCGTCGCTCGAGCATACCCAGCACCACATCATATTCTCCGCGACGGAATCTCCGAATCTCCGCTGCTTGTGAATTGGTCAAGCCGAGCAGCTCAAGATCGGTCTGATTGTAGTCCGGGTTGGAGATGACGTCGTACACCGCTGGATCAAGATGCCTGTAGACGCTCAGTACGAGGCCCCGGAAGTCGGGCAGCCCTGCGGGCCGCGATATCCCGGCACCAGCGATGAAGAGGACGTCACCACGTGCATGCCACAGGAGGAGGCGTTCGGGAATAGGCGCGAGGTCAGGACCCAGCGAGATCACCCGATCGCTGTTGCCACTACTGTGAAGTGCCATCTTGGCAATCCTCGAACTGCGCTGTTCTTGTGCTTCTTTCAGAAGATCTGGGAGGACGGCCATCCATAAGCCAGCAGACTGGGATTCGCCTGCCCGCGGAGATTCAGCCAGGCTCGACGTTCAGGATCCTGACGAGCATCTCGATCAGTGGCGGTAGATCTTCTTCGACTGGCCGTTACGCCGCGACATACTGGGGCCGGGCCTCGCGCAGGACTTCGTCGCGGAAGTAGGGGCTGAGGGTCTTCGCCGTGTTGAGGTCCACCTTGCGACCGCCCAATAGCTTGCTCAGCTCCAATTCCATGCCGCTCAGCCGAATCAAACCTGGAACGTGATCCGGTTCGAATTCCACGAGCACGTCCACGTCGCTATGCTCGTCGAAGTCGTCGCGCAATGCCGAGCCGAAGAAGGCCAGCTTCAGGATGTGGTGATGTCGGCAAAATGCCTCGATCTGCTGGCTCGGAACCTGGATTTTGAGTCGGCTCATGGGTCCTCACCGCGGTAGGTGGCACTCGACAAGCCTACCAGAAGGGTGGCGGGTCGGGCGGGGCTCGACAGCCACGGTGCTACTGCGAGCCCCGATCCACCACCAACGCCGGCATGGTCTCCGCGGTCGGCGGCCAGGCGATGACCATGCCGCGGCCGACGCCCTTCGTCGCCTTCTCGCCGTAGAGGTGGTCGACGAGGTACATCGAGGGATCGAAGCTGCGGGCGCCGCCTTCGGAGGTCAGGGCCTTGCCGTCGTGGACGAAGCGGACGCCGCGCCGGAGGTCGATGTGGGGGAACATTTCGGCGAAGCGGTCCTGGTCGCCGGGGAAGGTGGTGGCGGCGACGTCGTCGAGCAGGCCGGCCTGGGCGAGGACGAAGGCGCCGTCGCACAGCGAGACGACGAAGGAGGCGCGCTCGCCGACCTCGCGCACCCAGTCGATCATCGCCCCGTTCTCGAGGTCGGTGTCCATGCTGTGCTCGGCGCTCGGCACCACCAGTACGTCGATCGGCGGTGCGGTTTCGAAGCTGTAATCAGCGGCGATGCGGATGCCCTCGAAGCTGGTGACCTGGCCGCCGTCAGGGGAGACGGTGAACACCTCCATGCCCGGCGGGGCGTGGTAGCGGGTGTGGTGGAAAATGTCGAAGGGCGCGGTGAGCTCGGTGTTGTAGACGCCGTCGACGATCAGGAAACCGGCCGCCAGGGGCTTCTCGGAGATCAGATCGGCGGGCGGGTCGAGTCGCTGCCAGGGTGGCTCGAGTGTGGCTTGGCCGGCCGGAGCTTCGGCGGACGCAGCTGCGTCCGGGGTGGCGACGGTGCCGTCACCGCCGCCGCAGGCACCGACGGCGACGGCGAGGAGGATGCACAGAGGGGAGAGGGTCGACGGCTTGGTCATCGTTCGGCTCCTGGATTGGATCTCATTGCCGGGTTCGGGACTGGTAGCATCGCCCGGTCGTTCGGGAGATCGTATAACGATGGACTATGCCGATGAGACCTGAGGTGCAGCCGACCATGGAACCGTCCGGACCCGGGACCTTCGCACAGGTCTCCGACGCCTCGCTGCTGCCGATGAGGCCGCAGGACAGCATGTGGCTGCAGGATCAGCCGACCAACCTGATGATCGTCAACTCCGTGTTCACGATCGACAGCATGAACCTCGATACCCTGCGGCAGCTCTGGCAGGAGCGGGTCATCGACCTGGACGGCGGCCACCGTTACCGGCGCTTCACCTGGCGAGTGGTGCGCTCGGGACGGCGCCTGTGCTGGCAGAAGCTCGACGACTTCGATCTCGCGCGGCACGTGATCGAGGCCCCCGGGGCGGATCGGATCGACTCCCGGGAGAGCTTGCAGGATTACGTCGGCACCGTGGCCGCGCGGCCGCTGCCGCGGGATCGGCCGCTGTGGCAGATGCAGATCATTCCGGAATTCGTCGAGGGTTCTAGCGCCATCTTCTTTCGCGTCCATCACTGCATGGGCGACGGTATCTCCATGGTGCCGATCCTGTTTGCGCTGATGGATCGCGACAACCCGGAGGTCGAGCAGTTTGCCGACCCGAAGCCGGTGGGGGCGGGGAAGTCGGGGCGCAGCAAGCTGGCGGTCTGGCTGTGGTCGGCACTGGTCGGCCCCTTTGTGATGCTGCGCAAGGCGCTGGCGCTGCGCGACCGCAGCAGCATGCACGGTCCTGAGTGTTCGGGCGTCAAGCGGGTGGCCTGGACCGATCCGATCGATCTGGATCTGATCAAGAAGGTCAAGAACGCCCTGGGTGCGACGGTGAACGACGTGCTGATGGCTTGCGTCACGGGCGCCTTCGAGCGCTGTGCCCGGGCGCGGAACGGCAAGCCGCTGAAGCGCTTGCGGGTTTCGATGCCGGTCAACGTGCGCTGGCCGACGGAGCCGCTCGAGATGGAGAACCGGTTCGCGACGGTGCTGCTCAAGCTGCCGGCCGGAGTCAGCGACGTCCGGGAACGGGTGTTCGCGACCAAGCGTCGGGTCGACCGTCTGAAGCGCTCGGTCGAGCCGATGGTGATGTTCGGTGCCCAGAACCTGCTGCTCAGTCTTCTTCCCGCGGGCTTTGGCCGCAGGTTGGCGGACTTCTTCGGCAACAAGACCACCTCGGTGTTGACCAACGTGCCGGGCCCCCAGGTGCCGCTGTCGATCGGCGGCCGGCGGCTGCGCGGGATGGTGTTCTGGGTGCCACAGCGTGGCCTGATCGGCATCGGCGTGTCGATCCTGAGCTGCTCGGGTCAGGTGAGGGTCGGGGTGATCGCCGACACCGTGCTGCTGCCCGATCCCGGCGAGTTGGTGGCCGCATTCGAGGCCGAGCTCGCCGAGCTGCGGGAGACGCTGGGGCTCTGATCGAGCCCCGGCGCCGCGAACCCTTCACAGGATTCAGGAAGGCTGCGGCTGCAGCAGATCATCAAACCGGGATGGATGGTGTCGAAGGTGGAGCCTCGAAAATGAGGCGAGCGGCTCCCGATGTAGGACTGTACTCCCCTGGACTGTCTACTCGAGGGGCGCCGAACTGTTGTTCGACCGAAATCAGAAAGGAGAAATCATGATTTCGAGGATTCTGCAAGATCAGGGCCGGTTTTTGTTCCTCGTTCCACTGCTGATCAGCCTGTTCGTCATTCTAGGGCATGCAGAGGCAGCGTACTCTGTGGAGTTCTGCGAGCCTGGCAAGCACTTCGTTGACAGATGCACCAGCGGAGACAACTACGTCGAGGGAAAACTCGTGATCGGAATCGATACCGTTCTGGACGGCATCCTGGACGGCGTCGCCGATTTCGACAGCGCTTTCGTAGGCTATGTTCGTATCGTCAGAGACAACCCACTCGATGACTCGCTCCATTTCCCCGGCTACAGGGCAGTAGACGGACACTCCGGCGTGATCGGCCTCGAAATGGCCTCCATGCGCTCGACGGGCGTCAAAGGAACGCCTACTGAAGGGTGGACCATTCGAACGGGTCGCAATAGCGGGGTGTATCCGTCGACCCTTGGAGCGGTTGCGGAATGCGAACCGGGGAAAGCGGATTGTGTCAAGCATACCGGTGACCCTGAATGGGCACTTTCCATCTTCCACATGTTCTTTGAAATCGACGTTCCGACTCTGGGCACCCTGCGCAACTACAATCCCGCCCTGCCCGACAACAATGTCTTCATGATTGGAACGGAGATCGACAGAGCCCCTCCCGCTCTCGGTACGCGCTTTTTCCCGATCCGTCCGGTGACTGCGGTCTTCGACGAGAACGGAGTCCACGTAGCGAGTCTGGTTGCTGCCCTGACCACGGACAGGGCTACCACGCCTTCGGGCTCGACAAGCCATGCCAAGAACCTGGTTTCGAATCTCCGGCCGGGCGGAAAAGAGGGCGACGGCAGGATGTCTCTGGTCTACGATGCCGCGACTGGCGAAGTGCGCATCGACATCCCGGTCGGATTGGCGGTCAATTCGATCAACATCGACTCGGCGAGTGGCATCTTTGGCGGCGCTCCGGCGAGAAACCTCGGGGAGAACCCGGACAACAACCATACCGACGACAATATCGTCAAGTCCGTGTCCTACGGCAGCTTCGGCTCCACCAGCTTTGGCAGCGTGGCGAGAAGAGGACTGTCGGAGCGGTTCTTGCTGTCAGACCTGAGGGTCGTCGGCTCGTTGACGGACGGCGCGGGCGCCTTCGGTGACCTCGATCTGGTCTACATTCCCGAGGCCGCGTCGAAGTTCGGCACTCGGCCGAGATAGCTCGCCGCCGGAGTTGGCTCACGGCCAGAACGTGGCAGTTGGTCGTCACGCGGCGACCTTCAGCACATGCTCGACCAGCCGCGACTGGTGGCTGGTCGGGCCGGGGCCGGCTCTTCATTGAATCAAGGGGCGCTACGGCGAGCCCCGATCCACCACCAGCGCCGGCCGGCCACAGGCCTGGGCGACGCGCTCACCATAGCCGGTCGAGGTCGGCGCGTCCTGGCCTTCCGGCGGCAAATCGAAGATCGCGAACACGGCGATGGTGACGACGGCGATCAGGCTGCCGGCCGCGGCGTGGATCAGCAGGTTCCGCCCCCGGCGAGGAGGCCGGATCGGAACCCGCCGGGTGAGCCAGAGGATCGCTGGCGTCAGCAGAGCCCACGAGTACCAGAAGGCGGTCCCGACGATCAGAGGCCACCAGGCGACGTCCTCGCCGCCGCGGGCTTGCATTGTGTAGCGCTGATTGAGATCTATCAGCGCTGGGATCGACCACAGCCCGAAGACCGCCCACCACCGGGTCCGCGGCGGCTCGCCGCCGGTGTCGCCGTCGTGGATCTTGCCGCCGTCGGGCTCTGTGTCGCCGGTCTGTGGGCTCACTTGCCCCCGACCGCCTCGCCGGCGGCTTGCTCCTCGGGGCTCAGGACTCCGAGCACGTAGCGCTCGGGATTCAGGTAGCGGCTCGCCGCCTTCTTCAGGCTCTCGGGCGTGATGCCTTCGACCAGCGCGTCGAACTCCAGGATCAGGCGCGGGTCGAGGCCCAGGTTGTAGTAGGTCTGGAGACCGCCCAGCCAGAAGCCGTTCTCCTTGACGCTGGTCTCGCGCTGACGGCGTTGGATCTCCTGGATGCGCTCGATATAGGTCTGCTCGACGCCGTCGCTGTGGACTCTGGCGATCTCCTCGAATACCGACTCGACCAGCGAGTCGACCTCCTCGGGCGCGCAGCCGAACTGGATCGAGACACTGTAGCGCTGTTTCGGGCGCCACGAGATGCCGCCCGAGACCGAGGTGCCGTAGGTGGCGCCGAGGTCCTCGCGCAGCAGCTCGCGCAGGCGGATCTGCAGCGCCCGCGCCAGGCTGTTGAGCTGATGCTGGCTCTCCCGGCTCCATTCCGCTTCACCGGAGAAAATCAGGGTGACCTGGGCTTTCGGCTCGAGGCCTTTCTCGACCTCGAATTCGACCACCCCGTCGGGCCGCTCGACCCCGATGTCTTTCCAGGTCTCTTCGCGGCCGGTGGACGGAAGACTGGCGAGATAGGTGCGCACCAGCGGCCGTAGCGCCTCGGGCTCGAAGTTACCCACCACGATGAAGGTGAAATCGGAGACGTCGGCGAAGCGGTCGCGGTAGATCTCGAGCGCGGCCTCGGGGTCGATCTCGCCCAGTGTCTCTTCCGACAGCGGCTGACGCCGGCGGTGACCCTGGGTGAGGGCCTCGGCGAGCTTGTCCCCGAACACCGTCCCCGGCCGGCTGAGCCGGTTCTTGACCACGATCTCCATCTTCGCCATCAGCGATTCGAACGCCTCCTGCTCCAGCCGCGGCGCGGTGAGCCGCAGGTAGAGTAGCTGGAACATGGTCTCCAGGTCCTGCGGCGAGGCGAAGGCGCTGACGCCCTCCTCGAGCTCGCCGATGTAGACCTGGGCGCCGGCCACCTTGCCGGCCAGGGCCTTGCCGAGCTCGATCTGGCTGAACTCGCCCAGGCCGCTCTCGCCCAGGATGGTGGTCGAGAACACCGCCGAGGTGTAGCGCTGATCGTCGATCAGCGAGTGGCCGCCCGGACTGAAGCCGGCGATCGCGATCTGATCGTTCTGGAAGTCCGTGGGCTTGAGCACCACCCGCACGCCGTTCGAGAGCCGCCACTCGGTGACCCCGATCTCGGCGATCTCGCTCTCCTCGACGACCTCGCCCGGCGCCGGGATGTCGGCCAGCAGCGGCGCGTCGAGCACGCGGTCGACGAAAGGCTCGACGTCGCGCTGTTCGATGGCGTCGAACACCGCCAGGATCTCCTGGTCGGTGGGCAGCTCGAGGTCGTCCTTCTCGGGCTGGGTGACCACGAAGACGCGGTTTTCGTCGGTGATCCACTCGCTGGCCAGGCGGTTGACCTCTTCGAGCTCGATGGTCGGCAGGAAGCGGCGTACCAGCTCCAGCTCGACCTCGATTCCGGGAATCGGCTCGCTCTCCAGAAAGGCGCGCACCAGCTCGGCGGCCAGGGGCGCGGAGCGCACCTTGTCGCGCTCCCGGTAGGTCTGTTCGTAGGCGCGCTCAGTGTTGATCTTGGCGCGGTCGAGCTCGGTCTGGGTGAAGCCGTGGCGGTCGACGCGCTCGACCTCCGTCAAGAGGGCCTCGAGGCCGGGGAGGATCTCCCCTTCGCGCACCCTGGCCTGCTGCGAGAACACACTCGCCGTGCGCACGAACGGGCTCATCGACGAGGCGGCGTAGAGGAACGGCGGCTCGGCCTCCTGTGCCAGCTCGTCGAGCCGGTCGTTGAGCATGCCGTGGTAGAGCGACTGTACGATCGCCTGTCGGTAGTTGCGGTAGGCACCCTCGGGGATCGCCGGGTGCTTGTAGTGCACCGCGACTGACGAGCCTGAGATCTCGGGGTCGGACTCGATCGAGAACAACGTCTCGACGTGGCCCGGCACGCCATGGCTCTCGCGCTCGCGCGGCTTCTCAGTCGGCGGAATGGAGGCGAAATGCTGCTCGATGAGCTCCTCGACCACGTCGGCGTCGAAGTCGCCCACCGCCACCACCGCCATCAGGTCGGGGCGGTACCAGTCGCGGTAGAAGCGGCGCAGGGTGTCGTGGGGCGCGTTCTGCAGCGTCTCCACGTCGCCGATGGTCATGCGCTCGGCATAATGCGAGTCCTTGAAGATCACCGGCAGCTGCTTGTCCCGCAGCCGGGCGCCGGCACCGCGGTCGAGGCGCCATTCCTCGACCACCACGCCGCGCTCCTTGTCGATCTCCTCGCCGTCGAAGCTGACGGCGTGGGCCCAGTCCTCGAGGATCTGGAACGCCGTCTCGACGATCTGCCAGTCGTCGGTGGGCACCTTGAGCATGTAGACGGTCTCGTCGAAGCTGGTGTAGGCGTTCAGGTCGGGGCCGAAGGCCAGGCCGATGGACTCCAGGTAGTCGACGATCTCCTGCTTCTCGAAGTTCTCGGTGCCGTTGAAGGCCATGTGCTCCACGAAGTGGGCGAGGCCGCGCTGGTCGTCGTCTTCGAGGATCGAGCCGGCGTTGACGACCAGGCGCAGCTCGGCGCGCTGCTCGGGCTTGCGGTGGGTGCGCACGTAGTACGTGAGGCCGTTGTCGAAGCGGCCCGTGCGCACCGCCGGGGTCGGCGGGATCTTCGCGTCGAGGTCGCCGCCGGCGATCTCTTTGGCCGCTTCGGGGGCGATCTCCTCGATGATCTCGGGAGCGGGGGCCACGGCTGGGGTGGACTGGGACGCGGCGGGGTCGGCGGCGACCGGCTGCGGCGGTGGGGTCGCCGTACAGGCGGTCAGGAGGAAGAGAAGAAGGGGGAGGGTGGCGAGTCGCGTGAGGTACTTCATTCGCGCATTGTAGCGACGATCCGATTGACCGGGAGTTGATTCGAACGTCCACGTCGGCGACTCGGCCCACCATGGGCAATCAGGCGCTCCTCGCTGGGTCCGGAAGAGCGGCTCCGTGGCGTCCGGAGAGGCATCCACCCACCTCGAGCACCGCCGCGCGCGGCCGTTCCCACCCCAGGAGGTGGTGTCTGGACAAGACTGTTTGCTAAATAATCGATCTGCTGTGAAGTCCGGTAAGTGACGATGGATTCTTGCGGGCGCGCCTCGGGGATGCTCCCCGTGCTCGGGCTCGGAATCGTTTGAAAGGAGACCAGCCGATGTTACGACGATTTCTCATCCTCATCATTCTGGTGGTGGCCACCGTTCTGGTGAGCGATTTCCGCGCAACTCTGGCCCAGGAGGCGCCGTTCTCCGGCTCCGAGCAGACGGAGGAGCTCTCGCGCCAGGCCGCCAACGAATGCGGGCTCATCGAAACCAACGCCGCCGATCCCGACTGGATCCTGGCCACCTCCGACCGGATTCTGCGCGCCAACCTCTGCGTCGCCTCGAGCCCGTGCTCGCCGAACGCATGGTACGACCGGCCCTTCAATCCGTGCTACCCGGACAACAGGTTCTGGAAGCTGGAGGAAGACTCCGGCACCGCGTTCGCCTACCCGCTCGCCGCTCTCGGCGTCGGGTCGTTCGACGGTCTCTACGTCCGGCGTAACGTCGGCCTGCAATTCTTCCAGGGTACCGGCGACGACGTGCCGTTCGGCCCGGAGCTGACCGGACCCAAGTACGTCTCGATTACCTACTGGCGCGACGTGTTTCCCGCCTGCGACGGGTTCGAGCCCGGCACCTTCTTCGTCGAGGGAGGACCGGGAGCCCTGGGCAACCACTCACTGAAGATCGGCGGGGACAGCGAGGTGCTCGAGCTCGACGACAAAGAGGACGACAACGAGCGCGAGCACCACACGGATAAATACGAAGATCGCTACGTGGTGCGCCGAGCCGACTCCTTCACCGTCGAGGTGAAGCTCTCCAAGGAGTTTGGCTCCGGCTGTCACGAGGTCTATTTCGAGGCCAGACACGAATTCGACGGTTCCGAGACGGTGATCGAGATCCCCGAGTTCGACGGCCCGGTGCCGGAGGCCGAATGGGGAGCCGAACGGGTGGACGTGACCACCAACGGAGACCGGACCAGGACCGTCGAGATGAAGGTCAACGTTCCGGTGAGCGCGCCGATCGGCGAGTACGCCTTCAAGGTGTTGGTGAGAAACCGGGGCGAGACGGACGCGACCGACGAGGAAGATTTCCCGAGCGAAGTCGTCGTGCTGTTCAACCCGTGGAGCGCGAACGACAGCGTGCATCTCGCCAGCGCCGCCGCGCGGGACGAGTACGTGATGAACGAGAACGGCTCGATGTGGCGCGGAGACAAGGACTCCAACCGCCCCAAGGCTTGGCGCTACAGCCAGTTCGACAAAGAGACCCTGACGGCCGCGCTGATGCTCCTCGACGGCCAGGACGCCTCCGCGCGGGCCGATGCCAAGCTGACCTCGCGCCACTACTCGAAGCTGGTGAACTCCAACGACGACGGCGGCGTCATCGTCGGCAACTGGTCGGGCAGCTATGGCGGCGGCAGCGCCCCCGGGACCTGGAGCGGCAGCGATCAGATCCTCCGGCAGTACGTCAGCGGTGGATCGTCGGTGAGTTACGGACAGTGCTGGGTCTTCGGCGGGGTGCTCAGCTCGCTGCTGAGGACCGTGGGGATCCCCGCGCGGCCCCTGAGCAACTTCCAGTCGGCCCACGACACCGACATGCCCGTCGACAAGGCGGTGGACTTCTACTTCGACGCCAGCGGCAACTTCGACCGCGGGCGGACCTCGGACTCGATCTGGAACTACCACGTGTGGTGCGACGCCTGGGTCGCGCAGTGGCACGCGGTCGACGCCACTCCACAGGAGAGAAGCGGCGGTTTCTTCCAGCTCGGACCCGCGCCGCACAGCGCCATCAAGGCCGATAGCGGTGGCCTCTACGACGTCGACTTCGTGGTGGCCGAAGTCGACGCGGACGTCAAGTACTGGCGGCCGGACGCCGGCGGCACCGACCAGCTGATCCGAACCGACGGCAAGCGTGTGGGCCACAACATCACCACCAAGGCGACCGGTGGCTCCGGTCCGTCCGACATCACCGCGGCCTACAAAACGCCCGAGGCCGCCCCGGTGACGGCGGGGCAGCCCGTGATCCAGCTAGCTTCGAAGGCAACGACCCCCGAGATCGACGTCGCCTTCAACGTGCCCGCGGAAGTGCCCGCCGGCACGGACATCCGCTGGGAGATCGTGCTGACGAACAGCTCGCTCGTGCCGTGTCCGGTCCACGCCGTCATCTCGGCTTCGGCGGTCTCCTACGATGGAACGCTGATCGCCTCGCTGGGAGGTACGGACGTTACCGAGGAGCTGCCGGCGAGCGGCGTCCTGACGGTGCCGTTCGAGGTCTCCGTGGCCACCTACGCCGACTGGACCGGGGTCACTTCCGTCTTCGAGGGCGCCTTCAGCATCGACGTGCCGGGCAGCGACTTCCTGACCGCCGAGATCGATCGGACGATCGTGCAATTCCCGTCGCCGACCCTGACAATCACGCCGTCAGGGCCGCTGGCGGTCGGCGCAACCGGATCGATCGGCGTCGAGTGGACCAACCCCCTGGCCGTCGACATCGCCGATGTCGTCGTGTCGTTCGCGGTCGGCGGCGGCCTCAGCCTGGGAGGCTCGAGCGACCTCACCGTCGATCTCGGAACGGTCGGAGCTGGCGCGAACCTGCAGCTGACCGAGCTGTTCAGCGGCGAGTCGGAGGGGATCCACGGGATCACTGTCAACCTGGTCGGCGACAAGCTGTCGGACCTCTTCGCCGACGGGTCCGTCACCGTCTTCTCGGACTGCAACGGGAACGGGACGCCCGACGACGAGGACATCGATCTGGGCGTCTCGCCGGACTGCAACGGGAACGCGATCCCGGACGAGTGCGAGGCGGATTGCGATGGCAGCGGCGTGCCGGACGACTGTGACGTGGAGGACGATCCTTCCCTGGACTGCAACGCGAACGGTCTTCCGGACTCGTGCGACCTGGACTCCGGCAGCAGCGCCGACGACAACGACAACGGCACTCCCGACGAGTGCGATGTCGACTGCAACGAGAACGGGGTCCCCGACGACCTCGACATCAGCCGCGGAACGTCATCCGACTTCAACGGCAACGGGGTCCCCGACGAGTGTGACGTCGACTGCAACTCGAACGGCATCGCCGATGAGATCGAGATCGCGCAGGGGACGGCGGAGGACGAGAACCAGAACGGCGTTCCCGATGAATGCGAGGTGACGAATCGCCCGCCGTCGGCGGACGCGGGAGCGGATCAGGTCGTCGAATGCTCTTCGGCCGCGGGCGCGGTCGTCACGCTTGACGGCAGCGGCTCGAGCGATCCCGACGGTGATCCTCTGACCTTCCGCTGGGAGGATGCCGCCGGGCTGCTGCTGGGCACCTCGCCATCGGTGGAGATCACCGTACCGCTGGGCACCTTCACCTTCACCTTGACCGTCGAGGACGGCAAGGGCGGCGCCGACTCCGATTCGGTGGGGGTGACGGTCGGCGACACCGCACCGCCAGTCATCGCGGCGGCCACCGCCGAGCCCGCCGTCTTGTGGCCGCCCAACCACAAGATGGTGCCGGTCTCGCTGTCCTTCGACGTCACCGACGCCTGCGACGCCGAGCCCATGTGTCAGGTGACGACAGTCACCAGCTCCGAGCCGGTCACCGGCCCCGGAGACCGCACCGAGCCCGACTGGCTGATCACCGGCCCGATGTCCGTCGAGCTGCGGGCGGAGCGCGCCGGCGGTGGCGACGGCCGCCTGTATTCGATCGAGGTCGAGTGCACCGACGCCAGCGGCAACGCGGCTTCCGGCGACGCTTCGGTCGCGGTGCCCCACGACCAGGGAGGATAGCGGCGCCGCGAGATGGCGGGAGCCGCACGATCGCGGGTGGCGCGGACTCAGTCGCGCCTCCCGCGCTCGCCGCTCTCCCAGGTCTCCCACACCCGGAAGGACTTCATCTGGTCGGCCAGGTCGGTGGCGTCGATCAGCTCCTGGATCTCGACGCGCGTCTGCCGGTCCCAGTCGACGTCCATCTCGGCGAAGCCGAGCGTGACCGCGGCGGCGATGGCGGCGTTCAGGCGCACCTGCTTCTGGTCGACCTTGTCGAAGGTGTCGGACCGGGCGTGGTAGTTGGGGCCGTAGTTGGCGGACTCCTGGTTGGCCACCAGGTTGCCGATGCCTTCCATCATGAAGTCGTAGTTGTCGGTGCCGACGATCGGCACGTCGGCCTGGGTGAATGGGCCCAGGCCGGCGACCGGCTCGAGCACCCGGTCGGTGGCGGCGGCCAGCTCCGGCCGGCCGCCGGTGAAGAAGCCGGTGATGCGGCCGCTGCCGATGTCGAACGACGCCGCCATCACGTGGCGGTCGAGCTCCTCGGCGTGGCTCTGGACGTAGCGCCACGAACCGGTGAGCCCTTGCTCCTCGCCGTTCCACAGCGCGAAGCGCACGGTGCGGCGGGGCACGATGCCGAGGCGCTTCATCTGCCTGGCGACGTCGATCAGCATAACCACGTTGCAGCCGTTGTCGAGCGCGCCGGTACCCAGGCCCCAGGAGTCGAGGTGGGCGCCGACGACCACGATCTCTTCCGGACTCTCGTTGCCGCGGATCTCGCCGATCACGTTGAAGCTCTCGTAGGGGCCGCCGGAGCGCACGCTGACGCGCATCTCCATGGTCAGCTCGGTGCCCTCGCGCAGCAGCCGAAGGGCGCGTCGCGCGCCGTCGCGCTCCATGGCCAGCACCGGGTGGCGGTTCTCCGGCCCGAGGGCGGCGTTATGGCGGTGCAGCACGTTGCGCGAGCGCGAGCCCTGGTAGACGACGCCGGCGACCCCGGCGGCGAAGGCTCTCGGCTCGATCTGGGCGTTGGCGCCGTACTCGGCGAACAGCCCGGCCAGGTCCACCAGCTCGTCGGTCTCGATCAGCACGAAAGCCCCCTTGGCGCTCTCGCCCAGGCGCTCGAAGTCCTCCTCCCCCCCGCCTCCGCCGTCGACGAGCGGCGCCGTCAGGCCCTCCTCCGAGGTGCCGGTCGAGAACGGCATCGCCGCCGCCCGCGGGGCGAAGCGCACGCCCTCGCCGAAGACATTCGCGGCGGCCGACTCGCCGAGCCAGAGCGCCGGCATCTCGAACGTTTCGCTCTTGGCCTCGATTCCGGCCTGCCGGAACTTCTCGAGCGCCCAGTCCACCGAGCGGAGGTTGGCCTCCGAGCCGGTCGGTCGGCCGCCGATCTCGTCGGTCAGCTCGCGCAGGTCGTCGACCATCGGCGTCGGCCCGAGAAGAGCGGCGACCAGGCGCTGGACGTCGCTCTCGTGTTCGTCAGCGGTGGCGGAAAAGGTCCAGGCCAGCGCGATCGAGATCGCCGGAAGCAGGCGAGAAGGAGCGTTGAGTCGCATGATGTCTCCTGTTACTTTTTGGAGCGCTCTGCTTTCGATCCGATGGTCGCGTCGGTGTCATCTGAAGGCTGATCGTCCTCTGTAGCCTGGGCCTGGTACTTGCTCGCGGGCTCGCCGACGAGCGAAACCGGTGAGTAGGTCGAGTAGATTCGACGGCCTTCCTGTGCCGACACGAGCGCGGAAAAGAACAAGATCCAGGATTTGAGGTCCGCCCCCGGTACGATCAGCTCGGCAATCTCCGTCAGGATCTCGACACTGTCGTGGTCGCCCTCGAGTTGATGGACGAGGGCCTTGACCAGGATCGCGTTCAAACAGCCATCGTCGGCGGCGATTGCCGCTTGAGCATGACGTGAGGCCTCAGCGAGGCGACCGCCAGCCAGAGCCTCTTGCGCCTTCCGTGCCCGTTTATGGGCGAGTTGGAGGAGAGCTCGAGAAACTTTGTCCGCATCTTCGTAATGTGGCTCGAGTGCCTCATCGATCCAGAGTCGAAAGGCGGGGCGTGCGGGAACAGCGACTTCGAAACGTGTGGCCTGACCTCGCTTGACGGCACGCTCGAAATCCGCTTCGCAGCCGGAGGCTGCCGCGGTCACACGATCTCCCATGATCCGAAAAGGCGGCATCAGAATCCGCTCAGGTTCGTCCACGAGCCGAAAGACGGGCGGCACGACTTGTGGGACCAGAGATCGACTCAAGCTATCGGCATAGCCGATGATCTCGAGATTCTTCAGCTCGAAGCTCGATTCAACCATGGGTCAACTCAGAGAGGTCTTGATGAAGTCGATGCTCGCCTCACGGAGAGTCGTCCAGTCGTCATTGCGTGGAGTCCTGAACAGTCCGGCACCGGCAGCTCGTGGGAACGCACGAAGATGATCTGCTCTTCCGTCGGGTCTTCGGGTCGCAAATAGTCCCGCGTGCCGCCCGAGTCGAACGGAGTGGCGATTGCCCGATCCCCGAACTCCTGCTCGAGCTGTGTGTCGAACAGAAAACCACAGGCTCCTGGCGGCTTCTTGGACAATGGGAATCCCCGCACTCGATGAGTGGCAGTCTACATGACGGCGCCGAAACATAGACGGTCAGACGATCGAGGCGCCGACCTCGGGCGCGCCGGCGAGCATTTCGGCCAGCAGGCCCAGGCCGCGCTCGACCTCCTCGCGGCTGGTCGGCGTGCCGAGGCAGACGCGGACGGCGTGCGGCGCGGTGGCGCGGCCGACGACGAAGGTCTCGGCGCCGGTGACGCCGACGCCTCGACGTCGGGCCTGGAGCACGAAGTCGTCGGCGCGCCACGGCCGGGGAAGCGGCAGCCAGACGTGGGAGCAGCCGGCGTCGGACCCGGTGGGGTAGTCGCCCAGCAGACGTTCATAGAGGCGGCGCCGCGTGGCCGCCTCGCGCCGCTTCCAGCGAATCATCGCGTCGGCCTGGCCGGAGCGGATCCAGCGGGCGGCGATCTCGGCCATCAGCGGCGCCGCCATCCAGGTGAGCGCCGCGACGTTGCCCTCGAGCCGCTCGATCAGGCCGCTGGTGGCGCCGCCGGCCGCGGGCGCTTGCAGGTAGCCGATACGCAGGCCGGCGGTGAGATTCTTTGACGTGCCGGTCAGGAAGTAGCCGAGCTCGGGAGCGAAGCTCGACAGCGGGGCCGGCGGCTCGGCGCACAGGTAGCCGTAGGTGTCGTCCTCGATGATCGCCACACCGTGGCGGCGGGCGATCTCCGCCACCTGCCGGCGGCGCTCGGTGTCCATCACCACGCCGGTGGGGTTCTGCATGGTCGGCATGCAGTAGAGAGCCCTGGGCGCCGACTTGCGGCAGGCGGCCTCGAAGGCGTCGGGCAGCAGGCCGCCGGCGTCCATCGGCAGACCCTGTAGACGCAGGCCGAGGACGCTGGCCAGCGCCTTGACACCGGGGTAGGTCAGCGCCTCGGTGAGCACCAGGTCGCCCGGCCCGGCGAGACTGGCAAGGGTCACGGTCATGGCGTGCTGGGCGCCGCCGCAGACCAGCACGCGCTCCGGATCGGCCTCCAGCCCGCCGCGGGCGATCCACTCGGCGCCGGCGGCGCGGTGGTCGCCCGCGCCCGCGGTGGTGTAGCCGGTGTAGAGCAGCGGGCGGTGGGAGCCCGCGAGCTCCTCCAGGATCTCCGTGGCGTCGAGGATCGAGGAGTCGCCGACCGGCAGGTTGAAGTGGAAGTCGACCAGGCGGGTCCCTCGCGGGCGAGTGCCGCGCTCCATGGTGGCTTCGGGCTCCGGTACCTCGAGGCGTGGCTCGAAGCGCGTCACGTTGCGCTCGCGGCGGCGCACGAACGTGCCACGGCCGACCTCGCCCTCGACCAGCCCGCGCCGCCCGGCCTCGGCGTAGGCCCGCGACACGGTCATCACGTTGACTCTCAGCCGGCGCGCCAGGTCGCGGTGGGTGGGCAGCCGGTCGCCGGGCCGCAGACGCCCGCTCTCGACGTCGGCTCCAAGGGCGTCGGCGATCGCCCGGTAGATCGGGGTTCCGGCGTCGAGGCCCGCGGGCGCCCACTCGTCACGATCCTGGGCTGGTTCGCTGGTTTGCATGCATACAATATAAGTGTTGCGGGCATCAAACTCAACTTGTAGGCTGTGATTTGCAGACAATCTCGGTTCGGCGAGGTATTTCTGAACGATTGAATGCAGACAATCATCCAACTGTCCACGAGGTAATGGCCATGAAGACGAACGGAAACGACGACGGCAAGACCAACGGCAGCGGCGGAGCTGGGGCCGGCGAAATCGACTTCGAGGTCAAGGTGGGATTCGCGCGCATGCTCCAGGGCGGCGTGATCATGGACGTCACCACCGCCGAGGAGGCAAGGATCGCCGAGGACGCGGGGGCCGTGGCGGTGATGGCGCTCGAGCGGGTGCCGGCGGACATCCGCAAGGAGGGCGGCGTGGCGCGCATGGCCTCGGTGGACCGCATCGTCTCCATCCAGGAGACGGTGTCGATCCCGACCATGGCCAAGGTGCGCATCGGCCACTTCCAGGAGGCGCAGGTGCTCGAGGAGCTGAAGGTCGACTTCATCGACGAGAGCGAGGTGCTGACCCCCGCGGACAGCGAGCACCACATCGACAAGCACCTGTTCCGGGCGCCCTTCGTGTGCGGCGCGCGCAACCTGGGCGAGGCCCTGCGGCGCATCGCCGAGGGCGCGGCGTTGATCCGCACCAAGGGCGAGGCCGGCACCGGCGACGTCTCCGAGGCGGTGCGCCACCTGCGGCTGATCCGCGCCGAGATGGGCGCCCTGAAGGCGGCGCCGCGCGAGGAGGTCCTGGCGCACGCCAAGCGGCTCGCCGCGCCCTACGATCTGGTGCTGGGAGTGTGGCAGGAAGGCCGCCTGCCGGTGCCCAACTTCGCCGCCGGCGGCGTGGCGACGCCCGCCGACGCGGCGCTGGTCATGTCGCTGGGTGCCGAGTCGGTGTTCGTCGGCTCGGGCATCTTCAAGTCGGAGGACCCGGCACGCACCGGGGCGGCCATCGTCAAGGCGACGGCGCGCTACGCCGAGCCCGGCATCCTGGTCGAGGCCTGCCGCGAGACTGGCGGCGCCATGAAGGGCATGGCGGTGGAGCAGGTGCCGCCCGAGGCCCAACTGCAGACGAGAGGTTGGTGAGCCTGCCCGTGGTCGGCGTCCTGGCGCTCCAGGGCGCCAGCGCCGCCCACCTGGCGGCGTTCGCGAGCCTCGGCGTCGATGCCCGCGAGGTGCGCTCGCGCGAGCAGCTCACGGGGTTGACCCACCTGGTGATGCCGGGCGGCGAGTCGACCACCATCCACCACCTGCTGGAGCTCTTCGACCTGCGGCGAGAGATCGTCCGCCGGCACCGCGCCGGCGAGCTAGCGATCTTCGGCACCTGCTCCGGCGCCATCCTGCTGGGCGGCGACGACGGCGAGCCGCCGCCGCGCCTCGGCCTGCTCGACGCCGTGCTGGAACGCAATGCCTACGGCCGCCAGGTCGACTCCTTCACTCGCGTCGTGCGTCTCGAGGCACTGGACGCCGAGCTGCGCTGCGTCTTCATCCGCGCCCCGAAAGTGCGCGAGGTGGGGCCCGGCGCCCGTGTCCTGGCGCGCGACGGCGACGAGGCGATCCTGATCTCCGGCCCCGGCCTGCTGGCCGCGACCTTCCATCCCGAGCTCACCGACGACTCGCTCCTGCACACCTACTTCCTGCGCCCCGAGCTGTGGAACGCTGTGGCGCCAGTCTTCTCGGTGGGGTGAGAAGCGGCGTCCGGATCCCCGAGGACGGCGCGGAGGCGTGTCTGAGCGCGTCCCCATTTGGCGATTCTGACCCGGAGTGACCGCGCGAGCTCAGCGCAGCGACGCCCGCAGGGGGCCGGACGCCGCCCCCACGAAGCCTGCTAAACTGGGATCGGTCCAGGAAAGGAGATCATCCATGGCCCGACTGCCAGCCCCGCTCGCCCTGCTCCTGCTCGCCGCCTGTCAGGCTCCGGCCCCCGAGCCCGAGTCGACCGCGGTGGCCGAGCCCGTCGTCGAGACGATGTGGGAGGCGACGTCGAGTGACGGCGTGCCGATCGCTTACGAGGCGGAGGGAAGCGGCGAGACAGCGGTGGTGCTGATTCACGGCTGGGCCTGCGATCGCACCTACTGGCGCCATCAGATCGAGCCGCTGCTCGAGAGCTACCAGGTGGTCACTGTCGACCTGGCCGGGCACGGCTCCTCGGGGGTCGAGCGGGCAGACTGGACCATGCCGGCCTTCGGCGAGGACATCAAGGCAGTGGTCGAAGAGCTCGGCCTCGGGCGGGTGGTGCTGGTCGGTCACTCCATGGGCGGCCCCGCGGCGCTCGAAGCGGCGCGCCTGCTCGGCGACAGGGTGCTCGGCGTGGTGGCGGTCGACGCGCTGCACGACGTCGGCTCCCGGCCCGACCCAGACCAGTGGGCGAGCCGGATGGAGGCCTATGAGACCGACTTCGCCGGCTCATGCGGGCAGTTCGTGCGCTCCATGTTCCTGGACACCGCCGATCCGGAGATCGTCGAGTCGACGGCAATGGACATGTGCGGCGCGCCGCCGGAGGTGGCGACCGCGCTGATGGGGCAGTTCGGGGCCTACGATCAGGCGGCGATCCTGGGCGCCGTCGAGGTACCGGTGCGGGCGATCAACTCGGTGGTGTACCCGACCAACCTCGAGGGCAACCGCGCGGTCGCCGCCGATTTCGACGTCGAGGTCTACGAAGGCGTCGGCCATTTCCCGATGCTGGTAATACCCGAGGAGCTCAACGAGATGCTGCTCGAGGTCCTGGCGGAGCTGACGGCAGAGCCCGCCTGAGCGGGCCATGCTCTTCCGGTTCTGCCTCTACGGCTTCCTCAAGAACCAGAAGTACTACGAGCCGTTCCTGATCCTGGCCTTCCTGGAGAAGGGGCTCTCGTTTTTCGACATCGGCCTGCTGATCGCCTTCCGCGAGGTGGCGATCAACTTCTGGG
>JAAELT010000303.1 GCA_024226315.1 bacterium | reverse complement strand
CGCCACGGATCTTGCTGGCATACCGTTCCGTCAGCCGCTCCACCATGACAGCCTCCTCCAAGGCCGGGATATGGCCCCAACCCACATCCTATCCGACGGAGGCACTTCGACCTGTTTGGTTCCGGCTATGCCGGGTTAGGCGCAAGCCGGAACCCGAGAGGCTCAACGATTTCCCCGCGGAGCTTCAACACCTCCCCCAGGTTGTACTAGGCGATTGATTCCCCGACCGTCGGTGGCCTCCAAGACGTCCCTGAAGGCCGACTCGGCCTCTTCGAGGATTTCCTGGGGGTCTCGATCGGTGGTCTCCGTCGGCAAGAAAGAAGCCTGCGCCTGCTGGAAGAGACTGATGCCGAGGTTGTTGGCGGCGCGCGCCCGATCGACCGGCTCCGTCGCCGCGGCGAGGGCGCGACGCGCATAGGCCTCGGCGCCGACGGGATCCCAAACGCTATTGAAGCAAACAGCGAGATCCAGCAGCAGTTGGACCGGCGGCTCGCCGACGTGCTCCTCCGCCTTCTTCAGGTGCTTGATCGCCGCCTCGAACTTGCCCTTGGCCATCAAGGCCCGGCCCTTGTCCCGCGCCTTGGTGAAGGAGGGAAACTCCTGCGAGTCCGCGACCGAGATCGGCGCGGGGAGCGTCAGCAATACGACTGCGGCGAGCGAACAGAGAAGTATTCGAAGCATGAGACGGCCCTCCTAGAGCCGCATCATATCCTGACCAGCGCACTCTCAAGCCCTTTCGTTTCCCCGCATCGGGTTCTCGAAACCGACGCAGCCGTCGCGCTCGATCACATCCCGAGTCTCCATAAGGCGCGACCGCTCCTCGACGCTGCCTTCGTCACGAGCGACGACGGTGATGCCGCAGCAGTCGTAGGAACGGCGGGTGACGTAGTGGACGACGAAGCTCTTGCGGGTCAGCGACGGATAGGCCAGCAGGTGGCCGGGGGCGCCGGTGGGCACCACCACCTGATCGCGGTGCGCGATCTGCTCGCTGCCGTAATCGAAGTAGCGGAGGAAGGATTGGCGGTAGCGGACATCCTCCGCCTCAGTCCTCGGCAAGGATCTCGAGGGCCTCGTCTCGGCTCAACAACGGTGTCCGACGCCCCTCATCAATGGCCCTGCCGAGGCAATAGTCTTCCAGCGCTGCCGCCAGCTCCTCGGGGCTCGGGTCCTCTCGCGGCAGCAGGCGGCGCCAGAGCTCGATCGGCAGAACGACGGCCTGGGGCTCTCCTTGCTGATCGGTCAGGTAGTGGACTCCGGTCATGCTGCACTTCTTCCGCCTGAAGGTAGCACACTCGCTGACGACCGGCCTTGCGCGGAGTGCTCACGCCCCGCCCTCCACGAGGCTCTCGATCTCGCTCAGAACGCGCACGTCGTAGCTGACCTCGACTTCCGGATCGGGCTCCTTGCCCGCCGGGTTGTACCAGCATGTGTCGATGCCGTAATTGTTGCCGCCCCGGATGTCGGAGCTCAGGCTGTCGCCGACGATCAGCACCTCGCCTCTGGCCGGCGACCCCATGCGTTCGAAGGCGACGTCGAAGATGCGCGGGTCGGGCTTGGCGAGGCCGATCTCCTCGGAGATCAGCACCGGATCGAAACAGTCGGAGATCGACGAAGCCGCCAACCGCGGCCGCTGGACTTGCGCCAGGCCGTTGGTGATCAGCGCCAGACCGACCCGGTCCTGGAGCCGACGAATCAGCTCCTCGGCGCCGTCGAGCAGGTAGGGCACGCCGCCCAGGTGGCGCAGGTAGCGGTCGCTGAAGTCGCCGGCGTCGCCGGTCAGGCCGACCTCGTCGAACAGCTGCTCGAAGCGGCGCTTCTGCAGCCGGTCCTGGGTCAGCTCGCCGCGCTCGAACGCCAGCCACACCTGGTGGTTGATGCGCTGGTAGGCCGCGAGGTCGTCGGGCTCGAAGCGATGACCGTTGTGGGAGAAGGTCCGCTCGAGCGCCGTCGATTCGGCACGGTCGTAATCGAAGAGCGTGCCGTCGGCGTCGAACAGGATCCAGCTGTATCTCATGGTGCGACCTCTTCTCCGTCTTTATCGTCGATTCCCACACGGCGGATCTTACTGCGACCGTTTCGACTTGTGGGCCTGGCACTCCGGCGAACGGGCAACGCCAGGATCGAACCCCTCAGGCGGCGGCGATCTCGACCCGCTCCACACCTCGGCCCGCGCGTCTCGTTCCCCGATCCGTTCGAGCTGTGGCTCGTACCAGGCCCCGCCGCGGGGGCGCAGGCGCATCGACGTCGGCAGGGCCGTGTGGTTTCGCATCGACGTGTCTCCTGGCCGGGGCGGCGTCGCAGGCGCTTCAGAGCGCGGTCAAGAAGACTCCGGCAGGCCGACGGTGACCCGCAGCTCGTCCGGCCGGCTCGATGCCGTCTTGAGAATCCCGCGACGATCGAAGCCCTGAGCGCGCGGCTGGACGCCCTGGTCACGGAGCTGGAGAACGCCCTGGAAACTCCAAGGTGAGGGCGTTTTCAGCTGCCCAGGCCCGTTGCACGCGGTGCAGACGGCCCGTGGACAGTCGTCGAGGGCTATTGTCTGCGGTGCATCGCCTGTGGCCGATCGCGTCGAGGGCGCCGGCCCGGGCTTCGTCAGGCTTGGAGGCCTACCCTATGGCACGATCTCGCCCGGACCCTGGCCAGGGGTCCGGACGATTACGATTCTGCGCCCCGCAGATCTCCAGTGACGCTACATCCTCGGCGCGAAGAACACGTCGAGCCACGTCCCACACGCCCTGTTGGCCAGATCGTAGCAGGTGGCGTGAGACTCCACCGGGAACATGTTCCCGCATCTGTCCCTCTTGTCGGTTTTCGCCACGTCGCTCAGGGATTCGATCCCGAGATCTTGAAACCCAAAGATCTCATCTGGGGCAATGACGCCGTCACCGCTGCGATCGGCCCACACTTGAAGGGATAGCCCACACTCCACGAGAGTCATCGTCTTCCCGTGCCAGAGAATCGGCTCGGTCCTCTCCTCTGAAAAGTCGATCTTCGAAGTAGAGCTGGGGTCGAGGCCGCAGAAATCGGCCAGGGCCTCGAATCCATGGGCGTAGGGGAAGCCTCCATCTGGCCCCATGGTGACATTCCCGAAGAAATGGCGCCAAGGTTCCACGGGGACGTGAAGCCCATCGGCCAGGCTGAGCATGTCGTCGTCGCTCAGGGCGACGACGAAGGCGATCTCGCTATCAGGGGCGGTCCATCCAGTGCAGGTCACGTTACCGTCACCAAGCCAATCGAGACAGACCGTTGGCACCTCCGGGCCGCAAAAGCCCTGCTCCCACCAGATCCGATCTGGTTCACTGGTCGAGAAGTAGTCCGGGAGATGAAGGACCAGAGGGCTGTTGAACAAAAGGCACTGACAAAACAGACAGGCCCAGGTTGCCGAGCCGGGGTGGCCGTACAAGACGCCACAGTCTGTAGGGAAGGAACACTCACAAACAGGCGGCGGCGGTGTTGTTGAGAACTCCGCTGACGACAGCCAAAAATCATCAACGGCCGAGCAGTCCGCCGGTTCTGGAACGAGCCCCACCATATCCGAACCACCGGCGTCGTACATGATGTTGTCGGAACACAAGCTATGGCCGAGTCCGAGTGCATGGCCGAACTCGTGGGATGTGATCTCATCATAGTACGGCCTACAGTTGATCCCGCTGGCAGATGTCTCAAAGATCGATATCGTCGTGCTTCCCAATAGATTACCGGCCCCAACCCCCGCGTTCTTTCCGCACGCCAGAAAATTACTGGCCGCATCCGGAAGATTATATGCTCCCTTCCAGAACTTGACATTGAACCTGACGATGCTCGACGCCGATTTGCTCAATGTGGGAACATTGTCTCCGCAAGCGCTGTTCCATTGGCTGATCGCTCCGGTGAGGGCAGTCTTAGTGCCGGCTGACGTGCTGTAGTTATTACCCCCTGGTACCACACGGATCGCCGCGAGTGGATTGACTGCGGTAGCCTGGTCCTTCGGCTTGGGGCAACCCGCCTCGGACGGTGCAGCGGCCAAGAAAACAACCAGTAGAGCGAGCCCTCTCATCGTTGCCGCCTCAAGATCTGTTCAAGGCCGGCCAGCTGCCGCGCTAGCTCCTCTTGAGAGTCAGCCTTAGACCGATCGAGAAGATAGCCATAGAACGAGCCATCGGCAGCGATCAGTGCAGAAGTATCGAGAGCATAAAGCGGCAACGGAGTAAAGGGATGTTGCCGAGTGGTCAGCATGAACAGGAAGAATTCCCCGCGCGGCACCTGGCGCGTTCCGAGGCAGATAGCGCGCCCGTCAATGACCATTCGCGCATAGCGATCAAATAGGTAGAAGTCATCGGGTGGCGCGGCGGGCATCTCGCCCCAGGCATCGAGATTCCCTGGCTCGGTGTATTTGAGGACTTCCAGTACCTCGACTTCGAGTAACTCTCCAGCGTAGCTGCTGGCAAAGAAACCCGGTTTGGAGTCCAAGACCCGCACCGACACGATCGTCTTTGCAAGCTCGACGAGAGCTTGAATATCTGTGGCTTGTTCGCCCCAGTAGTGAGTCAGGGGTTTCGGCTCACAGATGAGGGTGCCATCCGGTGCTATCTCGAAGTCCTCCGGATCCAGAGACCACTCTAGCCGATCGTCTTCTCCGAGCCGGAACAGGTGCGCAACGGATTGAAGACGTGAGCCCTCCGGCTGATCCTCGGCATCCATAGCGAGATTGAGCGCTTCCTCCGAGAGCCAGGCCAGCGGCTGATGCGGGCGGTTCGTCCCGACGCTTTCCAGCCTGTCCGGGATCTCTGCCTCTGTGCTTACTGCGGCCAGCAAACCGCACAGCAGAACGGCGACGTTTAGACGGGATCTGCTCATCGTTCAGTTCTCCTCGGTTGTGTGACCCACGAGGGGGCGGGCCATGGATTGATTCTATAGCTCGACCGCGATAACTGCCTTCTATCTATTAGTCTCTTAGCCCCAAGATTCTGCGCAAAATGGTCAGGATTTGCGAAACGTTTTGGTATCTCAAGCATGCGCGAGCGCCGGGATCACGTACAGTCGTCGCAGTTTCAGAGCTGTGACCACGACTCTTCGACCGAGTTT
>JAAELT010000302.1 GCA_024226315.1 bacterium | reverse complement strand
CGCCACGGATCTTGCTGGCATACCGTTCCGTCAGCCGCTCCACCATGACAGCCTCCTCCAAGGCCGGGATATGGCCCCAACCCACATCCTATCCGACGGAGGCACTTCGACCTGTTTGGTTCCGGCTATGCCGGGTTAGGCTTCTCAGACGCCACTGTATAAGAGAGATTGTAAGCTCCCCAGAACTCATCCGTGGCGTTGTCTTCGATATCGATGAGTGTCTTCAGGTGATCGGACAAGTGCTTGCCAGACTCTCTCTGGGACCAACAGACCATCCCGAGTTGAACTCGTTGCGCGGTTACTGTGCTGGCGTTGCTAGCTCGGAACTTGAAAGAGAACGTCAGGTCCGCAGGCGGTTTCGATCGTAGACATTCGCATTGCATTTGAACCAACTCTAGGTCAAGTACCGGTCCAGCTGTCGAAGTCTGTAAACGGCCCGACTCGACCCAGTCCTCATGAGATCTCTTCCACTCGTAAAGTAGTGTCGCCGAGAACCTCTCTTCGTCTACATCCACTACTCGCGCACATACTCGGCAGAGCCAGATTCCATTGGCCGCCTCTGCACGTTCTTCGTCGGTCATGGATGCGTCGTACCGCGCGGATCCAGGTCGAGCACCTCGAATGTGAGCCCCTTCGCCTTTCACGACGGACTTTGATGCCTCTGTGTGCGGGCCGCTTGTTGTTCTTCGACAAGTCGGATTCGAGCAGGTCTGCGCGGCCCTCTTCGCGAGCGCATCGACGGTCTTACGCGAGAAATCAGGCACTGGCATTAATCAACCTCAACGGCTGCCGCCGCGCCTCGCGGTCTGTTGCAGCGCTTGGTTAGCGCCTTGATTGCATCGCTACTTCTCATCTATAAGCACCAGTAATCCAACTCGCTCACGTATGGCTTCGCATATCCTATCCGTGTGCCGCCGAATGGCCTCGAGGTTCTTCTTCCGGTCTTCCCATGACTGGCGCTTGTCGCTTTCGTTAACGTGGTCGTAGTCAATTGCCTCTTCGCGAAGAGCCTGCAGGATGCCTTCCCAATGGGAGTCTAGATCTGAGGCCAAGAACGGCTTATGCTGCCGAATCACTTCTTGCAGCGAAGAGTACTCTGACCAGAACTCCTCCAATCGGCCCTTCTTTACTTCCTCTCGGGTCTTATCTTTCGGAGCATAGTCCAGCAGCGGGCGAAACGCAAAAGTCTTTGCGACGATCGAGCTAAGGGTCTTCCAAACCTCCTGGTATCCACGAAACTCAGCCTCGAACTGAATTCGATGGACAAATACACTCCTTTCGCGATCGCCACGTACTCGCTCGAGTTCCTCTTGATACTTCGCCCTGTCCTGCTCAAGTATGCGGCTGGCCCAGACGCGCCCCAACCATGAAGAAAGAGCGAATACTATTACTCCTCCGCCGCCCAACGACACGAGCGCCGTAGCTGTGAATGTTAATGCATCGGTGATCGTCATTGGCTATATCGTACCGACCTGGCCTCGGTGTAGAAGATGGGGGCTAACGGCCTGCGTGAGCGCCGCGCGAGCGTTCGCTCGACGCGCTTGATATGCGAGATCATACACCAAAGCCACTATGCTTCTTCTATCCTATATGCAGGAATCTTGATAACTAGGGGAGCTCGGTCAAAGAGTTCTCGATACATAGGTGCGCGCACCGCAAGCTGTACTTCAAGCCTCTCCTCACTGGAAATGCGGTCCCAAACGCGCGGGCTGATGCAAGTGTCTTCACAGTCCAGAAATGCAATGCGATTCAAAAGTCTCTCGAAACCCTTGCGACTTTCGATGCCCTGCAGAGAGATCCTGCAGACTGTGTCGAACTCGCAAAGCCATGACGCAATGAAGTGGGTGACGTCAGGCGTCGGGACTATGTTGACAGAGAGCCAAGGTTCAGGCAGAAATGTATCTGGAGATGAGTCTTCAACTAATGGTGAGATTGCAGCGCAACATGACACGCCGATATTCTCCGGAATCGTGCACCATACGTAGTTTACTGCCGACACCATTCCCTGCTCATGAATCCGGCATGCAACAGCTAATCGCCTCTCGAGGTATAGCTCAAGGACAGCAGAGCGGTCTTCAATAAGATCTTCTATCTCAAAGACTGCTGGCGACCAATTCGGCGAGAACGCTAGCTCTCTTGAGTTCAAGAACAGCCGATCACAAGTAAGGGCATATCTCTGGCGACTGTACTCATAGGCTACCGACCGAAGAAGAAGGCTCAGAACCTGCTTCCCATTGCCAACAACAATCGGCCCTTCTTCGATATTCAAGAAAAGCTCGTGATCGTGCATGCCGCAGAAGCCCCGGAAAGTTGACGCTTTCCGAACAGCTTGTTTCACAATCGGCAAAGGATCTTCAGCGCTGTCTCGCATTGCGACCCGCGAGTATCGATGGTCAAGTGCGTATACCATACCCGCTTCAGAAATCGTCAAGAGATGCTGGCGTGACTGACCGTGAGATCTTATCGCAGTCCGATTGCATGCTGGATGCAGACAATCAAACTCGATTTGATCGTATTTCTTCTGCATCCTACTGAGAATTCGAACTTTCCTTGCTTCGTATTCTCTAATCCCCATGATCAAGCGCTTTCTTGATACTGCTTCTCGACGCAGATGCTATTTCCGGCCCCTCCCGCAGATGCACAGCGCATATCAGGACAGGTTCCAATCCGAAGTCCGGACGAGGGTGTTTGACGGCGGCACAGAGGTGAGCCTCATCAAGGCCGCTGGAGGCGGCAATGAAACGGATTTCGGATTGGAAGTTGTTGAACGAAGCCGCGGCCCGTGCGGCGAGGACGGCTATGGAGATTCAATTGCCCGACGGATGCGATGACCTCGCCGATCTTTGGCCGGGAAAGCCATTCCTGGCGAGCCGGTGCTTCGTGGGCGCTCATGTGGTCCGGCTTGATCCCTCCATCGATGGCCTTTCGCGGCTCCATGATCTGGCGAGTATACCGCGAATCGCGCCAGGCAGATGGACGAATTCCGCCACCGCTGCTCGGGCGATGTGACGGTGCGGGCACTGAGGACGGCGAAGACGGGATCGTCATGGCGGTGCACGCTGGGAGGGCATTGGTGAGCCAGGACGTGGGAACTCCCGGCAGTGCTTCAGGCGTCCGTGCCCACACTTCGGGCAGAGCCTGGGATCGGCGCCAGTGAGGCGTTCGAGCATCTCCTGCCGGGTCTCGCCCTCAGGGGCGCTGGGCTTCGGTGGCTCTGCCTCCAGCAGCGTGCGGGCACGCTCGAGGTTCTCTTTCCGGCTCCGATTGCCCAGCAGCCCAAAGTAGCGGATGCGCACGAAGCGCAATGGCAGCACGTGCTGGAGAAAGCGCCGGATGAACTCCTCCGCTGCAAGCCGCCGAGTTTCCCAGGTGCCGCCCTGAGCGTAGTCCTTGAATCGGAAGACGACGTGGTGGTCGTCGACCTCGATCAGTCGCTCGTTGGAGATCGCCACGCGATGGGTGTAGCGGGCGAGGTACTGCAAGACCTTCTCCGGACCGGCGAAGGGCGGTTTGCAATAGACGACCCAGTTCTTGGCGTACAGCTGATCGATCAAACCCTCGAAGCGGATCGGATGCCGAAACTCCTGCAGGGCTCCGTGGAGTTGGAGTTGGGAGGTTCGATAGGCGCGTTGCAAGAAGTCGATGAACTTTCCGCGGAAGACCTCGGAGAGGACTTCGACGGGAAGTAGAAACTTCGGCGGACACGCAATCCACCGGTCCTCGGTGGAAGAAAGTCCCCCTCCAGGAACGATAAAGTGAGTATGTGGATGAAGCGACATATCCGAGCCCCAGGTATGCAGCACGCCGATGCCGCCGATCTTCGCTCCTAGGTGCTTCGGATCGGCGGCGATTTCGACGAGGGACTCTCTGGATGCCCGAAACAGCATGTCGTACAGCGTCTTCTGGTTGGCCCGGAACAGCGGGTGCAGTGTGTCGGGGACTGTAAATACCGGATGGAAATACTCGACCGGCAAGAGATCGTTGGCCCGGGCCTCGATCCATTTCTCCTTTTCCAGGGACTGACACTTGGGGCAGTGTCGGTTACCACAGGAGTTGTAGAGCGGCACCTCGCCATGGCACTCGTCGCAGACCCACAAATGACCGCCCAGCGCCGAGGTCCGACAGACCTCGATGGCATGCATGACGCGGCGTTGCTGATCAGACAGTGGATGGCGCTGCCGATAGGCAGGCCCATAGGCGCGGAAGATGTCCGCGACCTCGAGTCGTGCGCTCATGCGTCACGACTATGGGAGCCGTAGATAATCGAGGGGACTGCGGACGCTGGTGGCACCAGTGGTCGTAATCTTGGTATAGATCTGGGTCGTCGTGATCGATGCGTGCCCCATCAGCTTCTGGATGTGGCACAGCTCCGCGCCCGCCTCGAGTAGATGGGTGGCGAAGGAGTGGCGCATCGAATGGAACGAGGCCGGCTTGCGTATGCCGGCCGCCTTCTTGGATCGCGCGAAGACTTTCTGAGCGGTCCGGGTGTCCAACGGTTTCTGGCCGTTGGCAGAAGTAAAGAGAAAGATTTTGGGTCGATAGGCCTTGTAGTATTCGCGTAGTGGGGGGAGAAGGCTTTCGGAAAGCATGACGTACCGATCCTTGCGGCCCTTACCGTTGCGTACGCGGATTTGCATGAGCTCGCTATCGATATCGAAGACCCGTAGCTGGCAGACCTCGCTGACGCGAAGCCCTCCGGAATAGGCGGTCATTAGGAGGGTTCGGTGTTTCAGGTTGGGCGTGACTTCGATGACCCGCGCCATCTCGTTGAGGCTCAGAACCACGGGCAGTGTCTTGCCCCTCTTATGACGCGGTATCTTGCCGAAGTCCGTAGACTTCTCCAAGACGTTTTTATATAGAAAGCGTAGAGCATAGAGATGCGTGTTGTAGACTGAGCTGGAGACCTTTTGGACCCTGAAAAGGTTGCACAAGTAACCATGTGCATCCTTGGTGGTCAGGTCAGCGGGTGACTTTCGATGGTAGAAGTAGAATTTTTCGGTTGCAGCCGAGTAGGCCTTGACCGTGGCGCGGCTGCGGCCCAACGACTCCAGTTCTTCGATGATGGCTGACGTCGTCCTGTGCATGAGATACTCCTTTCCAGAGCGGTTGAAGGTTCTGGAAGACGGTATCCCGTGGGGCGGACAGCGGGAAGAGCTCGGCACTGCAAGCAGAACTACATGGGCGGAAGTCAGAAACTACGCCTGTTCGGCGAAGGATCTTGGGAGGGTCGGGAGGGTGCTCGAGAGCCTGTGGAGCCCGCGACCGATACGGGGTGGGCAATCGGCCCACACATCCAAATGCGGGGTGCTACAAGAAACTAAATGTTAAAAATAGGCAAACTGTGTGGAGTGTGGCTGCCGCGGAGCGGTTTAGTTCAACAGTATAGATAAGTCTCAACAGCACTGTTATTTTTATGCGACATTTGCTGTCCGTGTAGCGCGCCGGGGCGGTCAGGATCGGATTGGGCCTAAGAGTCCTAGAATCAACGCGCTGGAAGGACTGTACAGGAGCCGGCACAGGGGTGTCAACGCGTCAGGACCTGTCGCATAACAGGCCACGCTGATCGCGAAAGTGAGCCGGCCGCAAAGGCCAGCCGCGCGAAACGCGACACCGAGTTGTCGTATAACCGCCGGGCCTGCCCAGCTGCAGCCGGCAAAGGCGCTGTACACCTGGCACTTGCGCCGCCTCGGCCGCTATTGCTGCCGGCGGCTACACGGACGCCTGGGTGTCCGTAGAACACGCCACCGGTGCCAGCCGGCGTGTTGTGCGGCGCGCCGGAGACGCATAGCCACCCGTGGTTTCGGTCCTCCTGGCGCTGTAAGTCGCCTGGTGATCGAATCTGTATAGTCCGCCCCAGCTGAAGGGGCCCTGCAAATGCGTCTTTGCTGTGTCGCATATCGCGCAAGCCCAGCAGCCATCGAGGCGGGTGGCGTCCGGTGCTTAACCGCCCAGGCCACGCCGGCGAATGGCGGTCGCCCTCATAGAACGTCCGCCGGGCTCGCCACCCCACGCCCGCCGCGGTTCAAGACGTGCGTGTAGATCATTGTGGTCTTCACGCTGGCGTGGCCCAATAGAAACGGCGCACAACGCCTGACCTGCGGTCCATCGATCTCTTGGTTGAAGGAAACACGTATTGCCAGCGCCACTGCTTGTCGGCGCCTGGGTATTTCCTAGCCAGCGCGTGCGGTAGCTCCACACGACCGAAGCCCTCGGCGAGATCGCTCTGGTGGATCTCCTTCACAGTGGCCAAGTGCGTCTGGAGTGCCGGCTTCACGACACCTGGGAGCATCGTCCTCCGGTCCTTGCCACCCTTGCCCTCGTGGATGGTGATCTCGTTCCGAACGATCTCGATGTCTTTGACGCGGAGCCGCAGGCACTCCATCAGGCGCATGCCCGTGCCGTAGAGCAACGTCAGCACCAGCCACGGCACACCGTCAACACGGCGCCGCCCCGGCTGGGTGCCAGCCACCTCGGTCTCGGTCAGGCGTCCGACTGGAAAAAGGACGTCATCCTGGAGGTGAACGAGACGCTCGACCGGAAAAAGGACGCCATCTTGGACGTGAACGAGACGTCCGACCGGAGAAAGGACGTCATCCTGGAGGTGAACGAGACGTCCGACCGGAGAAAGAACGCCGCTCCGGACGCGCAACAGACGCCCGACTGGGAGACTGCCCCATCCCGACCGCTGCCACGGCCTCCGGGCCTCGGGCGCGGCCACTGTGCCGCTTCGGAGTGAGCCCGACTGGTTCAGGTGTCGGAAGCGTTGTTGCGTGCACCGAATCGACAATTCCCGCGCTCAGAGTCGCGAACCGGGCCTCAAACAAGACCTTTTCGTCGACCAGAATCCCACCCCCTCACCAGTTGAGCACACTTCGACGCCGTCCGAAGTCGACTCATTTCCATTGGATCGTCATCCATCGTCACCGAAGTGTGTTCAACAGGAATAAGTCGCGATCGATCGCCGTCGAAGTGTGTTCAACAGAACGAGATCGTCATCCATCGTCACCGAAGTGCGACCAACTGGGCCCCTCGGACGCACTCCGGCCGTGTAACACCCCTGAAACTGGGTAGATTCGTAACATCGTCACCCATCATCACCGTCGGCGAAGGCGCCGATTCCGCAGAATTCGCGTGTACTCCGACCGGTACGGTCGGAAACTCTTCGCGATCTGGCTCTGGTGACGATGGTGACGATGGTGATCGAAGAATCATCGTCATCGTCACCGGTGACGGGGGTGACGATGGCATCGTCACCATCGTCACCATCGTCACCCGGTTTGCGCGGATTGGCATCTGTGCCGGCCTCTCGGGCCAGTCGTTCAGCAACTGCCGCCTTCGAGTTGCGACGCGCTCGACCGCTGCACTAGCCTCGAACCCTTGGGTACTCCGAGCTCACCCCGATGGCGGGTCACCCGGGAGCCGACGTGAAGGTCGACGCCTACCTCGACCGCATCCGCTATCGCGGCCCCCGCGACGCCAACGCCGCGACCCTGCGCGACCTGCAGCTGGCGCACCTGCTGACGGCGCCGTTCGAGAACCTGAGCATCCACGCCGAAGAGCCGATCGTGCTCCGCGACGAGGCTGCGCGCCCATACCTTCGCCGACTACACCGATCGCTGCCGCTGGCACCAGACGTCGCCGGAGTCCCACTTCCGCAAGAGCCGGGTGTGCTCGCGGGCAACGCCCGAGGGGCGCCTGACGCTGAGCGGCATGAGGCTGATCGAGACCACTCTGAGCGGCGAGCAGCGGGAGCGCACGGCGGCGAGCGAGGCCGAGCGCACCCGGCTGCTGGCGGAGCATTTCGGCGTCGTGAGCCTTGGCACACATTGACACAATGTGGCAGCCAGCGTATCGTTGACCCATGGCAGGACGAACGACACTCAATGTCTCGTTGACCCCCAAGCTCAGCGATTTCGTGGCGGCCACCGTGGCTTCCGGGCGGTACCTCTCGGCCAGTGAGGTTGTCCGCGAGGGGCTCCGACTCCTCGAAGAGCGGGAGGTAATGCGCCAGACGGGCCTCGAGGAAGCCCGCCAGAAAATCGCCGCTGGTCTGGCGTCTCTGGACCGCGGGGAAGGCATTCCCGGGGAGCAGGTCTTCGCCGAGATCGAATCTCGCCTGGCCCGCCTAGAGCAAGAGAAGACCGACCGCGGATGAGACGGTACATCCTCTCGCCAGAGGCCCGCGAGGACCTGATCGAGATCGCCGAATACATCGCGCAAGACAGTCCGAAAGCGGCTCGCCAGGTGATGAAGCAGCTCCGGTCGGCGATGATGCGGCTTGCAGAGATGCCGGGCATTGGCCATCTGCGGGAGGATCTCACCGACGAGCCACTTCGTTTCTGGCCCGTCTTCTCGTACCTGATCATCTATCGGCCAGATCGCAAACCGCTCGAGGTCGTCCGCGTTCTCCACGGTGCCCGCGACGTCAGCAGCATCCTCGCGCGTGGTTTCTGATCCCTGCGGCGTCTGGCGATAGGGTTGAAGCCGGCCGAGGTCTCTCAGACGTCGCCGAACGCGGCGTGGTACCGGACCTTGCCGGCCGCGTCGGCGAGATGACCGGCCCGGAGCTCGAGCGCCATGAAGACTTCCTCCGGCACGTCGTACTCGCAGCCGATGCCGAAGCGAGCGGCCGGCACGAAGCCGAAACGCGGGTAGTACTCCGGGTGACCCAGCACCACGACGGCGCTGGCACCCAGCTTCTCGCACTTCTCGATGCCCGCGCGTACCAGCGCCGAGCCGACGCCTCGGCGCTGATGCTTCGGCAAGACCGCCATGGGAGCGAGCCCCATGATGTGCAGCTCGGGATGACCGGGGAGCGTGACGGGCGAGAACAGGATGTGGCCCACGACCTCTCCCGCGTCCTCGGCGACCAGGGAAATGACGGGCCGCGCCTGCTCCCTGAGCACGGCCACCAGGTTGGCTTCGGCCGGCGAGTCGAAGGCGGCCTCGTTCACCGCCCGGACGGCGGCCGCGTCATCCTCTATCTCAGGGCGAATCCCCGGCAGTCCTGCTCTCACTTCAGAACCTCCTCCGGATCAAGAAGACGGTAGCCGTGCCGTACCGACAGGATCGAGATCAGTTCCTCATCCAGCCGATAGATGATCCGATAGTCGCCATGGAACAGTTCGCGAATCTCTTCGCGGCCCGCCTCCGGAATGACCCGCCCCTTCTTCGGGAATGCCGCCAGGCCTTCCACGAGATCGAAAACGGCGTCGGCCCATCGGCCGGCTGCCTCGGGCTTGTCCTGCTTGATGTAATCGACGATCTCTTGAACCTGGCCTAGGGCCAGAGGCATCCAACGGACCTTCATCGATTCAATGTTGCCATCACGCGGGCTCGCGCTTCTTCATGAGGAATGCCTTCGCCGTTCTCGAGCTGGCGCTCCCCGCGGCGGATGTCCCTGAGAACCTCGATCTCGCCGACCAGACGCTCGAACTCGGTGACGTCGATGAGCACAGCGGCGCTGTGACCCCGTCGGGTCAGCACCAGGGGCCGTTTGGTCTCTTGTACCTGTTGGACCAACGTCGCTGCGTTGGCTCGGAACTCGGACAGGGGCCGTATGTCTTTGTCGAGGCGGGGCCGGTGCATCTGGATCTCCTTCAAGAGGGCGATTCCGGTAGAGAGTCGCCTACTAGACGTACAGTCTAGCGTACTCTTGAAAGGACGTGCATTCGTCAGCCGGCTTCGGCCTGCGCGAACGCCTCGCGGATGCTCTCGACGTACGGCGCCCGCAGCACCCCGACCTCGGTGATGATCGCCGCGACCAGGTCGTTGGGGGTGACGTCGAAGGCAAAGTTCTGGGCCATCTCGGTGTTCGGCGACATGTCGACGCCGGCGATGCGGGTGACCTCCTCCGGGTCGCGGATCTCGATCGGGATGTCGTCGCCGGTGGCGGTGTGCAGGTCGATGGTGGAGAGCGGGGCGGCGACGTAGAAGGGCACGCCGTGGCGGGCGGCCAGCACGGCGACGGTGTAGGTGCCGATCTTGTTGGCGACGTCGCCGTTGGCGGCGATACGGTCGGAGCCGACGACGACGCGGTCGACCATGTCGCGCGACATCAGGGCGCCGACGCTGGAGTCCGTGACCACCCGGTAGGGGATGTTCAGCCGACTGAGCTCCCAGGCGGTGAGGCGCGCGCCCTGGAGCAGGGGCCGGGTCTCGTCGACCCAGACCTGCGCCAGCCGGCCGTGGTGGAAGCATGAGGTGATCACGCCCACGGCGGTGCCGTAGCCGCCGGTGGCGAGCGCGCCGGCGTTGCAGTGGGTGAGCACCTTGTCGCCCTCGCGAAACAGCTCGACGGCATGCTCCCCCATGCGGCGGCAGGAGTCGATGTCGTCGGCGTGGACGCCTTTGGCCCACTCGAGCAGCGCCGCGCGCGTCGCTTCCGGTCCTCCCGCGCGGTGCTCCTCGAACACCCTCCGGCCATAATCGAGCGCCCAGCGCAGGTTGACGGCCGTCGGCCGGGTGCTCGCCAACAGCTCGTAGACCTCTTCGAAGCGGGAGCCCAGATCCTCGGCGCGCTCGACGTCTCTGAGGCCGACCACCAGGCCGTAGGCGGCCGAGACGCCGATCGCCGGCGCGCCGCGCACCGCCAGACGGCGGATGGCGTCGGCGATGATCTCGGGAGTCGAGCAGTCGATCCACTCCTCCTCGGCGGGCAGCAACGTCTGGTCGAGCAGCCACAAGCCGCCGTCGCGCCAGGCGATGGGTGAGAAGGCGTCGGCGCCTGCCGGTGATTCGGCGGCCGGGGCTTCGGAGCTGTCCTGTTTGTCCATGGTGCGCGTATCTTACCCAGGAGACCGCCCGCAAGACGCTGGGTGATTTTTCGGGTATGATTTGATCCGATATTCATAGACAGCGGGCTGGCCCGCGACGTTCGAGGAAGAGCTCCCACCCCACACCATGGTCATCACATCACAGCACGCGGCCCGCCCGGGCGTTGCCGGAACAGCCGCGACCGCGGGGAGGTCGTCATGAAAGCTCTGGTCATCGGCTCGGGCGGCCGGGAGCACGCTCTGTGCTGGAAGCTCCGCCAGAGCCCGCTGCTCGAGGAGCTCTACTGCGCGCCGGCGAACCCTGGCATCGCCGAGGTCGCCGACCCCGTTCCGATTCCGGCCGACGCGATCCACGACCTCGCCGACTTCGCCGCCGAGGCGAAGATCGATCTCACGGTGGTCGGCCCGGAGCTGCCGCTGGCGCTCGGCATCGTCGACGAGTTCATCAACCGTGGGCTGCCGATCTTCGGGCCGCGGCGACAGGCGGCGGAGCTCGAGGGCAGCAAGGTATTCGCCAAAGAGTTCATGAAGCGGCACGGTATTCCGACCGCTGAATTCGAGATCGTTCACGGCGCCGAAGAGGCGCGACTGGCGGTGCGGCGATTCGGCTTCCCGGTGGTGCTCAAGGCCGACGGTCTGGCCGCCGGCAAGGGCGTGATGATCCCCCACGACGAGCACGAGCTGGAGGGCCACCTGGCGACCTTTTTCGACGAGCGCCGGTTCGGCACCGCCGCCGAGCGCGTGGTGGTCGAGGAATGCCTCGAGGGCGAGGAAATCTCCTTCATCGCGATCTGTGACGGCGAGCGCGTGCTTCCTGTAGCCACGTCGAAGGACTACAAGCGCCTGGGCGACGGCGACGAGGGGCCCAACACCGGCGGCATGGGCGCCCACAGCCCGGCCGGTGTGCTCGGCGGTACCGGCTCCGAGATTCTCGATCGCGTGATCCGGCCGACGGTGGCCGGCATGGACGCGGAGAACCGCCGCTTCATGGGCGTGCTCTACGCCGGGTTGATGCTGACTGAGGACGGCCCGCGAGTGCTGGAGTTCAACGTGCGCTTCGGCGATCCGGAGGCACAGCCGATCTTCCTGCGCATGGAGGGCGACCTGCTCGAAGTGCTCGCCAGCGGCGCTGCCGGGCGCTTCGAGACCCCACGGCTCAATTTTCGCAAAGAGGCGGCCGCCTGCATCGTGCTGGCCAGCAAGGGTTACCCCGAGAAGCCCGCCAAGGGCGACGTGATCACCGGCCTCGAGGCCGCCGCGGGCCAGGAAGGGGTCGAGATCTTCCAAGCCGGTACCGCGATCAAGGACGGTCAACTTGTGGCTGCCGGTGGCCGGGTGCTCAACGTCTGCGCCAGCGGCGCGACCCTGCGGGACGCGCTCAAGCGGGCCTACGGCGCCGCCACCGCGGTGCGTTGGGACAACAGGATCTTCCGCCACGACATCGGCCGCCGGGTGCTGAACCGCGCCGGCTCCTGAACGTGTTTTTCATTTTTCGGATTCACAGGATCAAGTAATGGGCGGTTGCTCGGGATGCTCCTACAAGGGAATGTCGACGGCGGTGGAAGACACTTTCGTCGGCGTCAGGTTCGGTGAGGAGACCAACCTGACCCTGTGCCGCACGGAGAGCTCGATCTACGGCAGGGGTGACCGGGTGGTTGTGGATTTTGACCACGGGCCGGCTTTCGGCCGGGTGGAGCAGTCGCCCATGCCGATCTTCAAGCCATGCCAGAAGTCGAGCGCTCGACGAGTGCTGCGGCACGCCTCGGATGGCGACCGGCGAGCCTACGAGCACAAGCTCAAGAACGAAATGCTGGCCAAGGGCTTCTGCCGCGACCGCGCGCGTGCTCTCGAGCTGAAGATGAAGATCTCGAAGGTCGACTTCTCGCTCAACGCCCGCCATGCCACCTTCTTTTTCACCGCCAACGGCCGGGTGGACTTCCGGCAACTGGTGCGCGAGCTGGCGCAGAGGTTCTCGACCCGTGTGAGGATGGTCCAGGTCGGCGCCCGCGACGAGGCCAAGCAGCTCGGTGGCATCGGTATCTGCGGCCGGACCCTGTGTTGCTCGACCTGGCTCGAGGACTTCAAGCCGATCTCGATCCAGATGGCGAAACGCCAGAACCTGAGTCTAAATCCCTCGAAGATCTCGGGGCAGTGCGGCCGTTTGCTCTGCTGCCTGGCCTACGAGGATCCACTCTATGCGAAGAAGCGCCGGCCGCCCAGGAGCAAGCGCCGGCCGGCAGGAAAGGCGGCGGGTGAAACCCGATGACCCAACGCAAGCTGATTCGACCTGACTCCGGAGAACAGCGATCGAGCCGCGGTGCTCGCCGCAAACAGGTTCCGCCCGAGCAGACCAACGCCGAGGAGTTCTACTACCTCAAGCAGATGGCCGCCAAGACGCCGATGGTGGTGGTGCTGACCAACGACGAAGAGCTCCACGGCTGGATCGAGTGGTACGACAAGGGGACGCTCAAGCTCAACCGCCAGAACGGTCCCAACCTGCTGATCCTGAAGCACAACATCCGCTACATGTTCAAGGAAGAGGAGCTCAAGCGCTTCCGTCGGCGGGAGCGGAGCTGAACCGGCCTCCTGTCCTTGTTCTCACCCAGGGCGATCCCGCGGGCATCGGCCCCGGATCCTGCTCGGGGCTCTGACCGGCGACACGGCCTCTGCTACACTCGGGGTCTCCGACGGCTTCCGTCGCAACACCCGAAAAACAGCTTCTCCGAGGAGATTTCGATGCCGAACGTCGGTCCCTTCATCAGCCGCCATGGTCTCGAGAACCACGGGATAGAGACGAGAGGCACGGTCTACTGGAATCTGCCGGAAGCCCGGCTCTACGAGCAGTCGCTGCGGCGGGCCGAATCCTACCTGGCGGCGGAGGGACCGCTGGTCACCCGCACCGGCCAGCACACCGGGCGCGCCGCCCACGACAAGTTCGTGGTCCGCGAACCGTCGAGCGAAAACGACGTCTGGTGGGGAAAGGTCAACAAGCCGATCGCCCAGGAGAGCTTCGACGACCTGCTGCGGCGGGTTCGACTGTATTGGCGCACGCCCGATCTCTTCGTCTTCGACGGCTATGCCGGGGCGGACCCTAACTACCGGCTCAAGGTGCGGGTGATCAACGAGAACGCGTGGCAGAACCTGTTCGCCCGCAACATGTTCATCAGCGAGACCGAAAGCGAGAAGCTGCGCGACTTCGAGCCCGACTTCATCGTCGTGAACGCCCCGAGCTTCCTGGCCGACCCGGAGGCCGACGGCACCCATAGCGGCACCTTCATCCTCCTCGATCTCGGCTGCCGCATGGCGCTCATCGGCGGCACCCAGTATGCCGGCGAGATCAAGAAGAGTGTCTTCACGGCGATGAACTACCTGTTGCCGAAGCGCGGCGTGATGGCCATGCACTGCAGCGCCAACTACGGCGCCGAACGCGACGACGTGGCGCTCTTCTTCGGCCTCTCCGGCACCGGCAAGACGACGCTTTCGGCCGACCCGAACCGCACCCTGATCGGCGACGACGAGCACGGCTGGTCGGGCGACGGCGTCTTCAACTTCGAAGGCGGCTGCTATGCCAAGGTCATCCGTCTCGACCCCGAGGGCGAGCCCGAGATCTACGCCACCACCCGGCGTTTCGGGACCATTCTCGAGAACGTCGTCTACGACCCGGAGACCCGCCGCATCGACCTGGACGACGACACTCTGACCGAGAACACCCGCGCCAGCTATCCCCTGGGGCACCTGAGCAACGTCGACCTCGGGGGCACGGCGGGCCATCCGAAGAACGTCGTCTTCCTCACCTGCGACGCCTTCGGTGTGCTGCCACCGATCAGCCGCCTCACCGAGGCCCAGGCAATGTACCACTTCCTGAGCGGCTACACCGCCAAGGTCGCTGGCACCGAGGCCGGCGTCACCGAGCCATCGGCGACTTTCAGCACCTGCTTCGGCGCGCCGTTCATGCCGCTTCACCCCGGCGTCTACGGTAAGCTCCTGGGTGAGAAGATCACCCGCCACAACGCTCGCGTGTGGCTGATCAACACCGGCTGGACGGGCGGCCCCTACGGCACCGGACAGCGCATGAAGCTGGCACACACGCGCCGCATGATCACCGCGGCTCTCGGGGGCGAGCTCGACGGCGTCGCCACCCATGCTGATCCGATTTTCGGGCTGGCGATCCCGGAAGCGGTCGACGGCGTTCCCGCGGACGTGCTCCAGCCGCGCCGGACATGGGCCGACCCGGCCGCCTACGACGCGATGGCCAACCGCCTGGCCGAGATGTTCATCGACAACTTTCGGCAGTTCGAGGACGGGGTCGGCGACGACGTCATGGCGGCGGCTCCGAAGCGGGGCTGACGATCACCGAATCCGCGTCGGCCTCGGCCGACGGCTCGTCTCTCGAGACGATCGGCATCCCCACCGCCCCGAAGAACTCGCGAGCGGACGCGGCCATGGCGCCTCCGGCTGAGATCGCCAGACGCAGAGAGCCGCCGAAGTGCCGGCGGACGCCGCGGTAGATCAGGTCGTCGGCCAGCTTACGTTTCACCGCCAGCACCGGCCCGACGAATCCCGTGCGCCTGGCCGCCGCGTGGCGCTTGCCGACCTCGATCGCCCAGCGCGAGAGGCCACGCCTGAGTCGGCCGCCGTGCTCCATCGCGGCCCGTGCCTGGCGGTGGCTACGCTCATAGAGGTCCGGTGGCGCCGTCAGCACCGTGGGCCGCTCGCGGTGCAGTGCCGCCGGCAACGCAGCGCTCTGCGCCACGTAGCGGATCGCCGAGCCACGGTAGAGGCAGAGATGGTCGAACGTGCGCTGAAATCCCCGCGACAGGGGCAGGATGGCGAGCGCCCGATCCACCGGGGTCAGATCGAAAGCCTCGTCGAGGTCGATCAGCCCGGTGACCATCTCGCGGTGTGAAAGCATGCCCCCCCGCGGCTCATCGCCGCCCGAGGCGTAGACCAGGCTCGCCGGATCTTCCTCACGGGCCCTGCCGCGGAAGCGCTGGATCGGCACCTCACCCATGCGCGAAGCGCCATCGCCCATCAGCCGGGTGATCGAGAGGCTGCCGGGCGCCGCGGCGTCACCGTCGAAGGCCACCAGCTCGGGAGGTGAAGTGAAGGTGTTCTCCAGACCATGGAGCAGGTCTCGCCGGGTGCTGTCGTCGTAGAAAACCCAGCGGCTGCCGCTGTTGCGCAGGATGAACGCCAGTTCCCGCCGCTCGATGTCCGGCGCCAGCGGCACGGTGGGCGCGCCGAGCAGCTGGCAGGCGAAATCGACGATGTGCCACTCGGGCCTGTTTTCCGAGCAGATCGCCACCCGCTCGCCGGCTTCGAGCCCCCGGGCTTCGAGGGCCAGAGCCAGGGAGTGAATGCCACGCACGAAGTCCGCGGCCGAGAGCGTCTCCCGGCGACCGCCGCGATTCACCGCGAAAAGGTCCGTTCGGCCGCTCGAGACCGCGCGGACGTGGAACACGAGGTCCGATAACGTGCTGACGAGCATCGGGCGCGCCGGCGCTACGCGACCTGATGGACGACGCGACCCTCTTTGACCACCGCCCGCACCGGGTTGACACCGAAGTGATAGCCCAGATGCAGCAGACTGTCGCCCTCCAGCAGCACCAGGTCGGCACTCTTCCCGACCTCGATCGAACCGGCCCGCTCGCCGATGCCGAGGCAGCACGCGGCGTTCAGGGTCACCGCGACCAGGCACTCCTCGATCGACAGCTTCATCTGGAACAGTGCCAGCTGCACGATGAACGGAATCGACTCGGTGTGGGAGGAGCCCGGATTGCAGTCGGTCGCCAGGACCACCGGTACGCCGGCCGAGACCAGGCGCCGCGCCGGGGCGTAGCTCTCTTTCATCAGGAAGAAGCTCACGCCGGGCAGCAGCACTGCCATCACCCCGGCGCCCGCCATGGCCGCGGCGCCCTCTGGCGTCACGGCGACCAGGTGATCAGCCGACACCGCGCCGATCTCGGCAGCCAGGGTGGCGCCTCCCGAATCGACGAACTCGTCCGCGTGGAGGCGCGGCAGCAGGCCGTGCTCGGCACCGGCGAGCAACACCCGCCGCGACTGTTCCACGTCGAAGACGCCCTGTTCACAGAACACGTCGCAGAACCGCGCCATGCCTCCCACGGCGCAGGCCGGGATGATCTCTTCGGCGATCACTTCGACCCAGGCATCGCGATCGTCGCGGTACTCGGGGGGAAATTCGTGAGCGGCGAGCAGGGTGGGGACGACGTCTACGGCGTGACGCCGCCCGGCCTCACGGATGGCCCGTAGCTGCTTCAGCTCGCCGGCGAGCGACAGGCCGTAGCCGCTCTTGACCTCCGCCGTGGTCGTGCCGAGGGTCAGCATGCGGTCGAGTCGGCGCAGGGTGTTGCGCACCAGGTGGTCGACATCCGCCGCGCGCGTGGCCCGTACCGTCGACAGGATGCCACCACCGGCGGCCGCGATCTCCAGGTACGTCTTGCCGGTGAGGCGCATGGCAAACTCGTTCTCGCGGCTGCCCGCCCAGGGCAGGTGGGTGTGGGCGTCGACGAAGCCCGGCACCAGCGTGCAGCCGGCGCCGTCGAGGCGTGCGGTCCCGTCGAGATCACCGAAACGGCCGCGGCGCTCCTCCGGTGTGCCGATGAAGGAGATCTCGCCGTCGCGACAGAAGACCTCGACCCCCTGCCGTCGGGAGATCTCGCCCTGCCGGCTGCCGGCCAGGGGACTCGTGCCCAGAGGTGTCGCCAGCTCCGCCACGTCGGTGATCAACAGGTCGTTCATTTCGGCCGCTCGCCGAAAATCGAGCTGCCCACCCGGACGTGAGTGGCGCCTTCTTCGATCGCCACCTCGAAATCGTGGCTCATCCCCATCGACAGCCTGCCCGCGAAGCCGCTCCATTCGGGACGCGCGGCCAGCTCGTCGCGCAGCTCGCGAAGCCGGCGGAACCACCCGCGAGCCGCTTCGAGGTCCTGCTCGAAGGGGGGGATCGCCATCAGACCGACGATCTCCACATGCTCGAGCTCGAGCAGGGGGCGCACCGCCTCGGCGAGATCCTCGGCCAGGAAACCGTGCTTCGACGCTTCCTCGCCCAGGTTCACCTGCATGAAGCCCTCGATTCGGCGACCCTGGCGGCCGGCTTCGAGGTCGATCCGGCGGCCGATCTTGAGCCGGTCGATGGAGTGGATCGCCTCGAACAGGCGCACCGCGGGCTTGACCTTGTTCGATTGCAGGTGGCCGATGAAGTGCCATTCGACTTCGACCGGCAGCTCGGCGCTCTTGGCCACGGCTTCCTGGATCTGGTTCTCGCCCAGAATCCGGAGACCGGCAGCGAGCGCGGCCCGCACCCGCTCCAGTGGCTGGCGCTTGCTGACGCCCAGCAGTGTCACTTCGGCGGGATCGCGGTCGCTACGTTCGCACGCCTGGCGGGCACGCCGCCGGACATCCGCGAGCCGCTCGGCGACCGATGGCTCGACCGAGCTCATGCTCCTCCTCGCCGCCGCGCGCGGGCGCTACTCCTCATCCTCCCAGAAGAGGATCCGCTTGCAGCTGTCGCACTGGTTGACCGAGCCCTCGTTGCGGATCTCGACCAGGATCTGAGGCCGGACGTTGTAGCTGCAGGCTGCGCAGTGCCACATGGCGTTGCCACGGGCCACCTCCATCTTCATCACCCGCGACAGAGCCTCACCACCGCAGTGCTCGTAGAGCCGGTCGAACAACACCAGGGTGTTTCGCGGCACGGCCGCGCGCAGCTCGTCGGCGCTCGTCTCGAGCTGTTTCGCGGCCGCGGCGACCGCCGGCTTCTCGCTTTCCCATTTCGCGAGCTCGGCGTTGTAGCGCCCATCGAGATCGCTGAAGGCCTCACGCATCTCGGCGCTCTTGGCGTCCGACTCCTCCTTGCGCTCGGCCGCTTCGAGCGCTTTCTGCTCGCTGGCCGAGATCTGGCTCTTGGTGGTGTCGATCTCCTTGAGCAGCGCGCCGTATTCGCGCTGGGTGGATACCTGCCCGAGCTGTTCCTGGTAGCGCTTCTGGGTCTCCTGCGCATCGGCCAGCTCTGCTTCCGCCTCACGGCGCTCCTGATCCGCCGTCGCGGCCGCGGCTTCGACTTCTTCGATCCCTGCCTTCTTCTCGCTGTGTTCCTCGTGGAGCTCGCTCATCCATTCGGGAATGGAATTCAGGCGCTGGTTGGCAGCGGTGAGCTCGATGAGGGTCTTATGGAGGGAGACGATCGTTTCCAAATGTCCTGACATCACTCGGCTCTCTCTCGAGACATGATCCCTGGTCGGAGTTCTGGTGGGTCCACCTGGATTTGAACCAGGGACCGACCGGTTATGAGCCGGTTGCTCTAACCGCTGAGCTATGGACCCGCGCCATTGAAGCGGACCGAAGATTATACTACCGGGCGGGCAGGCTCAACGCCCATTCTTCTTCCGGACTTTGCTCGCGATCAATGAACAGGAGCCAACGACGGCGGAGCTCGCCGGCCATCTGCCGAGCGCGGTCGGGATTCTCGACGCGGGTCACGCCGTCTCGCGTCCAACGTTCCAGCCGCAGCTCCGGCGGCTCGGCGCCGACCGGCCCGGCGCCTGCTGGTCCGGCGCCTGCTGGTCCAGACAGTGGCGGCGTGCGCCTGAAGGCGCGATCCAGGCGATCCAGGACGACGCGCGCCGGTTCTGAGAGAGGCGGCCTGCCGCCGCTCGCCGCCAACTGAGCGAGATAGAACTCGGGTTCGGCGGGCGCGAAGCGCGTCGACCACAACAGTTGCAGATCGCCGTCGAGGAGGGAGAATTGATTGGTGCCGTTGCGCAGATAGAGCTCGGAGAGGATCGGCTGCTCGCCCACGCGCAGCAGACTCGGAGCCTGAGCCGGGGTCGGCCGCAAACCCACCGCGTCGCCCAGGGTCGACCATAGGCGAGTCAGGCCGACGCGCCCACCGGTGTCGACCGCCAGGTCGCGATCCAGGCCGCGCGGCAGTTTGATCATCAAGGGCACTTCTATCGACTCACGACCCAGGTTCTGGCCGTAGAGCACCTGACCGTGCTCGCCGATCTCGGTACCCTGCGTGGCGGTCACGATCACCAGAAGATCGTCCCAGCCGGCACTCGCGCGCAGGCCGTCCAGGAGCTTGCCTGCCTGATGGTCAGCCCAGGCGACCTCGTGGCCGAAGAGCTCCCGCAGCGCCGTCTCCTCCGCTTCCGGAAGTGGAGTGTCCGGATCGGCATAGGCCAATACTCGCCAGTTTTCGATCTGGGGCGGCAGGCCCGCCGAACGCTCCCTGAGCCGCGGCAGGGCGGCGTCGCGCCGCTGGTAGGCGACGTTCGCTTCACGAAGATGCAGCCAGTAGAAAACCCGCTCGCGTCCCAGTCCCTCGAGCTCCCGCGAAGTCTCACTGGCCGGCTCGATCTCAGCCACGTCGTCGAATCCTTCGAGCAACCCGAAGCGCTGGAGGTCGTAGGCGATCGGAACCCGCGCCTGGCAGTGGTACCCGGCCGTCTCCAGGGCCTGCTGCAGGAGAGGCATACCAGGGCGAGGCAGAGCGGGCTTCTGGCTCAGTACCTGGTGTCGCCAGGGCGAGGCGCCGGTCATCAGGGAGACCAGCGACGACGCCGGAGCGCTGGTCGGAGCCACCGCGGTGCCGACCCAATCGGCCTCCGCGGCGAAGGTGTCGATGTGCGGCGTCCAGGAATCCTCCGCTCCCAGGGCACCGACGTAGTCGGTGCGCAGAGCGCTGAAGGTGAGAAGCACGACCGGGCCGCCGTGGACCGCAGTATGATCCGCGGGATCCCGCACGCTACCGCGGCGCGTGTCAGATCCCTCGCCACCGCAGGCCAGGGCGACGAGGGGCAGGAGAACCCGGCAGAGCCAGGCCGAGTGGCTCAATAACCGAGAAGCCGTTCGTCGCCGCCGGCGAGACGCTGGACCAACTCCTGACGGAAGTAATCGTTGTCGCTCTCGAGCAGCCGCGGATCGATCCGCTCCTCGTACATCTGGCGCGAGCGGTCGATGTCGTCCTTGAGGCGTTCGTAGATGTTGCCCGAGCGCCTCCCCTCTTCGATGATCTCCTCGTTGTAGAGCTTGATCTCGCTGACCAGGAGCCGGGCCAGTCGTCGCGCCTCCTCGTGCAGGGCCTCCTCGCCCGCCGGAATGCCGGACTCGGTGGCTCCGAAAGCCGATCCGGGGCCCTGGATGTCGGTCGGCGGCACCACCTGGGTCGAGCCTGTCCCGTCGGGCTTCGGCGGCGTGACTTCGGTCGACGGCGGAGTGACTTCCGTCGATGGCGGCGTGACCTCGGTCGACGGCGGCGTGACCTCGGTCGGCGGCGGGGTCACTTCCACCGGCGGCGGCACATAGCCGCCGGCCATGGGCGACGTATCCACCCCCAGGTCGGCCGCGGAAGTCATGATCGTGGGATCTTCGCTGTAGTCCGGGGCAGGGGTGCTGAAATCCGGCGTCGACATGGGCTCGGTCAACGGCTCGGACGGTTCGGGCTCGAGCTCGTACCCGGTCTGCGTTTCGTCCTCGGGCTCGAGCTCGAAGTCCGCCTGCGACGGTGCTTCCGGCTGCGGCTCGACATCCCACTGGGGCAGCTTGGCCGTTTCCTCTTCGGAAACCGCGTCGACGGCCGCCACGGCCGGCGGGCTCTGGATCGAGGCGAGATCGAGCCGCACCGTCTCCTGGCCGACCGGCGGCTCGATCGGCGGTTCGATCGGCGGCGTGGGCTCGACGGTCTCGGGCTCCGCGGCCGGCGCCGGAGTGACGTACGTGGCGTCTTCCTCGGCAGTTCCCCAGATGTCGGTGGTGTCTTCCAGCTCCGGTTCGGGCGCGAGGTCGGCTTCCAGCTCTTCTTCGGACACCTCCTCCTCGGGCTCGAGCGTCGGCGGCTCCCCGGACTCGACGGCCGGGACCACCTCGAAATCCATGTCCTCGGCCGGCTCGGCCGGCTCGACGGCCTCTTCGAGCGGCGCGATCTCCTCGGCGGCTGAATCAGCGACTGGCTCGGCTGCCGCCGGCTCTTCTTCCGGAGCTTCCTCCACTTCCGGCTCGGCTGCCGCTTCCGGCACGGCCTCGACCGGCTCGTCCACGGCTTCGGGAGTCTCTTCCGCTTCCGGCTCCGTTGCCACTTCCGCCTCGGGCGGCTCTTCCGCGGCCACGATCGCGGCGGCGACGCCCGCCGCGGCCGCTGCTGCTGCTGCCGCGGGCTGCCATGGGGAAACCGCTTCGTGATCTCCCGCCTCTGTACCCACGCGAAGGGTCGGCGAGCTGCCACCGCCGCGAACGGCCGCGGTCTCGATCGCTTGTGCCGCCGAGTGCGTCAAGAGCTGGAGACTCGCAGCTCCCAGGGAACCCTCGCCTTCCAGGAGATCCGCGTAGAGCGCACCGCCGAGCTGGCCTCGCAGCACGAAGGGGATCAAGACCCCCCGGCTGCCGGCCGGCGCACCGAGCGCATTGCAGACCTCGGCACAACCGTCGCTGTCCAGCATGATCGCGCCAGCGCCCAGCACCAGCCGCTCCCAGACATCGCCTTCTCTCTGCTCGATCTGCAGATCTCTCAGCCGCGCGCCCTCCCGGCCGAAACCGTCACTCGACCAGCCCCGCACCTCGCCCGGGCGCGTCAGGAAGAACGCAGCTCGCGAGGCGAATCTTCGCCCCTCCTCCAGCAACACCTGCAGGATGTCGCTCTGAGAGCTCTGGTCGTCGATGCGAGCCGTGGCTGCGAGCAGTTGCCCGACCGCTTCTTCCTCGGCTGTTGCGGCCAGATCCTGGAGCTCGCGCGCCATTCTCTCGACCGTTGAAGCCACCCTTCCGCCAGGGTGTGCCTGGGACTGTTGCGACACTTCCGGCGACTCAGACATTCCAGTTTTCCTCCGAGAGGCTCTTGTACTTTTCCAAGCGTATGAAGTTCCTGGGATTGAGATCCAACGATTATTTTTCAACCGCCTCCACATGTCAAGGAACGGCACTCGAAGAGAGCCGCCAAAACCCTTGACCGGCGGGCATTTAGCGGCATTTTCTCCGGCCATGCCGGGCGCCCTCGCGCTTGCCGCCGGACCGCCGGTGTGGTAAATTCGCCGTCTCGAGAAACACGAATTGCCTGCCCCGTTCCACGGAGGAGAATTACGATGCTCAGAGGAAGAGCGCTCTTCGCACTCGTCAGCTTGTCGATCCTGTGTTGCGGTCTGCTCGCCTGCGGAGGGCCGTCGGAAGAAGAACTGCAAGCCGCCAAGGCCGCCGAGGACTGGGCCAAAATGCAGACCACGAAGGCCGATCTCGACGCCAAGCAAGCAGAGCTCGTCGGTCTCAGGGAGCGGATCGCCGCCGGCCCCGAGGAAGCCGAGGAGGGAGAGGGCGACGGCGGAGAAGGCGAAGAGGCCGAGGGAGAGGCGCCACCCAGCCCTGAAGAGCTTGCGGCCCAGGCCGATGCACTGCAGGAAGAGATTCTCGGCACCGCCGAGCAATTCGGTGGTCAAGTGATCGCGTTCATCAATGACCAGGGGATCGTCGAAGGCGCCGAGCTCACGGACATGCAGCTCGGGGCGCTCCGCATGAAGAGCGACGTGGACATGCTCTTTGCGGCGGACTACATCGCCAGGGGCGGTGAGTACGGGAAAGCCATCGACATCTACAGCACGGCGTTGCGGAACGATCCCGACAACGAGAAGCTGCTGGAGGCCAAGGCTACCGCCGAGATGATGCGGTTCATGACCGAGGAGCGGCTCGCCACGGTGAAGAAAGGCATGACCCAAGATGAGGTGCGCGGCCTGCTCGGCACTCCCAAGACCACCAACGTGCGCGAGTTCGAGCAGGGCGCCGTCGGCTGGTTCTTCCCGAAAGAAGAGCCGAACACGGCGGCCGCCGTCTTCTTCCAGCCCAAGAAGGACGTACTCGAGGTCTACAAGGTCGACTTCAACGCGGTCGGCGCCAAAGAAGAGTAGTCCGGCTGGTCTTGACTCGGGCTCGATCTTGAGCGATCATTGCCAAACGTGGTGCGCCCTGCCGCCCCCAGATTGAAATCGCCAAGACGAGAGGAACGCCCCTGATGCCGATAGTCCATGTTCGCGACGAAGAGAGTTTCGAGAATGCCCTTCGTCGTTTCAAGAGAAAATGTGAAAAGGCCGGTGTCCTGACCGAGCTCAAGAAGCGCCAGCACTTCGAGAAACCGAGCGTGAAGCGCAAGCGCAAGGCGCTCCAGGGCCGCAAGAAGATGCTTCGCAAGCTGGCCGAAGAGCGGCGCCTCGGTCTGCACTGACAGGTCTGCACAGGAAACACCGCGACGACGAACATCGCGCGGAATCGGCGGGAGTGAGCTCGACTTGCTCCCGCTTTTCATTAGCGTCACAGTTCGTTGGTATGGACACGAGCGGCGAACCGACTTCCTCCCCAGGCCGCCGATGAGCTCCACCGTCGCTTCAGTCGCCACCGAGCAGGCCCTCGAGCTGCCGAGCCTGCTGCGCCTGATCGCCCAGCTTGCGGCCACCGACGTCGGATGCCGCAAGCTCGCCGAGCTGCGGCCATTCGACAACGAAGGCGATCTCGTCCGCCACCGGCACCGCTACGAGGAAACCCGCCGGTTGATCGTGGCTCGGCCCCTGGTGCCGCTGTGCGAGCGCCCCTTCGAGCCGCTGCTGGAACGGATCGAAGACGGTGGGCACTCGCTCGACGGCCGCGACCTCGTTGCGGTCGGCGACCTCCTCCGGGTCGCTTCCGGCGCGGCCCGGCGCATCGAGAAGGCCGACCCCGCCTGCGTCGAGCTGGCGGCGGACAGCGCCAGCCTGCCACCGCTCGGCGACCTCGAGCGGACGCTGACCGAGACCTTCGATCCCCGGGGCGAGATCCGGGAAGACGCGACCCCTCTGCTCGCCGAGTTGCGCGGCCGGCTGCGCCGGGTGCGGGGCCGCATCTACGAGCAGCTCGGCTCGCTCGTGGAGGAGCACCGCGAGCATCTCAGCGAAGAGACCATCCCCATGCGAGGAGGCCGCCTGGTACTGATGCTCCAGGCCGGCGCCCGCGGGCGGATGCCTGGCCTCGTCCACGGCCGGTCGGGACGCGGCAAGAGCTTCTATTTCGAGCCCATTGACGCGGTCGAGAGCAACAACCAGCTGCAGCAGACCGCCGACGAAGAAGCCGCCGAGAGACGCCGGATCCTCGCCGAGCTGATCCACCGTCTGACGGGCGAGCTACCGGCGATCCGCGAGCAGACGGCTTTCGTCGCCAACCTCGATCTGCTGCAGGCCTGCGTGCGTTTCGCCGAGACGAGCGGCGCCCACATGATCGACCTCGGAGCGCGTCACGAGCTGCGACTGGTCGGGGCTCGTCATCCACTTCTCGATCCGGCGCTCGCCGAGCTGCGGCGCGAGGCCCTGGGCCAGCCGGGGCACTCCGAGTCGATCGTCGGCCTCGACCTGGAGCTGAACGGCGAGCGGCGCGCCCTGGTGGTCACAGGACCCAACGCCGGTGGCAAGACGGTGGCACTCAAGACCACCGGATTGCTCACCCTGGCCCACCTCTGCGGCCTGCCGGTACCGGCGGAGAAAGGCAGCCGCCTGCCGTTCCTCGCCGTCGTCGTCGCGACCGTCGGCGACGAGCAGGACCTGCTGGCCGACCGTTCGACCTTCAGCGGCCGACTGTTGCGGCTGCGCGAGGCCTGGCAGGCCGCCGGCCCCGATGCGCTGGTGTTGCTCGACGAGCTGGGCTCCGGCACGGACCCCGAGGAAGGCGCGGCGCTCTCGACCGCGCTGCTCGAAGGGTTGGTCGAGAGCCAGGGCCTGGTGCTCGTCACCACCCACCTGACCCAGCTCGCGGCCGCCGCTCTGGAGCTTCCCGGCGCCTTCTGCGCCGCCATGCAGTTCGACGGCGACTCCGGCCGACCCACCTATCGGCTACTGCCCGGTCCGCCGGGCGGCAGCGAGGCCCTGGCCCTGGCCCGGCGCCTGGACCTGCCCGGCGCCTGGCTCGAGCGCGCCGAGGAGCTACTCGGTCCGGAGCACCGCGATCTGCGCCGTCTGCTGGCCGAGATCGAGCGGACCCGTCAGGAGCTGGCCGAGACGCAAACGCGAGTGGACCAAGAGCTGGAAGACGCCGCCCTGCTCCGCCGCCGCATGGCGGAGCAGGAAGCAGCCCTGGTCTCTGAGCGCAAGAGTCTGGCCAAGACCCTGAAGCGCGAGCTCGAAGCCTTTCGCCAGCAGACGGCGCAGCGCCTGCGCGACGAGGTCGAACGGCTGCGTACCGAGCTCGAGGGCGGCCGGCGCCGGAACCTGGCCGGCGCCGCGGTGGGGCGGCTGTTCGAGGACGCGCCGAGCTTCGCGCCGGAGGAGGCCGAGGAAGAGACGGGAGAGATCGCGGTCGGCGGCGCCGTCCGTCACCGGAAGCTGGGCTGGGTGGGGACGCTCCAGAAGCTGGCGCGGGGCCGCGCGCATGTGCGCGTCCAGGGCAAGCTGCTGCACTGCCGCGAGAGCGATCTGGCGGCGACCGCCGAGAGCGACCGGAGGACGAAGCGACCGAAACGGCCGGCACCGGCTCGGCACGCCGCGCCCGAGTCGACGACTGGCGCCGAAGAGCCGCCGATCGAGCTGAAACTGATCGGCCTGCGGGTGGAGCCGGCGCTCGTGACCCTCGACCGTTTCCTCGATCAGGCGCTGCTCGGCTCCCACGCCGCGGTGCGCATCATCCACGGCCACGGCAGCGGCCGCCTGCGAACCGCGGTCCGCAAGCACCTGCGGCACCACCCCGCGGTCGGCGCCCAGCGCCCCGGCCGCGCCCACGAGGGCGGCGACGGCGCCACCATCGTCACCCTCCGCGACTCTTGAACAAAGCCGGCGCGTTGTAGAGAGTATGGGGGTGAGCTCCACCCGCATCACTCCGCAGCTCGTTCAGGCGGTGCGCGACGCCGTCGACATCGTCGACGTCGCCGGCGACATGACCCGGCTGGAGAAGAAGGGCAAGCAATACAAGGGCCTGTGCCCCTTCCACAAGGAGAAGAGCCCATCGTTCTCCGTCGACCCCGTGCAGGGCCTGTTCTACTGCTTCGGCTGCGGCGCCGGCGGCGACACCATCAAGCTCTTCATGGAGCAGACGGGAGACGACTTTCCCGCGGCCATCGAGTCGCTGGCGCGGCGCTACGGCATTCCCCTGCCGGCGGCGCCGACCGGCGGTAGCGCGCGCCAGGAGCGCGACCTCGGCGCGGCGCTCGAGGCGGCGGCCGAGTTCTTCGAGCAACAGCTCGGGCGTAGCGCCTTCGCCCAGGGGTACCTCGACAAGCGCCAGATCTCCTCCGAGCTGCAAAGCCTCTACGGCCTCGGCTACGCGCCCGATGGCTGGGACCACCTGCAGAAGGCGCTGCGCGGCCGGGTGCCGCTGGACGACCTGATCGCGGCCGGCCTGGTGGGCCGCAGCCAGCGCACCGACAAGCCCTACGACCGTTTCCGTCAGCGACTGATGTTCCCCATCCACACTCCTGGCGGGCGCCTGGTCGGTTTCGGCGGCCGCACCCTCGGAGATGACCGCGCCAAGTACGTCAACACCAGCGAGACCGAGCACTTCCACAAGGGCAATCTGCTGTATGGCTTCCACCAGGCCAAGCGCGTGCTGCGCGAGGGCGGCAAGGCGCTGCTGGTGGAGGGCTACTTCGACGTCCTGGGCGCTGCCGCCAGCGGGGTGGACTTCTCGGTCGCCGGCATGGGCACCTCGCTGACCAGCGAGCAGGCCCGGCTGATGTCGCGCTATTGCGACGACGTAACCATCGCCTACGACGGCGACGATGCCGGCGAGAAGGCGTTCCAGCGGGCCTTGCCGATCCTCCTCGGTGCCGGCCTCGCCGCCCGGCGCGCCAGGTTCCCCAGCGGCCACGACCCGGACTCCTGGCGCCTGGAAGCCGGGGCGGAGGCGGTGCGCGAAATCATCGACACCGCGGAGGACGCGGTGTGGATCGAGATCCGGCGCCGGATTCCGCCGGTCGAAGAGCGGACCCCCGCTCTCCAGGCCCGCGCCGCCGAAACCATCGCCGAGCTGCTCCGCTCGGTGCGCAACCAGGTGGAGCGCGGCGCCTACAGCCGGCGGGCGGCCGAGTATCTGGGGATCCCGGAAGCCGCTCTGCGCGGCAAGACCGGAGCGCAGCGGTACTTCAAGGGTATCGAGGCGCCGGCCGGCGGCGGCCCCCGGGAGGTCCGGACCGAAGAAGAGAAGGCGCTTGCCCTGTTGCTCCAGGACGATTCGGTGCTCCCCGCCCCCGACCAGCTGCCGACGCCCGAGGTTTTTTTGGATCCGGAGTGCCGGAATATTTACTCAGCCTTTCGCGATTTATATATTGGCAACGACCGTCGGCCGCCGGCGGTTTCGGACGTCGTGGCCAAGCTGGACAGCGAGAGCGGTGCTATTGACCGCGCCGCTCGTCTTCTGTTACAAGATTCCGGCCCTGGGGAGGGAGACCTCGCAGGGACCCTCGAGAAGCTGAATCACCGCTGGCGCAGGCAGCGAAAGAGCGAGTTGAAGCGACAGATCAAGCAAGCCGAGCAACAGGGTGCCGACACGCGGGTCGCCGAGCTGCTGGAAGAGATGGGAGCTCTCACTCGCAGCCTGCATCCGGGCATGACCAGCAGATGGCTGCCCCCCCGCTGACCGGGCTGTCCGCTAAGTAAGGAAGGCAGGCAAGGAATTGGCGATCTCGAAGGTCAAGGCGATCGAGGACAGGTACAGCTCCGTCAAGCAGCTCCTCGAGCTCGGACAGGACAAGAAATACCTGCTCTACGACGAGATCTCGGAGATGCTCCCCGAGGAGGTCGTCGCCCTGCCCGAGGAGCTCGACGAGCTCTACGTGCGTCTCGACGAGCTCGGTGTCGCCGTCATCGACCGGCCCGAACGCCATCAGAACCGCGGCGACGGGGCGTTACCCAGCGGCGACTTCGACAAGAAAGACGGCGACGGCACCCCGTTCGTCCTCACCGAGCAGGAGAAGACCAACGATCCCGTCCGCATGTATCTGCGGGAGATGGGTACCGTGCCGCTGCTCGACCGCGAGGGCGAGGTGGAGATCGCCCAGCGCATCGAGAACGGCGAGTGGCTGATCTACGAGGCCCTGTGCTCCAATCCGGTCGTGCTACGGGAGCTGCTGCGCCTCAACGAGATGGCCCAGCGCGACAAGCGGATCCTGAGGTCCCTGATCTCGGGCGAGGCGGACGAGACCCTCGACGAGAAGTCGAGCGAGCGCATTCAGAACAACCTCGACACCTTCCAGCGCATCAGCGAGCAGGACCGTGAGATCCGCGAGCTGCGTGAGCAGCAGAGGGGGATCGGCAAGAAGGACGCGAAGTACCAGGAGCGGGATCGCGAGATCGACCGTCTGCTGGCGAAGATCGCCAAGGACATCCGCTCGATCGATTTCAGCGTCCAGACCCGCAACGCCCTGGTCGCCCTGCTGCGCGACATCCACCGCGAGTTCTCGCGCCTCAAAAACGACCTGCGCCGCGCCCGCAAGGCCCACGGCAAGGAGACCAACGAGGAGCTCAAAGCGCTGCAGGCGCGCCGGATCGAGAAGTACTCCGGCAAGCTCGAGAAGCTCGAGAAACGCTACGGCACCAGCTACGGGGACGTCTCCAAGACGATCAGCAAGATCCGCCGTGGAGAAGCCGCGTGCGAGCGGGCCAAGGAGCAGCTGATCGTCGCCAACCTCCGCCTGGTGGTGTCGATCGCCAAGAAGTACACCAACCGCGGCCTGCAGTTCCTCGACCTGATCCAGGAAGGCAACATCGGCCTGATGAAGGCGGTGGAGAAGTTCGAATACCGGCGGGGTTACAAGTTCTCCACCTACGCCACCTGGTGGATCCGCCAGGCGATCACCCGCGCGATCGCCGATCAGGCGCGCACCATCCGCATCCCGGTGCACATGATCGAGACGATCAACAAGCTCACCCGCACCAGCCGTTCGCTGGTGCAGGAGCTGGGCCGCGAACCGACGGCGGAAGAGATCGGCCAGCGCATGGACCTGTCGGCGTCGAAGGTTCGCAAAATCATGAAGATCGCCCAGGAGCCGATCTCGCTCGAGACGCCGATCGGCGAGGAGGAAGACTCCCATCTCGGCGACTTCATCGAGGACAAGAACGCCGTGTCGCCGATCGAGGCGGTGGTCGACTACAACCTGCGCGACTCCACCGGCCACGTGCTCAAGAGCCTGACGCCACGCGAGGAGCTGGTGCTGCGTATGCGATTCGGCGTCGGCGAGGGCTCGGAGCACACCCTCGAGGAGGTCGGCCGCTCGTTCAACGTCACCCGCGAGCGCATCCGGCAGATCGAGTCCAAGGCGCTGCGCAAGCTCCGCCACCCGAGCCGCGCCACCCGGCTGCGGGCCTTCCTCGAGACATAGGAGCGCCCCCTCTACCCACCCCGGGCTTACGCCCGAGGCTACCTCGTGCCGCCCTCCGGGCTCCGGAGCCCTGCAAGGGCGACATGCGGTAGCCCAGGGTGTCAACCCTGGGCTGGGCTGGCCCAATCCCCGGGGCGATCTGCTAGCCTCACGGCACATGACCCCGCCGCCGTCCCCGTCGTTTCTCGAGCGCTTCGGCCTCCACCGTCCGGAGCTGCGCGCCTGGGCGATGTACGACTGGGCCAACTCGGCCTTCTACCTGGTGATCGTGACGGCGGTCTTCCCGATCTTCTACCAGCAGGTGGCGGCCACCGGCCTGGACGGGGACCAGGCGACGTTCCGTTTCGCCATGACCACCGCCTTCGCCATGACGGCGGTCGCGCTCACCGCGCCGGTCCTGGGCGCGCTGGCCGACTTCCTGGCCTGGCGCAAACGCCTGATGGCTGGCTTCGTGGCACTCGGGGTGCTGGTCACCATGAGCATGTACCTGATCCACGAGGGCGACTGGCTGTTGGCCACGGTGCTCTTCGGCATCGGCAATTTCGCGGTGGCCACCAGCTTCGTCTTCTACGATTCGTTTCTGCCCCACATCGCGCGCGGCGACGAGATGGACCGCGTCTCCACCGCCGGCTACGCCCTGGGCTACCTCGGCAGCGGCCTGCTGCTGATCGTCTTCCTGCCGGGGATCCAGGAGAGCTTCGCTTCGACCTCGCGACTGGCCTTCGTCGGCGTCGCCGTCTGGTGGGGGGTGTTCGCGCTGCCGCTCTTCCTGCGAGTACCCGAGCCGCCGCGCCTGATGGAGGCCGACGAGCTCGACGCCGGCAGCGCCATGAAGGTCTCTTTCCACCGGCTGGCCGAGACCTTCCACGAGCTCAGGGGCAGCTACCGTCAGGCCTTCATGATGCTGCTGGCGATGCTGATCTACAACGACGGCATCGGCACCATTATCCGCATGGCGGGCATCTACGCCGCCTCGCGCGACGTGCCGCAGAAGCACATCGTCGCCGCCATCCTGCTGGTGCAGTTCGTCGGCATCCCGTGCGCCTTCCTGTTCGGGTACCTGGCCGGCAAATTCGGCGCCAAGCGTTCGATCCTCTTCGCGCTCGGCGTCTTCACCGTCGTCTGCGTGGTGGCCTTCAACCTCGAGACCACCCGCGAGTGGTACATCATCGCCGTCATGGTGGGCGCAGTGCAGGGCGGCGCCCAGGCGCTGTCGCGCTCGCTCTTCGCCTCGCTGATCCCCAAGCACAAGGCGGCCGAGTTCTTCGGCTTCTTCTCGGTGTTCGAGAAGTTCGCCGGCATCTTCGGCCCGCTGATCTTCGGCTGGATGATCGTGCTCACCGGCTCCACCCGGGGTGCCATCCTCTCGGTGATCGCCTTCTTCGTGGTCGGCGGCGCCATCCTCGCCTCGGTCAAGGTCGAGGAAGGCCGCCGCGAGGCCCGCGAAATGGAAGAGCGGTTGCTGGCATGACCCGAGAAGCGCGCGTTCCCGGCCAACCTCCTAGAGCTCGACGCCCATCGCCTCGAGCTGGCGAGTCGCGGCCTCGGCCCAGCCGCGATTGGCCGCTGGGCTGGCCGGGCTCGGGTGCAGGATGCGGCCGATCTCGACGTCGAGACCGTCGAGGCATTCGCGCACACGCCCCTCGGCCCACACCCCGACGCCGATCACCAGCCGCGGCTCGAGCACCTCGACGACACGGCGAAACGCGCGGTCGCAGACCGCGGTCATGGCGCGCCGCTCCGCCGCCTTCAGCTTGTCGGGGGTCAGGTTGCGGCCGCCTTCGTCGAGGAACAACAATGGGCAATAGTTGCCGATGAAGAAGCGCGAGAAGAAACGCTCGGGTGTGCCGAAGGCGTCCCGCGCCCAACCCCAGACGCGCGTGCCGCTAACTTCCTCGCGCGGGCAGTCGAACCCCGTCACCGGGCGCTTGGGGTGCTCGCGCTCGGGCTTGCCGACATCCGCGCCCGCCAGACCCAGCCAGTCTCTCACCGGCCCCACCGCGCCGAACGGCACCCCGGTCTGCGCCATGCCCCAGGGTCCGGGATTCATGCCCGTGAAGACCACCTCCCTGCGCCCACTGCCAAACCGCTCCAGGTAGCGGCGGTGCGGCTCGCGCGCGTACTCGAGCGGGTTGTAGACGAAGGCCACCGGCGCGGAGAAGGTGAGCGGCGCGAGCTCGCGCGCGAGGACGTCCGAGATCTCGATCAGCGACATGACGGCGGATTCTACTAAGATGGCGCCACCAAGATGACCCCTTCAGGCACGAAGCATGACGACGAGGCCGTCAGCTCGGCGAAGCTCGAGCTTTTCCCTCCCGGCACCACTCCGGCGAAGCGGCGGCGCCGCCTGCTCTTCCTCGCCGTCTATGTCCTGGCCGCGGCGCTCCTGATCTGGCCCGTCTATCCGATGTTCTCCGGCATCAAACCCCTGATCCTCGGCCTGCCGCTGTCCTTCGCCTGGGTGGTGTTCGCCTTGCTGGTGATGTTCGCCGCCCTGCTGTTGCTGTTTCGCGCCGACGAGCGCGAGACGCCCAAGGACTGATCTATGGAGACGTGGCAGATCACGCTCTGGATTTGTGCCGGCTACCTGCTGGTGACCCTGGTGATGGGGGTCCTGCCGGGCCTGCGGGTCAGCAAGTCGATCGCCGGCTACGTCGCCGCCGACCGCTCGATGAGCTTCCTGGTGATGTACTTCGTGCTCGGTGCCTCGATCTTCTCGTCTTTCGCCTTCCTCGGCGGGCCGGGCTGGGCCTACTCGCGCGGCGCCGCCGCCTACTACATCATCGCCTACGGCGTGATCGGCATGGTGCCGTTCTACTTCTTCGGCCCGCGCGCCCGGCGCCTGGGCGAGAAGCTCGGCTTCGTCACCCAGGCCGAGCTGCTGGCGCACCGCTACGAGAGCCGGTTCCTCTCGGTGCTGCTGGCGATACTCTCTGTCGCGGTCTTCATTCCCTACCTGACCCTGCAGATGAAGGGCGCCGGTCTGATCCTCTCGACCATCACCGACGGCCGCGTCTCCCTCGAGGTGGGAGCGGCGGTCACCTACGGCGTGGTGGTGATCTACGTGCTCACCAGCGGCGTGCTGGGGGTCGGCTGGACCAACACCTTCCAGGGCCTGTTCATGATGGTGATCGCCTGGTTCCTGGGCCTCTACCTGCCGTACAAGCTCTATGGCGGCGTCGGCGACATGTTCACTCAGATCGCCGCGAGCGACCACGCCGACATGCTGATCGCCCCCGGCCTGACCCGCGGCGGCGAACCCTGGGCCTGGGCGGGGTTCAGCTCGGCGGTGCTGATCTCGGGAATCGGCTTCTCCATGTGGCCCCACCTGTTCATGAAGAGCTACGCCGCTGTGAGCGACCGCGCCTTGCGCCTGACGGTGGTCATGTACCCCACCTTCCAGCTCTTCCTGGTGCCGATCCTGCTGATCGGGTTCTCGGGCGTCATCGCCTACCCGGGCGTCGAGCCGGACTCGATCGTGCCGTTCCTGCTGACCCAGGTCGACCTGTCGCCGATCCTGATCGGGCTGGTGTGCGCCGGCACCCTCGCCGCCTCCATGTCGTCGGGTGATTCGATCCTCCACTCCGCCGCCTCGATCGGCGTCTGCGACGGCCTGGCCAAGATCGCCCCCGGGGTCTTCAAGGACGACCGCCTGGAGCGGCTCGTGATCCGCATCCTGGTCGTCGTGCTCGCGGCCATCGCCTACTACTTCGCGGTCGGCACCGAGGTCTCGCTGGTCGCCCTGCTGCTCGGCGCCTACGGCGGCGTGGCGCAGATCTTCCCGCTGATGTTCGCCGCCTTCTACTGGCCGCGCGCCACCGGAGCAGGCGCGCTCGCCGGGCTCTTGACCGGCATCGCCGTCAACACCCTGTTCCTCGTCCGCCCGGATCTTTCGCCGATCCCCGGCATGCACGAGGGCATCTGGGGCCTGGCCGCCAACGTTCCGGTGTTCGTCGCGGTCAGCCTGATGACCCGGCCGCAGGCGACGGAGCGGGTGCGCACCTACGTGGAGGCCTGAGCGTGGGGCGGGTGAACGCCTGGGCCATCGCCGCAGCGGTCGCGACCCGCTGACTCATGAAGCCGGCGACCTCTACTTCACGGCCGGCGGCAAGCCCGTCGTCCTGACCGGCTCGCACACCTGGAACAGCTTCCAGGACTGGCACTACAGGACACGGCTCGACTACGCTGCGTTTCTCGAAATGCTGACGGCCAACGGCCACAACTTCACCAAGCTGTGGCATTGGGAAGGGATCGCGGTGGGAGAGGATGGCGAGCGGATCCACCCGCTGCCCTGGCCGGTGTCGGGCAGCGCGCGTGACCCCGTCTACCACCTCTATGACGGCACCCCCGACCTCTCGTCGTTCGACGCCTTCTACGCAGGCGTCCAGTTCGACGACGCCTACTTCGACCGCCTGTGCGAACGGGTCAACCAGGCCCGGGACCGCGGCCTCAATCCCGTCCTGATGGACGCCTTCGGAGACCGCCTCTTCCATCACACCGGCGACCCGGCTAGGCTCGCGGCGCGATGATCGAGATCTCGGAACCGGCCTCCGGCGAAGACCTCGCCGACCTCCGGCGGGCCTGGCTGGTCTCCCAGGTCGCCCCGTTCGACGGCATGTGGGAGGCCTTCGCGACGATGAGCCGCCACCGGGAGATCCGCTCGGCGGGGGAACCGGTGGGCTACTTCTGCGTCAACGACGAGGGCCGGCTGCTGCAGTTCTTCGTCGACGCGGCATCCGAACACGCGGCGGCGGGGATCTTCGCCGGAATCGTCGCCCGCGACGAGGTGAAAGGCGCCATGGTGAGCACCGCGGATCCCCTCTTCTTGGGCCTGACCCTCGACCTGCAGAAGGCGGTCAGGGTCCACACCCGGCTCTACCACGACCATGATCGCCGCGAGGTGCCGCTCGCGGGCGCGGCAGGAGCCTCCTTCGACGTCGTGGAAGCCGGCGAGCTCGGCGTGATCGCCGAGCTTCAGCGCGAGAGCCTCGACGAGGATCCGGGCGACTGGCTCATGGGCTATCTCGAGAACCTGCTCGCGCGCCGCGAGCTCTACGCCCTGCGCCTCGGGGGCGAGGTCCTGGGAACCGGTGAGGCGCGAGTGAGCGAGAGCCAGCCTCCTGTCGCCGACCTGGGCGTGATCACCATGCGCCGCCACCGGGGGCGGGGAGTCGCGCCCCACGTGCTGTGGCGGCTCAAGCAGCTGTGTTACGACCGGGACCTCGTGCCCATCTGCTCGACCACAGTAGACAACGCCGGGGCGCGGCGGGCCATCGCGAAGGCCGGCTTCGAGAGCCGCCACCGGATCCTGGACGTCGCGTTCTGAGCGCCCAGACGCCTCGTCCAGGTCGATCTCGCAGAGGGCGTGCGCTCGAACACCCGGGGTCTGGGGTATGATCGGGGCCAAGATCCCGATCTGGTCACTGACTCTTCCGTCCCAGGGGACGAGGAAGGAGAACGCTCATGAACTGGCAGAAGGCAATCCTGACTGGTGTGGTTGGCGGTATCGCGCTCAGCATCGTCGAGTTCGTCATGCACGTGCTGATCATGGGGAGCACCTACGCCAAGTACCCGGATGTTTTCACCCAGGGGGATACGAACCCCCTCTACTTCACTCTTGTCGCCCTCTGCATCTCCATCTTCGCGGCCATCTTCTTCGCCAAGACGCGCCAGTGCTGGGCGGACGGCTTCAAGGGCGGAGCCACCTATGGCTTCTTCTTCGGCCTGGTCGCCTTCTGGGTCAGGTTCTACGACGCGCTCATCTACGAGGGCTTTCCGTACTACCTGTCCTGGTGCCAGGGCGGCATCGTCCTGATCAATATGGTGATCGTCGGCGGCGTCATGGGGATGATCTACAAGCGGGCCTGACGAGCCTCTCAGGGCTGAACCATCCGCCACAGCAGCCGGGGCGCGGTCTCGATGCCGAGCCGGCGGACGGGCAGGGCACGGCAGTGGATGGCCAGCAGGCGCGAGAAGACGGTGGGCTCGCGGGCCAGGGCGCGGATGACCCGGCGGCGCAGGGCCGGGCGGCGCTCGATCCACAGCAGCAGGCGGGTCATGGCGTCGGGCACGGCGGCGATGTGGCGGTGCGCCCGGGCGTAGAGGCGCAGGTCGCCGGCCTTCATCGCCTCGGCCAGGGCGCCGGCCTGGTGGAATGCCAGCGACAGACCCTCACCGGTGATGGCGTCGACGTAGCCCGAGGCGTCGCCCACCAGGGCCAGGCGGCCGCGAGTCACGCCCTTGACCCGTTGGCGCAGCGGCCCGCAGCCCCGGTCTTTCGATGCCGCCGGCGCGCCGGCGAGGCTTTCGGCCAGCCGCGGGAAGCTCGCCATCAGCTGATCGAAGCCGGCTTTGCGGCCGACTGTGTTGCGTTTGCCCCCCTTCGGGGGGCTCCACAGCATGGCGACGCCCACCTCGTCCGCGGCCACCGGGGTGACGTAGGCCTCGCAGTCGTCCGCCCAGTAAACCTCGACGCAATCGGACCATGGCGCCACGGAGAAATGGCGGCGCACGCCGAACCGCTGCCGGCGCGCGGGCGGCGCGTCGAGCCCGGCCCAGGCACGCAGACGCGATCGCAGGCCGTCGGCGCCGACGATCCAGCGCGCCGAGAGCGAACCCGAGTCGGTCTCGACGCCGGTGCCGGTGAGCGCTTCGACTCGGGTACCCCAGCGCAGATCCACGCCGACCTCCTCGGCGCGCGCCGCGAGCGCCCGATGCAGGTCGAGGCGCCGCACACCGGCGCCGTTCACCCCGGGGAAGCGGCCCTCGGCGACGGTGTCGCCATCGATGTAGCGGATGCCGCGGAAAGGGGACTGACGCGCCGGATCGAGCTCGACGCCGAGCCGGCGCAGGCGTTCCAGGCCGTCGGGCATCAGGCCCTCGCCGCAGGCCTTGTCGATCGGCGGCCGGCGGCGCTCGACGACCAGCGCGTCGAGGCCTTCGAGGCGAGAGGCGATGGCGGTGGCCAGACCGGCCGGGCCGCCGCCGACGACCAGGACGTCAGTGTCGCGAATCGTTCCGGCCGGCGTCACTTCGCCGCTTCCGGTTTGGTGCGCGCGAACGCCAGGGCCGAACGCGCCAGTGCACCGGTCAAAAGCAACGGGGTGACCCGGTCCGGCGCCGAGAGCTCACCCGTCAGGTGCAGACGCAGGGCCTCCTGCCGGCGCAGCTTGCCCGAGGAGGTGCGCGGCAGGGTGCCCGGCTCGAGCACCAGAACCCGGTCGGGCTTCAGACCCGTGGCGGCGAGGACCGCCTCGGTACAGGCCTTCGGTAGAACCGCGGTCGATGTCGGCGAGCTGCCGCGCCTGAACTCGACGAAGATCAGCAGCTCCTCACCGGGCGCGCCCTCGGGCAGGTGGCTGACTGCCACGCAGCAGCCGCGCCGCACGCTGTCGACAGCCTCAACCGCGTGCTCGATCTCGGCCGGCTGATAGTTGCGCCCACGCAAAATCACGACGTCCTTGGCGCGACCGGTGAGGAACAGCTCACCGCCATGAAAGAAACCGAGATCGCCGGTGTCGAGCCAGCCGTCGTGCAGCGCGCGGGCGGTAGCCTCGGGGCGGCCCAGGTAGCCCTCCATGATTGACGGCCCCTTGACCAGGACCCGCCCGACCTGACCGGACGGCAGCTCTTGCGAGGCCGCGCCGGCGATCCGTACTTCGACACCCGGCAGGGGCCGGCCCACGGACATCAGCTCGATGCCCTCGGCGGCGAGCTCGGCGCGGCCCTCGGTGGCCAGGATCTCGCGATCGAAACGCTCGCCGTGAGGCGGGCGGCCCAAGGCCGAGAAGGTGACCGCGAGGGTCGCCTCGGACAGGCCGTAGACCGGAGTCAGCGCCTCGGGCCGGAAACCCCAGCGGGCGAACCGCTCCTGGAACGCCCGCAGCACCGTGGGCGCCACCGGCTCCGCTCCGTTCAGGGCGACACGCCAGGCACTCAGGTCGACGCCGTCGAGCTCATCATCGCGCACTTTGTCCACACACAGGCCGTAGGCGAAGTTCGGTGCCACCGAGATAGAGGCGCCGTAGCGCGACATGGCGCGCAGCCAGATTGCCGGGCGGGCGACGAAGACCTCCGGGCCGAGCAGCGTCAACACCGCGGGGCGCTCGAGCGCCGGGAACACGCAGCCGATCAGCCCCATGTCGTGGTAGAGCGGCAGCCAGCTGAGACCGCTGTGGATCTCCTCGTCGGAGTCGGGCCAGAAGCTGTTGAGCGCGCGGACGTGAGCCAGGATCGCGCGGTGGGAGAGCGCCACCGGCTTGGGCTCGACGGTGGTGCCGGAGGAGAACTGCACCAGGGCCAGCGCGTCCGGCTCGACCTGGACGACGTCAGAGCCGGCGTCTCTCGGCAAGTCGCGCAGGGTCAGGCAGCCCAGCACCGGGCTTGCGGCGGCGACCGTCGGCCCCAGCAGGCGGCGGACGCGCCGGTCGGCCAGCACCAGCCGGGCGCCGGCAGCACGCAGCATGGCGGCGGTGCGCTGGTGATACTCGTCGAGCCGGCCCAGGCGCACCGGTGGATAGAGGGGCACGGGCACGGCGCCCGCCAGCAGGATGCCGAAGAAGGCGTCGAAGAACTCGCGGCCGGTGGGGTAGATCAGCGCCACACGCTGTCCCGCCTCGATGCCCTTCGACCGGAGGCCACCGGCCACCGAGACGGCGCCGCCATGGATCTCGGGCCAGGGCACCCACTGCTCACGCTCACGCCGATCGAGCAGCCGGAGCCCGGTGTCCGGGAAGCCCACGGCGCGCTCGAGAAGCTGGTTCAGGGTCTCAGGCGGCAAGCTTCCTCCCCACCACGTCGACCAGGTCGGCGACGGTCACGATGCCTTCCTCGTCTTCCTCGTCGAGACAGATTTCGAAGCGGTCCTCCACCTCCATGGCCAGGGTCAGGAGACGGATCGAGTCGAGCTCCAGGTCTTCCACCAGGCGCGTCTCCGGGCGCACCTCGACCTTCAGCTCGAGCTTGTCGCGGGCCACCTCGGCAATGCGGTGGAGGATCTCGTCTCTGGTCATGGTCGGGCTGCCGAGTCTACCCCACCGCGGCATGCCCCGGCGGGTGGACACAAGGTCCACTCCTACAAGTTCCTAGGAGACTTCCGCCGCCGACTGCACGTCGGCGAGCACGCGCAGAAAGTTCTCGCCGAGGATCTTGACGACGTCCTCCCGCGAGTGGCCCCGGTCCACCAGGCCCGCGGTGATCAGCGGATAGGCCGTGACGTCGTCGAGGCCGGCCGGGGTCGACATGTGGGGCAGGTCGAGATCGCCGCCCAGACCCACGTGGTCGATGCCGGCGTGCTCGACCGCGTGGTCGATCTGGTCGAGGAGGGTCTCGAAGGGTGGCCGTGGAAGGTCGTCCTTGCCGATCTGGTACAGCCTTTCTCGAGCCAGATCCTCGAGCTCTTCCCGCGGTACGGTCGGCGGCTGGTTGAAACCGGCGAAGACGTCGCCGTAGGTCTCCAGGAACAGGTCACGATAGGCCTGATCCAGGAAGCCCGAATAGAAGTTGATCCCCACCACCCCGCCGCACTCGGCGATCGCCGCGAGCAGCTCGTCGCTCAGGTTGCGCGGATGGTCGCACAGCGCCCGGCAGTTGGAGTGCGAGGCGATCACCGGTGCCCGCGACACTTCGATCGCCTGGCGCACGGCGGCGTCCGAGGTGTGGGAGACGTCGATCGCCATGCCCAGGCGATTCATCTCGCGCAGCACCTCGACGCCGAAGCCCGAGAGGCCGTTCCAACGCGGCTCGTCGGTCGACGAGTCCACCCAGTCGGTGGAACGCGAGTGGCACAGCGTCATCGAGCTGGCGCCGAGCCGGTGGAAGATCCGCAGGATGCCGAGGTCGCCGCCGATGGCGTCGCCGCCCTCGATCGACAGCAGAGCGGCGAGCTTGCCGCCGGCCACCGCCGCCTCGACGTCGTCGCGGCCGCGGGCGAACGCCACCGCGTCGGGGTTGGCTTCGAGCATGCGGTGGAAGGCGTCGATCTGCTGGAACGCACGCCGCACGCCGTGGTCCGGCAGAAAGATGGTGTCTACCCACACCGCGAAGACCTGGGCGTTCACACCGCCCTCGCGGAAGCGCGGGAAGTCGCCGCGCTCCACCAGCGGATCGCCCCCCGTCCGCTGGCCGAGATCGTCCCCACTCACCAGCACCCGCTGCAGGGAGTCGGTGTGCGCGTCGAACACGATGGCGTCGCGGTGGACGGCCGCGGCTTCCGAGGGGATGCTCATAGGGCTGCCTCTACTCCACCGCGACGATCTCCGGCACCAGGCGCCCGTCCGTCACCCTCACCAGCGCCAAGGTCAGCGGCAGCTTGAAGCGGCGCGCCCCGACCGCACCGGGGTTGAGCAGCAGGCAGCCGCCGCGCCATTCGAGCTCGGGTCGATGGGAGTGCCCGAAGACGATCAGCCCAGCCTCCCGAGGCCAGGCCGGGTCGATGTCTTCGCGGCGGTGGGTCATGCGGTAGGGCAGGCCGTCGAGCTCGCCGGCGACGGTCGCCGGCAGATTCGACAGCCCGCCGCCGTCCATGTTGCCGCGCACTGCCGCGACCGGCGCGACCTGTCGCAGCTGGTCGAGAATCGCCGGGTCGCCTACGTCACCGGCGTGGAGGATCCGGTCACTGCCGGCAACCAGCTCGAGCACCCGGGGGCGCAGGAGTCCATGGGTATCGGAGAGGATCGCGACCCGCAACATACCGGGAGTCTATGACTTCAACCGTGGAGCTGTCAGCACCCGCCGACTCAGTCTGCGCCGAGGCATTTGCTCTGCCAGAGCCTTGGCCCCGGCGCAAACCTGCTGGATTCGAGCGACCAGAAGCGAGCCAATCTCGAACTAGCTCCCGATTCGCGACTCTCAAATCGGGAGCTGGCTGAACTAGCTCGCGATTTACGACGCTCGAATAGGGAGCTGGCTGAGCTAGCTCGCGATTTACGACGCTCGAATCGGGAGCTAGTAGAGCCAGCTCCCGGTTCGAGACGCTCGAACCGGGAGCTAGAAACGCCCGAAAACGAACTTGCGCGCGCGCCGGGCGGGCTCGGCGGGCGGAAATAACGCCTTCAACGCTAATCTTCAACGCCAGACAGAGAATCTCTGATTCGAGTCCGCGCGCGCGCGCATTTTCGAATCGCGCGCGCGCATTTTTTTTGCGCGCGCGCGCACTCTCGGCCGCCCCGCCAGAAGCTCCGATCCTCGGGGCGACCGGGAAGGTGATCGGGTCGCGTGAGGGTTCTTCCCCAGTTCGAGTTCTGCCAGGGCCGATCCCCGCCGAAGTCTACCGAGGTAGTGAGAAAACCCCCGAGTCGGGTAGATAATTCTACTCCGAGTTCTAACTTTTTTTGTGAACTCCGGGCACGCCATGATGCTATTACGGTGGTTAACTCGCGTATTGCGTAGTTATGCCTTGTGTTAAGCCCGGGTCATCAGGTAGGGTGCGTGCACAACGGAACCACACTTGGTTTCCGTACGCATTCGCCGCCAGCAAGCCAGAACCCGGAGGGCTGCAACCGCCCGGGGCTCCTGATCTGGCGAACGAGACGGGCTCGCTCCAGGTGCTAGATACTGAGAGGCCACCCGTCAAAGATCTTGTTTGTCAACAGTGACCTGTGGAGTCGCTCAGGAGGACTGCGCCATGTGGCCAGCCCAAACAGACGCTCGACGGCCCGATGCCCAACGTGCACCGCACCTTGAGTGGGTGCCGGAGCCCGGCGGAGGCACCTCGAGCGGGGCCGAGCCGGAGCCGGGGACCACCGAGCGATGACCCACTCACGGGAGGCGAGATGAACACCCACCCTCTGGACGACCTCTTCCTGAGCGCCCTCAGCCGCTTCCGGCTCTGGCCCTTGCCCGGCAGCAGCGGCAACGGCGCCGAGCCGCCGGACTACCGGCTGCCCGAGAACGTGGCCAGGCTGCTCGCCCGCAAAGTGCTCTCCGCCCACCGCCGCGTCGACCTGATCGGCGCGCTGTTCGTGGACGATGACGCCCGCCCCATGGCCTATTCGCTGCCCTCCCTCGGCTACACGGGCCCGATCGAGGTCGAACCGCGGCGCCTGGTGGGTCCCGGCATGATCCTCGACGCCGCCGGCATGATCCTGTTCCACAACCGCCCGGACGGCGACCTGGAGCCGAGCGCGGCAGACCTCGACGTCACTCGCCGGCTGCGCGCCGTCGGCGAAGTGGCGGGCGTCCGCCTGCTCGACCACCTG
>JAAELT010000301.1 GCA_024226315.1 bacterium | reverse complement strand
GTAAGTTAGTTAGCTACCTAACTAGTTAGTTAACTAGATGATTTGTAAGCATGTTAGTTAGCCTTTTAGTAAGCTTGTTAGTTAGATAATTAGCATGGCTTGTAAGGCTGTTGATAAGTCAGTTAGTTAGTAACCTAACTAAATAGTTAACCAGATGGTTTGTAAACATGCTAGTTAATTAGTAATTTTGTTATTTATTTAGTTAGTTTGTTAGTTAGCCTGTTATTTAGCTTCCTATTTAGTTAGTTAGCATGGCTTGTAACGTTGTTAGTAAGTAAGTTAGCGCGTTACCTTACTAGTTAGTTTACTAGATGATTTGTGAGCATTTTAGTTAGGTAGTTAGCTAGTTAGTTACCCTATTAGTAAGCTTTTTAGTTAGTTAGTTCGCATTGCTTCAAAGGTTGTTAGTAAGTAAGGTACTTAGTTATCTAACTAGTTAGTTAACAAGATTGTTTGTAAGCATGTTAGTAAGCTTGATAGTTCGTTGCTTAGCATGGTTTGTAAGGTTGTGAGTAAGTAAGTTAGTTAGTTGTTTAGTTATGTAGTTAACTAGATGGTTTGTAAGAGTGTTTGTTAGATAGTTATTTAGTTAGTGACCTTGTTAGTTTGCTTGTTAGTTAGTTGGTTAGCATGGCTTGTAACGATTTTGGTAAGTAAGTTAGTTAGTTACCTTACTAGTTAGTTTACTAGATGATTTGTGAGCATTTTAGTTAGGTACTTAGTTAGTTAGTTAGGCTGTTAGTAAGCTTTTTAGCTAGTTAGTTCGCATTGCTTCAACGATTGTCAGTAAGTAAGGTAGTTAGTTATCTAACTAGTTAGTTAACGAGATTGTTTG
>JAAELT010000300.1 GCA_024226315.1 bacterium | reverse complement strand
GAGGTGGGCCTGCTGCACCGGATCGGCGTTGGGGGTGTCTATATCTGGTAACCTTGTGTCTAGATCTGGATACCTCGGTGGTGTCTACATGTAGACACCAGGCAGCTACATGTGGACACCGGTGTCTATATTTGGAAACAGCGTGCCCGCTCAGCATAACTGTTATGCAACCTCAACCTCCGGATCGTACCATGAGGCGTATCAGACATGGTGATTGAGTTCCTAAAGACTTGGGGCGCGCTAATCATCGCGTTTATTGCCCTCGCTAGACCTTGGGTGAAATCGGCTTGGCGCCACTTCTATCAAAGGCCGACCCTGTTTCCGCATCCGACCGGCACAATCGAGATTGGATTCGGGAACTTCGGGCCTAGCATAGGCGTCATGGGTACGTTGGAGGCCTACCAGACACTGCAAAGAATGCGCTACTGGGAGGCAGGACGCTATCGACTCGAGCTACGTGTCTCTACCTCACATCCCAACGCGATCCACTCAACTGCGTGGAACTTCGAACTCGACGACAGCCAAGCAAACAATCTTCGGCTGAACATAATCAAGGTATTGCAGGATCTCTGCATACAGCCTTATGGTCAGTACAACTTCGCATATGTTCAATACCAGGATGAAACCACACAATAGGATGTGTACAGGGCGTGAACCTCGGTTGTGCCTTTGTGCTCTAGAACGGGCTAGGCATAACCATTGGCTGCACGGTACCGCTCAACGCGCGTCCCGTGAGCCCGCCGTTCGGTGACCAGATTTCTACCAGCGTTGTGCCAGGAGCCTTGAGGGATAATGATTCCAGATTTTCGAGATGACGGGTGCCTGCCGAAGGGTGTTCATATGGCGACTGAGGCAGAGGTGACGTTTCGTTTTGGAGCTTCAACGCCACGTCGTCGCCGGTTGGTTTTGAGACTTCGGCGTTGGCTTGAACTCTCACGGCTAACGAATTCACGCCGCTTTCTGGTGGATGGGAGCTTTGTTACAGCGAAGAACGAGCCTAATGACATTGACGCCGTTGTACTTCTAGCTGAGGATTTCGAGCAGCAAGTTGCCCGTGAATCGGACGCAGCCCTAGAACTGGAAGAAATGCTTTTGACACGTCGGCCTGAAGAGATCTTTGCAGCAGAAGATGCTCGCGACTGGACAGAATGGGTGAGCTTCTTCTGCAGGACTCGTGAACGGGACGGCAGGCGTAAAGGAGTTGTGGAGATCGAGCTATGATAAGTAACGCAATCGAATACGAGAAGGCCGAGCAAGAACTTCGGGATCTTGAGGGACGTTTGGGGCGTCTCCAGGAATCGCACCCGATTGGCTCAAAGGGCTTCACGAAGGCGGGCATTCACAAAATGATTGCCCGAATCCACGAGGAATTAGCGGTGTACGAGGGAAGCCAAGAAGCACGGCAACCGGAAGTGAGTTAGCGGCCTGCCCGGTGGGAATCACGGCGCCATAGTGAGCTCTCAGCTAGCAAACTCCAAGGATTCGCCGGCGGTAGCTGAACCTGACTTTGATTTCTGAGTTCGACCCCGTGCATGGGGACGGCAGGCAGGGCTGCCGGGGAGCAAGGAAAGGCCGGGCGGCCCGAGGGCCGCCCGGCAAGGGAAGGGATCAGGAAGGGATCAGGACGCTGCGCCCGTGGACGCCGCCGAATCGGCGGCCTGCTCATCGCCGGTCGACTCCTCGGACGCCGACTGCTCAGCCTCCGACTCCCCGGTCGACTCCTGCTCGGCGTCCGATCTCGCGGCCGCCTCCTGCCTGGCCGCGTCTTCGTCCGCGACCTCCACCGCCCGGCGACCCGGACGGCGACCCGAAGGCCGGATCTGCTCCGCCAATTCGGGCTCGCCGGCGATCAGGTAGAAGTTCTCGAACATCCGGGAGAGCCGCAGAAAGAGCTGGCTGTGCTCCTTCACCGCCCGGTTCTTGTCCTTCCGGCTCTTCTGCACCTTGCGGCGCGCGAGCCTCAGGTCGTTGTCCGAGGCGCGCAGCTGCTCGACCTCCGACTTGAGCTCGGTGATGAGCTCCTCCGGATCCACCTTCACCGGCCATCAGGCCGCCCTCGGCCATCGAGCCGCCCGGCGGCCCCTTGGACGAAGGGCCCCGCGCGGACGTACGTCTAGGGTGCAGGACACAGGGACAAAGCTTCTCCGAATCCTCTTGCGTTCGCCCCGCTCAGCGGGGCGATTTTTGTTTGGCGAGGACTCGAACGGGCCAGCCGAGAGCCGGATCAGCCCGGCGGCTCTTGCGGCGGCGGCGGTGCCGCTTCCGGCGGTGGGCCGCCCGGGCGACGCCCGAGGCCTCCCGGCCGGCGGCCAGGGCCGAAAGGCCGGCGCGGACCGTCGGGCCCCTGCCACTCGCCACGGCCTCGCCAACGCTCGCGGAAGCGCTTCTCGACCTCCGAGCGGACCTGCCGCATGTGGCGCAGGAAGCGCATGTAGCGCCGCTCCTGGCCCGGATCGAGCAGCTCGCGCGTATCCAGCAGGTTGGTGACGAAGGCCCTCTCGAGAGCGGTGTGGGCGTCGGACAGCTCGATGAGCAGCGCGTCGAGAGCTTCGCGGTCCGGCTCGCCCGAGGTGATCTCGTCGCGCACCCGGCCCTGGACTTGAACCATGCGGCGGCGTGCCGTCAGTGTCTGCTCGAAAAAGGTGCGCTGAATTTCGACGAACGCGTCGCGCTTCTCACCCTCCAGGCCGAGCTCGTCGGCCATGCGGTGCACCACGGGTGGCAGGCGGCCCTCGCGCGGCATGGCAGGCATCTCGACGCGGCCATCGTCGACGGGGTCCTCGACGTCTTCGACTTCGGCCGGCCGCGGCTGGAAGGCCCGGCCGGCGAGCAGTCCGATGTTGATGCCGAGCGACAGCAGCAACGCGATCACGAGCCACCAGCGCTTCATTGGACGCTCTCTTCGACTGTACCGTCATCAGAGAGGAGGTCACCCTCCTCCAGCGACATCCAATAAACCTCGGCCAGGCTGAGCGGCTCGCTGTCGGCATAGAGGCCGACTTCCTCGATGGCGGGCTCCGAGGTGACAGCACCGTCGTTGCCGAAGGTACCGCTCAACGTCATGCCCAGCGCCAGCCCGGCGGCCAGCGCCAACCCGGCGCCGCCGCGCGCCCAGGCCGGCGCCAGCGACCAACTCAGATCGCCGTCGCGGATCGCGCGTGCCGCCAGGGCGACCTGGGAGGCGAAGCCGGCGGGTGGCCCCGTCACGGCCGGCGGAGCCAGACATCTCCAGGTGACGGCGAGCCGCTCGTACAGCGCCCGCAGCTCACCGTCGCGCTCGAGCTGCCGCTCGAGTCGCCGCGCTTCATCCGCCGGCAGCTCGCCATGCAGAAGAAGCATCAGTCGTCTTTCCATCGCGCTACTCATCGCGTTCTCCCAATCTTGCAACACTCGGCCGCTCGGTTTCTTGCGTTTCTCTCAGCCGCTGCATGGCGCGGAACAAGCGACTCTCGACCGCGCCCTCGGTGATCTCGAGGACCTCGGCGATCTGGCGGTAGGAAAGCCCCTCGAACTTCGCCAGCACCAGCACCGCCCGTTGGCCGGCCGGCAGCCCTTCGATCTGGCGCCGCATCGCCTGCCAGCGGCGTCGATCTTCGAGGCGGCGGGCCGCGTCGGGGCCTTCGTCGGGCGGATCGTATTCCAGCCCCTCGTCTTCGGCGCTGGCCGCTCCCCCGAGCTCACCGAAGGAGAGGAAGCGCGCGATCCGGCGGCGCCTGAGCAAATTCAGGCAGTGGTTGACGCCGATGCGGTAGATCCAGGTGTAGACCTTGCCCCGTGGCCGGTAGCTGCCGGCCTTGCGAAATGCCTTGAGGAACACTTCCTGGGCAGCATCACGCGCCTCCTCCGGATTATGGAGCATGCGCTCGCAGAGATGATGGATGCGCTTCTCGTGGCGCTGCACGAGCACCCCGAACGACTCGACATCGCCCTCGGCTACCCGCGCCAGCACCTCCCGATCCGGATCCTGTGATCGTTCGGTCATGGCCCCAAGATGATGGAAACCGCGAACGGTCGGAATCTTGCGCGGGTTCTAGGAACGCACCGCTTCGAGCGCGGCAAGCAATTCCTCGACCGAGCCGAAACGTTCGGCCGGCGGCTTGGCGAGGCAGCGCGCGACCAGCTGCTCCAGGGCGGGCGGTATGTCGTCGGCCACGGTGCTCGGCGGCGCGGGATCCTGCATCAGGTGCTGCTGACGGACCTCCTCGGAGCTCGACCCCGCGTACGGCGCCTGGCCGGTGAAGATCTCGTAGAACACGGCGCCCAGACCATAGACGTCGGTGCGCCCGTCCACCTGGGAGCCGTCGAGTTGCTCCGGCGCCAGGGATGCGGCGCCGGGCACGGGCGTGCCGGGGCGCGCCGGCCACGCCATGCCGAAATCCATCAGGCGTGCCTGGCCCTGCGGTTCGATCAGCACGTTCTCGCCCTTCAGGCCGAGGTGCAGCAGGCCCGCGCTGTGTCCCGCCGCCAGCCCCCAGCCCAGCTGGCGTGCCAGGTGGAGCCCGGCGGCGAGCCCCAGGCGTCCGCCGCGTTCGAGCTGGGTGCGCAGGGTCAGGCCGTGGACGTATTCGCACGAGATGTATGGAATACCGTCGGTCTCGCCGAAGTCGAGCACCTCGAGCACATTCGGATGATGGAGGGAACGCGCCGGCTGGATGACCTGCCTGAGCCGCTCGAAGCGAGCGGCGTCAGCCACCACCTCGGGCTTGAGCAGCTTCAGCACCACCAGGTCGCCGAGCTCCCGATCCCGCGCCTTGTAGATCGGCCCCATGCGGCCGACACCGAGCTCCGCCACCACGTCGTAGCGCTCGCCCAGCACGCTACCGGGACGCACGTCCGCGAGGCTCCTCCGGTCGCCGGGAAAGCCGGCCGCCCCAGGCTCGGCCGGCGTGTAGCCGGTAACCCGGTTGGCCAGCTCGCCGCTCAACACGATCAGCGGCTGGGGACTGAGCAGGCCGCGCTGCGCTTTGACCTCCACGCCGGCACGCTGAAAAGTCTCGGCAAGCTCGGTGTACATGGGCTTCGAGAGATAGATGTCGCCCGGCGCCGCCTCGCGCATCAGCGACTCGAGCTGCTGGATCGGCAGGCCCGCCACCGCAGGGGACGGCTGATTCCCCCACAGAACTGAACCGGTGAGCACCGGCCCGCCGGCCAGCGCCACCACCGGCGGCTCGGGCTCATCGAAGACGCTTTCGCGCTCGGAAAGCACGTGCAGCATCTCGGCGGCGGCGGACAGCGCCCGCATCGCGGCGCCCTCACCCTCGAACAGCGCCAGCGCCCGGTGTCCGAAGACAGCCTCCAGCCGCCCGGTGTTGGCGCTGGCAGCCGAGGCGACGCGTTGCAGATCGCGCGACAGGCGGGCCAGGTTCTCCTCCGGGTCATAGCCGATCTTGGGCTTCGCAAAGCGGCGCATCTCGACGGCCAGGAGTGCCGCTGATCCCGCGCCGGCACGGCTGCGCGGCGCGTCCCGCGGCGGCTCGGGCAATGTGCGGCGCACCCGGGAGAGGGCGAAGGCCAGCGCCCGGCTGCCGCCGAGCTCGCCGAGCAAGGTGTCGAGCGATTCGCGCAAGCTCCCGACGTCGCCACTGCCCCCGGGCGGCAGGGGGCTCGAGAAGTCGCCCCGGGCGGCCTGCTCCGCTGCCGAAGCCAGGGCAGCCAGCGGCTTGGCGGTGCTGCGCGACAGCATCTGGGAGAAGACCAGCCCGACAACCAGCGCGGCGATGCCGAGGCCGATCAAGAGCAGTTGCAGCAGCTGATAGTCGGCGGCCCGCTCCTCCAGCGAAGTCAGCGACGCCGACGCGCCGACCGCGTTGCCGGCGGCGTCGCGCAGGGGCGTCAGGGCGGCGATCCAATCGCTGCCCTGGAAACTGATCTCGACCTGGTCGGCGGTCTCGGCCCGCTGGGTCACCCGGCCGATGACGTCGCCTTCGCGGCGCAGCGCCGTGATCAGCTCGGCGGCGGCACTCGGAGCCATCGTCGAGGCTGCCGCCGCAGGACCGGTCGGCGAGTTGGCGATAAAGACGACTTCGGCGCCGCTGATGCGCTGGACCTGGCGTGCCAGCGCGTCGTTGATCGAGAGCGCGGCCACGATGTAGCCCAGATGCTCGAAGTTGCGCACCAGGGGCAGCGCGGCGGCGTGGTAGAGCTGCCCGCCCTGGCGCCAGGCCCCGAAAGCCTGCTTCTCCTCGAGCGCCACGGCCACCAACGGATCGGTGGAGAGGTCCTCACCGACGGCCTCGGGATTGTCGGTGCGGGTCAGCACCACGCCGCTGCGGTCCAGAACCACGGCGAGATCGAAGGTCAACAGGTTCTGGTATTCCTCGAGCGAATCCAGGATCGAGACCGGATCGCGATCTTCCGCACCCTCGCCCAGGTAGCTGGTCAGCAGCCGGTCGGTGGCGAACACCCTGGAGATAAGCTGCAGCTGACGGTAGCGCTGCTGCTGCAGCACCGAGCGCATCGACTGGCTGGAGTCCAGCGCCTGGGTCGCCGAGCCGCGCGACAGACGTTCGCCAAGGATCGAGACGGCGGCCAGCGCGCCACCGGCGACCAGCACCACGAGCAGTACGATGAGCGTGAAGATCCGGATGCCGAGAGGGAACCCGAACCGCTTGCCACCGGTTTTTCGTGCCACGTTGACTCTCCTGCTCACTCTCGCGAGACGGACTCTATCAAAGAGCATGCTATGATCCGCGCGCTCGAATCCAACCCACCAGCAGCGCTCGAGAGCCGAGAACTATGCGAGTAGACGTACGCAAGACCGAGGAAGTGATCATTGTCGACCTGCAGGGACGCCTGGTCTCGGGGACCGGTGACCAGTTGTTGCGCGAGGTCATGAACGAGCTCCTGGCAGCGAGCTGGACCAAAATCCTGCTCAACCTCTCGGAGGTCACCAAGATCGACAGCGCCGGCATCGGCGAGCTGGTGGCGAGCATCAAGCTGGCGGAGCGTTTCAGCAGCCAGGTCAAGCTCCTGCATGTCCGCGGTCAGATTCGGGACATCCTCGAGCTGAGTCAAATCCTGCCGTTGCTCGAGGTCTACGATTCGGAGGAGAGCGCTCTTCAAGCATTCGAGGAGAGCGACGAGTCGTCCGATGACTCGGAGTGACTCCAATCGCCCCGAGAAAGCGGCTCAGAGGTCCGAAGACCAGCTGATCCAGTCCCAGAAGATGGAGGCCATCGGGCGCCTGGCCGGCGGGCTGGCGCACGACTTCAACAATCTGTTGACGGCGATCACCGGCTACAGCGACCTGATCCTCAAGCGCGTCACCGACGAGCGCCTCAGGACCTACGTCGGCGAGATCAAGAAGGCCGGCGACCGCGCCGCGGACCTGACCTCCAAGCTGTTGACGCTCAGCCGCCAGCGACCGTCGTCCCAGAAGGTGGTCGACCTCAATCGCCTGGTGAACAATCTGGAGAGCCTGTTGCGCAGGCTGATCGGCGAAGACGTCGAGCTGGTGACCAAGCTGGACCCAGCGCTGTGGCGGGTGCGGGTCGACCCCGGCCAGCTCGAGCAGATTCTGCTCAACCTGGTGGTCAACGCCCGCGACGCCATGCCCACCGGCGGCCGGCTACTGGTCGAGTCCTTCAACGTCGAATGGGGGGAGGAGGATCGCCCGCTCGACCTCGAGGCCGACCGTTGCGCCTGCCTGGCAGTGTCGGACACCGGCGTCGGCATCGAGCCGGAGGTGCGCGAGCACATCTTCGAGCCATTCTTCACCACCAAGGAAGAGGGCAAGGGCACCGGCCTCGGGCTGTCGACGGTGTACGCCGCGGCGGCCCAGAACCACGGCCACGTGGCGGTCGAGAGCACCCCCGGTGAGGGCTCTACCTTCCTCGTCTACCTGCCGTCGGTCGCCGCCGAGGCCGACGCCGATCCGGTGGCCAGCAGCGAGGCGGCGCCGGACCGCGGACACGAGCGGATCCTGCTGGTGGAAGACGACGCCGGGGTGCGCAGGCTGGTCGGCGAGGTGCTGGAGCAGGAGGGTTACCAGGTGGTCGCGGCGGAGAACGCCGCCGCCGCCCTCGAGCTGGTGGCGAGCCTGCCAGAGGACGTCGAGTTCCTGGTGACCGACGTGGTGATGCCCGGCATGAGCGGACCCGAGCTGGCCGAACGCCTGAGGCAAGGTATCCCGGACCTCCCCGTCCTGTTCATCTCCGGCTACACCGACAGCCTGGTCGTCCGCCACGGCCTGGCCGACGCCGAGCACGTGATGCTGCAGAAGCCGTTCGACGGCCGATTGCTGGCGTCCAGAGTGCGCGAGATCCTGGACCGCTGAGAAGCAGCCGCCGAATCCCCGACCGCGGCCTAGAAACTCAGCCCGCGCAGGAACTGCAGCAGCTCGCGGTGGAAGTCGAGCGGCTTGTCGAGGTAACAGGGGTGCTGCGCGCCCTCCAGCACCACCAGGCGGCTGTTGGTCATGGCGCGGCTCATCTGCTGCCCCAGCTTGAGCGGAATCATCTTGTCCTCTTCGCCCCAGAAGATCAGGGTCGGCACCTTCGAGCCTTCGAGCCTCTTCAGGTGGGCCTCCAAGCCCGCCGGTGCCACCGGCACGTAGCCGGCCAACAGGTTGGGACGCTCGGTCACCACGGGCAAACTGAAGCGGCCGCTCATCGACGGTGAGACCACCACCACCGGCCGCTCGGAGACCAGCGGCAGCAGAGTGAGAAGGAAGCGGCCCGGCGGCGTCTCGGTGGCCTCCGAGCTGCCGAAGCCCGGCAGGTCGAGAGCCAGCGCCCGGAACCCCTGCCGCGCCAGCAGCTCGATGGTACCGAGCTCGCGCCAGGTCTGTGAGCTGAAACGAGCGCCGTGCAGCAGCAACACGGTCGGTGCCTCCGGGTCCCCGGCGCCCAGGAAATGCAGGCGGCTGCCGGAGAGCTTGAGCTCGAAGCTCTCGATCTCCGTCGTTGTGGCGGGCGGCTCCTCCGCCTTCGGCTCCGGTTCCAGGCTGGCCTCCTTGCCCCTGGTCACCACACGGGGGCCCTTTTTCTCGGGCGCCTCGGCCGCGGTCGGCTCCTCGACCGTGGGTCCGGTTTCCTCCGTCTCGGGGGGCACCGAGGCGGTCAGGAAGAAGGCGGCGAGCATGCCGCAGAGCCAGGGACGGATGTCGGATCGGATCATCGGTCTCTCCATGAATCAACCTATCAGAAGCCGGCCGAGCCGTCGCAGCCGGCCGACGGAATCCTCCAGCCCGCCCAGGCGGTTGCGGCCGAGCCAGATCTCGCGATGACGCTCGATCAGCTCGTCGAGCCGGCCGGCCAGGGTGCCCCGCTGCCCGGACGGCAGCGCGCTCAGCGGCCGGTCCTCGTCGCCCGAATCCAGGCGCGCGGTGGCCAGAGAGCAGGCGAAGCGCAGGACGTCCGCGACCCAGCCGAGCTCGCGGCCGATCAGCCCGGCATCGGCCCGCTCCATGCGCGCGGACGGCAGCGGCGCGACCGAGCTCTCGACGTACTCGAGCGTCCGCCGCAGGCTGGCCGCTGTCATCCCCAGACCGCGACGTTCGGCGCTCGGCTTGTCGGCGAAGAGCAGCGCGAAGAACAGCGGCGAGCCGTTGGCGGCGGTGGCCCCGGTGTGCAGATAGGCGTCGCCAAGGCCGGTCACGACGACGCCGGTGACGCCCGCGGGGTCGCGGAAGACGTGGCGATCGAGCATCTCGGCAACGGGCAACCGGCCGGGCTGGCGCGCGGCGTCGACGTTCCAGGCGAAGACGGCGCCGGCGGCGAGCCCAGCGTAGCTCACCGGCAGGGGCTGCAGGTGACCGTGATCGCCCCAGTCGGTGATCAGCATGCCGCCCGCGCCCTGTTCGTGGCCGTTCACCGCCGCCGACGCCAGGTTGGCGATCGTGTTCCGGGTGCGGCCGGCGAAGCTGTTCCACGAACCGGTCCCGGGACAGACGTGGAAGTCGAGCCCCGAGGCGGCGAAACGGGCAGTGTCCTCGGCGAAGGGGTGGTCGGCCTCGTAGCCCCACTCGAGCGCCACGGCGTCCTCCGGCAACTCCTCCAGCAGCTCGGGATAGTTGAGGATGACGTCGCCCCAGAACTGAATCCGGCGACCGTGGCCGGCGGCCAGGGCATGGACCTGTTTCAGGAAGTCCAGGTACACCCGCCCCTTGCCGTGCTCGGTGCACGCCGCCGCCGAGCGGCCAGAGCCCAGATCGAAAGTCTCGTCGAGCCCGACGTTGAAGGTGCGGCTCTCGAAACACGGCAGCAACTGATTGTAGAGTCCAGCCAACAGCTCGGGCACCGCCGGATCGATCGGGCACAGACTGTAGGGCTCGCGCTCGAAACTGAATGGATGCTCGATGCCGCCTGGACACTCCGCCAGGGCGCGATAGGGCTCGTGGATCAGCCAGCGGTGGAAATGGCCGAAACTGTTCTGATTGGGAACCAGGTCGATGAAGCGGGCGCGACAGTAGGCGTCGAGCTGGCGGATGTCGTCCGCGGTCAGCGGGCTGGCGTCGCGCCAGATCCTTTCGTGGCCGGCGTAGGCGAAGGTGTGCTCCATGTAGAGCTGCACCTGGTTGATCTTGAAGCCGGCGAGCATGTCGATGAGCTCCTGCAGCGTCTCGAGCCTCGGCACCTTGTCGCGACTGATGTCGAGCATCACGCCGCGGACGGGGAAATCCGGACGATCGGCGACCCGCAGGAACGGCACGCTCCATGCGCCGTCCTCGCGCGGGTGGAGGCGCAGCCACTGGGCCAGCGTCGAGGCGCCGTGACGCAGCCCCGCCGCCGACGCGCCACGCACGACGATGCCTCGCGCGCCGATCTCCAGCCGATAGCTCTCCTCCTCGCCGCCGGCCTCGATCTCGAAGCGCACGTCGGTATCGCTGGAGCCGGCGTCGCGAGAGATCCAGTGATGCGAGCGGCCGAGCGCCGCCAGCTCTTTGATCAGCGGTAGTGCGACCGCCTCGGGCACCGCGTCGCCCGCCGAGACGGCTGGCCGTTCCGGCAGACTCAGGGCGCCCTCGGGAGTCGCGACTTCCCTGGGCGGCGGCAACAACAGGCCAGTGGCTTCGCTCATCGCACCATTTGAGCACATTGCACCTGGCTGTGCTCGACAAGAGGTGCTAGACAGAGGTGCTTGACAATTGTCTCACCGGCGCCAATCATCTCCTCGCGCTCATGGCTCACCGACCTGAAGACCTGATCAGCCGTTACGCGGCCTTCGTGGCCGAGCGGTTTCCGTACGCGCTCGATCTGGCGGGCGAGGCGCTCGAAGCAGCGCTCGACGACGCGTCCGATGCCGCCCGGCACAAGATCGGCGAGATCGAAGAGCTGCGCCTGCGCCTGCGCCACGAGATCAAGCAGCGCAGCGGCGACGGTGGCCTGCCCGCCGAGCTCGAGACCACCCCGGGCGTCACCGCCCGCCAACGCCTCGAACGCGCCGCCTTCGACCTGATCGAAGCCTGCGATGGATTCCTGCGGCGGGAGTCGATCGCCACCTCGTTCACCGACGAGGAGCGCCGCGAGATGCTCGGCGGCATGATCCTCACCCGCGCCACCGACAACCGCCTCAAGGCCTTCTTCCTCGGCGGCGAGGTACGCTACGGCGGCCGGGCGTTCCAGGGCAAGGGCTTCCGCTCGCTCGGCCAGGAGGCGATCTACGCCTCGTGCATGCGACTGCGCCGCGGCGAGGAATTCGTCGAGGCCGACGGAATTTGGGGCGGAGACGTGGTGGCGCCGCTGATCCGTGACGTCGGCGTGGCGCTGGCCATGCATCCGCAGCCGGAAACGGTGCGCATGATCCTGAGCGCCCAGATGGGCAAGGCGGGCCCGCCGATGGACGGCAGGGACTTCCACGTCGGCGACTTCGATCACGGCATCCTGCCGCCGACAGCGCCGTTGTCGATCGCCGGCCTGAACATCGCCGGCATCGCCTTCGCCATGGACCTCGAAGACGCCGGCCGGGTGGCGGTGACCTACATCGGCGAGGGCGGAACGTCGCTCGGAGAGTGGCACGAGGCGATCAACGTCTGCGCGGCGCGGCGCCTGCCGGCGGTCTTCTGCGTGGAGAACAACCAGACCGCCCTCGGGACACCGCTTACCGACCAGACGTCTGCGCGCACCTTCGCCGACAAGGCGGCGGGCTATGGCATCCCCGGTCTGACGCTCGACGGCACCGACCCGGAAGCCGTCGCCGCCGCTTTCGCCTGGGCCGCGGAGCGCGCCAGAGAGGGTCGCGGCCCCACGCTGCTCGAGCTGGTGACGATGCGCATGTGCGGCCACGCTCATCATGACGACATGCTCTACCTCGGCCACGAGCCCAAGGCGTCGTGGGAATACCCCGAGCTCAGGAAGGGCGGCTACGCCGACCGCGACGCCTGGGAGTATTGGGCTCCCCGCGATCCGATCACGACCTACGCCGCCCAGCTCGAGGCCGAAGGCGTGATCGAGCGCGGCGACTTCGCCACCTGGAAGGCCGAGGCCGAGGAGCTGGTGCGCAGCGAGGCCGAAAGGATCATCCACGCGCCCTGGCCCGAGGCGCGCACGGTGGTCGACGGCGTCTGGGGCGACCGCCCGGCGGCGGCGCGCGTCGAGGTGCTGGAGAACCGCGCGGCGCCGGAGACGTCGACGGACGGCCCGGGCGAGGTCGACGCCGGCCGACCCTTCGACGCCGGCGGCCACACGTTTTTGGAAGCGGTGAGCCTGGGCATCGCCGACGCCATGCAGCGCGACGAGCGGGTCTTCGTCTACGGCGAGGACGTCGGCGGCAAGTACGGCAACGCCTTCCTGCTGCTGCGGCCACTGCTCGAGACGTTCGGCTCGCGGATCATCAACTCGCCGTTGACCGAGGCCGGCATCCTGGGCGTGTGCGTCGGCGCGGCGCTCGCCGGCCGGCGCCCGATCGGCGAGATCCAGTTCAACGACTTCGTCGCCACCGGCTTCAACCAACTGGTCAACAATGCCGCCAAGATCCGCTACCGCTGGGGCGCCTCGGTGCCGATGGTGGTGCGCATGCCGTGGGGTGGTCTGCGCTTCGCCGGCCCGTACCATAGCCAGAACACGGAGGCCTGGTTCTACCGCACGCCGGGGCTCAAGATCGTCGTGCCGTCGACGCCCGAGGACGCCCGCGCGCTGCTCGCCGCCGCGGTGGACGACCCGGACCCGGTGCTCTACTACGAGCACATCGCCCTCTACCGCGACCCGCGCGTCAAGCAGGTGCTCGACGACGAGCCGCCGGCGCCCCTGCCGCTGGGCAAGGCGGCGCTGCGGCGCGCCGGCTCGGACCTGGCAATCGTCAGCTACGGCGCCTACGTGCACGTCGCCATGCGGGTGGCCGCGCGTCTGTCGGCGGACGGCATCGAGGCCTCGGTGCTGGATCTCCGTAGCCTTGTGCCGCTCGACCGAGAGGCCCTGCTGCGCGTCGCGCGGCACTGCGGCAAGGTGCTGATCCTCCAGGAGGACACCCGCACCGGCTCGGTGGGCGAGAGCCTGGCGGCGATCGTCCAGGAGGAGGTCTTCGAGTACCTCGACGCGCCGGTGCGAATCCTCGGCGCGCTCGACACGCCGGTGCCCTACTCGCCGCCGCTCGAGGAAGCCTTCCTGCCGAGCGAGGACGACGCCATGAAGGCGGCCCGGCTGCTGGCTGAATACTGAGTGACGGGCGACCCGGTGCCCGACGACGCAGGCCGGCTGGCGAAGCACTTCGGCCGTCACCGCGTGCCCTGGCTGATGGCACTGTGCGCGGTCGCCTTCATCCTCACCTACCGCGCGCCGGTCGACGCCTCGCTGTCGGACCCCTGGGGCACGCTGCTCACCGCCCAGGCGATCGTCGAAGACGGCACCATCCGCCTCGACCGCTACGTGCGCGACGAGCGCTACCTCTACGACCCGATCGAGCCGGCGGACAACGGCCACAGTTACGACTACTTCCCTCTCGGCACCTCGCTCGCCGCCGTGCCCGCCGTCGCCCTGGCGCGGCTGCGGGGCGAGAACATGATCTACCCGGAAGACAACCGGGAGCTGCAGAACGTCCTCTCGTCGATCACCGTGGTGGTCTGCGCGCTGCTGGTCTTCGCCATCTGCCGCCGGTTCCTTCCCGCCGCGGCGAGCCTGGCCTGGACCGCCGCCTTCGTCTTCGGCAGCACGATGGCCAGCACCCTCGGCAGCGCGCTGTGGAGCTCCAACCTGGCCCTCGTCCTCGGCCTCGGCTGCGTGCTCGTGCTGGTGTCCTCCGAGCGGCGCGGGATCGACTGGCGCGTCGAGCTCGCCCTGGGCGCGCTCCTGTTCGCGGCCTACCTTTGCCGGCCGACCATGGTGTGGCTCTTCGTGGTGACGGCCTTTTACCTGGCTTTCCGGAACCGCCGCTTCCCCCTCACCCTGACCTTGACGGTCGCGACCCTCTTCGGCCTCTTCGTGGTGCTCTCCTCGCGCGAGTACGGCCAGCTGCTGCCGCCGTACTACCAACCGTCGCGCCTGGGCGAGAGCCGGTTCTGGGTGGCGCTCGCCGGCAACGTGCTGAGCCCGTCACGCGGTGTCCTGATCGGCTCACCGTTCCTGCTCCTCACCCTGACCGGCGTTCTGGTGTGGCTGCGCCGGCTGGCGCGCGAGAAGCTCGTGTGGCTCGGCGCCGGCTGGATCGTGCTCCACTGGCTGACCATCTCCGGCTTTCACCACTGGTGGGGCGGCTGGAGCTTCGGCAACCGGCTCTTCACCGAGGCCCTGCCGGCATTCTTGTTACTCTCGGTGCTGGTCGCCCGCACGGCCCGCGAGGCGCTGCCGGGGCGCGCCCGTCGGCTCGCCGGCGCGGCGTTTCTCGCCACCGCCGCCTTCGCCGCCTTCGTCCACTCCCACCAGGGCCTGTACAACGTCTATTCGATCCTGTGGTGCGAGGGCATCGACCGCGACGAGTCGAGGATATTCGACTGGCGCCACCCGCAGTTCCTGGCCTCGGCCGACTCGCTGGGCGTCCACGAGCGCGAGCACGAGCTGCTGGCGCGCCCACCCTACCGGCTCGGCGAGCCGATCCTGCCGACCAGCGAGAGCGCCATCTTCGAGGGCTTCTCGCTACCCGAGGGCGGCGGCGCCTGGCGCTGGTCCAGCAGCCGCGACCCGAGCATCCTGTTCAAGGTCGACGAGCCACTTCCCGTCGCCGAAGCCTACGTCCTCGTGATCGAAGCCGGCACCTACCAGCCCCAACAGATCCAGGTCAGCCTCAACGGCACCCACCTCGGCGTCCTCAGCAGCGACCGCAACTGGGATCCCGCCGTCTACCGCTTCGCCGTCGCGCCCGAGACCCTGAAGCGCGCCCGCCGGTCGAGGCAACCGGCCCGCATCTTCGAGTTCGATTTGGAGATCCCCGGCGCGGTGCTGGTGGGTGACGACGAGGGATCGCGCCGGTGGCTGGGGCTTTGCCTGCGCCGGCTCGAGCTCAGTTCGTCAGATACAGGTACAGGTTGACCTCCACCGCCTTGTCCGTGGAGTTGTAGAAGTAGACCTTGTATTGCGGGAAGCCGATCGTCTGGAAGCTCTGGTTGGAGAAGGTCTCGATCTCCTGGCGCGCCAACACCGAGACGACCTCGAGCGGCAGCTGGATCGTGCCCTCCCCGAACGAGGTTTCCATCGCCTCCTCGACTGGCGTCATCACCGCGCCGACGCTGCCGCCCTGGCCCAGGGTGCCCTTGACGATGCCCTGCAGGCTGAGCACGACCTCCGTGAAACCCGCCGTGTCGATGAGATCGCCCTCGATCAGGCTGCCGGTCTCCCCGCGGCCCACCGGCGGCACCACGACCTCCAGCATGCGCACCGTCTTGCTGTGTGGCACCGGCGCCTTGACGGCAACGGTGCCGTCTACCTTGAAGGTCTCGGGAAAGTTGGTGACCAGGACCTGCACGATCTGCTGCGACAGGGCGCGGCCCCCGGGTAGCAGGAAGAAGACGATCCCGACCGCGACCAGCACGGCGGCGACGACAAGTTTTCGCACGATGTACCTCCTCCAACGAATACGGATCGGACGAATGGAGTGTCCATTTCCGCGTCGCTGCGACTCTGTCTCTCCCCCTTTGAAAAAGGGGGAGCTGGAGGGGGATTTCCGCGGTCGAAGGCCGTGGCCTCCCACCGGTGGATCGGCTCCTCGCGGAAGAAATCCCCCCTCGATCCCCCCTTTTTCAAAGGGGGGAGGTCAGAATACCCTCTACCCCCCGGCCGAGCCGTACAGGTACCCCTTGCGCGCCCGCACCTTCACCGACTTGTCGACCGCCTTGACCTTCACTTCCTGGTAGCCGGCCTTGTCCGCCGGGTGCTCGCTCTGGTAGCTGAGCACGTAGTAGCCGACGTTCTCCTTGGCGATCTCCTGCAGCGGCGCGATGAAGTTGACGAAGGTGCCGTAGTAGTAGCCGCCGGTGTCCGACGCCAGCAGGCTCATGAAATCGCGCTGGATGTGGTCGAACTCCACCGGCGTCAGGTCGATGGTGTAGACCGCGACGTTGGCGTCGTTGAGCGCCTGCTCCAT
>JAAELT010000299.1 GCA_024226315.1 bacterium | reverse complement strand
CACCGGAGTCGCTGTCGGAGTCGCTGTCCGAACCGTCCGAACCACTGTCGCTGTCCGAACCGCTGTCGCTGTCCGAACCGCTGTCGCTGTCCGAACCGCTGTCGCTGTCCGAACCGGACTTGCCACCGAAGTCCAGGAAGCCCAGGAACTGACTGAAGTCACCGAGCTCTCCGACCGGCTCACAGCTCTGACCGCCGCCCGAACCGCTGTCGCTGTCCGAACCGCTGTCGCTGTCCGAACCGCTGTCCGAACCGCTATCGCTGTCCGAACCGCTATCGCTGTCCGAACCGCTGTCGCTGTCCGAACCGTAGGTGTAGCCACCCGCACTGCGGTCGCCGCTGTCCGAACCGCTGTCGCTGTCCGAACCGTCCGAGCCGCTGTCCGAACCACTGTCGGAACCGGAGTCCGAACCGCTGTCGCTGTCCGAACCGTCCGAGCCGCTGTCGCTGTCCGAACCGCCGTCGCTGTCCGAGCCGTCCGAGCAACGACACAGTGTCACCGTGCCGTCATCGTCGGGCTCCGAACCGCTGTCGCTATCCGAACCGCCGCTGTCGCTGTCCGAACCGCTGTCGCTGTCCGAACCGTCCGAGCCGCTGTCCGAACCGCTGTCACTGTCCGAACCGCCCGACTCGTAGCTGTGGCCACTGTCGGAGTCGGAACCGTCCGAGCCGCTGTCCGAACCCGAATCCGAGCCGCTGTCGCTGTCCGAACCCGAATCCGAACCGCTGTCGCTGTCCGAACCGTCCGAACCGCTGTCGGAATCGTCGTCCTCGTCACAGACACAGCACCCGGGCAGGCTCAGAGGATCGACCACCACGGTGTAGTCACCGGGCGGCAAATCCGTGAAGACGTACTTGCCGTCCTCGTCGGTGAGCGTCGCGTCGAGCTCCATGTCGTTCTCGTCGAGCAGCACGACGACCACGTCCGGGATACCCGGCTCGTCGCCGTCCTGGAGGCCGTTGTCGTTCTTGTCGAACCACACCAGGTCGCCGATCGAGCCCGGCTCGTCCCCGAGGTAACCGAAGTCGTAGCCCAGGACGTTGTCGGTGTCGACGGTATCGGTCTGCAGGTTGACGTCGCCCACCGGATCCTTGATGGTGGTGCCCGTGAGACCCGCGAGTGGCGGCGTGTCGATGTAGCCGAAGCTGGTGTTCGACACGTTCGAGCCGGCCACCGTGACCTTGAAGGACGACGACGCGGCCGGTGAGGTGGTCGGCAGCAGCCCGTCGAGCGCGCGGCCGATGTCGGTGATCTGCAGAGTGTAGATCCCGTCGGGCAGACCGAGGGTCCCGCCGAAGGAGAAGTTACCGTCACTGTCGGTCGTGGTCGTGGCGACCACTCTGCCTCCGGAGAGCAGGTTGACGGTCACTCCAGCGATTCCGGCGTCGGCGCCGGCCTCGTCATCGCCGTCGCGATTGGCGTCGAACCACACGCGGTCGGAGAGGATGGCCAGCGACGGGCTGAGGTAGCCGAAGTCCTTGGTCAGGATCACGTCGCCGGCGACCACACCGAAATCCGCGCTCGGGTTGGTGTTGGGACTGCCGCCCGACAGGCTCAGGCCGGCCAGCGGACCGGTCGTGTCGTTGACCCGGACGAAATAGGTGCCGGGGGCCACGCCGGTGAACCGGTAGAGGCCGTTCGGCGCCGTCTTCGTGCGGGCGATGAAGATGTCGTCCGACGGATCGCCGGGCAGGGCGCCCGGGTCGATCAGGTCGACGATCACGCCGCCGACGCCAATCTCGTCGTCGTCCAGCACGCCGTCGCCGTCGGTGTCGATCCAGACGGTGTCGCCGATGATGGCGTCGCCGCCGGGGGCGTTGGCATAGGGGAAGTCGAGGTCCAGGTGGACCGGTGTTCCCGCGTCGACCAACCGGGTGGTGCTCGGATCCGAGGCTCCCCCGGCGATCACCAGGGCGAGGCCTGCGGGTATCGTGGCATCCACCACGTCCGCGTAGTAGGTGCCGCCCAACGCCAGGTCGTCGACCAGGTAGTTGCCGTTGCGATCGGTCATCGCCGAGCCGGCAAAGACGTCGTCGGGAGTCCCGGCTGCCAGATCGGCGCCCACTTCGTAGATCACGATCCGTACGCTGCCGATGCCCGGCTCACCCGAGTCGATGCCGTCGCCGTCGTCGAGCCACACCCGATCGCCCAGCGCGCCGACCGCCGCCGGCATGGTGAAGTTCTGTGGCGGGATCTGCACCGAGAAGGTACCCTGACCCACCGCGAAGGAATAGTTACCGTTCTCGTCGGTGATCGTCTGATGAGCGAAAGAGCCGACCGCGTTCAGCAGGTTGACGATCACGCCCGGAATTCCGGGCTCACCGCCACCCTGGGAACCGTCGCCGTCGGAATCCAGGAACACCGTATCTCCGACCAGAAAGCCGCCGCCCGGCGAGCCGCAGGCTCCGCCGAACTCGTCGACGCACAGCAGCTGTGGCAGACGTAGCGCGTTCAGGTTGAGGAGGTCGACTCCCTCGACCCGCATCTCGTAGACCCCGGCCGGAATCGCGACCGCGCCCGAGGGCGCCGCCGGCAGGCAGATGTCGGCGCACGGTGCTCCGACCGGCGCGTTCGGGTCCGTCGGCGGGGGCCCAGGCGTCGGAACACAAGCCGGCGAGTCGTCGCACGTCGCCAAGGTCGAAACCAGGTATTGTTCCCATTCCTGGTTACCCGACGGGTTGTTATTGGCGAACATCCGGCCGTCGGGGAAAACCACGTCCGCGCGCACCGAAGGGGCGCGCAAGGACAGACTCGGGCCCACGCCGTCGTCCTGCGGGTTGCCGGTAGTGACGGTGACCAGATCGGGGCCCAGGGCACCCGTCGCGACCTCTTCGGGCACCGCCGAGCTCCCCGGGCTGACGAACAGCGGCAGGAACGGCGGGGGCAGCGTGTCCACATCGTCGGTGTCCTGATCGCCCGCGATCAGGCAAGCCGGCTGCGGCGCGCAATCCCGGTCGCCGTCGAACTTTCCGAAGTCGAAATCGCCGTCCCACACAGTCAAAGTCGGCTGGTCGGCGCCGACGTCGAAGAAGAAGCTCCAGTTGCCGTCATATGACGTCTCGTCGAGAGTACCGTCGACGAACAGCCTGGGATAGACGACCGGAACATCCGGGATGGCAAAGGTCGACAAGTAGGCGAACGGCTGCTCGCCCAACCGGATGGTCAGCACCGACTGGGAGGTCGCCGGAGAAACCACCGAGGTACGTACCTTGAATACGTTCGCCGTGGATGCGGGAACCGTAATGCCTTCGACTCTGAAGCGGTAGACATAGACGCCGCTCGGCGCTTCGGCCTCGGTCCCGGTAGCGATCGTGAAGTCCAGCCAGTCGTTATTGAGCATGCCCGTGGACAGGAAGATGCAATCGGGATCCGGCGGGCCGGGAGCGCAAGCCCCCGGTGTCGCCACCGGCGTCAGGTCGATCTGTTCCTCCGGACCGTTCGGCGGACTGGCCCACAGAGAGTACTCATAGGTGACCGGCATGGCGACCGGAGGATCCCAGTTGCCACTGCCTCCGCCCGCGCCGCCATCGCCGTCGAAGACGCCGATGGTGAAGGTGACCGTGTCCGCCGGCGCGGTGAGCGAGAGATCGAGCACCGGATCGACCAGCGTGTCGAGACCGGGCCCGGCGATCGCCAGGAACTTGGTGTCGGTCGTGTCGCAGGTCGGCAGGCAGGTGAAGGCCGAGAGCGCTTTCCGGGGCATACCGGCCGCCGGAGAGACCATGGCCTTCGGGGGGGTGAGATTCTCGGCGTCGTGCTCGAGAATGCCCCGAGCGAGCGCCTCGTATGTCGTTTGCTCGAGGCTCTTGCCGGACTCCTGCCCGACGGCCGCCATCGGCAGGCTCGCCGCGAGCAGCAGTGCCAGCAGGGCTACCGGCAGATTACGAAAGATGACTTGTCGTGCACTCATTCTCGCTTGACTCCTGTTGTGAATCCTCTCGGTGACGCGGTTCATGAACTTCTCCTCGTATCGTTCGTAGCTGCTGGCTCGGGCTCTCGTGAAATCGATCAGCGTAGACTTTCCCTGGTGGCCGCCTGGGCGACCCGTCTGAATCGAATTCTCTTGAGTGGCTCGTATCTCCCCAGTGATACTGCGCCAGCGGTGGAGTGATTAAACACCCCCAACATTACGGCCTGCATTACGATCCCAGAGACGGGTTTTGATGATTTATCTCGACCTTACGACCCGCCGCCGATCACCGTCGCGTCGCGTGACGCCCAGGGAGTCCAGATGCTCCAGAATGGGGATCGCCCATTTGCGGCTGAGGTCGAAGCGATCCTTGAACTGCGGCACGGTGAAATCATCCCAGCCGGTCTCGATGAGCGCGCGACGCACGCCCTCGACGGCCGAGGTGGCGATGATCAGGCCCGGCGGCAAACGCAGCAGTTTCCCTCGCTCGATCAGATGGTTCTGCACCCCGGCGAGAATCTGCGGTTTGACCCCCAGCGCCTCGGCCAGCTCCCGCGGGGAGGGAGGGTTCAGACCCGCGGCGTCGAACCGCGTTCGGATGGCGCGGGCGAGCTTCGACTCTCCCCCAACACCACCGTCTGCCGCGCTCACCATTCGCGTCGACGTCAGCTTCCGGTCAGGACTTCGCGCGCGATCTGATTGATGACGCGCCCGTCGGCGGCACCGCCGAAGCGTGCCAGCATCGCCTTCATCACCGGCCCGATCCCCTTCAGGCCGCTCAAGCCCTCGCTGGCCACCAACTCTTCGATGGCGCGGCGGATCTCGTTCTCCCCCACAGCCTGCGGCAGATAGGCGGAGAGGATCTCGGCCTCGCGATCTTCCTTCGCGGCCAGCTCGTCGCGCCCGCCCTTGCGGTATTGCTCGGCCGAGTCCTGGCGCTGTTTTACCGCCTTGCGCACCAGGCGCGCGAAGGCGTCGTCATCGACCTCGTCGCCGGAGCGGATCTTCTCGTTCTTGATCTCCGACAGCAGCATTCTCAGAGTCCCCAGGCGTTCGGACTGCTTCGCCTTGAGGGCTGCCTTGAGATCGTTCTGGATCTGTTCCTGAGGGGTGCTCATGGAACGATTATAGCCGCCTTTCAGTAGCGATCGGCGCCGCCAGCAGCGCGTCTGGAATGCCGAAGGCATCGACCAGGGGAACGGCTTGCTGGCGAGCTTCCAGGCACAGTCGGTTCACCAGCTTGCTTCGCGTCGATGCGTCTCTTGAGCCGCCCGGCGACCGACGCCAGCAGATGCTCCTCGCGCCAGCGCAACGCGCCGAGCTGGAACTCGGTGCCCCGCAAGTGCGACTCGTCGGTGATGCGGGTGACGATCGGCGGTCGGCGGCGGGGTTCACATCTTCGCCAGGATGGAGTCCATCTCCGCGCTGTCGAACGCACGAAGGGTCTGGGTTCTGGCCATGCCGCGAGTGCCGAGGGACAACAGGGCGGCGGTCGCCGTCTCGTCGTCAGCGGCCTCGAAGATCAAGACGCCGTCGTGTGCCCCCAGCGTCCAGAAGACGTTCTTGACCTCGACTCCGAGTCCCCTGACGTGGTCGATGAACTCACCGGAGCGCCGGGTCGTGTCCTGGATACGGCCGATGCCTTCGGTCGTAAAGTCGATCAGTGCGATATACGTCGCCATGTCTGCCTCCTTTCGTGCTCAGGCCCGAGATTCTACCGAGACGGGAGCTCGAAGAGCGGACGACTTTCACCTGTCGCACACGGCTCGCGGTAACCTGAGGGGCATCACAGCGAACCTGGGCGGGCGCGGCAGGCAATGGAGCCATGCGAGCGACTCGCTCGGAAGGAGGGTTTCGCATGCCCAACCACGAGTCCATCCAACGAATACCGTGCGCGCCGATCTTCGGGACCCGTCAATCCCACGGCACTTTCACAAAACGTCAAATCCCCGACAACGACCTCTGCGAGCAGAGACTCGGTCCGCTCATCGAACCTGTCGGCTGAAAGCCGATCCCGGGGAACTATCCGGAGCGTGCTCCAGCGAGGGCACGCTCCGGGTTCAGCCTGTTCCGCATCCGGCCGATCAGCTCCTGACTGAGCTTTCCCTCGAGGGTCGTGGAAATGAGCTCCACGATCGCTGCTTGCGCGTACCGATTGTTCTTGAACCTCGACAGCAGAATCGTCATACCCTGGGTCTGGACCGCGGCCTCCCTCGTCTTTCCCTGCGCCAGCAGAGCGCTCAGCAGGTCGAGGGTGATCATCGCTCCCTGCAGCGCGCTCTCATGAACGGCCAGGGTCTCGCGAGCGACACTCAACAACTCCTCCGCGCGTTGGAATTCTCCCCGTTTGAAGGCGAGAGTACCCCACGACCACTGTAGCTTCGCGCGGTCGACGGCGTGCTCGGCATTGAAGTTCTCGACGCCTCGGGCCAGCCACCTCTCCGCGGCATCGAGGTCCCCGAGCTTCTCGTAGGCCCAACCCAGACATTGGTACGCGGTGAGCTGGCAGCGCGCCAGATGGCCAGGGCTGCCCTCGAGTTGTCTCAGCGCCTGCCGCGAGTCGAGCACCGCTGCCTCGTAATCGCCGCGGAACGCGTTCATCGCGCCCCGAGCGAGCAGCGCTCGGCCGATGTCCCATTTCGAACCGAGCTCGACGAAGATCACCAACGCTTCACTGTTCAGGGCCAGGGCTCGATCGAGATGGCCGGAGTTCTTGAGCAGATAGCAGGCACGCAGCAGGAGATTGGCCGTGTCCTCGCGCAACCGGTGCCGGCGGGACAGCTCGATGGCCACCTCCAGGGCGCGCGCCGAGGCCGTGAGCTTCATTTTCGAACGGCGGGCCGAGCCGAAGACCCCCAGAGCCCGGCATTGCAGAGACAACCGCCCCTCCTGTGGGCCGGGAAGGGCCGGGATCAGATCGACGGCAACGGTCTCGGCCAGCTTGGCGGCCGACGTGGCATTGTCGGTACGCAGCTCGTCGAGGTGCTCGAGATACGCACCGACGAAGGCATGATTGCGGTACCTGCCCGTGTGCCGCAGCCGGCGACGCTGCTCCTTGACGCTGCAGCGGACGAAAGCGGCGACGTGGCTGGCATCCGTCCTCTCCGGGCCCTCGGCGGCCGGTTCGCCGTCTTCCAGCTCACGGGTCGCCCGCGCGATCCTCTCGAAGGCGCGATCTTCTGCGCCGTCGTCCACCAGGTCCACCAGGTACTCGTCGGGGCGCGGCTGGATCCCCAGGGACCGAGCGAAGAACGAGGCCGGCTCGATCTCCAGAGCGTCGAGCGTCTTCAGAAAGAGATCGAGCTTGAACTCGTGCATCCCGGAGGACAGCTTGTTCAAATAGCCGTTGCTGCACGAAACCCGCTCTTCGATTTCGGCAATGCGCCCCCAGTGTTTGCGCAATTCGCCGCGAAGGCTCTCGCGAAGCCGCGTGTGCGTATCTCTCCAACCCATGGAGCAGTCAGTTTAGCAGATTGTTTGTCCTGTTTCCGTCCGGGCGGTAAATCCGGACCCTCAGTCCCAAATCTCGGGCTTTTCGACAAACCACCGCCAATCCGCGCCTCCAGCGGCGCGGCGAGGGGATCAGCCGTCGAACCGGCGCATCACCAACGCACCGTTGGTGCCACCGAAGCCGAAAGAGTTCGTCAGCGCCACTTCGAGGTCGGTCTCGCGGGGCGTGTGCGGTACGAAGTCCAGGTCTGCCTCGGGATCCGGCTCGTCCAGGTTCAGGGTGGCGGGCAGCACCTGGTTCTTGAGCGCCAGCGCCAGGATGCCGGACTCGAGGCCGCCGGCGGCGCCGAGCAGGTGGCCGGTGGACGACTTGGTCGAGGATACCGCGAGCTTGCGGGCATGGTCGCCGAAGACCCGTTTGACCGCCTTGACCTCGGCGAGGTCCCCCAGGCGGGTGGACGTGCCGTGGGCGTTGATGTAGCCGACGCTCTCACGGTCGATGCCGGCGTCGGCGAGAGCGGCCTCCATCACCCGGGCAGCGCCGCCACCTTCCGGGTCGGGTGCCGAGATGTGGTAGGCGTCCGCGCTCATGCCGTAGCCGACGACCTCGGCGTAGATGTCAGCACCTCGTTTGCGGGCGCTCTCGAGCTCTTCGAGCACCAGGATGCCGGCCCCTTCACCCAGGACGAAACCGTCGCGGTCCACGTCCCATGGCCGCGAGGCGCGCTCGGGCTCGTCGTTGCGTGTGGACAGCGCCCGCATCGAGCAGAAGCCGCCGACCGCCAGCGGCGTCAACACCGATTCGGTGCCGCCGGTGATCATGGCGTCGGCAAAACCCAGCTGGATCTGACGAAAGGCGTCGCCCACCGCGTGAAGCCCGGTGGTGCAGGCGGTCGCCGGCGCCGAATTCGGGCCGCGCGCGCCGTAGCGGATCGACACCTGGCCGGCCGCCATGTTGACGATCTGAGCCGGGATGAAGAACGGCGAGATGCGGCTTGGGCCGCGATTGATCAGCGTCGAGTGAGCCGCCTCGATCGCGGGCAGTCCACCGATACCCGAACCGATGATCACCCCCACGCGGTCGCGGTTGCCGTCGTCGATCTCCAGACCGGAGGCTTCCATCGCAAACCGCGCCGCCGCCTGGCAGTAGTGGATGAAGGTGTCGCTCTTCTTGATGTCCTTGCGGTTGACCACGTAGAGAGACGGATCGAAGCCCTCGACCTGACCGGCGATCCTCGCCGGGTACTCCCAGGCGTCGAAACGCGTCAATGCACCGATGCCGCTGACGCCGCGCATCAGTCCATCCCACGTGGGCTCGGTACCGATGCCCAGAGGCGACACCAGCCCCACCCCGGTCACCGCGACACGATGGCGCTGCCACTGGCTCAAGGCTCGACTCTCACAGGTCGGGTCCCGGCTCAGCCGTCGTCGGCGTGCTGGTCGATGTAGGAGCAGGCGTCCTGGACCTTGACGATCTTCTCGGCGTCTTCGTCGGGGATCTCGATGCCGAATTCCTCTTCGAAAGCCATGACCAACTCGACGATGTCGAGAGAATCGGCGCCTAGATCGTCGGTGAAGCTGGCAGTCTGGGTGACCTCGCTGGTCTCGACCCCAAGCTGCTCGGCAATAATGCTCTTGACCTTGTCTTCAACGGACATGATCGTATTTCCTCCAAGTTTGAGTAGTGTGGAAGAGAGTTCCGGTTTCTAGCACAAAGGTACGGGGTAGTCTATTCGCGACGCGAAAGCGCCCTCGCGAGGGCATTGGCCCCTGACAGGGCCGGGGTTTCAGGCACGGCGCCGGCCTCGCGGCAGCGCTCAGATGTACATTCCGCCCGAGACGTTGATGACCTCGCCGGTGATGTAGCCCGCCTCCTCACTGGCCAGGAAGAGAGTGGTCGCCGCAACTTCCTCGGCGGTACCGAACCGGCGCATGACGATGGTCTTCGACAGATCCTTGCGCGCCTGCTCTGTCATCTCTTCGGTCATGGCGGTCTCGATGAAGCCCGGCGCGACGACGTTGGAGGTGACGCCCCGCGAGCCCATCTCACGGGCCAGCGACTTGCTGAAACCGATCATGCCGGCCTTCGAAGCGCCGTAGTTCACCTGGCCGATGTTGCCCATCAGGCCGACCACCGAAGAGATGAAGATCACACGGCCCCAGCGCCTGCGGATCATGCTGCGCATGAACTCGCGGGTGACCGCGAAACTGCCGGTCAGATTGGTGGTGAGCACTTCCTCCCACTGCTCGAGGCTCATGCGGGCCAGAAGGCTGTCGCGGGTGATGCCGGCGTTGTTGACCAGGATGTCGACCTCGGCGAAATCCGCGGGAAGCTCACGCAGCCTGGCGGCGACACCCGCGGTCTGCGAGACATCGAGGCCTAACGGTAACGCCTGGCCACCCCCGTCGCGGATCTCCTCCGCCAGGGCCTCGAGCTTGCCGACGCCTCGCGCGGCGAGAACGACCTTCGCCCCCTGGGTTGCCAATCGCCGCGCGATAGCGCGGCCGATACCCTGGGAAGCTCCGGTGACGAGTGCGGTCTTGCCGTCCAGTCTGAACATACGGTCCTCACTGAGGTGGAGTGCCTGGGCCGCCTCCCGGGGGGGGTCGCGGGATGATCCTGCTCACGCGGCGCCGGCACGGTGGAGTCTATCCTCGATGTCGATTCAAAGACCAGCGAGAAACTCCAGGGCGGCGGCCGGCTCGGGCAGTGCCGCCCACCTCACGCCTCGTTCGATCCGTTTACCGAGACCCGTGAGGACCTTGCCGAAGCCGACCTCGAGAAAGGTCTCGGCCCCGGCTTCGTCGATCATCCAGCGCACCGATTCCACCCATCTCACCGGGCCGTCCACCTGACGGCCGAGGGCGTCACGCGCCTCCTCGCCGCTCGCGACCGGCGCGGCGTCGATGTTGGAGACCACGGGCACCGCCGGACTTCGGATCTCGGCCTCGGCCAGCAGCGGCTCGAGGGCCTCGCGCGCCGGCCGCATCAGGGGCGAGTGGAACGGTGCGGAGACCGGCAACATCTTGGCGATCCGGGCACCGCGCTCCTTGGCCAGTGCGACCGCCGATTCGACCGTCGCCCGGTGGCCGGCGATCACCGTCTGCTGGGGCGAGTTCAGGTTGGCTACCGCGCACACCTCTTCGGCACTGCCGCTCTTATCGCTTACCGTGACCACCACACCTGCCACGGCCTCGGCGTCGATCCCCATAATCGCCGCCATGGCGCCGACGCCCACCGGCACCGCCTCCTGCATGAGCTCGCCGCGCCGGCGCACCAGCCCCAGGGCGGTGGCGAAGTCGAGCGCGCCGGACGTCACCAGCGCCGAGTACTCTCCGAGGCTGTGACCAGCCATCGCCACCGGATCGAGCCCCGCCGTGGCGACCACGCGAGCCATGGCGACCGAGCAGGTGAGGATCGCCGGCTGGGTATTGGCGGTGAGCTGAAGCTCTTCTTCCGGCCCTTCCCAGCACAGGCGCGAGAGCTCGAAGCCGAGGGCGTCGTCCGCTTCTTCGAACACGGCGCGCGCCGCGTCGAAGGCTTCGGCCCAGTCTCGGCCCATGCCGACTTTCTGCGATCCCTGGCCCGGGAAGACGAATGCGATGTTCTGGCTCATTGACGGTTCCTCATCATCTCGATCCATCCATCCTGCCAGGTGTTCCTGATCGTGGCTCAGCCCAGGAGCCGCTCTTCCTGCGTGTGAAGCTCGGCCACTTTGTCGCGAATCTTGTGGTGCAGATCCGCCCCGCAGAACTCCACGGCCCGGCGCACCGCGTTGCGGATCGCCCTGGCATCGGACCTGCCGTGGGCGATGAAGAAGCCCGCGCGCACGCCGAGAAGCGGCACCGCGCCGTACTCACTCCAGTGGGTCCGGCTCCGGTACTCGTCGAACGCCGGCCTGGCCAGGACGTAGCCCAGGCGATTGCGCCAGCTGCTCTGCATCGCCTCACGCATCAGCGAGCCGAGGTAGCCGGCCAGCGCCTCGCCGCTCTTGAGCACCACGTTGCCGACGAAGCCGTCACAGACCACCACGTCGACCGCGCCGGAGAAGACGTCCCCGCCCTCGACGTTGCCGACGAAATTGAGCCCGGTTCGCTGCAGCACCTTGAACGCCTCGCGGGTAAATTCCGTGCCCTTGCCTTCCTCTTCTCCGACCGACATCAGGCCCACCCGCGGCGTGGCGACGCCGAGCACGCCCTGGGCGTAGAAGTGACCCATCACGGCGAACTGGCGCAGGTGAGCGGCCTTGGCATTGACGTTGGCTCCGACGTCGAGGATCACCGTGTGTCCCTGGTGGGAGGGAAACACCGCCGCCAGGGCCGGCCGATCGACGCCCGGGATCGAGCCGATGACGGTCTTGGCGGCGATCATCGCAGCCCCGGTGTTGCCCGCGGTGACCACCGCCTGGGCCCGGCCTTCCTTGACCAGGCGGGCACAGACCCGGATCGAGGCGTCACGCTTCTGGCGCACCGCGATCGGGCGCTCGTCCATCGCCACCACCTCGGCCGCATGCTCGATCGTCAGGTTCGAACCGCCCACCGAAGCGTCATGGCCCAGCGAAGCGAGCTCGCTCTCGAGGCGGCAGCGGTCGCCGACCAGTGAAACGCGGACTCCCTCGGCGGCGGCTTGGGCAGCGCCCGCCACCGCCGAACGGGGCGCGGTATCGCCACCCATGGCGTCGACTGCGATCTGCATTGGCGGAGGCTCGCGGACTCGCCCACCGGGCGACTGCCCTCAACGATCCTAAAGCTCGTCTTTGCCCTCGACCACCTCGCGGCCGCGGTAGAAACCGCAGCTCGGGCAGACGCGATGCGGCAGCTTGGTCTCGCCGCAGTTGTCACAGATCGAAATGCCGGGCCGGCTGAGCGCGTCGTGCGTCCTGCGCTTGTCACGCCGAGCCTTGGAATGACGTCGTTTGGGATTTGCCATGTCAAAAACCTCTCTTGTTAACTCGACCCCGGGCTCATTCGGTCGACTGCGACTTCAAGCCGGCCAGACCCGCCCAACGCGGATCAACAGCCTTCTCGCACCCGCATGGCCCGGCGTTGCAGTCCGCGCCACAACTCGGACAAAGACCCGCGCAATCATCCTTGCACAAAGGCTTCATCGGTATGCCCAGTTGTATCTGTTCGATCAGAATCGGTCGCGTGTCCAGCTCCAGATCTTCGAGCACCAAGACCCCGAGATCCGCCTCTTGCAGCTCCAGCTCTTCGTCGGTCACTTTGGCGCCCGTGTGAATCAGCAGATCGACCTCGCTCGAGGTCGATTCGGTGACCGGCGCCAGGCAGCGCATGCAGCGCAGTGTCTGCTCGTACGACAGCGCGACTCGGAACAGAAAACCTTCGTAGGTGGGGTTGATTCTGCCGCGGTATTCGACGGCTCCGAGCGCCATGAGCTCGGAGCGGTTCAAGTCGCCGACGGCCAGCTCCAGGGTTTCCCGCCAGTCGTAGGACTCGTCAACCTGGTCGAGGCGGATTTTCATGCCGTCGTCCTCGTCCCTCCGGCCGGGGGAGGCAGAGGTTACGAGATCAAGGACTTCCTGTCAATCGGCGCGCGCCGGATCAGTCGGTGCGGACGCGCTCCTCGAGCATCTGAAACACCGTTTCCCGGTCGAGGGATTCGGACAGCTCGATCATCACCGGCTCGCTCCAGGATTCCTCGATGCTCTCGCGATAGAAGACGGCACCGTCCTGCTCCCAGGCGATGATGACGTTGCGGCCGCTCTCCGACAGGATCAGCTCGCCCACGCCGTCGATCTCGGGTACCTTGCGGTCGGAGACCACCGACACCTCGAGGTAGTGGTAGGGAGCACCACCGGCGGCGGCCTGTCCGATCTCGAGGATCTGGGACTCGCCGGAATCGCCCAGGCCGCCCGAGCCGATGTGAGCTCCGATGATCACGATGTGACCGCGAACCCCATCGGCGATGGACACGATGCCCTCGGGCGTCAATGCCTCGCGCGACTGCCGGACGGTCTCGCCGACCTCGTCAGCGATGTACCGGCGGGCTGATTCGTGAAAAGCGCCGCCATCCTCGAGCACCTTCTCACGGGCGGCTTCGGCCAGCTCGTCGTGCGAGGCGGCGTTGACGCCGATGATCACGATGTGGCCGCGGACCCCGTCCGCCAGGCTTGCAACGGCCTGGGGCACCAGCTCCACCTCCAGCGTGCTCAGGCGGTGGGTTTCGGGATTGAGAAACCCGATGACGATGCTGTGGGGATTCTGCCCGGGGCGCACCGCCAACGCGTTCTCGAGTCCACGAACGTCCGAAAGCGCACCGTCGTCGCTCGGCTGGAAGCTCGCCAGGTCGATCACCGGCGACCAGCCGAGATAACTGCCGCCGTCGATGATGATCGGCGCGTAGCGCTTCAGGCTGACGCCGGCCGCCTCTTCGCGCCAGACCAGGTGCAGGACGATCCGCTCGCTGCCCCCTTCCGAGGCCTCGCGCGTGATCGCCAGCCGCGGCGATCCCTTGCGGGTGAACGGACCGTGGGAGATCTCGATCACGTCCGACCATTCGGCGCCGTCGAAGCTGGTCAGCTCGAAGAGGGGATGGATGCCGTTGAAATCGGTCTGCCAGAGCAGGTAGAGCACGCCGATGCTCTTCTCGTAGACCAGCGACGGCGAGGACTCGGGATCCCAGGTTTCCGTGCCGGGAACCAGCAGACGCTCGGAGACCCCGTCCGACGACGTGACGTCGAGGGCCAGTACCGGATAGTCCGGGTAGGTCTCGCGGCCCTCGGGGAACAGCTCCCCGTAGCTCCCGGCCTGCAGCCGGAAAACCGTGCCGTCGGAGCCGAGCACCAGGTCACGGCCCTGGGCCGCGGCGGCGGAAGCGACCAAACACGCCAGTGCCAGGATCCCGAGGATCCGGACGGTCCGTTCGATTCTTTTCGCCGCGCTCATCCTCATGCCCTCAGATTGACCACCTGGCGCAGGCCGACCTGGGCCATGAGCTCGACGATCTCCGGCGACTCCGGATAGAAGCGCTCCTGGAGGAGCGAGAACGTGTCGACAGCGCCCGCCACGTCGCCGGCGGAGCGCTCGGTCTCACCGACCAGGTAAAGAGCGATCTTGACGGCCTCGACCTCGCCGGTTTCCTCGGCGATGGCCAGGGCGTGCAGCCCGTGGTCCATGGCCCGCCGGTAGCGACCCAGCTCAAGGTAGGCGTAGCACAGGTCCAGCCGCGGCCAGACTTCGTAGAGCCGGGCGCCGAAACGCCGGAACCAGCGCAGAGCCTGGAAGGACATCCGCATGCCCTCGCGGACGTGCGACAGCATCATCCGGCAATAGCCGAGGTTGGCGATCACCATCGCCCGCTGCTGGGACGGCTCATCCGGCAACAGCTCCAGCGCGTGGGCGTACTCCTCGGCCGCCTCGGCGAAGTAGCTGTCCGACATCAGACAGTTGCCGATCAGGTTGTAGCTACCGACCAGCAGATCCTCACGGCCGGCGGCGAGCGCCCGGTCGCGGGCGATCCGGCCGTAGAACAGACCCTTCTTGTATTCCTTGCTGCACTCGTGGGCACGAGAGAGGTTGTACGCGGCGATCGAGCAGATCATCGCGTCGGGGTTGCGCACCAGGATCTGGCGCAGCTCCGGCATCACCTCCTGGGGGCGGCCCAGGGAGATCAGAACGACCGATCGGTTGCAGATCGACAGATCCACCAGGCGCTCGTCGTCGCGATCTCGCGCGCGACCGAGGGCCTTCTCGAAGAGCTCGAGCGCCTCGGTGAGGTGACCGGCCTCGACGGCACGACGGCCATCGGCCCGCAACTCGTCGAAAGTACGATGGGCGGGGCCGGAGGGGTTGCCGGTTGGGCTGAAGAGCAACATCTCTTGATTACCTACTGGACCGAACATGGGATTCTAGCCTAAAGCAACGATCCAAGCCAACCCCCAAATGAATCGGTTCACTCCTCACTCGGCTCACTCGGCTCACTCGGCTCGCCTCGGGTCTCGAGCCGGAGATCGAACACCCGGGGATCGTCGACGACGACGGCCGAGAGATGGGAGTAGCGCGCGGCCAGCGGCGTGAGCACGCGCTGGGCGTCGCTCCAGCGCTCGACCTGGCGCCGCGGCACGATCGGCACCTCGCCGAGCAGGTGCGCGATGCGCTCGACCTCCGCCAGGCCACCGCGAAGATCGAGCCACAGACCCCAGGAGAGACGCTCCCCCATCGGGCCGTCGAGCGCTCCCAGCTCCAGCGCCGCCCGGCCGGCCTCTTCCAGGCTGGTCGAGTCGAGGGCGGCGATCGCCCAGGCGCCCGACGTCGCGGTCCGCGGCTCGCGGCCGGCGAGGTCGAGCAGGCTCTCCCCCGGCAGCGACCAGCGGTTGGCACCCGGTTCGTGAAGCGACGCGATTCTCGGCAGCTCCATCGCCCCCTCCTCCGACTGGTCGAAGAACACCAGCGCCCGGGAAGGCTCGCCAAACGCCTCCTGCCGGCCGGAGAAGACCAGCAGAAACAGGCCCAGCGGCCCGAGCCGGTGCGCGAAGTCCAGATCGTCATCGAGAGTCGCGGCACCCGGCCCGCGGCGCGAGCTGATGCCGATAGCGGAATCGTCTTGCCGGATGCGGTAGAGACCCGCCGGCAGCGGATCCAGCGGCTGACGAATGCGGATCCAGGCCAGGCCGGAGTCCCCGGCGTCTCGCGTACCGTCCACCGGCTCCTCCAGCGGCGCGCCGGAGGCCTGCGCGGCTGCCGACGTCACCGTCCACAGGCTGCCGCGCCAGGCCACGTCGGCGGTCTGACCCTCGACGCTGATCTCGCCGCCGCCGAGCCATGGGTTGCTCGCCAGGGCGCCGGCGAGCTTGGCGAAGGCGGCAAACAGGGGATACACCTGGGCGTGGACCTCGAAACGCTCGCCCACGTCGTCGGACGCAACCGCGATTTCCGAGGACGGCGGCAGCGTCAGCGGGCCGAACGTGGGCAGGTTCGGCGACGGCAGGCCGGCCAGCCGCGCCAGGGCCTTCAGGCTCGCCGGCTCGGCACCCATGTCGTCGCGCAGGATCGCCAGGTTCTGATGCGGGTACGGCACCCACACGGCGGCCGGATAGTCGGTTCTCGACAGCAGCGCGGCGGTCGGAGAATCCGCCGACGGGCTGGCCTGGCGCAGCCGTGGCCAGTAGGAATGCCAGATGTGGCCGCCCAGCGCCACCAGGGCCACCCCGACACCGATGAGCCATCTCCTGATCTTCATGACGGCTCGCTCGCTTCCTCTTGCACGGCCGCTCGCCAGACCTCGAGCGTCTGCTCGGCCGTCGACCGCCAGTCGAAGCGCTCGGCGCGCGCCCGGCCGAGTCCTGCCAGCTCTCGGCGCTGGGCGTCGTCGCCGAGCACCTCGCCGACACGGTCCGCCCAATCCCGGGCGCTGTCAGGCGCCACGTAGACCGCCGACTCGCCGGCCACCTCGCGCAGTACCGGGATGTCGCTGCACAGCAGCGGTGCTCCGGCACCCATGGCCTCGACCGCCGGCAGGCCGAAGCCCTCGTAGATCGAGGGCAACGTCACCAGCGTAGCGTCGCGGTAAAGGGCCGCCACCTGCCCGTCTTTCAGATACCCGTAGTGCACCACCCAGCCCTCGGCCGCCGCCGACTCGATCTCCTCTTGCAGCTCTTCGCTCTTCCAGCCCAGGCGGCCGCACAGCACCAGCGGCGGCGGCTCCGCGCCGCGCGCGCGTAACAGTCGCCAGGCTTCGAGCAGCGTCGGCAGGTTCTTGCGCGGCTCGAGTGTGCCGACGTGGAGCACGTAGCGCTCGGGCAGGCCGTCGGGCGGCTCGGCGACGGTGCTCGCCGCCACCGAGCCCGGTCCGAGGCGCACGGTGTGGGTGCGTTCGGGATCGAACAGGCCGGTCTCGAGCAGCTCCGAGCGCACCGTCTCGCTATCGGTCAGCACCCGGGCAGCCCGCTCGACGGTCTGCCGCAGCTTGCCCTCCAGGTCCCGCCGGGTCGACTCGCGCACTGTCTCGGGGACCTTGAGAAAGCTCAGATCGTGGACGGTCACCACCAGCTCGCCGTCGCAGCGGTCGAACCACGGCGGCAGGAAGTAATTGGGTGCGAACAGCACCTGGTTGCGATCCGCGGCGATCATCCGCTCCTGCACCCGGCGCAGCTTCGTCGCCAGATAGTAGTGCACGAGCGACAGGTTCTCCGGCACGCGGTAGCTCACCTGCTCGATGGCGCGCCCCGACGGCAGCTCGACGACCGGCGGCGGTACGTCCTGTTTGTCGATGTAGGCCGGCCCGTAGAGCCGCAGCCGCACGTCGTCGCGCTCCGCCATCTCCTCGAGCAGGCGGTAGAGGTACCAGCCGATGCCGGTCAAAGGCTCCCACAGCGCGTTGACGTCCACCGCCACCGTCAGCAGCTTCTCCTCCCGCCGGCGGCGGATGTCCGCCCGCAGCCACCGCAGCCACCGCACCGTCGCCACGATCCGTCGCGGATGCAGCGCGATCACCCACAGGCGCACGTAGTTGTAGCCCAGGTTCACGGCCACCCGCATGACCGCCGCGCGCAGGCGCGCCGGGGCCAGGGGCGAGAGAAGACGGCGGAGTCGCCGGTAGAGACTCGGCATCGGCAGAGAGTAAGCCCGGACCGGGTCGGGATGCTAGTGTCCGTGCGGCTGCACGTGGAGTTGCGGATGCCGGAGAGGTGCGTGGACCTCTCCGGCTATACATGTGTATACTGACACTGGCGGCAGATGCATCGACCTGACCATGACCAATACGGAGACGATCCATGCTGACTCGGGTACAGAAGTGGGGTAACAGCCAGGGCGTGCGCTTCGCGACGACCGTCTTGCAGGAGGCGAACATCGAGGTCGGGGATGAGGTCGACGTGACCGTCGACCGAGGTCGGATCGTCGTCGAACCGTCCAGACGAGTGCGCGGCAAGTACCGCCTCGAAGACCTCGTCGCTCGAATGCCTGACGACTACGAGCCACACGAGGAGGACTGGGGAGATCCCGTCGGCGGCGAGGTCTGGTAGTTGGCTGCCTATATCCCCGCGAAGGGCGACATCGTCGCCGCCTCGTTCGATCCGCAGTCAGGCCATGAGCAGAAGGGCCGGCGGCCGGCTCTGGTGATCAGCAACAATCAGTTCAACCGAGCCACGGGGCTCGCCATTGTCTGCCCGATCACCAATACCCGCCGCGACGTTCCGTTCCATGTTGCGCTTCCGAAGGCAACGTCGGTGACAGGCGTCGTGATGGTCGAGCAGGTGAAGTCGATCGACTTCCGCGCGCGTCGCGCCCAGCGGATCGAGAAGATCCCGGAGCGGACTCTCGACGAAGTGCTCAGCATCCTCGATGCTTGTATTTACTGAGCACGGATTCGAAGCTCCGGCGGTAAGGTCGGCGGAGGCCCCTACAGATCCGGCGCGGCGGCGCGCCGCAGCCGCCGAATCAGCTGGTCAACGTATTCGCGCATCTCAGCGCCCGAGACACCGCCCGGCAGGTCCGCCTGCTCCGGAATCTCCAACTCGGAGAGAACCCAGGCCAGCGTCGCCGGCGTACAGCCGCCATCTTTGATCAAGGCTCCCTCCAGGGCCTCCTCGACGACGAAGCCGGCTCGCTCGAGCATCATCACGTCGATCAGGTCTTTGGCCTCACATCTCGAGGCGATGGTATTCAGCTTGTTGATCAGAATCTCGGCTGGCAGATCGACTTTGATCCCGTCTTGATCCGATTTCTCGACGTGAATCTGGGGAACGCGATCGAGCACCAGATCCACGATCACCGCTTCCTCGCCTCGACTGACGAAATACCGGTGGAACCCAGGTGCCTGCTGCCGCGCGACCATTGTGGCGCCGAGTGCTCCGGCGGCGTCTGCCAAAGTCGGATTTCCACGCTCGAAGACTGCCTCGTCGGACGTGAAGAAATCGAGATCCTCGGTCTCGCGATGGTAGAGGTAGAAGCCCGTGAGCGCACCGCCACCAGTGAGGAAGAACCCTTGCTCGCACTCGAAGAACGCGCGCAGCAGATCCTGCTGAAGAGGCGTGAGCCTAGTTGGCGAGGATGCCATCTTCCCGCCATCCCTGTATCAGGAACTCCCAGAATCGGCGGCGGCGCCCCAGGCGGCCGACGATCGCCGGCAAGGCCTCGGCCACTTCCCGCGGGGTGACGAACTTCCACACGTCCAGGTCGCGCGCTTCACGCAGCATCTTCGCCAGCAGCCGCATACGCTCCTTTTTGTCACTGCCGGCGAGCCTCTCGCGGAGCTCGGCAATACTCACGTCCTCGTCCCAGAGGAAGTAGGGCCGGGCGTCGCCGCGGTCGAGATCGATGGTCATGGGGCGCATGCGCCCTAGTCTATCTCGATCACTCAGGGCTTCGAGCTTGCCGGCGAGTCATCCGTCAAGATCCTTGATGTAGCGCACCAGCTCGCCGTCATAGCCGAGCTTCTCGTACATTCCGCGTGCCCGTCTGTTGACGCCAAAGACGTGCAGCGTCATCGTCCGCGCGCCGGAAGCCCGCGCCGCCTTCTCCGCCTCACCCACCAGAGCCTTGCCGATTCCCTGGCCCTCCGCGCCCTCGGCGACCGCGAGCACCTCCAGGTGCGCGCTCGGCTCGGAGCTCAGCAGCTCCGGTCGCAGCCGCATGACCGAGATCCCCAGGATCGCGTCGCCGCCGTCGACCGCCACATGGGCGGTCAAGTGCGGCTCTTGCCCTTCTTGCCACTTGAGCAGCATCTCCTCGTCGCCGCGCCACAGGTCCTCGGGCGCCCTGCGCTCCGGTAGGTCGAACGCGGCCAGGCGAGGGAGAAGCGGACGGATGGCGCCCAGGTCCCCGGGGGTCGCTTCTCGGATTCGGTAGCTCATGGGTGTACCCCCTGTTCTACCCGCGGCGCCTGGAGCCCCAGGCGTACGTATCTACTCCTGTTTTTCCTTGTACACCGTCACAAACCACAACACGCCAACCCCCGTGAAGAACAACCCCAAACCACCCATAAGATAGAACAACAGTTGAACTGCCTGTAGTGCTTGCTCCATGCCTCACCTCACTTGGTTGGATTCTGATTCCGAAAGCCTGATACCGCGATCATACTGTGGATGTGAGCAACGAGACCGAGGAGCAGCAGAAACAGCGCGGCCACGTCCACGGCTACCACCCTGCCGATCTCGGCGTTGGAGCCGCCCGTCGACCAGGCCAGCCAGAGAAACGAGACGACGCTGGCGAAGCCCATGGCAAACGCGGCGGTTCGCAGCGCGGGCGTCCACGCGGCGACGACCATGAACGTGCCGAGGATGCCGAAGAGCACGGCGCGATGTCGCATGAGGATGAGCAGGTTCGGCTCGTCGACGGTGATCCCATAGAGCGCCTCGAGCCGCTCCGATCCGAGCACACCGACCAACGGCATCAAATGGATGATCGCCACCAGGATCAAAGTGGCCGGGGTGACGTAACGCATGATGTGTTCTCCGAGATCTACTTGCCGCTGAGAGCATAGACATAGGCCTCCACTTCCCGATTGCCCTCAAGCTTCACCGTGGCGATGATGCGCTCGTATCCTTCGCCCTCGAAGTCGTCCAGCATGGGCCAGTGCTCTGACAGTTGGTCCGAGCAAAACAGGACTCCCTCGACTTCTTCTCCCTCATCTCCAACGACAATCCCCGGATAGCCCATTCCTGCTCCCCAGCCTTCCTGAACCAGCGTCCCTTTCAGGGTCGCCTCTTCCCACGAGCCCGGTATGCCCGCAAGGAGGTGGTGGTTTGATCGAGAAGGCGCCAGGGTTCCATAGACGAACAACCTCTGCATGATCATTCTTCCATCGAACAAGACTCACCGGCGCGGGGGCCGCGAAGCGGGCCTTGCGTCCGCAGCAGTGATTGGCGCGGTGGATCGTTCGGCGGCGGCGGACACGGCCTCTCCGCTTGTATTTCTCGACTGGTCAGCGCAAGGTTCGCAGCAAAACGGAGCGCTCAGACTTCTAACGTTGGAGCTAGGCACTGACTGGTACGTGGTGGTTCTGTGGAGAATCCATTTCAAGACACCACCTATGATGTGTTCGTGTGCTTGGAAAGCTTAGCTGAAAGCGCAATGAGAATCGCTATGGATAGCCCAAAAACAACTATCGCTACCATAGATAACAAGACTACATCGCGCGGTCCGAACACAAATACGGCGGAGACTGGCCCAACCAAAACGGCAGCGTACATGATCAACATCCTGATGGCGTGCCGGTGGGCGAAGTTTATCTGGTAACCCCGAATGGTAGGCTGACTCGGCGCAATGACACGTGGATCTGATGGGCAGTAGTAGAACAGACCCCAGCGTCGATTCGATGGATTCTCAAACAGCGCATCGAGTTTTTCCAGGTCCATGATACTACCCACAGAGGACGCCTATCGATCGCGGATCAGGGGCGCCTTCGATTGGCCGCGTGCGAGAGTTCGGAACTTCATGTGTACACTAAGCCCGACCAGTCGCGCCGGCGCTGGCGTCCCCTGGATCCGTTTGGTTAGGCGCAGCAATAGGGATCGTAATTCCGAAGTCGTTCATGAATTTCCTACGGAATTGCCCTGCCCGTGCTGACAATGGAGCCCTTCGAAGGTCATTACAGTAATCATGAAACCACTTGCGGGGGCGAGATTTTAGCTCAGCAGGATTAAACACCACGAGCGGGTACTCATGGGAGGAGACTCGGCCAATACCGGACCGGATGTTCCCGGCGCCCTCCGGGCTGTTCATACCGATTCAGAGACGCACAAAATCGGGCCAAGTCTAGCAGAGCAGAGGGGTGATTGACCGGCCAGATTGGCACACCGGGTGTCATTTTGACCGCAACACTACATTATGACACGATTTGGCTTGGAAGGCAAGGACTATTTCTCGCCCGTGCCGCGGCGAGTCACCCGCCTCCGAGAAGATCAGGCAGGTAGGGGGCAACTGTTGACGCCAAACGGCTTGCCCCGCCGAGCCCATGCCGGAGGCGGTATGATGTGGCCATTTTGGGAACTTTTTTCCCCGGTGGTGGCGGCACCTGGCACGGAACCTGCTCTACCTAGAGTAACCTCCAAGACTCACTGTGCCCCGGCTGCGGCCGTTCCAGGTCCAGCCGATCAGCTCGGCGTCTCGGCGCCCGAGCAGAAAGGAGGACGGATAGCGGAGAAGCAGCGAGAGGGAGGACGTCCCGGACGCCGCCGTGTGAGCGGCGTCCGGAAACTGCCCCCCGGCCCGAGGTTGGTGGCCTTTGCCGGGAGGCTCGAAACGGACATGAGGATTCTACATGAGAAACCAGGGAATCTACGATCGCCTGTTCTCGGGCGATGCAGTGATGACCGCGGTCGTGACGGACGGCGACGAAGCCGCCGTTCGACTCGACCAGAGGTACGGGTCGGCGCCGCCGACCCTGCCCGACGGAGGCACGTCCCTCGAGGACGCCTCCGGACTGGAGGAGTTCGCCGAGGCGTTCAGCTACCGACAGCACCTGGATCACCTGCTCGGTGATCTGCGGACGGTGCACACGGGACTGGCGGTGGCGGAAGACGCACACCAGGGCAAGCTGATGCTGCTCGAGGAGCTCTTCTACCAGCGCGATCGGGTCGGCGAGAGGCTGCAAAACCTGTTCTTCAAGGTGCGCCACACCCTGGAGACGCTGTACAGCGAGACCCAGCGGAAGGGACGCCGCTGGCGCCGGGGATTCGTGCTGGCGAGCATCACGGGAGCGACCCCGCGCACGCCGCGGCGCTTCCTGCAGCAGGTCGAGCAAACCGAGCGCTTCCTGCGCGAGCCGGTGGTCGATCCGCCGACGCTCGAGCTCAACGGCGTCCAGGTCGATTTCGACGAGCTGGCGAACGACCTCGAGCCCGTGCGGCGAGAGTACGGCGACCTGCTCGACGCCATCGACCGGACGCAAAAGGAGGCCCAGGGCGCGCTGGTTGCCAAGAACGAGGCGATCGACGAGTACGATCGCGTCTTCGGCTGGGTCACCCGCGCGTTCGAGAGCCTCTTCAGCCTGGCGGGCATGGAGGAGCTCGCCCGGCGGATCCGGCCCTCGGTGCGCCGGAAGGGCCGGCGGGCGATCGACGAGGAGGACGCGCCGGAAGCGGCTGACGCGTCCGAGTCGGCGGCGGCGTCCGCGCCCGCGGAGTCGGCGCCCGCGGACGAGTCGTCCTCAGAGGCGGCGCCCCAGGCGTCGTCCTCGGAGGCTGAGCCCACCGACGCGTAGTCGCAGTCGGTAACCCAGCGCTCATCTCTTGCCCGGGCGGCCCTCGCGGCCGCCCGGGCTTTTTTGTGCCCGGAGTTGATAATCCGTTCTCACCAAGACCGTCTCCTTGCTCTGAGTTGATAATCCGTTCTCACCAAGAGCGACTCACAGCTCGGAGTTGATAATCCATTCTCGCCAAGAGCGACTCACAGCTCGGAGTTGATAATCCGTTCTCACCAATAACGGGCACGAGCGTTGTGCCCGTTATTGGGGGATTCTCGGAGCGCTGACGAGCGTCGCGCACGCTTTCGGGGAGCTCTCGAAGCGCCCGCGAGCGTCGCGCTACGAACCGCCACCGTCGAGATCTGCGAGGCGCCCCTCGACTTCTTTCACCAGCCAGTGATCGGCGGGCAGGGCGCCGCGGCGGATGTCGAGGGCCTTGTCGTAGGACTCGCGGGCGGCATCGGCGTCGCCGTGCAGCGCATGCAGATCACCGAGGCCGAGCAGCGGGTACGCGACCCGGGCGTTGCGCTCGCCCCCGAGCTTCGCGTACATCGCCGCGGAACGGAGATAGAGCTGCTCGGCCTCCGACGGCTGGCCGGCGCGCAGGGCCTTGCCCAGATTGCACAGACTCTGTGCCACCTGCCTATGCTCCTCACCGAAGACCCGCGTGCGGATGGTGAGCGCCTCGCGCAGCAGGCTCTGCGCCTCCTCGGGCCTGCCGCGCCGGATCAACAGAACGCCCAGACTGTTCAGACTGTAGGCCAGATGGGGGTTGGCCTCGCCCGAGGCCTTGCGGCGCAGCGCGACGACCTCGCGGGAGAGGGTCTCGGCCTGCTCCAACTTTTCCTGGCGCTGGAGCGCGACCGCCAGGTAGTCGAGGATCTCGAGGACGATCGGGTGATGCTCGGGCAGCCGCGGCCGGACCAGGTCGAGCGCCTCGCGCAGCAGCTCCTCGGTCTCCGCGAAGTGTCCCTGAGCGGTGCGCAGCAGGGCGAAGTAGGTGAGGGTCTCGGCCAACCCGAGGCCCGCTTGCGCGGGATCCTGGCGGAGGATGTCGAGTGCCGAACGGTAGAGCTGCTCGGCACGCTCGAAATCGTTCGCCTTGCGGGCGAGCTGGGCGAGCAGAGTGAGGCAGGATGCGACCTGGGCATGGTCCGGCCCGAGCCGCTGGCGCAGCACGGGCAGGGCCTGCAGCAGCAGGCTCTCCGCGCCCTGGTCGTCGTCCAGCGCCCGCCGCGCCTTGGCCAGCCCGATCCGGCTCTCGGCGGTCGCCAGGTGATCGTCGCCGAGGCCGGAGAGGCGATGGTCGACGGCGGCGGCGAAACCGGTCCCGGCGGTCTGGTAGTCCCCCTGCTCGTAGTCGAGCACTGCCAGATTGTGCAGGCTCGAGCCGATCTCCCGGTGCCGGGCGGGCAGAACCTCTCGCCGCAGCTCGAGGCTGCTCGCGAGCAGCGGCCGGGCGCGGTCGAAAAGCCCGAGGTTGGTGTAGACCTGGCCGATCGCCTCCAGGACCGTGGCCCGCACCTCGGGTTGATCGGCCAGCCGGCTCTCCATCTCCTCCGCTCCCGCGTCGAGCAGCTCGCGGGCGCTCATGTCGGCACGGTTCTCGGCCAACGGGTCGGCGGCCTCGAAGGTCTGCACCAGGAAGGCAAGCGCCTGGGTGGCCTTGTCGCGTTCGCGCGCCGTACGCTCGGCCGCCCGCGCCAGGAAGATCGAAGACACGAGCGCCAGCGTCAGGATCGTGGCCAGCGCGCCGGCCGCCAGCCAGTGACGCCGCAGGGCGCGCCCGGCCCGGTAGCGCCACCGGCCACGCCGGGCGGCCACCGGCAGGTGGCGCAGGTGACGATCCAGGTCGAGAGCCAGTAGATCGACGGACTCGTAGCGCTCGCTCGGGTCCTTGCGCAGCGCCTTGCCCAGGATGGCGTCGAGGTCGCCGTGCAACCGGCGGGAGAGGTCGGCGGCCAGCGGTCCCGGGTCGTCCGCCGCCTCACCCTTTTCGACGAGCACCGGCGACCCCGTGGCGCGGCTCGGTGGCGCCGGCCGTTGCTCGCAGATCGCCTGCTCCAGCTCGCCCGGCAGGCCGCTGGCGAGCGCGTAGGGGCAGCGCCCGGTCAGCAGCTCGTAGAGCAGCACGCCCAGCGAGTAGACGTCGGTGGCGGTGGACGTCGCCTCGCCGCGCACCTGCTCGGGGCTGGCGTAACGCGGGGTCAACGGCCGCTGGCCGGTGCGGGTCTCGAGGTTGCCGCCGGGCAGCCATGCCGGGTCGAGAAGCTTGGCGATGCCGAAATCGAGCAGCTTGGGATCGCCGTCCCGGGTGACGAGGATGTTGGAGGGCTTGAGGTCACGGTGAACGCACAGATGACGGTGGGCGTAGCTCACCGCCGCGCAGACCTTCATGAACAGCCGCAGACGCTCTTCGACGGAGAGACCCATGGAAACGCAGTGAGCGTCGAGCCGCTGCCCCTGGACGTACTCCATCACCAGGTACGGCGTGCCGTCCGGCGTGGCGCCGCCGTCGAGCAGGCGCGCGACGTAGGGGTGGGACAGGGACGCCAGGATCTGCCGCTCGGTGCGGAAACGCTGACGCAGATCCGGGCTGTCGCCACGCTTGAGGATCTTGACGGTCACCAGCTGGTGGTACTGGTCGTCGTCGCGCACGCCGAGGAAGACGGTGCCCATGCCGCCTTCGCCGAGCACCCGCAGCAGCCGGTAGGGACCCAGTCGGGCCGGCCTCTCGGCGTCTTCGGCCGCGGGCGTGGTGCAGGGGCCAAACATCTCCGTCGCCTGCCGGTCGGCGGCGAGAAGATCCTCCACCTGCCGGCGCAGCGCGCCGTCGCCGCCGGCGGTCCGGTCGAGATAGCTCGCAAGCTCCGCCGGCTCGCACTCGAGGGCACCGGCGAAAATCCGGTCGACCCGCTGCCAGAGTTCGGCGTCCATGCTCGGCCTCCCTTTCATTCCGCGGGCGCCGGCCGCACACCACCGTGCTCGCCGCCGCAACCCTGCTCGCCCTCCGCCAGCTCGTGATACAGCCAGGCCCGCGCCCGGCGCCATTGTCTGGATACCGTGATCGGGGCGACCCCCAGGCACTCGGCGATCTCCTCCAGGCGCAGGCCGCCGAAGAAGCGCAGCTCGACGATCAACGCTTTCCGGGGGTCGATCCGCTCGAGCGAGACGAGTGCCTCGTCCAGGGCGACGACCTCCGGCGCCACCGGCGCCGGAAGCTCCCCGGTCTCGGCCAGGCTCAGCCGCGGCACCTGGCCGCCGCGCTTCTGACGCGCGCGGCGGCGGCCGTGGTCCACCAGCACGTGGCGCATGGAACGGGCGGCGATGCCGTAGAAATGGGTCCGGCTCTGCCAGTGCCCGACGCGGGTGCGCCCCAGACGCAGGTACGCCTCGTGAAGGATCGCGGTGGGCTGCAGCGTGTGGTCGCTGCGTTCGGCCTGGAAATAGCCGACCGCGATGCGGTGCAGCTCGTCGTAGATCTTCGGCATCAGCCGCGCCGCGGCTTCCTCGTCGCCGTCGTTCCAGCGGTTCAGCAGGCGGGTGATCGTCGCCGGCGAAACAGAACGCTGGGCAGGACCCTGCTCGGCCATGGTGTGGCCTCTTTGGAGATCATTCGTGGTGTCGGTCGTGCCCTGGGGTCGGCGGCCCACAAAGGCAATTGTCGAAGTCTAGCATGGGCTGAGTTTCAATAAGGCCGGGCCACGAAGGCCGTGACGCACGGAAACGCGCGGCGGCCAGAGGCCGCCGCGCGGTGTTCGAGGCCTTCGAAGCCTGATCAACAGTTCCTTTTGCACTCCTGGAGATCAATACGGCATTGTCGCTTGCACGCGAGAGGGGACCCGAAGCCGTCGAAGTCCGGCGGCACGCAGAGATTGTCCAGGCACCACCCGAAGTCGTTGAAGCACTCCAAGATGCATTCGGGTCCCGGCTCCCCCCTGTTGATCCTGGCGGCGTTCGCCGGGTCGAGGCCGGCCAGCATGGCGCTGAAGGACTCCGCGGGCTGATCGATGTCGGGGTTCGGCTCCTCGAGCTCGGCGGCGGGCGCGGCCACCGCCGCGGTTTCGCTGGCGACGGCGAGATCGGCGAGGGCCTTGGGATCGTCGGCCCAGGCGGCTCCGACGACGAACGAGACGAGGAGGACGAGGGTGAGAACCTGCTTCATGATGCGACTCCTTACAAAAGATTCATGATTCCTCCGAACCCCCGCGTTCAGGCGCCGGCAGCTCGAAGGAGTGATCCGCGATTCGGCAATTCGATCGCGTCCCTACCCCACCTGCGCCAACAGGCCGCGGAACTTGTCATCGGGTGTAAAGATTGCCGTCCCGGTCGTGGGAGCGGACGGCCTGATGGCCGAGGACGGAGCGCAACGCGCCCGAGTATCGAGCTCGATCGGAGGGCAGGAGAGAGCCTGAGCACCGCCCGCAGGCCATCAGGACGGCCGCGGCAAGACCACGTTCATGCCGATCGCACACAGCCCGCCGGTGGCAATACCAGAGGACAGGATGTTCTCGAGCATGGTCGGCAACCGGTCGAGCGCCTCGGGCACGAAGGTGACACCAAGGCCCAACCCCAGGGAGACCGCCAGGATCAGCATCGCTCTACGATCGAGATTCGCTGACGCGATGATCCGGATGCCGGCCGCCGCCACCGTGCCGAACATCAGGATGGTGGCGCCGCCGAGCACCGCCGGGGGCATGATCTGGAACAGGCCGCCGACCACCGGGAAGAGCCCGAGCAGCACCAGGAAACCGGCGATGAAATACCCCACGTAGCGGCTGGCGACGCCGGTGAGCTGGATGACGCCGTTGTTCTGGCTGAAGGTGGTGTTGGGGAAGGTGTTGAAGACCGCGGCCAGCAGCGAATTGACGCCGTCGCCGAGAACGCCGCCCTGGATGCGCTCCAGGTAAACGTCGCCCTCGATCGGCTCGCCCGAGACCGAAGAGGTGGCGGTGAGGTCGCCGATCGACTCGATGGCGGTGATCAGGTAGATCAGCGCGATGGGCAGGAACGCCGCCCAGGAGAAGCCGAGGCCGTATTTGAACGGCACCGGCACGTTGAAGGTCGGCAGCTCGGAGAGCTTGCCAAAGTCGATCAGGCCCAGTGCGATCGAGACCGCGTAGCCGGCCGCCAGGCCGATGGCGATCGAGCCCATGCGTAGGACGGGTCTGCGACTGCGGTTCAAGGCGATGATCAGCACCAGCACCAGACCCGCGAGGCCAAGGTTGCGGAGGCTGGCGAAGGTGCCGTCGGCCCGCGCTGCCGGTCCGCCGCACATGGTCTCCAGGCCGACCCGGATCAAGGTCAGACCGATCAACGTCACCACGATGCCGGTGATCAGCGGCGTGATGATCCGCCGGGCGAAGCGCAACACGCGGCTGACCGCCATCTCGACGAACGAGCCCGCCAGGCACACCCCGAACACCACCCCGAGCGACGCCGCCGGCGCGGCGCCCGTCGCGATCGCCGCCGTCGCCGTGGCGATGATCGGCGCCAGGAACGTGAAGCTGGTGCCCTGGACGCTCAGCAGGCCGGAGCCCACCGGGCCGATCCGGCGCACCTGGATGGCGGTGGCGATACCCGAGATCAGCAGCGACATGCTGACCACGTAGCTAGCGTCGCGCAGGTCGAGGCCGAGGGCGCCGCTGATGATCAGCGGCGGCGTGATGATGCCGACGAACACCGCCAACACATGCTGGAACGCCGCCACGCAGGCCTGGGGCAGCGGAGGACGGTCGCCGAGCCCGTAGATGAGCTCGGCCGAATCGTTCCTGGCGGCACTGCTGTCGGACATCGGGTCGAGTCTACAGCTCCCACGGTCCGGACCGCAGAGCCTCGAGGCTCGCCCCGAGATACGCCGCAGCACCACGCCATCGGCAAAGCCGGCCGGAGCGCTCTCGGCCTTGGCGTCCCTGCCGTTACGATGGCTTCTGCGGCCTGAGCTCGGGACGCTCGGCATAGACCGACTCCAAGCAGTCGGGGCAGATGCCGTGGCTGAACTGGGCCTCGGAGTGTGTGTGGATGAAAACCTCGAGCTGGCCCCAGTAGCCCTCGTCGTCGCGGATCTTCTTGCACTTACAGCAGATCGGCAGCAGACCGGCCAGCACCTTGACCTCGGACATCTTCTCTTCCACCAGGTCTTCGAGGTTGCGATGGACGTGCAACAGGTCCAGATGGGGGCGGACGCGGGCCAGCAGCCGGTCCCTGGAGATCGGTTT
>JAAELT010000298.1 GCA_024226315.1 bacterium | reverse complement strand
GGAAGCCGGCTGCGGGCAAGGCCCCGGCCGCGAAAAAGTAGCCGCGGCGCGCGACGCCGACGACTCGACCGAGAAGCCCGGGCGGATTCCCGCCTGGGCTCTTCTTTTGCCGGTCTTCGCCGGCAGATCCGGAGGACTTGAGAAGGCGTTCGATCGAAGAGATCGATTCCGATCTCTCGTTACAGAAGGGAGCTTGGCGATGGTGACCAAGGTGTTCTTGCTCGGCAACCTCGGTCGCGATCCGGGAGTCCGGCAGACGACCTCGGGCACTCACGTACCGATTCACCCGTAACGCCGACCCTCGAAAGGAACCCGCCCGTGAACACAAACCTCCGTCTGAGCGTCCGCCGCATCGACGGTCGATTCCGAGTCGTCGCGTCCGATCCCGAGTGGCTCGAGACCGACGACGGGCGCTTCCAGCGCAATCCCAATCCGGTGATGCAGCACACTCACGAGCACGCCTTCACCGACCGCGACGAGGCGTGGAGCTTCATCAGGCAGATCCGCCGAGAGCTCGCGCAGGGCCGCGACCTCAACCTCCGCCACTGGGAGTGAGGCCGAGCGAGTTTGCTCAAGCAGAGGCTGAGCGTATGCCCGGACGGTCAGGCCGTGGGGCACAGCCGGCGCCTCGGATCCACGGTCGCGCCGCACGGCATGGTGCCGCAAGTCGAGCCCAACGGCTGACACCGGACGTCAGCCTCACAGCAGCGCCATCCCACGGCCGTGCCTTGCCCGCTTCGCGAATCCATTCTCGGAGGTCCGGAGGGTGGAGATCAGGGGTTCTCGAGTGAAGAGGGATCGATTCCCGATCCCTCACAACAGGAAGGGAGCCTCGAATGATCAACAGAGTGTTCTTGCTCGGCAATCTCGGCCGCGACCCGGAGGTCCGCTCGACGACCTCGGGCTCGGCGGTCGCCAACTTCTCGATGGCCACCAGCCGTCGGTGGAAGGACTCGGGCGGCGAGCGCCAGGAGCAGACCGAGTGGCACAACGTGGTGTGCTTCGGCCGCCTGGCGGAGGTCGCTGGGCAGTACCTGGCGCGGGGTCGTCAGGTCTTCATCGAGGGGCGTCTGCAGACGCGGTCCTGGGAGGATCGGCAGACCGGCGAGACCCGGTATCGGACCGAGGTCGTCTGTCAGAAGCTGCAGATGCTGGGGCCGCGAGGCGACGACCGGGCCGGTGCGCCGGAGGGCTACGTCGGGGACGGTGCGGAGAGCTCGGACGCAGGTTCCGCGACCGATCTCGGCCCCGAGCCGGACGACGACGATATCCCGTTTTAGGGCGATCTGGTGGGCCGGCGCTCGCGCGCCGGCCCGTCCTCGCGCGGAAGGGGCGGAGAGGGGTGTTCGAGCGAAGAGATCCTCCGGATCTCCATCGAGTGAAGGAAGCGGACATGACGATCAACCCGAGTAGCAAAGGCGATCCGCTGGCTGACTCGGTCGTCTGCTTCCGCTTCCCGGAGGACCTCCTTCGTAGGACGCCGTTGCCGCCCACCTCATCTCCTGCCAGACTCCTCCAACCTCCTCCACCG
>JAAELT010000297.1 GCA_024226315.1 bacterium | reverse complement strand
ATTCAGTCTAACGTAATATTGGTAACTAAATACAGCACAAAGACTGATTATTTAATGCATTAAGGCCTTAGGCCTCGATACACAGACTATTTTAACGGAAACATATATTGTTAGTGAACTTGGCAACCCCATTAAGGCCTTCGGCCTTTCCCTTAATAGATCATATATTGTAATGGATTACTACTATTAATTATGTTAATTTATTTCTTCAACATTTTTTCATGTTAAATTATTTAAACACTGATTATTTACCGAAAGTGCATAATGAACTACCTAAATGCTCTTGAAACACAGGGCAAGAATTCAATATACTAATCAAACTCTTAAAACCGATTATTAATGGTTAGTTAAATGTGAGATGTTGTGAAATTATTACAGATAATATATACAATTTAAACACTTAATCAAACCCTACTTAATCAATTACAACACTTTCTAAATCCAATTACTGTTTTAACTGAATTATATCAGCTTAATTTGAATAAATCTTTGAAATGAGGTTATTTAATTCTTTTATTTGTTGTTTTATTTCAATTCTTTGTTCTTTTATTTCTTTTATTTGGAGCATTATTCAGTCTTTTATGTTATTAATAATTGATGACTTTCTACTGTTATTGTTGTTATTTCTTTAACAGGTAATATTACCTTCATAATCAATAGCTATTTCAGAGATAACGTAATTATTGAGTACTTATTAATTGAATACTTAATTACCTGCCTTATTAATTGAATGTTTGATTGATTACCTCGTTTAAATTAGTTTATTTATTTCAGGACTTAAATTATTACAATATTAGTTTATATATAAGCTATTAAAGAGGTTTATTAACACTAATTAGTTATTTATTTATCTTGTTTACATTTATTTATCACTACATATTACCGTTATTATTAAATTATGTTGGAGGTAATGTTTACTTTATCTGTTAGAGGAATATAGGATTATTTATAATGTGGTTTCTGTATTTTAGTGTGTGTTTCAATTTATTAAAGGGATAACGTAATAAAAATGGTAGACACTACATAATTCCCATGTAATCCATTAATTTCGTGTAATTATTTAGATTTTAACTGAGTTATTTTACATTATTAGTAATAATCACTCTTCGATTAAGGTTATTAATTATTATTCTTTGTATTCCTTTGTATTAAATGCTTTTCTATTATTTTCGTGGACAGTTTATTTTATTTAATATTGTATGTTAATGATTTTGTATTTTAATCTAGCAACTATGTTTTAAGTGCATTCTCCTTTATACTGGTTTTAATCCTTAATTGTTGTTACACTAATTTATTGGATTTCTATTTAAGCTCTTTATAGTATTATTGTTTTATGAATCACATTTTTTATATTATTTAAGTTATAAAAGTATGAATAGATCTAATTTAATTGGATTATTATTATTTTTAAGCTTTATGCTTCAATTAATTACTGGATTATTAAGTAGTTGTTATTTTAGTAATAATGATATAATGTGTTTTAATTCAGTGGTACATATGTTAGTTGATATTAATTATGGTTATTTAATAAGATTATTACATGTGGTAGGATCCTCCTGTTTTATGTTTTTCTTATTATTTCATTATATTAGAGGGTATTATAGAATTCACTCACTAAATTATGGTTATTGCAGGAATTCATGAATAATAGGAGTATTAATTTGTGTTTTATCATTAATTAGTGCATATATTGGTTATGTATTAAATTGAGGACAAATGTCTTTTTGAGGATTGACTGTTATAGTATCAATTATTATTAGTATTCCATGTATTGGTAATTATCTAGCAGTTATCATATTACCATCTTATAATATAGGAATTAATAGATTATTTAGTTTCCATTATTTCAATGGTTTTATTATTAATTATTTAATCATAATTCATATTTTAGTTTTACATACTTTTTCATCAAGTAATCCAATTATTAATTCATCTTCTACTAACATTATTCCCTTTATAATTTATACTATAAATAAGGATACTATGTTAATTGTTTATTTAATACTTTTATTTCTTTATTTTATCGTTAATGATATCTTAGGAAATACAGATAATAATATTATGGCAAATGCATTTCATACTCCTAATAATATATTACCTGAATGATATTATTTACTTTATTATTGTTGTTTAAGATCACTTTCTAACAAGAATGCTGGTGTTTTAATTGTATTTCTACTATTACTTTTATTATTACTAACCTAATTAAACTGATAATGTAATTAATTTATTTGTATTAAGAGATTATATTCTAGTTATTAATTAATTCTTGATTATTCTTTTTACTACATACCGTATTTTAATAACTTTATTCATTCTTTTTTGCTGATTATTTAAACAGTTTACTTTATAATATTAATTGATATAATTATTTACTCTTTTAATTGTTGTGTTATGACTTTTTATTGTTCCTTTTTATTGTTCCTTTTTATTGTTCCTTTTTATTGTTCTCTCTTTTTATCGAATATTACACCTTCCCCCAATAATAATTATTGTATTTATTTGTATTATTTATTTTATTCTAATAGATGAGTTAATTATGTCACTTTCACAAAGGCGTTTAGGACCATATAATCTTGGAGTTTATGGTATTTTATCAAGTATTCTTAATGGACTAAATTTAATATTATGTCAGTTGATTATAATGAAAATACAATTACATTATGGATTTCAATTATTTCCTTGTTTATTTTTTATTATCTCTTTTATTAGTTATTATATTATATGTCCTTCACTATTAATTGGAACAATCATCTCATTTTTTATTGTATTAATACTATATGCACTTGTTATTACTTTCTTATGTTTTATTCCCATTTCATCAATTGGTAAGTATTCTTTATTAAGTTGTATTAGGTTAATTACACAACAAATAAGTTTTGAATTAATATCTTCTATTGTATTCTCGATTTTTGTTTATCCTTTATTAGATTTTATTTTAATATCTTATTCTCAATCTAATTCAATTCTTACTCTCGATTATTTATTAAGATTAATTAATACTTTAATTACTTATTTATTATTAATTACTTTAATCTTATTTCACAGTCACTATTTAATTATTATTGTTTCATTTATTTTTATATTAGGTGATTGTAATAGAGTTCCTTTTGATTTAATTGAAGCTGAATCCGAATTAATAGCTGGTTTTATTATTGATTATAGTTCGATTTATTTTTCTATAATACTATTAACTGAATATGGAAATATTATTATTTTTTTATTATTATTTATTATTTTATTATTAATTATAGTCCATTTATTTTATTATTGTATTATTATTGTTTGTTTAATAAGGTCTTCTCTAAATAGAATAAAATTTAATGAATTAATGATTACTGCTTGAATAATTATTATTCCACTTATATTTACTTTGTTTCTTATTTTATTTCTTTAATTATTTAAGTTATTAAATGCTAGAGTTTAACACTTATATTATTCTATTAATATTATTGTATTATACATTTATTAATTAAAATAGTATTCAGTTATTCATGTTAGTTTATTTTAGATTAGTTAGTGAAACATATTTTAACTTAACGTTACAGAAACAGCCTTTGCTACACTTTTATGAATTACTTTTTATTAGTTTATTATGTACTATTATATGTACTATTATATTACTCATAAATTATTACTATTATACACTTTACGTTAATGCTAAAACCTATTACTAATTACGGTTATTATTTCTGTTGTTGGTTATTATTTCTGTTTTTTTTAATGTATTTCATATGCTCTTTTATTCCTTAAATGTTATTGTTCTATTAATGTTCTAATATTAGTGTCTATTGCAGATGTAATTAAGATGTAATTATTGTATATTTATGTTATCGATATTAATAATTAAGTGATTGTTTAATCCTTTAATCTCAATTGAACTTGCGAGAAGCACTTGATACACTTTTTAATTCTTTGATTACTTCCTGTTTAAATAAATCATCCCTAATAACCCTAGTACACACGTTATTATGTATTATAACCTAAATTCCTTGGAAAAGGATCTTTTTACATCGAGGATTATGGTAGTCGGTAGCAATTAATGAACTTTACCTTATATTACTGTTATATTTACTTTAACATAATTGTATTAAATGAACTTATTACTCTTAATTAGTGAAATCAAGCTAACTTAAGGCTTACTGCATGCCCCCTTTATAGTATTATTAGGTTGTATTGTAATCGCCTCTTTACATTATTGGTTCCTATTCAAGTAATCCTGATCTTATTATGGTCCTATTT
>JAAELT010000296.1 GCA_024226315.1 bacterium | reverse complement strand
GGTTCGAAGAATCAGTCTTGAAGCTGAGGTGCCGGGAGAATAGGCTAGAGAGTGAAGACGGGCTGCCTCTCTCGGCGCCTCGATTCGGAGCGTGGGTTGCCGCCGACGCTCTTCCTATATTGTACCGCGAGCGTCCGAAGTCATCCCTTGATGACGATGCGTCGCGCATACCACTTAGGTCGCGACGTCTCACCGTGAGCTGCTGTCAAGAAGGTAGATCGAGTCGCCCGATCGTGATCATCTGCTTGCGGGCGGCGCCCTATCAAGCTCCATAAGCCACCACGGCGTCCTGCTTCCGTTACTGGTCGAGCTCCGAGGACGGTGATCACCTCCGGCAGCTCCGGCAATCGTCCCGGCGAGGGGCTTCGCTCAGCCGCCAGAACGACGCCAGGCCGCCTGCGAGCTGGTGCTTGTCGCCCTGCCGGCGCCGGCGGGCGGACCGATCCAGCTCTGCTTCTGATCTTGGTGGTCGAACTTGTTGTGGTTGGAGCAAAGCGAGTTCCCGGGTAACCCCCAGCACGAGACTCCTCGTCGTCCACCACCAGGACCGTACTCACTGGCCGCCACTCGTCGGCGGCCGTTGGCCGGGCGGCGATCTCGCGCTTCGTCGATGCCAGGAACAGGACCTCGAACGTGGTGCCGCGGCCGGGCTCGCTATAGACCTTGATGCCGCAGCCGTGGGCGCCGACGGTACCCAGGCTGGTCCCCAGGCCCAGCCCGCGGCCGACCGGCTTGGTGGTGAAGAAGGGATCGAACAT
>JAAELT010000295.1 GCA_024226315.1 bacterium | reverse complement strand
TCACCGACACCGACGACGCTGAGCGCCGCGAGGCGATCGCCGGCCGGGTGAAGCAGATCCGTAACCAGATCGAGGAGACCTCGTCGGACTACGACCGCGAGAAGCTCCAGGAGCGGCTGGCGAAGCTGGTCGGCGGCGTCGCCGTGATCCAGGTCGGCGCGGCCACCGAGACCGAGATGAAAGAGAAGAAGGCTCGCGTCGAGGACGCCATGCACGCCACCAAGGCGGCGGTCGAGGAAGGCATCGTGGCGGGCGGCGGCGTTGCCCTGCTGAGGTCTCTCGCTGCGGTCGAGGGCGTCGAGGCCGAAGGCGACCTCAGGGTAGGCGTCAACATCGTGCTCCGGGCGCTCGAGGAGCCGTCGCGCCAGATCGCCATCAACTCAGGCGCCGAGGGCTCGGTGGTCGTCCGCGACGCGATGGGCAAGAAGGGCAACGAGGGCTACAACGCGGAGAAGGGTCAGTTCGAAGACCTCGTCGTGAGCGGCGTCATCGATCCCGCCAAGGTGGTGAAGAACGCGTTGCAGAACGCGGCTTCGATCGCCGGTCTCCTGCTCACCACCGAAGCAATGGTGTGTGAGATCAAGGAGGAGAAGGGCGACGGCGGCGGCGGCGGCGGCGGCATGCCCCCGGGCGGCATGGGCGGCATGGGCGGCATGATGTAAGAACGTCCTCCGCGAGGAGAACGTCTCCCCGATGGGAGACACCCGGAAGGCCGGTCCGCGAGGACCGGCCTTTTCGTTCTTGGCGACGCGCCCCCCGTCAGAACCCGAACGTGGCGCCCAGCGCGACCGTCTCGAAGGTGTCGGCGATGTTCTCGTACTCGGCGAAGAAGCCGAACGGACCGGGCAGCTGGTAGTGGAGGCCGGCGCCGAACAGCAGCTCCTCGTCCTCGAAGCTGTCGATTGCCAGATTCAGGGTGTCCAGAGCCGTGGACACGTCGCTCTCCCAGCTGACGACGCCGAGCTTGCCGTAGATCGAGAACCGATCAGAGGCCTGCCACCGGGGCAGGACGCTCACCGAGATCGCCGTCGAGTCGGCCTGAACGGGCACGATGATGGCGACACAGCCGATCGCGGGGTCGTCGGGACACGGGGCGCCCACCCCCGGCGCTTTGCCGAGGTCGTGGTATTCGGCCTGAAACGCCAGAAACTTGCCGAGCTTGAATCCCAGGCCCAGACTGTAGCCTTCGTCGTCACCGTCGATGATCTGCGTGAAGGCCTGGCCGAAGTCGTCGTCCGTCGTGGTGGAGGCGAGCTTGCCGGTCAGGTAGAAGGGGTTCTCGGCGGCAGCGGCCGAGGCCAGGGCGGTCAAGCACAGGAGCACGAGCACGGTTCGGTAGATACTTCGCATGAGGTTCCCCACCTGGAGTCTGACGACGGTCCATTCCGCCGATGTGGCCAGGTTTTGCACGAGCCGTGCCAGAGCATAGCCTGATACCGTCCCGTCGAGGACAAGAGATGGCGAAGGCGATGATCGACCGGCCACCGGTCACCGAGGCACGGCTACTGCGAGATCTCGAGCACCTCGGGGTCGAGCCGAGCATGACACTCACCGTCCACTCGTCTCTGAGCTCGATCGGCTGGGTGCTCGGCGGACCTGGTCGACTTCGCCGTGGCGCAGCTCGACGCGCTCCTCTGACCTCCCGATCGAATCACTGCCGACGCTTGGATGGCGATCCAGCGGAAGTTGAGTCGGCCGGCTGTCTTCAGCGTCAGCCGTCAACCCGAGGCGGAGGGCAGGAAATCATTCCGCAAGAGTTCGTCGAGGATGTCCTCGACCGAGACATGGAGCCGCGCGGCGCGCTGGCGTAGCGCGTTGAAAACGTCTTCCTTGACCTCGACCTCGAAATGCCGCCGCCGGAAATCGAACTCGGCATCCACAGTCACGAACGCATCCTCGTAATCGGCGGTGTCGTGCGTATCCCAGAACTCCGCAATCTCCTCGAGAGACGCGGACTCGTCTGGCAATGGGTCACGTTCTTTGGCTTGTGGCGTCATATGACCTTCTCTCTTTGGGAGTCATGTCGCGCGCCGAGATCGGCATCGCCACCCCTGGTGCCTTGCGGATGAGGAACACGACGATATGCCGGCCCGCGTCGGTCCGCCCATAGACCGCGTAGAGATCTTGACCCTTCCGACGCCCTCGCTCCTGACGGCGGACCAGCGGTCGACCGTGAAGCACCTCCTCCACTTCGCCTGGATCGAGACGGTGTTTGCGGGCGATCTTGTCGAGAAACTGCTCTCGCCATATGACCTCTTCGAATCTCAACGTGGGGTCCCCAACTGCAGGGTGCTGTGTCCGAGTGGATCATGGCGTTCGTGAATCATAGTACCACTCGCTGGCCCCGATCTCGGTGGCGACCGCCGCGGGAACGACGAGATCAGGAGCAACCAAACTGTAGGAGATCGATCAGGTTGCCCGAGCCAGGAAGATGATGGGAGAAGCGTCGATCGCCGGACGCTCAGCCACGCGCGATCTCACGCTCCAGATCTTCGAAATCGACGGCGAAGACATCGACCTGTTCGCGCGCGAGGGCGAGCAGGAAATCGGTGCGGTCGAGGCCGGCGATCTGGGCGGCGTTCTCCTGCGAGATCCGGCTGCACTGATACCAGTGGATGGCAGCCGCGAGACGCAACTCGCGTGTGAACTCTCCTGGAGTCCGCCGCAGAGCCGAGAAGACTTCCTCGGGAAACTCCATCGTCAGGGTCGTCACGCCATCACCTCCATCCGTTGGACTGGGTCATCCGCCGCAGCCTTTCCCTGCACTATATCCCAGGTCGTAAAATGGCCGGCGGAGACCGGCCATGCCCCAACCGCCCCTCTCGACGCTGCACTACACCATCGTCCGTCACGTGGTCGATCACGGCTTCGCGCCCGACCTGTCGGCGCTCTCGGGGGCTCTGGACTGCAGCGAGGACGAGACGGCCGCGGGCCTCGACGCGCTGCAGGCCGAGCACGGGGTGGTGCTGCACCCGCACAGCACGAGGATCTGGGTGATCCACCCCTTCTCGCTGGCGCCGACAACCTTCTGGGTGCGGGCGGGCGAGAAGTCCTGGTGGGGCAACTGCGCGTGGTGCTATCCCCGGCGGCGGAAACGCCGGCAGACCTCGCGCACCGCGGCGACGACGGCCTCGCGCTCCTCTCCGGTCATGGCGGGAAAGATCGGCAGGCTGACGGTTCGACGCCACACCTCGCTGGCCACCGGCAGGTGCTCCGGTCGCCAACCGAATGACTGCCAGTAGGGATGGAGGTGCAGCGGCCGCCAGTGCACCGAGAAGCCGATGCCGCGCGCACGGAGCTCTTCGAGGAAACGGTCGCGATCGATCTTCAGACGGTTCAGGTGCAGGCGAATCTGGAACAGGTGCCAGGAGTGGACGCGGTCCTCGGCCGGCGGCGGCAGCTCGATCTCCTCGACGTCGGCCAGTGCCTCGGCGAAGTCCGTGGCCACACTCTCGCGCGCGATGCGCATCTCTTCGGCGCGCGCCAGCTGGCGCAGGCCCAGGGCCGACGCGATGTCGGTCAGGTTGTACTTGTAGCCGGGAGCGATGATCCGGTAGTCCCACGCGCCCTTGGCGGTGTAACGGCCCCAGGCGTCGTTGGACAGGCCGTGCAGCGACAGCGACCGGATGCGCTCGGCGAGCTCCTCGCTACCGGTCACCGCCATTCCGCCCTCGCCGGTGGTAATGGTCTTGTTGGCGTAGAACGAGAAGCACGAGACATCGGCCGTATCCTCACCGCAGCGCAGCCATTCCGCGCCCGGACCGGGACGCCAGGAGGCGGGGAAGGAGTGCGCGGCGTCCTCGATCAACCACAGGCCGTGGCGCTCGGCGAAGGACCGGAGACCGGCGACGTCGAGCATGCGGCCGCCGACGTGGACGGGGATCATGCCGGCGGGTCTCTTCGCCTCCGAGACAGCCGGCGGCAGCCGGCCGGCCGCTAGATCCTCGAGCTTGCGCTCGGCATCGCCGAAGTCGAGGTTGAGGGTGTCCGGCTCGCAATCGACGAGGATCGGGATGGCGCCCGCGTAGCGCACCACCTCGGCGGTGGCGGCGAAGGTCATGGTCGGCACCAGCACCGCGTCGGCTGGTCTGAGATCCAACGCCACCGTCGCCAGGTGGAGTGCCGCGGTGCAGGAATTGAGCGCCACGGCGTGCCGGCCGCCGACCGCGCGGGCGAACTCCTCCTCGAACGCCCGAGTCCGCGGCCCGGTGGTCAGCCAGCCCGAGCGCAACGTGGCGACGACCTCGGCGATCTCCGTCTCGTCGAGCTCCGGTCTGAAGAACGGTACATTCATGAATCGACTCTCGGTCTGCGCGCGACAACCCTGCGCAGACCTAGGGCGGAGAGCTGGTACGACAATCGGCGGCTGATCCAGGGGCGCTGCTCCGGGGTCGCGACCTCGACGACTCCGGCATGGTCCCAGAGGCGGCGCCAGACGATCTTACCGCGCAGGCGCATGCGCCGACCGGCGGCCAGACGACCCGCGGTCAGTACGCCGAGAGACGCCCGCTCCGCGCCGCGCTTGAGCGCCACCGTCCGCGCCAACCGTTCCGGAGCACGCAGATCTCCTTCGAGATCGGCCGCGATGCGCGCGCAGGTCTCGACGCGCCACAGCCGCGAGGCGACCTCCGACGCCAGGGCCACCGGCAGCTGGACGTCCCGCCGTCGCGCGAAGTCGACGACTTCATCGACCAACGACGCCGGACCGACCGCCACCAGGCGTTCCAGATCGCGCCAGATGCCGACGCCCCGCGGCGGATCCGACAACCAGGAATGGACCGCGGCCGCCACGTACGCGTGAGCGGCCGTCAGGCGATGCCCGCCCGCGGGCAGATCGGGGTCCGGCGAGGCGGCCGCGACCATCTCGGCCGCGAACCCTTCGGCCACCGAGCCCCAGAGGCGGTAGTGGAGCTCCAGCAGCACGCCCTGGCCGACGCCCTGCCAGGCGTACCCCTCCTCGGCCAGGTAACGCCGCGCGCGAGGGCCGGAGAACACCTCGTCCCAGCCCGCCTCGATCAGCGCCGTCCGCGCCCGTTCGAGGTCGGCCGGCGAGATCAGCAGATCGAGGTCGGAGGTGACCCGTTCTTCGACCTGGGCATAGGCGCGCGTCGCCAGATCGTAGCCCTTGAACGGAATCCAGGAGACTCCCGCCGCCGACAGGACCTCGCCGCAGCGTTCGACGGCCTGGGCCAGGACCAGGTGGCGGGCGGACATGACGATCATGTCGCGTCGCCACGCTGAAAGTGCCGGTCCGGAGGTCCCCTGCGCGGTCGCCCCCAGGTAGAGGGCGCCGCTGGTCCGGTGGGCGCGACCGATCTCGCCCTCCGCGTCGGCGTGAGCGAGATCTCCCAGCGCACCCGCTTCGCCGGCCACGGCGGACGCGACGCGACGCGACTCAGGCGTCATCAAGCTTTCCCTCGGGGTCGACCTCTGCCGCGGTGATCGGCCGCCGGATGCCTCGACGCACCGGCTCGAGCTCGGGCGAGGTCTCCACCGCTGCCCCGGCCTCCTCCAGCCGCCGCGCCGCGGGCAGCACCCGCCGCTCCAGCGAGCCGACCGCCTGATTGTAGGTCTGAGAAGCGGTGTCGAGACTCTTGCCGAGGCGCCTAAGGTGCTCCAGGAACCGGATCAGGCGAGTGTGCAGCTCGCGGCCCGAGCTCGCGATCAGGCGGGCGTTGTCCGCCACCCGCATCTGCTGCCAGCCGTAGGACACCGACTTCAAGAGCGCCAGCAGGGTCACCGGGGTGGCCGGCAGCACCCGGTGGCGCACGGCGAAGTCGAGAAACTCGGGGTCGCGCTCGAAGGCGGCGCCCAGGCTCGCTTCGTTGGGCACGAACATGACCACGAAGTCCGGCGCGCTGTCGAATTGATCCCAGTAGCGACGTTGCCCGAGCTCGATCGTACGTTGCCGTAGCGCCTTCAGATGGGCGTCGAGATGCGACCGGCGAGCAGCCGCGTCGGTGGCCTCGGCGGCCTCCAGGTAGGCGTTCATCGGCGCCTTGGCATCGACCGGCAGGACGCCGCCGCGAGGCAGATGGATCACCATGTCGGGCCGCAGTCCTTCCACTGTCGGCTGTTCGGTGAAATCGACGTGCTCCACCAGCCCTGCCATCTCGACCACCCGCCGGAGCTGGACCTCGCCCCAACGCCCGCGCTGGGCAGAGGACTTGAGCGCCCGTTCCAGGCCGGCCGCGGACGTGCGTAGAGCACCGTGGGCATCGCGCAACAGGTGGATCTCCTGCTTGAGCCCCTCGTAGGCCCCTTTCCGCTCTTTCTCGATCTCCCGCACCTGGGTGCCCAGGGTGTCGAGCGCCTTCTCGAGCGGCTCGAGATGCATGCCGAGCTGCTCGCGCGAGCGGTCCATGAGATGCTGCGAGCTCTGCTGCAGCGCCTCACCGGCCAGGGCCTGGAAGCTCGAGCGCAGCTGCTCGTCGGCGGTCTGGAGCCAGGCCAGCCGCTCGGCGGCGCGGTCCAGGCGCTCGGTGAGCAGTGCGATGCGCACCCGGCTCCACAGCCAGAGGATCAGCGAGCCGATCGCGAGACCAGCGAGAAACGCGCCGACGAGGGGTTGCCAGGAGGTAGCTTCCAAGACCACCCGAGTCTATCGGCTCAAATGCAGAAGGCTGTGCGGTGTCCTGCGTTGAACTACGTGGAGAACTGCCTTGCGGGGCACCGCCACAGCCCGTCCGCCGCTGATTCCCGCCAAACCTGCGCCGAACATGAACGCCTGGTGCGAGTCGCGATGGTGGCCGCCACCCGTTTCAGCTGCCGTTCACGAGTGGCAATCTATGGTCTTTCAGCCGCCGAGGAAACGCCTCCGGGGTCAGTGGCGGATCGCCGGGGACCAACGCGCCGTTTCTCTACACAGTCGTTGGGGTTCCTACGCCACACTCTCGATCCGGGCATGTTCCTCGAACGGGATCTCGAGATGCACCTCGACACCGGTCGCCAGCCCGTTGCGCAGAGAGAAATGATGATCATTGCCGTAGATCTGCTCGAGGCGGGCACGGGTATTGGCCAGCCCTACCCCGTCGCTCACGCCGGAGCCGCCGTCGGCAAGGCCGGGCCCGTCGTCACTCACCCGCACGTCGAGGCGGTCGCCCTTGCGCCGTGCTCGGATCGAGATCCGGCCGGCGGCCGAGCGCATGGCGATGCCGTGTTTGATCGAGTTCTCGACCAACGGCTGCAGGATCAACCGCGGCACCTGCGCCGCCATGCATGGCGCCTCGATGTCCATCTCGATCTTCAGCCGGTCCCGGAAACGAATCTTCTCGATCGCCAGATACCGGTTCAGGAACTCGAGCTCGGACTGTAGCGACACCTGGTGACGCTCGTCCTTCTCCAGCGAGAACCTCAGCAGGTCCGAGAGCAGCGAGATCATGCGATCGGCGGCGTCGACGTCGCGATGCATCAGGGCCGAGATGGCGTTCAGGGTATTGAACAGGAAATGAGGCTGCAGCTGCATCTTGAGAACCTCGAGGTGCGCCAGTGCCAGCTGCGCCTCGAGGCGGGTTGTCTGGAGCCGCCGTTCGCGGAACTTGTTGTAGTACGACAGCGCATGGATGAAGGCGACCATGGCGAAGTAGGGCAGCAGGAAGAGCTCGATACCGCCCAGCAGGTAGCCCGGCAGCCCGGAGAGGATCTCGAACGACATCTTGCCGCCGCTCACCCCCATGACGATCGAGTTCTTGACCAGCATCAGCACGACGAAGATCAGCGACACGATCAGGCCGCACGCCAGGTGGATCGGGATCCGGCTCAGCAGGTGCCGGCGCTCGAACGGGAAGCGCCGCGACACCCACCAGATGAGCGGAAAAAGCAGGCCCCAGATGTACCAGTCGAGAAACGAGGAGACCACCTGCCCCCACGGGATCTGGACCTGCGTCGCCAGGGACTGGGCGATGATCGGGCTGATGAAAAACAGCCCGATGAAGGTCCAGCAGCCGACATACAAGCTCCACCGCCATCGCCGCCGCTGCAGGGCAGGGTGCCCAGCTGAGGGGTGCTCGGCAGAGGCGCGCCCGGTGCGCGGCATTTCCCGGATCTCGTTCACGGGCCAGGCCTCAATCGAGTGCCAGGCGCAGGCCGAAACGCAGCACGCGCGGCGACAGCGTCTCGCGCGCGAGGTCGGCCCGGGGGCTGGTGAGCTGGCGCTCGCGCTCCAGCACGTAACCCGCGTCGAGCAGGTTGAAGACGTCGAGGCTCACCGTGGCGGAGAGCGCGGACAGGCGCAGATCCTTCTCGAGCCGGAGGTCCAGCAGGTAGACGTCGTCGAGGCGGACGCTGTCGACACTCGCCGTCGCCTGGAGCTCCCGCAGCGCGCCATCGACCTCGACCACCGGCACGGCGTAAGGCAAGGGAAACCCCTCACGGCCACGCAGATCCACTCCGACGTCAAAGCCCCAGGGACGCCTGGGGGCGAGCTGAAAGAGTGCCCCGAGGTGGAACGACCAACGGCTGTTGAAGAACTGCCGGTCGCCGGCCGCCGGTGGCGCCACCACGTCACCCGAGGTGTCGGCCAGGCTCACCCCGGCATCGCCGGCGGTGGCCACCAGGTCGGTGGGATCGTCGTAGCGCACGAAATCGTCGCCCAGCCGCCAGCTCGAATCGCTCAGGGTCGCCCGCGCGCGCAGCATCCAGCCACCAGCGAGATGACGCACGAGGCTCAGGGTGCTCGCCTGGTAGCGTTGCTCGCGGCCGCCGTTGAGCAGCAGGCTGCCACCGGTGTGCTCCCGGCCCGGCCGCAGGCCGAACACCGGGGCTGAAAACGGCTCGCCCGAGGGCAAAAGGCCGTGGTAGACGCTGTCGAGCTCGTAGTCCCAGAAGACGGCGGGGCGCACCTGACCGGTCTGGTCGCGGATCAGGCGACGGGTTTCCAGGACGTTGGTGACGTGCCGGTCGACGTGCTCGAGACCGAGCTCGATGCCGGCTCGCAATCCATGATCGACGCCGAGGCGGATCTCGGTGGTGCGCTCCGGATCGAGCAGGGCGTCCATGGAGTGAGGGCTGCCGGGCTCGCCGGCGGCCAGGGGGTCGATGCCGTTGTAGGCCAGCAGGAAGTAGGGCTCGGCACCATCGAACAGGTCGTCGAGGTCACGATCCTCGAACCCCAGGTAGATCTCGGCGCCGGCCACCGGACTGACATGACTCACCAGCTCGGGGTAGAGCCGGGAGGCGAAGATGGCATAGCCGGCGCGGACCACGGTGCGCCGCTCCGGCCCGAGCGCGGCCGCCATCGCCAGCCGCGGCGACAGGCTCGACCATTCGATACCGGCGTCGTCGCCGGCGACGTCGAGGGCCGGCAGTAGATCGGGAAACAGCGGGTTGGCCGCCGCCCGCCCGGCGGCATTGGCCCCCCGTTGGAGGTCGTATCGCACGCCGAGGTCGATGGTCACACGGTCTAGAGTGATCGAATCCTGCAGCCACCAGGCGATCCGGCTCTGGTCGACCTCGAGGTCCACCGGCCGCTCGAGCCGCACGATGTCGAAGCTGGTGCCGAAGTTCTCGCCCGTCAGGTTGAGCAGGCTGTCGCGGCCCCAGCGCTCGGCGGTCGAGTGCCGCGCGCGCTTGTGGCTGAAGCCGAAACGGACCTCGTGGCCGGCGTCGTGGCCCCGCAGGGCGGCGCCGTCGAGCAGCCAGGAGGTCGACTCCTGGCCGTAGGAAAGGGTGCCGAAGGAGCCGCGCCACACGCCGTCGGCCCCGAGCACGATATCGCCGTCGCCGCCGTCCGCCGGCACCTGGGCGGTGCCGCTGTCGAGACTCGAGTAGCGGGCCGTGAGGTAGAGGTTCGAATTGAAGACGTGGGAGTCTTCGATGCGCAGCACTTCGCTCGGCCGCGACTCCAACAGCGTAGTCTCGAGCGCGCGGTCGGGGCCGGCGCCTTCGCCGGTGCGGTCGCGATCACCGCGATGATAGGCCACCACGCCCGAGTTGCCGCCGAGCTGACCGTCGAGCTTGGCGCCGCCGCCGCGCACCCGGGTGTCCTCCACCAGACCACCGAGGGCCTGACGCCGGATCTCCTGGCTGCTGACCGAAGCCCAGCCCCACAGGTGCTCGCGCATCAGCGGTCCGCTGGCCTCGGCGCCGATCTCCACCACCTCCAGGATGCGGTGACTGTCGACTTGATCCGGATCAGAGAGCGCAGGCGCCGACTGCCAGTCCTGGTCGCTGATCAGCCCGCGCACCGCGGCGTAACGGTCGCCGCCGCGGCGGGTGACGAGGTCGACGCGGGTGCCCGGCGTGCTGAGGGTGACGTCGCTGCCGCCGGTGACGATCTCGATCGAGGAGAAGGTGCTGGCCTGGTAGGCGGTGGCGGGCGCGCCGTCCTGCCCCGCGACCTCGGTGCCGTCGAGCGTGGTCGTCGACTGCCGGCCATCCGCGCCGTGGCCGGCGAAGGCCACCGTGTCGCCGGTCGGCGCGCTGGAGCTCTCGCTCAAGACGCCCGCCGCGCGCGCGCCGATCGACCAGGGATCCTCGGACGCCGGAATCGATCCGATCTCGGCGGCGTCGATCACCACGCGACCAGAAGCCGGCCCGGCGGACGCGGTCGGCGGCTCGCTGGTGACGATGATGGTCTCCTCGAGCAGCTCGCTCATAAGCACCTGGACGGTGGTCACCCGGCCGACGCGGATGTTGACGGGCTCGTAGTTCGCCTCGGAGTAGCCCTCATGGGTGGCCTGGATGGTGTAGTTGCCGGGCTTGAGGTCGCGGAAGCGGAACTGCCCCTTGGCGTCGGTCGTGACCTCGAGAGTCTCCTCACCGACGCTCAGGACGATCCGGACCTCGACCAGGCGATTGCCGTCGACGTCGGAAACCATCCCCATCACTTCGCCGACGTCGAATCGCGCCGGGCCGGGACGCGGGGCCAGGATCAGCCCCGTGAGAAAGAAGAGAGCCACCAGGTGTGTGCGCCGTTTCATGTTCAGCTCCCGTGTCTCGGAACGGGGCAGTCGCCCCGACTCGGTTCCGTCGGTCCTCGCGGAAGCGGCCGGCTCATCCGGACCAGCCGGACGCTCGAAGAAGATCCGCCAGGATCATACTCCAGGTCAGCACGCACCCGTCCCGCGACGGGAGCAGCTGATGGCAGGATTCCGACGGCCTGAACCAGCGACTGTCGGTTCGTCACGCCAAAGCGGCAATTCGGCCCTGTTTCGAGCGATCAAACTCAGCCGCGGTCATCCTGATGGCCTGCGGGCGGTGCTCAAGCTCCACCCTGCCCTACGATTCTGCCCGATACTTCGACCGCGTTGCGCTCCGTCCTCGGCCATCAGGCCGCCCGCTCGGGGCACTAGTTGTCCGACGAGTCGTCGAGCTGCTGTACGATCTGGTTGACCTCGACCTCGGCCTTGCGGATCTTGCCGCGACAGATCTCGAGCAGCTCGGTGGCGCGGCGTAGCTCGCCGGCGAGCTGGTCGATGTCGATGCCGTCGCCGTCGATCCGCTCCAGGATGCTCTCGAGCTCCTCCATGGCGACGCCGAAGCTCGTTTCTTCACCCGTCGGTGCTTCGTTTCCGGACGTTGCCTCACTCGACGAATCTGCGCTCATGTCTCCTCCACGCGGCTCTCGAAGGCGCCGCCGGCGACGGTGGTGGTGATCCGATCTCCTGGCCGGACCTGCCGCGGATCGCGAACGATCTTATCCGCTGTGTCCCGGGTCATGCTGTATCCGCGCTCGAGCAACCTCGCCGGGGCGAGTTGGTGGCACACCCGCTCGACGCCGTCGAGCCGGGCTCTCGTAACCTCGAGGCGTCCAGAGGCGACGTCCACCAGCCGGCGTGCCAGGCGCTCGGGCCGGGGACGCTGACGTTCGATCAGCCGCGGCGCTCCGGCGCGCAGGCGGCGGCCGAGCTCGGCGGCGGCCCGGCGGGCCTCGCGCAGGCGCCGACGGCTGATCCGATCGAGGCCACGGGCGGCGCCTGCCACCGCGTGGGCGGCCGCCTGGAGACGCAGCCGCGCCACCTGCGCCAGCCGCGCGCCGCGCCGCAGCTGCCGCTCGGCGCGCGCCAGGCGCTCGCGCCCCAGGTGAGCCAGCGCCTGCTCGCAAGCGGCTACCCTGCGCTCGGCCAGCGCCACGCGCTCGATCAGGAATTCGGCGACCTTGGTCGGCGTCTTGAACGCCGAGTGGCTCACCTTGTCGGCGATCGACTCGTCGATCTCGTGGCCAAGGCCGGTGAGCACCGGTAAGGGGCAGCGTGCCACCGCCTCGGCGATCCGGCGGCTGTCGAAGGCCGCCAGGTCGGTGCGCGAGCCGCCGCCGCGAATCAACGCCACGGCGTCGAGCTCGAGGCCTTCGGCGGCCAGATCGCCCAGGGTGGCCAGGCCCTCGGCCACCTGCCCTTCGGCCTCGCGCCCCTGCATTGCCGCGTGCACGAAAAACACCCGGAAGCCGTAGCCGCTCTCCGCCAGCGAGGCGAGGAAGTCGTGGGAAGCCGCCGACCCCTGAGAGGTCACCAGACCGACACAGAGCGAAACCTCCGGCAGCGCCAGCCGCTTGTTGCGCTCGATCAGACCGGCCTGAACGAGGGCGGCGAGCGTCTCGCGCCGCCGGCGCTCGAGGTGACCGAGGGTGAAGAGAGGATCGACCTCGCGCACGACCAGCTGCAGGCGCCCCGCGGGGCCGTAGAAGTCCACCCTCCCCCAGCAGCGGATCTGCAGGCTCTCGGCGATCTCCTGGCTGCTCTGGGCGAGCTGGTGCCGCACGCGCTGGTGATCGGTGCGCCACAGGACGGCGTCGAGCTTGCCGACGATCTGGTCGCCACGGCCCTTCTCGACCAGCTCGAAATAGAGATGGCCCTGCCGGCTGGGGCGGAGGCGCTGGACCTCCCCCACCACCCAGACCCCCGGGTAGGCTTCCGCGAGCAGGTCGCGGATCTCCTCCGTCAGCGCCGAGACGGTGTAGGTCTCGTGCGCGAACGGCTCAGTGGTAACTGACCAGCTCCCCGGAGGTCGACAACGGCAGGGTCTCCGCCCACTCGACGGCGTCTTCGTCGTCGCCGAAACGCGCGGCCACGTACTCGATCGCCTCTTCGCGCTCGGTGAACATGCGCCAGATGAAGGTGTGGCCGGCGGGCGCCGTGAAGTAGGAGTAGTTCTTCACGCCGTCGGAGAAATCCGGCTTGGAGTTGCCGTTGACCCCCACGCACAGGAGCCCGATGGCGCGGTAAGCCAATGCCAGCGCCTTGAGCGGATCCTCGAACTCGCCGAGCTCCTCCGTCGACAGAGCTGAATGATGGACCGAGAGCCGGGTTCCGTCTTCTTCCGCGAGCTGGGTGTAGGGCACGTCGTTGCGGTCCATGGCGTCCCTGGTCTCGGCGGTGGTGACGAAGACGGCGTCGGTGCCGACCACCTTGTAGGCGATGGCGTAGGTATCGTCTTCGAAATTCGGGAAGGCCTCCCCGAGGAGGCTCTCGTCCTCGACGGTGAAGTAGTAGAGACGAGTGTCGAGACGTCGTTTCATGTCCATGATCCTCTAACGAAGCCGAGCGGCGACGAGCCGGCGGGCGGGATGGGGCGGGGTGTCCGCGATACCAGGAAGACGGTGATGTCGGGAAGACGGTGATACCGAGCCCTCGATTTGCTCGAGCCCCGATCACGGTGAATGGAAGGGCGATCCTGACTCCAGGACCGTGTCGTCAGTATAACAGAATCAACCCCTGTCCAGATTCCGCCGGGTCGCGTCGCCATGTCGCTCCATCGTTTCGGCCCACGGGCCCCCGACCTTGATACACTGAGCGGCGGGTAAGCGATTGCCTCTCGCGGTATTTTCTTGACATGTCCGACCCCGCCCTTCCCCTCCCGAGCCTGACCCTGCCCGTGGCTTTGCTGCGGTTCTGGCCCGACGAAAGCGACGACCGCCGGGCGCGGGGCATCGCCGCCAAGCTCTTCGACCTGCCTGGGGTCACCCAGCTCGACGAGCGGTTGTTCGCGATCCTGCCGACCAACGGCAGGGCATCGGTCTTCGATACCGCCGTCCTGCTCGCCGCCGCCTTCTTCGAGCGCCTCGATTCTCAACATGCTGGCGAAGAGATCTCGGGCGTCCTGGTGCTGCCGGCCGAAGTCATCCAACACGGCGAGGCGGTGGTGCTGGTGAGGGACGCCCTGGTGGAGGATCTCGATCGGCGAAGGCCGCGCTTGCCACAGGGTGAGATCGTCACCACGGGCTACGCCGCCGGCTGGCTCGACGGCCGCTACGAGATGGAGAAACTGGATCTCTATGCCGGACCCTCGGGCCGGCGGATCCCGATGTTCGGCCTGCGTGGCCGAAAGAGCGAATCGTTGCCGTGGCACAACCCGAAACTGCTGGGACGTCGGGTGATGGTGAAGCGTCCGGAGATCGAAGCGGCGCTGGCCGCCATCGCGCCCCAGGGCGGCATTTCCGTGACCGGACCGCTGGGCGCCGGCAAGACCCACGCCGTGTGGCACGCTCTCGAGTCTCGCAAGGGCACGAAGATCTGGACCGGCATCGGCCGGGCGCTCTACGGCACCGACGTGCTCGGGCACAACCTCGCCAACAGGCTCCAGCAGCTGGCGCCCGACGCCATCCCCGCAAGCGCGGCGGACCTGCTGCGCGACGCGCCGCTGGATCAGGCGGCGGAGACCCTGCTCGATTGGCTCGCCGCCACCGTCGACAAGCTGGACCACCCGCCGTGGATCGTCTGCGACCTGGTGCAGACCGCGTCGGCCGGCGACATGGAGCTGCTCGACCACCTGGTGGCGGGGCCGCTGCCGTGCGGTCTGATCCTGATCAGCCGCGGCGGCATGGAATCCGAGGCCTTCGGCTCTCTGCCCCGGATCGAGGTTCCGGCCATGGACGAGGCCGAGGGCGTGGAGCACGCGCGCGAGCTGATCGAGGGACTGTCGATCGACGCGGACATCGAGACCCGCTGGGTCACGGCCGCGGCGGGATTTCCCTTCGCGCTGGAAGAGGGCCTGGTCGGGCTGGTCCACCGCGGGCTGATCCGCCAGGTCTACGGCAGCTTCTTCTACGATGGCAGTGACGACGTCGAGTACAAGCCGTCACAACGGCTGGTACGGCACGTCGAGGCCGAGGTGCGTCGCTTCGGCGAGCCGCTGCCCTTGCGTATCCTGGCCCTGGCGGGCCAGACGATCACACCAGGCCATCTCGAAATCACCTGTGCCCGCTTCGGCATCCAGATGACCCCCGACTGGCATCGGGACGCGCTCGCCTCGGGCATGCTGCGGCGGGCCGAGTCGCCCTGGGGCACGGGGCTCGTTTTCCGGTGTCCAGCCTACGCCCGTGCCCTGGCCGGGACCGTGACATTCGAAGCGGCCAGCTCGCTGCGCCGGGCACTCGGCCGCGTGATCACCAAGGAGCCCGAGAGCCCGGAGAAGGGGTGGGCGACCTATCGCCTGCTGGCCGGCACTCCCGAAGCGCTGCCGCCGCTGCTCGATCTGTCCCGCGACTCCGGGTCCCAGGCGACGCGCGACGAGCTCTTCGAGGCACTGCGCAACGAGTACCAGCAGCACCGGCGGCGATCCGGCGATCCGGCGGCCGAGCTCGACATCCTGTGGTCCATGCTGCCCCTGGGCCGGCGCCTGGGCAAGCTCGGCGAGCTCGAGAGCGATCTGCTGCGGGCGATCTCGCTGGCTTTCGATTCTCCGAAGAGGCACATCGCGCTCCTGACTCTGAAAGCCGAGCTCGATCAGGAGCGGGGCCGCTTCCGGGAAGCGGAGAAATCGCTGCGCCAGGCCCTCGGCGCCTCGTCCGAGGCGAGCGACGATCGACAGCGGGCGACACTCTTCATCCGCCTGGGAGATCTGCTCAAACGCATGGACCGCCTGGGCGAATCCCGCGAGGTCTTCGAGAGCCTGCTGGAGGTCGTCGATCGCCAGACCGACACCTCCGTCGGCGCGACCTGCCACTTCCACCTCGGCAACATCGCCCTGCGGGAGATGCGGCTCGAAGACGCCATGCTGCATCACAAGAAGGCCGAAACGGTGCGGCGCGAGAAAAAGCTGTTCAAGCCCCTCGGCACCTCCCTCACCGCCCTGGGCGCGGTGGCGATGGCCATCGGCGACTTCTCCAAGGCCCTGGGCTACTACCGCGAGGCGCTGAAGGTGATCTCCGAGTACGGCGACGACGCCGACGAGTCGGGGTTCGCCCATCTCGGCTCGGGGCGCGCCCTGGGGTCGCTCGGCAATCACACCGCGGCCACCAAGCTGCTGCGGCGCGCGCTGGCGGCGCGCAGCGGTCGGGACGACGTGGTCGGGGAGGCCATCGCGCGCCTCGACCTGGCGGCCAACCAGCTCGAGCTCGGCAACACCGCGAAGGCCTTGCAGGAAGCGCGACAGGCCCACTTCCAGCTCAGCCTGCTGCCCGAGACCGCGCTGCTGGGCGACGCCGAGCAGCTGCTCGGCCGGATCCTCATGCGCCAGCGCCAGGAGGTCGAGGCGCGCCTGCAGCTCGCCGAGGCGCTGCGCATCCACCGCCAGCACGGCGACCGCACGGCGGCCGCGATCGACAGCGCGTGGCTTCTGGAGCTGGCCCTCGAAAGGAACGACAAGGAAGCTATCGTCAACTACTCGACGGCGCTCGAGAAGCTACTCAAGCAGCTGCCCTACCCGCCCGCCGGCGAGATGCTCCAGTTCCGCCTCTTCCGGGCCTTCAACTGGCTGTGCGAAAACGAGGAAGACATCGAGGGCCGGGACCCGCTGACCTACCTGCGCCGCGCCTACCGCGAGCTGATGCGCAAGACCGGCTTCCTGTCCCCGGAGCTGCGCCACGGCTTCCTCTACCAGATTCAGGAACACCAGGAAGTGATCAACGCCGCGGCGGAAAACAACCTGTCGTTGCCGGGGTTGTAGGTTCCCGGGGTCGACCCCCTTGAGTCCCGTGCTCGGCGACCTGCGACACTTCGGCGACCTGCTGACGCGCAACGCGCGTATCGACGGCGACGCCGAGGGACTCGTGATGGGCGCCGAGCGCCTCACCTGGCGCCAGACCGACGCGCGGGCCAACCGCCTGGCCTGGGCGCTCCGCAAACGGGGTCTGGAGCGCGGCGACCGGGTGGCGATCCTGTCGCACAACTGCGTGCCGTTCGTCGAGGCGCTGTTCGCGCTGGCCCGCAGCGGCCTGGTGGCGGTGCCGATCAACAGCCGGTTGACCGCCGGCGAAGTGGCAAGCATCCTCGAGGACTGCGAGGCCCGCGCGCTGCTCGCCGGTGACGCTCTGCTCGAGACGGGCCGCGACGCCGCCGGGCGCGCGTCGAGCGTCGGCCTGGTGGCGGGCCTCGGACAGGGTCAGGGCGAGATCCCATCCTACCGCCGGCTGCTCGAGGAGGGTGAGGAGAGCGAACCGCCCCTGGAGCGCCCGATCGACGGCGACGGGCTGCTGATCCTGCTCTACACCAGCGGCACCACCGGCTTCCCCAAGGGCGTGATGTACAGCCACCGGGGAGCGCTGCTCGGCACCCTCGTCCACGTGCTGGCGATCGGCTGCGCCCGCCGCCACCGGGTTCTGCTGCCCTCACCGCTCTACTCGGCGGCGGGCTTCGCCGGCATCGCCTGCCACGTGGCGGTCGGCAGCCCCTGCCACCTGCTGCAGTTCTCGGTCGGTGGCGCGCTTCAGGCACTCGCCGCCGAGCGCATCACCTTCACCAACCTGGTGCCCACCACCTTGGCGATGATGCTCGAGCACGACGACTTCGACGCGCGAGACCTTCAGCACCTGGAAGTCCTGCTCTACGGCGGCAGTCCGATGCCCGAGCCGACTCTGAGGCGCGCCGCAGGCGTCCTTTCCTGCGGCTTTCGCCAGACCTTCGCCACCTCGGAAACCGGCCTCGCCGGCACGGTGCTCGAGCCCGAGGACCACGCCGCCGCGCTCGAGGACGACGAGCGCGGCCACCTGCTGATGTCGTGCGGCCGTCCCCAGGTGGGGGTCGGCGTGCGCATCCTGGGCGATGACTGGCAACCGCTGCCCCGCGGCGAGATCGGCGACATCGCGGTGGCCTGCGACGCCAACATGACCGGCTACTGGAAGGCGCCCGAGGCCACCGCCAAGGTGCTGCGGGGTGGCTGGCTGAAGACCGGCGACCTCGCCCGGCGCGACGCCGAGGGCTACTTCTACCTGGCCGGCCGCAAGCACGACATGATCGTCACCGGCGCCCTCAACGTCTACCCGAGCGAGGTCGAGCGCGCCCTGGCGGAGCACCCCGAGGTGGCCGACAGCACCGTCGTCGGCCTGCCCGACCCACGCTGGGGCGAGGCGGTGACCGCCTTCGTCGTCCGGCGGCCGGATTCCGGCGTCACGGCCAGCGCCCTGCTGGACTTCTGTCGCGCTCGTCTGGCACCCTACAAGTGTCCCAAGGTGATCCACTTTCTCGACCAGGTGCCGCGCAACCTGGCGGGCAAACCGCTGCGGCGCGTGCTCGAGCAGCGCTTTTCCGAGAATCCGCGGGACGAGAGCAATGACGACTCCTGACACGAGACCTTTAGAAGGCCCGATCCTGGACATCGTCGTCAATCTGTGGACGCCCGACCTGACCAGCAACTACACCCCCAAGCTCGACGCCTTCTGGAAGAAGGTCAAGGTGCTCGGCACCACCCACGCCGGCGTGCCGCTGGAGGACCAGCTCGGCCTGATGGACGACGCCGGCATCGACAAGGGGCTGTTGATCGCCACCACCGGCGGCTGGGAAGGCTCGGACATCTATTTCGAGAAACCGGTGGCACGCATCGCCGAGGTGGTGGCCGCGCACCCAGACCGTTTCAAGGGCGTGGTGGGCATCAACCCGTCGCGCGTGGTGCCGTGGATGCGGCACGTGGAGGAGGCGGTGCGCGAGCACGGTTTCGTCGGCGCGCATCTCTATCCCCACTGGTTCGGCCAGCCCCCGGATCACCGGATCTACTACCCCTTCTACGCCAAGTGCGCAGAGCTCGGGGTGCCGATCCAGATCCAGGTCGGCCACTCGGCTCAAGGGTTCCTGCCCACGGTGGCGCAGCCGATGCGGCTCGACCGCGTGGCGCTCGACTTCCCGGAGCTCACGATCGTCGGCATCCACATCGGCTATCCGTGGGTCGAGGAGATGATCTCGGTGGCGTGGAAACATCCCAACGTCTACATCGGCTGCGACGCCCACGCGCCGAAGTACTGGGACCCCTCGTTCGTGCGCTTCATCGGCTCGCGCCGTGGCCAGGACAAGGTGCTCTTCGGCACCGACTGGCCGGTGGTCGGTTTCGAACGCGCGACCGGTGAGATCGGGGAGCTCGGCTTCAGCGACGAGGTTCGGCGTAAGCTGCTGTGGCAGAACGCGGTTCGCGTCTACGGACTGGAAGAATGGGTTTGAGATGAGCTCCACGAAGCAGACACCGCCCGAGAAGCTGGCGTCCCAGACTTCCAGGTTCGTCAGCAACAAGGTCCCGCTCTACTACCAGCTCGGCACGATCCTGCGCGAGCAGATCCTCTCCGGCGCCTACACCGTCGGCGACCAGCTGCCCACCGAGGCCGAGCTGGTGGCCGACTACGGGGTCAGCCGCATCACCGTGCGACAGGCGCTCAAGACGCTCGAGGACGAGCAGTTGATCCGCCGCGAGGCCGGCCGCGGCACCTTCGTCACCGGCCACCCGGCGGTCTCCGACCCGATCCACATGGAGGACACCCTCGACGACCTGATGTCGATGGGGCGCGCCACCTCGGTCAAGCTGCTCGAGCTGCGCCGGGTCGCCAGCACCCGGCAGGATGCCGAGACCTTCCGTCTAGGCGCCGACGAGCTCATCACCCAGTGCGTGCGCCTGCGCATGCACCACGAGACGCCCTACAGCTACATCGTCAACCGCATCCCCACCGAGGTCGCCGAGAGCTTCGCCGACGAGGACTGGCGCGAGGGCTCGATCATGCGGGCGATCGAGAAGCGTCTCGATCTGCGCCTGCGCGTCGCCGACCAGTCGATCCGCGCCACCCTCGCCGACGCGCCCCTGGCCAGGCTGCTCGAGGTCCGCGTCGGCGCCCCGCTGCTCTCGGTCGACCGCGTCGTGCGCACCGACGACGGCCGCGCCGTGGCCCGCGTCCACACCTACTACCGTAGCGACATCTACTCCCTGACCGTGCACCTGACCCGAGACCCTCAGTCGTGAAGTCGCCGTACTGCTGGGTGATCGCGGGCTGCGCCCTGGTGGTGCTGTGGGTGACCAACGGCTTGATCATCCCCGGCATCACCGCCTTCGACCCGTCGTTGCTCGACGAGTTCGGCTGGAGCCGCGGCACGCTCAAGTTCCGCGACCTGATCACCTTCGCGCTCGCCGGCCTGCTCGGCCCCCTGGCCGGCGCCCTGGCCGACCGCTACGGCGTGCGCCGGTTCATGATCATCGGCGCGGCGCTGCTCGCCGTCTGCCTGGTGCTCTACGGCCGCATCCAGTCGGCGACGCACATGTACCTCATCCACACGCTGTTCGCCGTGGTGCTGGCGAGCTGCGGCCTGATCGTCGCCATCATGCTGGTGTCGAACTGGTTCGTGCGCCACCGCGGCACCGCGATCGGCATCGCGCTGGTCGGCACCAGCCTCGGCGGCATGTTCTTCCCGCCCTTCGCCACCTGGCTGATCGGCGAATACGGCTGGCGTCAGGCCTTCACCTGGGAGGCTGCCTTCCCCCTCGGCCTGCTGGTGGTCCTCTTCGCCCTGGTGCGCAACCGCCCGCACGACATGGGCCTCGTGCCCTACGGCGAGAAGCCAGCCGCCGAGTCCTCCGCCGGTGCGCCCGATGGAGCTGCGCAGACAGTCGATACCGGCCCTCCCGAGCTTCCCGGCCTCGAATTCAAAGCCGCGCTCAAGACCGGCACCTTCTGGGCCCTGGCCTTCGCCGCCATGACCACCTTCTTCTCGATCCTCGGCTTCCAGGCCAACCTCTTCCTGCACCTCACCGACCTCGGCCTGACCCCCGAGCGCAGCGCCTTCGGCCTGACCCTGCTCTTCGGCCTGGCCCTGATCGGCAAGTTCCTGTTCGGCTTCCTGGCCGACCACGTTCATCAGAAGGGCGTCTTCCTGGCCAACATCGCCGTCATGCTCACCGGCGCCGTTCTGCTCGCCACCATGGAGCTCAGCCTGCTGTGGGTAGCGATCGTGCTCTTCGGCCTCGGCTGGGGCGGCCTCTACACCATGATCCAGCTGCTCACCGTCGACAGCCTGGGGCTCAAGGCGGCGGGCAAGATCCTCGGCACCATCACCACCTTCGACGCCATCGGTGGCGGCCTCGGCATCTGGCTCACCGGCTCGATCTACGACTGGACCGGCAGCTACCAGGCCGCCTTCACGCTGGTGGCGGTGCTGATCTTCCTGGCGCTCCTGGCCGCGACGCAGGTGAAGAAGCACGTGCCGCCCGCGGGCGCGGGTTGAGGTCCTACCCTGATATGCTGGAGACGGTCGCCGGTAGAGCCCGACCGGCCAAGGAGACTCGAAGATGCCTGTCATGGTGAAAGATCTGAGCGTCGAAGAACTTCGGACGGTCGTCCGCGATACCGTGGAGCAGACCCTGGAGGACAAGCTGGAGGATCTCCAGGCATTGTCTTCGCCGTCGTTCCTGCGCTCGATCGAGGAGGCCCGAGAAGACTACCGCGAGGGCCGGGTGACGCCCCTGGCCGCCTCGGACCGCCGAGTCTCCGTGCCCTGAAGGGGCATGAGCGTAGAGCCCGGGGCTGGCACAAGGAGCGTAGCGACGCAGTGCGAGCCCCGGGTTTCCAGCCAAGAAAGGCCTGGCCCTGAAAGGGCCAAACTTCGCTCCTTGTGGCATCCTGTTCCGCCCTTACAGGGCGGTGGGAGTGAGGATCTCGCCAACCCGGGGCTCACGCCGCGTCGCCGGGGGCTCCGCGACGCCAGCCCCGGGCTTTATGATTTGACCCCTTCGGGGTCAGGAGCATCGCTGATCGAGAAGGCGGAGGTCCATGGAGAGGCGGATCAGATAGCGCAGTTTCTCGAGACGGAGATTGACCGCCAGCAGGACCGGGCGGCGATTGCGGGTGTAGGTGGCTTCTATCAAACCCTCCAACGCATCGAGTGCTGACGACTGGATGCGGTCGCCGAGCAGGAACTTCTGGCTGCGCGGGAACTTCTCCAGGGCTGGAACGAGCCAGAGGATGAATTGATACATCTTCTCGAGCGCGGGTCCGGTGCGTCGCGCGGCATCGGATTTCTTGGCTGTCATTGCTCTACCTCAAAAAACCGACGGGCTTCGCCCTTGATTCAAGAATTAAAGATGGTAAGACACAAGAGGTGAGCTCCCGTTTCACGGGAGCGTCCTGGCGACACGGAAACCGGCGTTCTCGTTCCGGGTCGGCGTATTGCCCCCCATGCGGTTAGCCGCACGCACGAAGCTGGGTTTGTGGCCCCACGAACCGCCACGCAACATGCGGCGGGCACAGTTGCCACTGAGCCAGGCGGAGCCGTCGACCGGCGCACCCGAATATCCTCCATTCCTGCAGTCTTCGTTCCACTCTGAGACATTCCCTAGCATGTCGTAAAGGCCGAAGTTGTTGACGGCAAGACTCCCGGCCGGGGCTGTATAGGTATAGCCATCTTGGCATTCATGGGTGGTCCAATCCGGAAATGTTAGCTTCGTAATCTGATCGGCAACGTTGGCGTAGCGACAGGCGCTCTCTGAATCTTCGCCCCAGTATCGCGAGGTCGTTGTCCCGGCCCGCGCCGCGTACTCCCACTCCGCTTCACTTGGCAGCCGGTACTGATCGCCAGTTTCGACGCTCAGCCATTCGATGTAACTCTGGGAGTCCTGCCAACTTACGCAGGTAACCGGGTCCCCGGGGGTTTGCTCGAAGCCAGGGGCGTCCCAGCTCTTCTGATCGTCAAGCTTCCATTGGTCCTTATCCCCATCCCAGGTAAAGCAACCCGAGCCCTCGAACTTCGTTTCCTGGGCAAAGACAGCGAATTGCTCGCGGGTCACTTCATGTTTGGCCAAGGCGAAGCGAGCGATCTTCACTTCATGCTGTGGACCTTCGTCGTCGTCCCGCCCCTCCTCTTCCTCGGGCGAGCCCATGGTGAAGCGGCCGGCGGGGATCACGATCATATCAGGACAACTGGCACAGGCCTGGAACGACTTCCCCGGCGGGTACAACGCCCGAGAAACCGCGCTCTGGAGCAGTGCCGCGAGCCCGAACAAGATCGCGATTACCAGCGGCGCTGCTGAGAGACGTTGCCAGGTTTTCCGGCGACGTCTCGCCCGCGATTGCAGGATAGGCTCTACCAACCGGTCGTGGCTGAGCTCGTAGAAGGTACCACCCAGCCGGGGCTCGGCTCTGAGCAGACGCGCGTCCACCAGCCGGCGCAGCAGCTCTTTCGAGATCTTGAAACGCCGCTCGATCTCGTCCTCGTCCTCGGTCAAGCGCCGCTTGGTGCCGCTGATCAGCCGCTTCTCGCACAGCTTGCGCACGGCGCGGCGCTCACGCAGTGACTTGATCGCGCCGACAGTGCGATCGTAGAAACCCTCCATCACCCGCTGCATGCGGCGCTCGCCGCCCAGGTCGGCGTCCGAGATCTCGATCACGCCCTCGCGCGACGCCTGGCGGTCCCGCACCTGCTCTTCGAGGTACTGGCAGATGAGCTGAAGATGCACCGGCTCCACTTCGTCGCTCTCGACGGTCTCCTCCCCCTGGCGCTGCTTGCCCAGGAAGGTGACGATTTCGTCCACCGCCTCTTCTCGATAGGAGAACGGCACGGTCTCGAAACCCTCGTCGTCGAGCCGCGCCGGCTCGACGATGGCCCGCCGGGCGCCGTCGAGGGTCAGCGGGCCGAGTCGGTAGCGGTTGTGCAAGATGCCGGGGATGTCGCGCGCCAGCTCTTCCAGGTTGGCCAGGAAGTCCTCGCGCAGCGAGATGACGATCTTGAGATCCGGCGGACCGTCGTCGAGAGCGCGCCCGGCGGTGGACCGCTCGGCGGGGGTCGCGCGCCCGCGCACCAGCTCGGCGAGCTGGCCGATCAGCTCCCCGCGAGCCTTGGGTTGGTGGAGGGTGAACAGCTCCTCGAACTGATCGAGGATCAGCACCGGTCGCAGCGGGTCATTGCTCTGTGACCACAGCTCCGTCGTCTTGAAGAAGCGCCAGAGGCTGCTGTGGTCGAGGGCGTCCTCGTCGTCGGCGCCACTGTCGATCCGCAGCAGGTCGACCTCCGCGTCGCGCGCCGCGCTCCGAACGCCGTCGAAGATACCGCCGAGGGGGCCGGGTTCACGGTCGCCCAGGCGGGCCATGACGGGGAAGTACCCCCGGCGGCGCAGCGGCTCGGCGAGACCGGCGTTGATCAGCGAGGACTTGCCCAGGCCCGACTTGCCAAACAGCACCACCAGTGCCTCGCCCAGCACCAGGCTGAGCAAGGTGCGGCTCTCCCGGCCGCGGCCGAAGAAGGTCCTGCGGTCGAGCTCCAGGTCCAGGAACGGTGCGGTGCCCTTGTAGCGCTGGCCGCGGCGGCGGGGTCTCACGTCTCAGCTCGCTTTCATCTGCCGCTTGATGGCGCGGATCAGATCGCGCTCGCCATGAGGGCCGCCGAGGTCGACGGCGTGGAAACCGCGCAGCGGCTCCAGGAGAGGCTCGTCGTCGATCCTCACCGGTACGATGAAGCTCCTCATGCGCAGGTCGTCGGCCCGCAGCGCCACCTTGATCTCTTTGTTGACGTAGGCGACGCCGCGGCTCTTGGCGGCGAGGGCTCGGCTGTTCAAAACCAGGAAGTAGTCCACCTGCTTGATCGTCGACTCGATCATGTCGTCCCACCGGTCGCCGCCGCGCAGAGATTCTTTGTCCAGCCACGGCTCGAGGTCGGCGCCCTCCAGGATGTCGCAAACCTCGCCGGCCCTGGCCGCGTCTTCGCTGGCATGACAGATGAAGACCTTGGCGCCTGCCGTGGGCGGCGGTACCGGCTCCGGCGACGGGGACGAAGACGGAGAGGTCGGCTCGGGCTGGTAGCGGCCGCGCAGCTCGTGGGCGAACTCGCGCACGTCGTCGAACTGGACGTCGACCCTGAAGTTCTCTCGGTAGAAGAGGATCGCGTCGTCGGTGCGCCCGGCCCTGCCGCCCTCCCCGGTCTCGAGGACGAAGGCCCGGCTGCCCGGCCTGAGGACCTCGAGGACGTGCAGCAGGATCCGCAGGTACCAGTGATCCAGGCCGAAACCGAGAAAGAGGAACATGCGGCAGTTGGTCAGCTCTGCTTTGAGGTCACGGGGCAGCGGCGGATTCTTGGAGATCAACGCCGCCAGGAAATCCAGGAGCTGAATCTCCGTCAGCACCAGGGAACGCGGCTCGGCGGCATGCCCGTAGAGATGAAACAGCACCGGCTTCTCGGCCGTCGGCTTCGGCAGCAGCTCTTCGTTGGTACCGCGATAGTGGTAACGTTCGACCTTCGGCTCCTTGTTCGCCTGGCGCAGCGCCGTTTCCATCAGCGGGTCGTGGGCGCTGGTGACGACCAGGCGGAAGGGCAGGGCGGCGAGATCGTCATGGACGCCCGAACGCTCGCCGGCGAGGTCGCCGTGCCAGCTCGTGACCTCCATCTCGAGCCCGAGCTCGTCGCGATCGCGGGTGACCAGGCGCTGCCCGAGCCGCGCCAGACGGTTGGGATCGGACTTTGCCGTGGCAGCTTCGTCCCCGTCTATCCTCGCCAGCACCCGATCTCGCGACCGGGAACGTACCCCGATGGGCGGACTCGCCGAGTCCGCGGCCCCGGACCGGACGCCAGTGCGGAGAATCATGTCGTCCAAGGTTCGAGAACGGACGCCTGTGTGCGGTCTCCGCAGACCTCCGGGGCGCGAAAGGACGCGATTGACGATCGTCAACTGCCGATCGGAGCCGGTGGCCTGCTAATTCTGGACACGAAAACGCCCAGGCCACCGCGTGGCCCGCCGATTCTGGACGCGAAAACGCCCGGGCCACCGCGTGGCCCACTAATTCTCGACTCCGACATGCCCGGGCCACCGCGTGGCCCACTACTTCTGGACGCCGGCGAGCTCAGGCCACCGCGTGGCCAACTAATTCTCGACGTCCAAGAGGCCGCGCCACCCGGTGGCCCGCCGATTCTCGACTCCGGAATCTCGGGGCCACCGCATCAGGCGACGGACGGCGGCCGCTTGCCGAGCAGGCCGAGCACGGACGACGCGGCGGAGCGCAGGGTCTGCTTCACCCTGCCTTCGGCCCGCGCCTCGCGCTTCTCGCGCGCCCGCCGGATGTGCAGCCGGCGCTGGAAGTACGACCGCAGCCGCCGGGCCAGCGTTTCGCCGTAACCCGCGAAGGTGAAGTTGGCGTGCACCAGCCGCAGCGCCTCACCGTAGGCGACGTCGAACGTCTTCATCGCCACGTTCCTGTCGTCCCGCGCCTCCTGCTCGGAGAGCTCGAGATCCAGCAGCTCGTCCAGCAGATCCGTCAGCCGCCGGTAGCCGGGCTCGATCTCGCCCAGCCAGGTCTCGCGGTTCGCCGCCAGACCCGCGAGCACCGGCGCCGGCAGCAACGGCGAGCGCACGTCCTCGAGCGTCCACACCAGGTACTGGAGCTGGCCGTGCAGCCGCTTGGCCTTGCGCAGGGTCCTGCCCGCCATGCCGTGCACCTGCCGGCCGTGCTCCCGGCCGAACTGCGCCTCGATCAACCGCCGCACCGACACCACCCGCGGGTAGACCTCGCGCCGCGCCAGCTTCTCGCTCGCGTGCCGTATGCGCCTGCACTCGCTCTGCAGACCGAGGTATCGCCGCTCGGCCGCCCGCAGGCGCTCGAGCGCGCTCTCCGCCGAGCGCACCACCAGGTCGAGAGTCAGGTCGAAGTCGGGCAACGTCTCGCCTTCGGCCAGCTCGGCGGCCAGCCGCTCGCCGAGCCCGGCCGCGACCCGCGACCGGTGTACGTCCACCGACGACCGCAGCGCCCGCATGTCGCCGACCCGCCGGACGACCATCTTGGAGAAATTTGTCCCCCTGCGCCAGCCCCTGGGGCGGCCGGGAGGCGTGCGGCGGGTTCGAGGCTCGGCGGTCGTCATGGTGCGCCGATCGTAGGAAACTGAAGTCTCCCTGTCAAGTAATTTCTACGATATCGAAGACCGAGTTATGCTTCGAAGTAGAGATCCAGCCCTCCTCGGGCAGATTACGCATCGTGCGTTACGCACGATGCGTAATCTGGGGTGCCATTAACCCGGCTGGGCGTTCATGTCGAGCACGCCCTTGAAGGAGCCGCGGTACGCCCAGGCGAGGAAGCCGTGGAGGACGAGGATGATGATCGCCATCGGCAGACCGGCGGTGTCCAGGAAGATGTGGAGCAGCACGATGTTGACGGTGATCGGCGCCAGCAGCGTCAACCCCAGCGGTACGTACTTGCCAGACAGCAACATGACTCCCACGACGAACTCAGCAGACAAGCCCGTTGGACTCTACTTCGCCAATGCCCTCACGTTCGCCGATGCGGCTACCGTGCCCCGACTCACGTACGCCTCGTGGTTCTTCTCGATCTGCTTCAGCCGATAGACGTAGTTGACCATCATGCCCGCCGCCTGCTCCATGGCCTTCGGCGAGGTGTCCGCAAACCAGTTGATCTGCTCGATCCGGGCGCCGTTGCCGAGATGGAAACGTGCCACAGGGTCGACCGGCTCGCCGTCTTTCTTCTCCTTGATCAGGTACCGCGCGCAGAGCTTCAGCAGCGGTTCTCGCAGTGAGTCGGCCCGCGCATCATCCCGAAACCAATCCGGCTCCGAGAGCGTGTCGAGCCCGTCCTGGTCGAGAAGGTCGCTGTCGAGGGCCTCGAGCCAGGCGCGGAATCCGCGAATCGGAGAGAGGGTGGCGAAGGTCTTGAGGTGCGGATGATCCGCTGCCAGCTCTGTGACCACCTGCTTGATGAGGAAATAGCCGAACGAGATGCCACGCAAACCATCCTGGCAGTTGTTGATCGAGTAGAAAACCGCGGTCGTCGCCCGGTCGGCGGCCGACGGCGGGCTGTCGACGTCGAGCAGCGGCTGGATCGCGGTCGCCAGGCTGTCGAGCAGCGCTACCTCGACGAAGATCAGGGGTTCGCCGGGAAGTGCCGGATGGAAGAAGGCGAAGCAGCGGCGGTCCTCGGCCAGGCGCCGGCGCATGTCGTCCCAGCCCTGGATCTCGTGCACAGCTTCGTACTCGAAGAGCTTTTCGAGCGTCGCGGCCGGCGTGTGCCAGTCGATCCTCTCGAGCACCAGGAAACCGCGGTTGAACCATGAGTGCAGGAGGTGCTGGAAGTCGGCCTCGACCGCTCTCAGCTCTGGATGGCGCGGCAGCAAGCGGAGCAGGTCCTTGCGCATCGCGACGATCGCCGCGGTGCCCCGCGGGGCCATGTTGATCCGCCGGATGAGCTCCTGGCGCGGCGGCTCGACGGCGCGGCTCAGGGCCAGCAGGGTGTCCGGATCCGGTGCCTCGCGATAGCTGTCGGCAGCCTGGAGAATCGCGTCGGCTGCGGGTGAGAAGCGGGTGTCGAGAAGTTGGAAGAACTGCTCTTTCCGAGCTTCGTCCATCGCTTCATACGAGCGGACGATCTCCCTGGCGAGTGCGGTTCCAGAGGCTTCCCCACGCTCTGACAGCAGGTCCCGGCAGAGACTCTCGATCCCGTGCACCGCCGAAGCTACGCGCCGCCGCGCGAGAATCTCGCGCCCTCGATCCGCGATCGAGTCCCAGATCTGGCTCAGCGACTTGTGCGGCATCTTTGTGTCCTCGAACGGCTCGCCCGGTACGGATTGTGGCTGACTTCACGCGGGCGACGTCCTCTGGCGAAGGGTCGATCAGGAGTCGATGTCCTTGGTGGTTCGGCCGCTGCCGTAGCGGGCTCGCGCTTCGTTGAGCGCACGGAGCCTACCATGGAGCTATGATGCCTGATCTGCCACACGGTGAGGTGCGGCAGAGTTCAATACCAGGATCTGCTACTCTGTCAGCAGCTCGGCAGCGGGCTGAATGGAGGCACTGATGAGCTCAACCAGAGTCGCAGAAATGACCGAAGAAGAGTTGAAGGAGTTGGTGCAAACGGTCGTGCGTCAGACCGTCGTGGATCTGCTGAGCGACCCAGACGAGGATCTCGAGCTCCGGGAAGAGATGAAGGACCGGCTGCGAAGCTCCCTTGCCGCCACCGAGACCGCCCCCGCCGCGGAGGTTGCTGCAGGACTGGGCTTGGATTGATGACGCCTAAACCTTCGCCAAACGGCCCCTTCAGATACCTACATCGCAGCTCACAGTCGACCTTTCCGTTCTTGCAGATGACTTCGCGCGCAGCCACTCCCCTTCTCATTGTTACGGAAGGCGGCGACCTAGATTCACTGGGATCTCACCGGTTGATCTCTACGGTAGAATGAACTCTACATCATGAGTCAGGAAATCTCTTACTCTTGGCGCCCGCTCGAGGACTACCGGGTACCTCCGCAGTCGCTTGCCAAACCTGAACTACGGGAGCTGGCCAAAGTCTGGGCCGAGCAACGCCACGAACTCGAGCAAGTCGAAGCGCTCCAGATGTTCAACGAACGGCTGAGGCGGGAATGGGCCATCGAAACCGGCCTCATAGAGCGCGTTTATACGTTTGATCGAGGTGTGACCCAGATCTTGATCGAGCGAGGTATTGATGCGTCCCTCATTCCTCAGGATCAGGCCGGCCAGAGTCCGGAGCGTGTCGCAGCCATGATCCGCGACCATGAAGCGGCAATTGATGGTCTCTTCGACTTTATCCGGGGCGACCGGGCTTTAACGACCTCTTACATCAAAGAGCTCCACGCGCTCCTGACCCGCAACCAAAGGACAACCTCAGCCGTTGACTCGCTTGGACACGTCGTCGAGAACGAGTTGCTTCGTGGCGAATACAAATATCGTCCGAACAGTCCAATGAGGCAGAACGGCAAGATCCATGAGTATTGCCCGCCTGAGCAGGTCGCTTCGGAGATGGACCGATTGCTTGAGCTACATCACTCTCATCAAGAAGTCGCGCCAGAGGTCGAATCTGCCTGGCTTCACCACCGCTTCACCCAGATTCACCCTTTCCAGGATGGCAACGGCCGCGTTGCACGTGCACTCGCAACGCTGGTACTCATCAAGGCAGGTTGGTTTCCTTTGGTAATCCGCGACCTAGAGGCCGAGAGACTACGATACCTCGATGCTCTTGAAGCGGCGGATCACGGCGATCTTGGATCCGTGGTCGATGTCGTGGCAGCCACCCAGAGAAAAGCATTTGTTCAGGCACTCGGAATTTCCGGACAGGTCCTCAGACAGACACGTGTCGAGCACGTAATCAAGGCTGCCCGCGAGCAGCTTTCTAGGCGGTCTCGGGAACAGCGTGATCACTGGGAGACCGCAAAGGAAATCGCTACCGAGTTGCTGAAAGCGGCCAGGGACCGTTTCGAGGCGGTAGCGGCCGAGCTGAAGGCAGAGACGTCCGATCTCATTACCGAATCACGGTTCTGGGCCGATTCGGAGCTGAATGGAGGACTGCGGGATCATTATTTTCGGTGGCAGGTCATCGAGACAGCCAAAAGCATTGGCTACTATGCCAACACAGGCGCCTATCGTTCGTGGGCGAGGTTGGTGATACAGGCTGGCTCGCAGGCCGAGATTCTCGTGTCCTTCCATGCAACAGGACATGAGTTCCGCGGCATCGTCGGAGCCTCGGCGTGTTTTTTCCGACGAGAGGAGACAGAAGAAGGCGAACGGCAGATCGTCGACCTCACACCTCTAGCTCAAGACCTCTTCCAAGTGAACTATCGGGAGTCCCCAGATGCCGCGACTAGCCGATTCCAGGACTGGTTAGAAGACGTTCTGGTTTCAGGGCTCGAAGTCTGGCGCACCGGCCTATGACTCTCGCGAGAGACGGCTGGTTAAGCATCGTGCGTCATGCACAATCCAGTAAGACTGAGCTGAGAAAGAGTACAGCAACGGTTCATTCCCCTTCGTATGGCCGCTTCAAATACCGGCCCCGCGGCGGCCCGACGACCTCGCCGTTCTCATAGATCACCTCGCCGCGCAGCAGGGTGGTCTTCACCCGGCCGGTGAGCTCCATGCCCTCGAAGGGGGTATAGCCCTGCGACGACTCGGACTCCTCGGCACGCACGACGAAGGTGTCGTCGGGGTCGAAAAGCACCAGGTCGGCGTCGTAGCCGGGGGCGACGTCGCCCTTGGCGAGGAGGCCGTAGCGGCGGGCCGGGTTCCAGGAGGTGAGCTCGGCCATGTGGTTGAGGGCCAGGCCGCGCTTGCGGCCCTCGGAGTGGAGGCCGGAGAGCAGGTACTCGGTGCCGCCGAAGCCGGATTTGGCGAGCCAGATGTTGTCGGGATCGGCGGCGCTGGCCTTGAGCTCCTGGGAGCAGCAGGCGTGGTCGGAGACCACCCAGTCGATGGCGCCTTCGAGCAGCGCCTCCCATAGGAACTCGACGTCGTCGCGCGGACGGATCGGCGGGTTGACCTTGGCGTATTTGCCGGCGGGGGCGTCGACGTCGAGCAGCAGGTGGCCGACGGTGGCCTCGCGGCGAAAGTCGATGTGGGGGAAGACGTCTTCCATCATCAGCGCCGCTTCGAGCGCCTTGCGCGAGCTCAGGTGCAGCAGGTTGATGTTCAGGCAGTCGGTTTCATACGCCAGGTAGGAGGCGATCCAGATCGCCAGGCCTTCTGAGTGGGGCGGGCGGGCGGCCGAATAAGCGCGCAGGCCGGTGAGCTTGCCCTCGCTCTCCACGATCCGGGTGTAGGCGCTCATGATCTCGGCCAGCTCGCAGTGCAGGGACAGGCTGATGTGCTCGGCGATCTCGGGGTGGGCCTGCATCAGCCGGCGCACGCCGCGCATGACGAACTCGAAGTGGGCGAAGTCGTAGCTCTCGTCCTCGTCGATCATCAGGAAGTCGTTCTGGCTCGACGAGCGGCCGTGCAGGCCGTAGCCGCCGTAGAACATGAAGATCTTGAACGACGCCACCCCGAACTCGTCGAGCAGCATGTCGAGCTCGTCGATGTGGCCACTCGAGATCGGCGCCAGGTGGTAGGCGTAGTCGACGTGGAAGCGGCCACCCGAGATCTCGAGCACCTCGGGGAAGAACTCGCGGTAGGGTCCGCCGCGGTTCAGGTAGTACTGGCCGGTGCGCATGTAGTTGAGGCTGGAGGTCACGCCGCCCATGGCGGCCGCCTTGCTCTCGCTGGGCGCGTCGTCGGCCAGCGGCTGGTAGATGCCGACGTGCATGTGGGCGTCCACCAGGCCGGGGAAGCCGAGCAGGCCGCCGGCGTCGAGTACCTCTTTGGCGCTGCCGGCCGGCAGATCGTGGCCGACAGCGGCGAACTTGCCGTCGCGCACGGCGACGTCGACGGTGGGCACCTCGCTCTCCTTGGGGCGCACCAGGCGGACGTTCCTGATCAGCTTGTCGAACGGCTTGCTGTCGCTCATATGAGTCCCGCCTCCTCCAGCCTGCGGATGGTCTCTTCCTGCGTGCGGCGGAACTGGCTCCGCTCGGGCTCGCCCTCGGCCATGGTGTTGGGCGGATGAAACGACGCGCCCGCGTAGCTGCCGGCGTAGAGCTCGAAACGCTGGCGGGCCAGCAGGTTGGTCATGCCCGGCCGCCGCCTGGCCCGGCGCACCGCCGCCAGGTCGATCTCGGCGTGGGCGGTCATGTTCTCGCCGGTCGCCGCGCGGGCGATCACCAGCCCCCGGTGGTCGATGATCTTGGAGCCGCCGTCGGTCGAGGACGCCGGCGTCGGCGTGTCTAGGGTGCCGGCGCTGTTGGCCGACACCACGTAGGCCAGATTCTCGATCGCCCGCGCCCGCTTGGCGATGTCCTTGGGCGTGTCGCCGTCGCCGAAGGACTCGGAGCTCGAATGCAGGAACACCTCGGCACCGCGCATGGCCAGGCAGCGCGCCAGCTCAGGGAACAGAATCTCCTCAGAGGCGATGGCGCCGAAGCGGCCCAGCGGTGTGCGGGCCACGGGGAAGACGCCGTCCGTGCCGTAGATCTCGAGGTAGCGGTCCCAGACGTCGTGCGGCGTGGGGGCGTACATCGAGTTCAGGCGCCGGTAGCGGAGCACCACCTCGCCGCCATCGTCGATCAGGAAGCTGGTCTGGAAGTAGAGCCGCGGGAAGTGCGGGTCCTGTTCGTAGGCGTTGCCCGAGAGGTAGACGCCGAGCTTGCGGCAGATCTCCCCCATCCGCTCGTACTCGGCCCCTTCCATGTCGAGCGCCGCCTTCTCCCGCCAGGCCGCGATCGGCTCTCCCATCGGAAAGCCGGTGAGGAAGTACTCCGGCAGCACCACCAGCCGCAGGTCCTCGCCGATGAACGCCTTGGACGCTGCGATCTGGCGCTCCAGGCGGTCCAGGGTCTCGAGCATCTTCCGGCGCGCGCCGGCCGGTTCGAGCGCGTTGACCGCGCGGCAGGTGGCCTGGAGGGCGAGGGCGTAGTAGCTCTCGGCCCGGTTAGTGTCCTGGGACATGACGGACTCAGAGTCTAAACCCTCCCGAGGTAGGAGAGGGAAGATTCACCTATCGACCGGTCGGTAGAATCTGCTAGGATTTCCCTTCCCGCAACAGGCGAGCGACTCACGGGTGCTCCGGTCATCGGTGCATCGGGTCACCAGCTCTTTCTGTCTGGAATCGAAATGCCCGTCTTAATACGGGTCCATCATCCTCGTGGCTGCCCATTGGAGACCGTGTCGCAGTGAAGACTGTCGCAGTGAAGATCCCACAACCAGCCGAGGAGCACCTGCCGTGCTGAAAGCCCTGACACCGATTGGCCTGGTCGCCGCCGGCGTCGTCGGCGCGATGACGCTGGTCCAGTCGAAGGAGCCGGTCCAGACGGTGCGGCCGGAAAAGGTCCTGCCGCTGGTCAACGTGGTGCCGGTGCGGATCGACGCGGTTCCGCTGACGGTCAGCGCCCAGGGCACGGTGCTGCCCCGCACCGAGACGACGCTGGCCTCGCAGGTGGCTGCCCAGGTGGTCGCGGTGTCCCCACATTTCGAGGCCGGCGGCTTCTTCGAGCGCGGAGAGATCCTGGTGCGGCTCGACCGGCGCGATTACGAGCTCGCGGTCGAAGGCGCCGGCGCGCGGGTCTCCCAGGCCGAGCTGCGCCTGGTGCAGCAGCAGGCCGAGGCCAGAGTGGCGGCCGAGGAATGGCGCCAGCTGGGCGACGGCGAGCCCGACCCGTTAGTGCTGCGCGAGCCGCAGATGGCGGAGGCCCGAGCGGTGCTCAAGGCCGCCGAGGCCGAGCTCGGCATGGCGCGCCTGGCGCTCGAACGCACCGCTATCCGCGCCCCCTTCGCCGGCCGGGTGCGCGGCACGCGGGTCGACGTGGGCCAGTACCTGACCCCGGGCGAGGAAGTGGCACAGGTCCACGCCATCGACTATGCCGAGGTGCGCCTGCCGGTACCCGACCGGCAGCTGGCGTTCATCGATCTCCCGCTCGCCCACCAGGGCGACGGCAACGGACCGATCGCCCACCTGTCCGCCAACTTCACCGGCAAGCACACCGCCTGGCAGGGCAGGATCGTGCGTGCCGAGGGCGAGCTCGACCGCCGCAGCCGGATGATGCACCTCGTGGCGCGGGTCGAGGATCCCTACGGCCGTAAGCAAACGGGGCAGCCGCCGATGGCGGTGGGCCTGTTCGTCGACGCCGAGATCGCCGGCCGCACGGTAGTCGGCGCGCTGCTGCCGCGAGCCGCTCTGCGCGACGGCGACCGCGTGCTGGTCGTGGACGCGGACGAGCGGCTGCGCTGGCGCGACGTCGACGTCCTACGTACCGAGAAGGAGTCGGTGCTGATCAGCGACGGCCTCGAAACCGGTGAGCGGGTCTGCGTCTCGCCGCTGGAGGTGGTGGTCGATGGGATGGAGGTCCGCACCGCGGAAATCGAGGGCATCGTACCCGCTTCAACGACAGAGCCGGAAGCGGCTCTCGCGGCCGTCGACGTCACCCCGATCGTGGCGCCCGTGATCGACGAGCGCCCGGCGTCTCCCGATATGGAGGCTGCCAGCCCCACCAACATCGCGGACACCGCGCTTCCCGCTTCCGCCAGGTTCCTGGCGATCGACGTGACCAGCTTGGAAGACTCTTCCCGATTCTCCGTCTCGGTCGACGGCGAGTTCGCCTACTCGACCTCGCGCCTCGACGCGCCGGCGAGGTTCGTGGTCGACCTGCTCGGCGTGATCAAGATCGATCGCCGCTCGGCGATGCCGATCGGCGACGGCGCGGTGGAGCGCGTCCGCATCGCCCAGTTCCAGGCCGAGCCCGAGCCGATCACACGCCTGGTCTTCGACCTGGCGTCCGACGCCGCCCCGGTCGTCGAGCCCGGCGGCGACGGGCTGACCGTTCGGTTCTAGCGCCCCGTAGACCCAAGCCTGCGGCTTGGCTTCGTGCGGCTCGCTTGCCGCCGCGGCCTCTACTTCGGAGGGTCGATCTTGAGGCTCTTGATCCGCCGGTAGAGCGTCGGCCGACTGATGGACAGCCGTTCGGCGGTGGCCGTGGTGTCGCCGCCACAGGCGTCGAGAGCGGCGATGATCTCGTCGCGCTCCACGGCCTCGAGGATCTTGGCCAGCGGTAGACCGGCCTTGGCCTGCTCGTCGCCGCGGATGGCGGCGGACAGCCGCCCGGTGTCGAGCAGCTCGCGATCTTCCAGGAACAGCACCGCGCGGGCGATCTCGTTCTTGAGCTGGCGAATGTTGCCCGGCCACCGGTAGCGACGCAGCGCCCGCAGCGCCGCCCGCGAGATGCCGCGTACCCGGGTGCCGTTGCGCTGGGCCTCGCGGGTCAGGAAATATGCGGCGAGGTTGGGGATGTCGGAGCGCCGGCGTCGCAGGGGCGGGAGCTCCACCTCCCAGGTGGCGATGCGGTGGTAGAGGTCGGACCGGAAGCTGCCTTCGGCGAGCATCTTGTGGATCGCGCGGTTGGTCGCCGAGACCACCCGCGCGCGCGCCGGCCGCGGAGTGTGGCCGCCGATCCGGAAAACCTCCTTCTCCTGCAGCACGCGCAGGATCTTGGCCTGGGTCTCCGGCGCCATGTCGCCGATCTCGTCGAGGAACAAGGTGCCCTGATCGGCGGCCTCGAACTTGCCCGCCCGCGCCTCGACGCCGGTCGCCACTCCCTTCTCCACCCCGAAGAGCTCCGCTTCCAGTAGATCGCGAGGCAGGGACGCGCAGTTGATCGTCACCAGCGGCTGCGAGGCGCGCGGCGAGGCGTTGTGGATGAAGCTCGCCAGCACCTCCTTGCCGGTGCCCGACTCGCCGTAGATGAGCACGCCGACATCGCCTCGCGCCACCCGCTCGGCCTGGTCGTAGAGGCGATGAACCGCCGGGTCGACGGTCGGCGGCTGCGGACGTTCGGGGGTCGGCGGCTGGCGGACGGCGGGGCTCACCGGCGCGAATTCGCGATCGGCCAGGGTCAACAACAGCAGGGCGGAATCCACCACCGGGCGATAGTGTTCGGCCGCGCTCTGGCGGTCGAAGCAGGCGCGCACCTGGCACGCCGGGGTCACCGCCTCGATCCAGCAGGCCTTCTCTTCGTCGTCAACCGGCCGCTCGGCGGAGTACAGAATCCCCTTGTCCTCGCTGCCGGTCTCGATGATCTCGACCGCGGTCACAGGCATGGTCTCGAACACGGAATACCCCACGAGCTGCGCCAGACGCTGGCGGTCGGTTTCCCCACACAGATGATCGAGCAGCCGCGGCAGGTGGTCGAGAGCGAAGCGGTCGAGAGGACTGAAGGTCTCCGTCAGCTCACCGACGTCGAATGCCATCGAGCCCGAGGCATCGAAGCTCTCGCGCGGCACCACGATGCCGACCTCGAGATCGTCGTCGGCCAGCTCCTCCACCAGCACCACTACCCGACCGATGACGAAGATGTCGCCGACCGACACCGGCGCACGCTCGATTCGCTGGGAGCGCAGCAGTGTGCCGTTGGTCGAGCCCAGGTCTTCCAGCTCGAGACCAGCCTTGCTCACCGTGACCACGGCGTGACGGCGCGACACAGTGGAATCGGGAAGGCAAACCTCGCAGCTCGCGTCCGAGCCGATGGTGTTTCGGCCACCATGGAGCGTCGCGCGGATGGTCTGGTCGTCGAATCTGGCGAGCAGGCGATATGCCATTTTTAGTCGTGTCTCTTATCCCCGCCCTACTTTCTCACATCCCTACAGCTTTCGCTGTCTCGGCGTAGAGCCCTGGGATCGGCGGCGGCGCGGCTTCTCGCGGTGTCAAGCCCCCGCCAGCGACTGACGCCAGGAGACCGTCCGAGTCTTCGAGGACGGTCTCATGGGCCGGTGGGATGGGCCGAGAAGTCGAACGCCGAGGGCTTCGAGTTCTCGGGGCGTTGGCTCTCGAATTGCAGCCTGTAAAGCTTGTGGTAGATGCCGCGAGCTGCGAGCAGCTCCTGGTGGGTGCCCTGCTCGCGCAGCTTCCCCTTGTGCAGAACAAGGATCCGATCGGCGCGCTGGACGGTCGACAGGCGGTGGGCAATGACCACGCTGGTGCGGCCTTCGAGCAGGCGGTCCAGAGCATGCTGGATGCGCTGCTCGGTATCGGTGTCGATCGACGATGTCGCCTCGTCGAGGATCAGGATATGCGGATCGTGGGCCAATGCCCGGGCGAAGGCGATGAGCTGCTTCTGGCCGACCGAGAGACCGGCGCCGCGTTCGCGAACCGGTGAGGCGAAACCCCGGGGCAGGCGCTCGATGAAGTCCAGGGCGTCGACCTCCGAGGCCGCGCGCCGCAGCTGCTCGCCGTCGATCGACTCCTCGCCCAGGCGGATGTTGGCGGCAACGTCGCCCGAGAACAGAAAGACATCCTGCAGCACGATTGCGTACGCGCGCCGCATCGCCACCAGATCCCAGTCGCGGACGTCGACGCCGTCGACTCTGACGCTTCCCGAATCGACGTCGTAGAACCTCTGCAGCAGGTTGACCAGGGTGCTCTTGCCGGCGCCGGTATGGCCGACGATCGCCACCGTCTCACCGGCGCGGACCCGGAATGAAACATCCTCGAGCACCGGCTCACCGGCCTTGTAGGCGAAGCTCACACCGTCGAGCTCGAGCTCGCCCCGAACGTCGTCGGGCCGGTAGGGGTCACTCGGGGTGGTGATGTCGATCTCGGTGTCGAGCAGCTCGAAAATGCGCTCTGAGCTGGCCATCGCGCCCTGCAGGATGTTGTACTTCTCCGACAGGTCGGCCAGCGGTTGATAGAAGCGCCGGGCGAACTGTAGAAACGCCACCAGGGCCCCGAGTGACAGCGCGCCGCGCAGGATCTCGCCGCCTCCGTACCACACGATCAAACCCAGGCCGAGTGCGGTGATCAGCTCCACCGCCGGATAGAAAACGGCGTAGTAGAAGATCGCGCGCACGTTGGCGTCCCGATGCTCGGCGTTGATCTCCTCGAACTCCCGCAGGGCCGGCTCCTCGCGGCCGAAGAGCTGCACCACCGACATGCCGGTGACGTGCTCCTGGAGGAAGGCGTTGATACCGGCGATCTTGAGGCGCACCTCGCGGTAGCTGCGCCGCGCGCCGGCCTTGAACCACACCGTGAGGCCGAGCAGGAGCGGCAAGATGGCGAAGCTGACGAGCGCCAGCTTCCAGTTGAGAATGAACAGCACGCCGGCGATGCCGACCAACAGACCGACGTCGCCGAAGATCGCCACCAGGCCGGCGGTAAAGAGCTCGTTGAGCGCCGCGACGTCGGTGGTGGCGCGTGTGACAAGGCGGCCGATGGGGTGCCGGTCGAGGTAGGAGACCGGCAGGCGCTGCAGCTGAGCGAACGTTTCGCGCCGCAGGTCGGACATGATCAGCTGTCCGAGCATCTGCATCAGGTAGCCCTGCCAGTAGAGCACCGCGAAGGTCAGGGCCAGTGAAGCGAAGAAGACCAGCGACAGCCCGGCGATGCCGGTCGCCGGGTCGACGGTCAGTCCGCTGGCCTGCAGCCAGGAATCGACCCAGCGGCTGACCGTCGACCGGGCGGGGTGATTCTCCATCGGCTGCACGAACAAATCGAGAGCGACGGCGGTGGCCAGTGGTCCGACCAGTTGCAGCGCGGAGGACGCCAGGATCAGGGCCACGGCGCCGGCGGCCATGCCGCGGTAGGGCTCGACGTATCCCAGAAGCCGCCGCATCAGCCGGCTGTCGTAGACCTTGCCGACTTCGTCTTCCTGGTGAAAATCCGCAGCCTCGCTCATCGCCGGCAACGATACCCCAGGCAGGCTGCCCACAAGTCGCCCGAGCAGAGGATTTGTCGCTGGTCCGGCAATCCTGTAGACTCGGCCCGGATTACTCCGCATAGACGCTATACAGCGCACAGGAATCAGGGAGACCTCTCAGCGTGGCACCGACACTCAATGCGCTCCTCAAGAGCATGGTCGAGCAAGGCGGCTCCGACCTGCACATCACCACCAACTCGGCTCCCCAGATCCGGGTCGACGGCAAGCTGAGGCCGCTCAACGTGCCGCCACTGACCCCGACGGAAACCAAGCAGATCGCCTACTCGATCCTCACCGACATCCAGAAGCACCGCCTGGAAGAGGATCTCGAGCTCGACTTCTCGTTCGGCATCAAGGGGCTGTCGCGCTTCCGCGCCAACGTCTTCCATCAGCGCGGCGCGGTATCCGCCGTCTTCCGGACCATTCCATACGAGATTCGAACCTTCCGCGACCTCGGCTTGCCTTCGATCATCGAGAAACTGTCCGAGAAGCCACGCGGCCTGATCCTGGTCACCGGGCCCACCGGCTCTGGGAAGTCGACCACCCTGGCGGCGATGATCGACAAGATCAACCGCGAGCGCCACGAGCACATCCTGACGATCGAAGACCCGGTGGAATACCTCCACTCGCACCAGAACTGCCTGGTCAATCAGCGAGAGCTCCACGCCGACACCCACAGCTTCTCAGGCGCCCTTCGTGCCGCGCTGCGGCAAGACCCCGACGTGGTGCTGATCGGTGAGATGCGCGACCTCGAGACGGTCGAGTCGGCGCTGCGCATCGCCGAGACCGGCCACTTGACCTTCGGTACCTTGCACACCAACTCCGCGGCGCAGACCATCAACCGCATCATCGACGTCTTCCCGGCCCACCAGCAGTCGCAGGTGCGTGCCCAGCTGTCGCTGGTGCTCGAGGGCATCATCTGCCAGGCGCTGCTGCCCAAGGCCAGCGGCAAGGGCCGCGCGTTGACGATGGAGATCCTGATCCCGAACTCGGCGATCCGCAATCTGATCCGTGAAGACAAGGTGCACCAGATCTACGGCATGATGCAGACCGGCCAGGCCAAGCACGGCATGCAGACCTTCAACCAGAGCCTGGCCTCCCTGTACTTCAAACGAGCCATCACCCTGCAGACCGCCCTCGGGCGCTCCTCTATCCCGGAGGAGTTGCAGGAGATGATCTCGCGCGGCCCGACCGCGCTCAACCCCAATCTGCAGGTGGGAGCCGCGGCGAGGAGATAAGCAATGCCGAATTTCGCGTGGAAGGGCCGGACCCGTGCCGGCAAGTTGGAGGATGGCATCCTGATCGCCGACTCCAAGGACGCCGCGGCGGCGATCCTGAGACGCCAACAGATCCAGGTCACCTCGCTGCGCGCCAGGGATCGGCGGATCCCATTGCTGCCCAGGCTCGGCGGCAGGATCAACTCCTCCAAGCTGTCGATCTTCACCCGGCAGTTCTCGGTCATGCTCGACGCCGGCTTGCCGCTGGTGCAATGCCTGGAGATCCTGGGCGGCCAGGAAGAGCACAAGATCTTCAAGGCGATCATCAACGCGGTGCGGACCGACGTCGAGAGCGGCATGTCCCTGGCTGAAGCGATGAAGCGGCACCCCAACGCCTTCGACAACCTCTACGTCAACATGATCGCGGCAGGAGAGGCCGGCGGTATCCTCGACATCATCCTGCAGCGGCTCTCGGTCTACATCGAGAAAGCGGTCAAGCTGAAGAACCAGGTCAAGAGCGCGCTGATGTACCCGATCACGGTGCTGTTGATCGCCGCGGGCGTGGTGTACATCATTCTGTGGAAGGTGATTCCTGTGTTCGCCCAGATGTTCGCAGGCATGGGCGCACAGCTGCCCTACCTGACGCGGTATATCGTCAAGGCAAGTTACATCGTCGGCTCCTACGGCGGGTGGATTCTCCTCTTGCTGTTCCTGTTGTCCATCGCAACCCGCGAATGGCACAAGACCTACCGCGGGAGACGAATTCTGGACCGCATGCAGCTGATGATTCCGATCATCGGCGGCCTGCTGCTCAAGATCTCGATCGCCCGCTTCTGCCGCACGCTGGCGACGCTCACGTCCTCCGGCGTACCGATCCTCGACGGCCTCGAGATCACCGCCCGCACCTCGGGCAACGCCATCGTCGAAGACTCGATCATGAGCGTGCGCAAGAGCGTCGAAGAGGGCAAGACAATCAGCGCTCCGCTGCAGGAAACCAAGGTCTATCCGATGATGGTCTGCCAGATGATCAGCGTCGGCGAGCAGACCGGTGCCCTCGACCAGATGCTGTCGAAAATCGCCGATTTCTACGAAGACGAGGTCGATGCCGCCGTAGGCGGACTCATGAAGCTCATCGAGCCGATCATGATCGTCATCCTGGGCGTCATCATCGGCGTCATCGTCGTCGCGATGTACCTGCCGATGTTCTCACTCTTCTCCAAGATCGGCTGACGTCGGTCACGGGATCCACCGAGGACCTGGGCGCCGCGGCAAGGCGTCCTCTCGGCCCGGGCGAGTCCGCCGAAGGTCGAACCGGGACGCTTCCTGATGGCACTCGAGAAATCGGTCCCCGGCTTCCAGGTAGCCGGGCACAACACCCGGCTGCTGTGGTTGATCGGCATCCGCATGCTGGTGGTCGCCAGCGTGACGATCCCGTACCTGCTTTACAACCCGGACCGGGTGAGCGATCCGACGCTGCAGTTCTTCATCGCGCTCACCTCCATCCTGAGCTTGCTGTACATCGTCCTGCTGAAGCCCCTGGCCCGCTATCCGGAAATCGAGGCCTACGTCCAGTTCAGCGGCGATCTGATCTTCATCACGCTGCTGATCTACAAGCTCGACGCCACCAGCTTCTCGATCCTCTACATCTTCATCATCAGCGTCGCCGCGGTGTTCCTGCGGCGCACCGGCGTACTGATCGTCGCGGGCGCGGCGTATCTGCTCTACGTCTCCGCCGTTCTCAAATGGATCCAGCTGCTCTACGACTGGCAGGCGCCGTTGCCGCCGCTGCCGGCGGATCCGGCGGCGATGGCGCAGCTGGTCTACAACCTGATCGTGCACCTGGTGGGCTTCTACGGCGTCGCGATCCTGACCTCATTCCTGGCCCGGGACGCCGCGCGCTCCGAGGAGCGGCTGCGCAAGAAACAGCTCGATCTGAGCTACCTCCAGGGTCTCTACGGCGATGTCATTCAATCCATGTCGAGCGGGCTGGTGATCACCGACCTCGACGGCACGATCCTCGATCTCAATCGCGCGGGCGAAGAGATCCTGAGGCGATCGGAAGCCGAGATCGCGGGCAGTCACTTCGAGCGCACCGGCATCCTCACCCGCGACCGGTGGCAGCAGTACATCAGTGAGTCCGAGGGGAGCACGATCCGCTCCGAAGGCGAGTGTCTGCGCGGCGACGGAACCGTCAGCCATCTGGGCTTCACGTTGACTCACCTGACCGATCCGGACGGCGCCCGGCAGGGCTACATTCTGCTGTTCCAGGATCTGTCGGATTGGAAGGCTCTGCAGGAGCAGCTCCAGACCCAGGACCGCATGGCGGCGATCGGCCAGATGGCCGCCGGCCTCGCTCACGAAGTCGGCAATCCCCTGGCGGCGATTTCCGGCTCGGTACAGATGTTGGCCGACGGCCTGCGCGGCGACTTCTCCCGCAGCAAGCTGGTCGAGATCATCCTCAAGGAGAGCCAGCGACTCGACCGTACGGTGAAGGCGTTCCTGCAGTTCGCCAAGCCCCGGGAGCGCAACCTCGCCCGCTTCGATATCGCCGCCATGCTGGCCGAAGACATCGAGCTGCTGCGCAACAGCGGCGACGTGCGCCCACACCACAACATCGAAGCCGAGATCGAGCCCTCCTCGGCGATGATCCACGCGGACTTCGATCAGATCAGCCAGATCTTCTGGAACCTGGTGCGCAACGCCCTTCAGGCAATGCCCGGCGGAGGCCGCCTCACCATTGTCGGTCGGGTCGAAAACGGGTACTATCGCATGCAGTTTCGAGATACCGGCATCGGCATGACCGAAGAAGAACGCGCTCGGCTCTTCCATCCGTTCAAGTCTTTCTTCGACGGCGGAACAGGCCTGGGCATGGCGATCGTATATCGGATCGTCGAGGAGCACGGCGGCAAGATCCGTGTCGACAGCGAGCCCCACCGAGGCTCGCGTATCACCGTGGATCTACCGTTCAGACAGCCGGAGTCGGAGACGGAAACGACGACCAGGGAGCCGCCGGAGATCATGTCATGAAGACACGTTTACTCGTTGTCGACGACGAGGAGAGCCTGGCCGACTTCCTGCGCCTGCTGTTCGAGAAGGAAGGCTATGCCGTTCAAATCGCCAACTCGGTCGAGGAGGCGCGCGGAAAGCTCGGCGAGCGCACCTTCGACCTGGTGCTGTGCGACATTTTGATGCCCGACGGCAACGGCCTCGACCTGCTCAAGGAGATCAAGGAGCAGAACCCGCGCACGGCCGTGATCATGATGACGGCCTACGCCTCGAACAAGTCCGCGATCGAGGCGATGAAGCTCGGCGCCTACAACTATATTTCCAAACCTTTCAATGTCGAGGAGCTCACCGTCGTGGCGGCGGGGGCGCTCGAGAAAGAGGGGCTGGAAGAAGAGAACGTCTATCTCCGGGGCGAGCTCGAACGCAAGTATCAGTTCTCCAACATCATCGGCCGCAGCCCTCGCATGCAGGAAGTCTTTTCCCTGATCGAGCGCGTGGCGAGAACCATGTCCACCGTCCTGGTGTCGGGCGAGAGCGGTACTGGCAAGGAGCTGATCGCGCGTGCCATTCACTATTCGGGGCCCAGGTCGACCCAGCACTTCCTGTCGATCAACTGCGGCGCCATGCCGGAGAACCTCCTCGAGAGCGAGCTCTTCGGTCACGAGCGCGGTGCCTTCACCGGCGCCGTGCGCGAAAAGAAGGGATTGTTTCAAGAAGCCGATCAGGGAACCCTGTTTCTCGACGAGATCGGCGAGATGACCCAACCGATGCAAGTCAAGCTGCTGCGGGTCCTGCAGGACAAACGGATTCGCCGGGTGGGCGGCAACCGCGAGGAATCGGTCGACGTACGGATCATCGCGGCCACGAATCGCGACCTCCAGGAGAGCATCGCCGAGGGCGAGTTCCGCGAGGACCTCTACTACCGGATCAACGTCATCCCAATCAGTCTGCCACCGCTGCGCGAGCGCCAGGAAGACATCGCGCCGCTGGTCGATTTCTTCATCGAGAAGTACTCCGAGGAGATGGGCATGGCGCCGCGGGCGATCTCCAAGGAGGCTCTCGACCTGCTCGAGAACTACGAGTGGCCCGGCAACGTCCGGGAGCTCGAGAACACGATCGAGCGCGCGCTGGCGCTCGCCACCGACGACGCGCTGACGATCGCCGACCTGCCCCACCAGATCCGCACCATCGGCGGCCGGCCGTCGACCGCCATCAGCCTGCCCAAGGAAGGAATCGATCTCGACGGATATCTGGACGAGATCCGCAAAGAGCTGATGCGGCAGGCGATGGAGCGCTGCGACGGCGTGCAGACCCAGGCCGCCGAGCTCCTCCACGTCTCCTTCCGTTCGTTCAGGTACTACGCCAAGAAGCTCGAGCTCACCGGCAACCCGGATTAGGAGTCATGCTTCACCGATCTCTGCCCAGAGCTTACGCTCTGGGCTACCTCGTGCCGCCCTCCGGGCTTTCCGGAGCTCCGAAGGAGCGTCATGCGGTAGCCCGGGGTGTGAACCCCGGGTGGAGGTTCGAGCTCTAGATGTCGACAGACCGGGCGGCGAGGTTCGACGCCTTCGTCCGCCGGTACTTCACCCTCGGCTTCGCCCTGCTCGCGCTGCCCTTCGTCTGGCTGGTGTCGCGCAACGTAGCGGCCTCGTTGCGTTTCGAGGACGCCCTGATCGTCCTCCGCTACGCGCGCAACATCGCCGACGGAGTCGGCTTCGTGTTCAATCCGGGCGAGCGGATCCTGGGCGTCACGACGCCACTGCACACACTGCTCTCGGCCGGCTACGTGATGATGGGCCGAGACATCGCACCGGCGATCCAGAATGTATCCGGCGTGATTTTTCTCACTCTGGAAGCGTGGCTCACGGCGAAGATCCTGCAACGCACCCACGCGCCGATCGTGGGCGGCCTGGTCGCGATCGTGCTGCTGATCAACCTCAACTTCAACTATCTCTACTTCGGGATGGAGACCCACCTCTTCGCCTTTCTGATCCTGCTCTCGTTCCACCTCCTACAGACCCGGCGGGAAGTGCTGTGCGGGTTGGCCCTGGGGCTCGCTTTCCTGACCCGCTACGACGCCGCCTTGATGGCGCTCCTGATCGGCCTGGCGCTTCTGGCCGAGCGCCGCAAGCCACCCTGGCGCCTGGCGGTCGCCTTCTTCGCGGTGGTGACGCCGTGGCTGCTGTTCTCGACCGTCTACTTCGGCTCTATCGTGCCCAGCCCGCTCGCCGCCAAGAAAGACTACTACCCGGCGCTCGGCTACGTCCGGCAGGTCTTCGACTACTACCGGGAGTACTTCTCGGCGCTGGCGGGCGTCTTCGTCCCTGCCGAGGCGGTCCGGTCGGCGATCTCCTGGCTCTTCCCGGCCTTCGCCTTCGCCGGCTGTCTCAGCCTGGTGAAAGCCAGCCGCGACTACCTGGTCCTGATCCTGTCCGGGGCCCTCCTGGTCGTGGTGTACGCGGCTCTGGGCCCCGACCCGGGCTTCCGCTGGCACTACTACATGCTGAATCCGGTGCTCACCATGCTGTTCCTGGTCGGGGTCTACGAAGTCATGCGTTTCGGCCTGTGGCGCGGCTTGCCGCTCCTGGGCGCCGGCGGCGAGGCTCGGGCGAGGTCGATACCGAGGGTCGCGTTCGCCGTCCTGCTCGTCTGGTCCGTCGTGACTCTCTTCGGCCGCCTCGATCACCGCTACAAGCCGGATCCCCACACCCGGCAGCTGTACTCGATCGCCGCCTGGCTCGACGAGAGGTACCCGGACGAGACCAGCCTGCTGCAACCCTCGATCGGCATCCTCGGCTACGAGACCAACCTGCGCATGATCGATCACGCCGGCCTGGTGACCCCGGGGCTCTACTACTACGACGGCATCGTCCATACGCCGATGGCACAAGTCCTCGATCGTCACCGGCCGGATCTCGTGCTGGTCCCCGAGGGCGCCGATGGCGTTCTCGCCGAGCACGGCTACCGGCTGGAGGCGCGGTTCCACGACCCCCACACCTACCTGCTCTACGAGCGGGTCCCGGACGGCCCGTCAGCTCGGTGGCCATCATCGTGAAGGCATCATCGTGAAGACCGCGCTGGTGTGGAATCACAGGTCGCGCCTGCTCGACTGCTCCTTTCGGTTCGAGCAGTACCTGAGCGGCCTGCGGGCGCTGGGTCACGAGCCGGTGGTGGTCTGCGACCTGGCCTCGGCCGACGGTTTCGACGGTCCCCTGCACACGGTCGACGACCCCGCCGTGCTCGAGGACCCGGAGACCTGGCGCAGCGTTGGTGCCGAGGTGGCGCTCATCGTGACCTGGCACCGCATGTCCGCGGTCCTTCAGGCGATGCGCGCCGCCGGTACCAGCGTCATCTCGATCGCCGATACGGACGGCCGCGTCGGCCTGCGGGTGTTTCCGTTCCCCACACTGGAACGGATGCTCGTCTACCAGCACGGCGCGGTCGCCAGGCTGCGGTGCCTCAAGTATTGGCTCGGCCGCTACCTCGGAGAGAGCCTCGCCGGCTCCGCGGAGGAGCGGGAGTTCCTGGCCAGCACCCGGAGCTCGGACGTCCTGGTCCTGGGCCACACCGAGGCCCGGCGGCACTTCCGGAGCTTCCTTCGACGCCAGGGCGAGGAGCGGCTCGACGAGCGCGTGGTGGTGGCGCCGTTCACGATCGGCGACGCGTTCCTGAGCTGCGGCGTGCCGGAGGCGAAAGACGACCGGATCGTCGCCATCGGCCGCTGGAGCGACCCGCAGAAAGACGCCGGCCTGCTGGCGGCGGCCCTGGACCGGTTCTTCGAGCGCGGGGCCGGCACCGAGGTGGTGATCCTCGGCGAAGGTGGCGCGGAGCGGTTCGAGCCGCTCGCGCGGAGGCACGAGCAGGTCAGGGTTCTCGGCGTCCAGCCCCAGGAAGTCGTGGCGCGGACGCTCAGTGCCTCGCGCGCCATCATCTTCTCCTCACGCTGGGAGGGCAGCCCCCACGCCGCGACCGAGGCCCTGGCGCTGGGCGCCACGGTCGTCGGCACGCCCATCCCCAGCCTGGTGAGCTGGTCGGAGAACGGCCGGTTCGGCACTGTCTCGCGGTCGCGTCGACCCGGGGCGCTGGCCCGGGCGCTGAGCCTCGAGATGGCGGCGTGGGACGCCGGCGAGCGCGACCCACTGGAAATCTCCCGCCACTGGCGCGCGCTCCTCGAGCCGCGAGAGGTGTGCCGGAAGATGTTGGCGGCGATTTCCGACTGAAGAACGACACCCTGGCCAGGGGGACCGGAATTTCGGCGCCGGCACAGGGCGCCAACCCGTCAGCCCCGAGCCCGTGGGTGAATCCCGCCGGAGCCGCGGCACGTCATGCTCTCATCGCCTTCTGTTGCTCGGATACCCGTCATGATGTGCGCCAGCGAGTCGAACTCTACCTGACCTTCAGGCGTGACGTACGCTTGCAGCGCGCGCTCTGCTTCAGTGAGGATACGCTTGATCACCTCCTCTTCGAACAGAACCGGCACATGCAACCTTCGTAAGCCTCTGCGGCCGCGATCTCAGCCTGCAGATCACTTTCTTTCGTCGCTTCCTGTTCCCGAAATCGCACCAGCGAGAAGCATGAAGGGCGAGCTTGCGAGACCCTTCGATGCACTTGATATGCGCGTAGCTAGAACCCGCATCAGCGTCCACTCCGCCCCACTGATCTAGCCATAGTGCACCTCCCGGTGGCAGTTAGGGCATAGAGCCTGACCATTTTCAACCGTATCTTCGCCACCTTCTCCGAGCGGACGTCTATGATGCACTTCCAAGTAAGGCGAGCCATCGCTTGCTCTCAAAAAGGGAGCATCCTGCTCGCAGAGCTCACATCGTCCTTTAGCTCGCTCCAGCACCTCGGCAATCACGTCTGGATTCCTACGGAAAGCAACCGAAGTTACGGTCAGCTTCTTAGGGAATGTGGGCGCCCTCTGGAGCCTCTCCTGCCGGGCATCGGGGTCACCCTGAGACGACTCATTGACCGCAGCCTCTAACTCGTCATCTAACTGCGCTAGCGTCGGGATCTGATCTTCTCGACCATAAACTAAAACAGGCGAAATGGTCCCGAGGAGAGCATCGACCTCTGCCCTGGTGAGATTATGGCCCTTCTGCATCTGAGAATTGATATCTATCCCAGCGTCTTTAGGATCGATTGGTGCGGGTAGGGACCTGTAGCCAGCTAGTCGAATCGCGCAGATCTTGCCGCCCTTCTTCTCACTGTTTTGCAGGACCACGGAAGCCAGCTTTCGCCATCGGTCTTCCGAATCCGCGCCAAGCTGACTCTTGAACCTAGCCCATATTTCGTCGTGGCGTCTTATTTCGTTCCCGCAAAACATACCGTACGCATGGACCCTTCTTGGAACCTCTCCTTTTCGGGCGCAGAACAACGGTCCGCCCTCGTTGAGTGAAGCAACTCTGCCGCCAACCCCCCTATAGAACGCAACATTGGTTCCTTGAGAATGCTCGGCGTGGTAGTCAAGCCATTCCGGGTCCGCTACCAAGACAAGTCCTGCAGCTGCCGTCATCTCCTCAATCCCTCGTAGGTCTCAGTCCGTTCATCGACTTGCGCCGAGCGCGCGGCATAGCCGTCCGTTTGGGTGGTTCTACACTCATTTCAAGCGAGCCTCCTGCATCATTTGCCGCAGCTCCTCGATCGTATATGGAGGCTCCCTCATGTGGATAACTGCGTGGCAGTTTGGGCAAACCGGGCGAAGGTCATTTTCAGGATCGACGCTCCTCACGGTTGACGCTTCCGAAATCGGTGCCAGATGGTGGACGTGGATATAGGAACTCGCGACCTCTCCATAGCTTTCGCCGAACGACATTTTGCAGACCACGCAGCTGGTGCCATAGTGGGCAAGGCATGCTTCTCTAGCTGCGATGTTCCTAGTATAGCGTAGTGAGGACGAGCGTGAGGCGCCTCCCTCGCTGAAGCCTGGTGGCTGAGATTCTCGCGGAAAGTCCGCACGGCCTAAACCTACCGCAGCGGCCCAGTGCTCTTCAAGAGCACCGCGGACTTCGGGCCGTATCCGAACACCAGAGATCCGAGTCGCCCAATGCATCGCATCGAGAGGTGGCTGCTGCAGTGCTTCCAGGCTAATGTATGGCTGTTCTCTAAGGAACTCGAATACGACGTCTACATATATCGCTTGCTGGCCGGCCCTTGCCTTCTCCAAGTCCCAATGACTTGCTTCGAAAGGCTCTGAAACCACCCAGCCGGACCCTACGAGACCTTTTGGAGGACTACCAAGGCGGATAAGGAAGAACGGCTCGCCCGGGTGAATACGTTTGGTCTCACCGATGTTCCAACGCTCGTTACGACCGCCTGATCTCGAGGTTTCCAGTTCGTCTTGGAGACTTCCCCAAGGGTAGAGCTTAGGATTCCAGGAAAAAAGGTAGGCTGTCATCGTTCTCTACTTCTCAACCTTGGCGCAAGGTGTAGAACGGCCAGAGCCAAGCGGGCGCGAAGCGGTCCGCTTCGGCTCTTTGTTCGACGCGGCCGAGATGTTCTTCATTGGAACCTGAGGCCGCCGTTCTGCTGAAGTCGGTACGTGATATCAATTCTCGTGGTCTCGAGGCCCGGGCGCTGGAACTCTTGGATCTGGAGCAAAGCATAGGGACCGTTCTCTGCCACCCTTAAGCCGTAGACATGACCTACGTTAATATACACCGCCGGTAGACCCCCGTGAATCCACTTTCCTTGCCGTGGGAAGGTGGGAGGGGCGAAGAGAGACAATGCAGAGGAGCTACCTGCCGGCGCCTGTTCTGGAAGGGTGCGTACGCTATCTAGAGGTACGGCGCCGAGCGGCATCCACGCATATCCTCTGAGTAGGTTTGGCCCTGGCAGGGTAACATCTGTTTGTCCTTTCACGACACGTTTCAAGGAGAAGGAGTAACCTTCTCCCCAGCGCAGCGTAAATCTGCCATTATCAACAGTAGCGGCGGCCGGCGGCTCCGGCTCGCGAACTTCCTTTACTGTGGGAGAAGTCGGAGCGGCAGTGGAGGCAGGAGATTTCGTAGGCTCAACCGGCCGAGCTGGCGCTATGTCGATGACTACCGGTTCGCTTGAAAAGTACTCGCCGATCCACTCCTTTCCGGTCAAGAAGGCGAGTATCGTCAAGGCCGCTGCGACAGCACCCAGAATAGCAAAGCAACCACGTCCATCCATCTAGTTAACCCCTAAGTAATCAAATTTGGTGTCGAACGGAAGAATTGGGAGGCGGCGGAGCCGTCCATCTCGAATGTGTTGTTATCCTGATCACAACAGCTCAATCTTTAGAGACGGATGATTCTTACTAGTCGGCAGGCTCCCGTTGTAGATATAGCCGTCGAGCCCATCTACAATTTTCAATCTTCCGCATGGAATCATCTTCCTGTGCGACTTCGCCTCTGCGTCGAGGTAGCTGACCTCTATACCAAGATGATGAATGGGCGAGTCTAAAAGCGAAGCCTTCAGGTGCTCCCTACTCGTTCCGAATATTAGCTTCTCGTTGTGAAAACCAGTTGCGCCAACCGTGATCGATTTACTTGACCGCCACTTTATGATACTACATTCCTTATGCTCAATGGGATCCACTTTGAGGTCGGGCGAGTCGCAAAGAAACAATCGAACGTCTTTGACCGTAGCTGGCTTTGAGTGCTGGTTTATGAAGGAGACATCTGTGAAGAAGTGGCTTATGGGAGTAGAGCTGCCGAACAGAGTTACCACCATCAAGAACGAATCTTCCCGATTGGCTTGGGGCGCTGCCTGCTTTTCTTTGAGTCTCTCCCAACCGTCCTTCGCCAGGTAGCCACCGATCGTCACTGCTGATAAGCCCCCGCACATCAGCAGGATGCCAAAGATTAATCTCGCCATCTTGGTTCTACCTTGAATTTGGCAGCACTAGTGGTATGCGCATGTGGTCGCCCCTGGATCGCCATTTGCGGCGATGATCACGCCCGGTTGGATAACCTTTAATCAAGCGGCACGCGATTCCTACTACATCTAGGCATCGATGCCTACACCTATCCATCTCATGCCTAAATCTATCCACTTCCGCGATTCCTCAGATCTATCCATCAAGTTACCACATCTATCCATGTCCACCCACGACCCGATGCAGCAGATCCAGTCCCTCGGCCACCTGGCGCCGCAAGGTCCAGACGCGCCGGTCCGGGTCCCACCTGCCGCCGGCAGACTTGACCCGCGCCTGCATGTCCCTCTCGCGCCACCCGATCCGTGGAGCGACCCGCCGCTTCGCGGCACTGGCGGCTCGGCCGCCGAGCCGTCGCGATGCCGGGTACCCTGCCTCGGTTCTCCCGACCACCCTGGGCCACTAACTCCACGGTCTCCACGCGCTCGCGGGTTCCTTCGTTGCAAGGGTGCGCACTCATTCACCTCCGAGTCTAGCAGCTCGGGGCAAGACCGATCGGGTGGGCACGTGCCGCGATGCGGTCTCAGCGGCGCTGGCGGCGGGCGGCGGCCCGGTAGCGCTCGCCGCAGCGGGTCGTGCACCACTTGCCCGTGAGGTTCGGCCCGACGTCGAAGAAGGCGTTGCCGCACTCGGGCGCGTGGCAGAGCTTCAGCCTCGGCCACCGGCCGTCGAGCCGCGCCATGAGGACGATCGCGGCGATCGTCCCCAGGCCGTCCTCGAAGCACGCCGAGGCGGGGCCGAGGCCCACGGGGGCGCCGGCCTCGAAGCGCAGCCCCAGCCGGCCGCCGGCCGCCACCTCCTCGAAGCGCTCGAGCGCCCGCGGGTCGGGGTCGACGCCGCTGTTGGCGAGGATCAGGGCGCGCAGGCCCCGGCGCAGGTCGAGGGCGATCTGCCGCTGTGCCTCGACGAGGACGACGCCAGGGTCGAGGAGCCCGTGGCGCACCAGCCAGCGCGCCAGCTGTCCCGGGCTCGCCAGCTCGTCGGCGCGCTGGCCGCGCGCCACCGTGCTGGCGAAGGCGCGGACGACTTCGAGGTCCCCCGGCGCCTTTTTCAACCCCGTCGCCCGCGTCGCCCTGCGCTGCCGGGAGCGTATCGCCCTGCGCTCGTGAGATTCCATGACCCAAAGCTATCGGACGAGGGTTCCCGCGGCAAGACGCCACCGACGCGGCACACGGCCGCGGCGCACGTGGCCGGGAGACGTCGAGCCATCTTCACGGCCATTGCGGGCGCGGCCGGGGAGCGGCAGCCTGCCGTCCCGGCCATGGCAGGAGCGGCCAGGATCGTGGCTTGGCAGATCCCGGCCACGGCGAAGGCGGCCAGGATTGTCACTTCGCAGATCCCGGCCACGGCGAGGGCGGCCAGGATCGTGGTTTGGCAGATCCCGGCCACGGCGAAGGCGGCCAGGATCTGCGATTTCCAGAACCCGGCCACGGTGGCTCTGGCCAGGATCTGCGATATCCAGAACCCGGCCACGGTGGCTCTGGCCAGGATCTGCGATTTCCAGAACCCGGCCATGACGGATCTGGCCAGGATTGTCGATTCGCAGATCCCGGCCACGGCGGATCTGGCCAGGATCTTCGGCCGAAGCGTCACGGCCACCGTGTGTCGGAGAATGCTGGCGGGACTGTGTTAGACGGCCTGCTACTCCGCCGACTTCGACTTGCTGCTGGAGCCGGAGGAGCTGGATGAGGAAGAGTCGCTGCTCGACGAGCCCGAGGAGTCGGATTTCGACTCCTTGGTCTTCGACTCGCTCGACTTCGACCCCTTGTCCTTGCCTTCCTTGCCGTTGTCACCGCCCTTGCCGGCATAGTCGGTGACGTACCAGCCGCTGCCCTTGAACTGGAAGGCGGGCGCGGAGATCAGTTTCTTGAGCTCGCCGCCGCAATCCTCGCAGGTCTCGAGCGGCGGCTCGCTGATACGCTGCATGACCTCCGACTGGGTGTCGCAGCTCAGGCATTTGTACTCGTAGATCGGCATGTTGGGATCTCCTTCAAACGGACTCGGTCTTGTAGCGGATCATGACCGTGCCGGTACCCTTGCCACCGTCTTCGACCTTTTCGATCAGGTTGAGGATCCGATAGGCATAGAGCAGTCGCGCGTTCTCCGAGACCTTGAAAGGGCCGTCGGTGCAAGTGTCGTAGAGCCGCCGCTTGCCGTCCACCAGGCACAGCAGCTGATACTCCTGCGCGTCGAGAGCGACTTCGATCAGGTCCTCGGTAGTGTACGACGGCCTGAAGATCGTACCCTTGCGTCCCAGTCGCTGGACCAGGGACTTGGTGTCGGGCACTTGCTTGATGCCCCGCACGATCACCTGCCGCATCGGCAGGTGGATCTTGATCATCGGCTCGTTGAACTCGCCGATGCGAAACGTCACCTCGCCGCGCTGCCAGGAGAAGACGCTCCAGACGATCGACTCCATCTGGCCACGGATCGCATCGTACAGCTCACCGGGGGAAAGCAAACCGTCTTCGATCAGCAACTGTCCGTGACGCTTGCCCGACTCCTCGCGGTTCCGCATGGTATCGACCAGCTGCTTGCGGCTGAGCTTACCGACGCGGTAGAGGTGCGCTCCCAGACGATCGGCGCGATCGGTCGAGGTGGCGTGAACCACGTTGCCTTCGTTGATATAAATGCGCTTGACGACGTCGTCGCGCGTGATCTCGATCAGCCCCGGCACCCGATGCCGGTAGATGGTCGAGAACATCTCGGAGAGCGCCGTGTCTTCCAGGGTCTCCCGATACTGAAAAGTTTTTCCCATGGGGGGTCGCGAGAGAACCTGGTCGGTCGACAAGCGGAGTCAGAGACTATATCACCGGAGCCTGAAATGCTGACACCGGAAGCCGCCTGGGACGAGATCGAGCGCCATCTGCAACCGCTGGCCCCGCGACCGACGCCGCGCCTGGAGGCGGCCGGGCGAGTGCTGGCCGAGGCCGCCTCTGCCACCGTGGACATGCCCCAGGCCGACGTCTCGGCAATGGACGGTTACGTGGTGAACGGCAAGGCCGCGGCGGGTGATTCCCTTCCCGTGGTCGCCACCGCGGCTGCCGGCGCTCCGCTCGAGCTCGAGCTGGCCCCCGGGGACGCCGCCAAGATCATGACCGGCGCGGTGGTGCCGCCCGGCGGCGATCGGGTGATCCCGGTCGAGGTGACCGACGGCGGCGACGAGCGGGTCGTCCTCCACGCCGCTCCGCGGGCCGGCGCCCACATCCGGCGTGGAGGCGAAGTGGTGCGCCGAGGCGCACCGCTGCTGCCGCCCGGTTCCCTGCTCACCGCCGGAGCGATCTCGCTGTTGGCATCCCACGGCTATGCGTCCGTGCCGGCGCACCCGGCCCCGGACGTTGCGGTGATGACCACCGGCGACGAGCTCGTACCGCCCGAACGCGAGCCCGGCGCGGGTCAGCTCCGCGACTCGAATACCGCTTTCCTGCTCGCCGCCGGCCACGCCTCGGGGCTCGAATTCCGGTCTCTCGGCATTGCCGCCGACCGCGTCGATGATCTGCGGGAACGAATCGCCGCGGGTCTCGCCGCCGACGTCCTGCTGCTCTGCGGCGGCGTGTCGATGGGAGAGTTCGACCTGGTGGAAGACGTGCTGGCAGAGCTCGGCTGCGACCAGCTATTCGACCGCGTGGCGATCCAGCCTGGCAAGCCGCTGGTGGCCGCGCGCCACGCCGGCGGCTGGGTGTTCGGTTTGCCCGGCAACCCGGCGTCGGTGATGGTGACCTACTGGCTGTTCGTCAAGCCGGTTCTCGATCGACTCCAGGGCCTGCCCGGAAACCTCTGGCACGGCGCGCTCGAGGCCACTCTCGCCGCGCCGCTGCCGGGATCGAAGGGCCGCGACCGCTTTCTGCCGGCCGAGGTCACCTTCTCCGGCGGCAAAATCCGGGCGACGCCGTTTCCGCCCCGGGGCTCCCACGACGTCGTCTCCTACGGCTGTGGCACGGCGCTGGTGCGCATCCGCCCGAACGCGGCGCCGGCCGAGGCCGGGGGACCTTGCGAGATCCTGCCGCTGGCGAACTGGATCGGGGGAATCGTCTAGGGCGTCGAGCCCGACCAGGCACCGGTATCGCCCGACTCGAAGCCGTCCGTGAACAGGCCGGGGACCTCGAGACGCAGGTAGTAGACGTCCTGCTCGCCGTTGAACGTGGCGGCCCAGGCGACGTGGACCACGTCGTCTTCCGACACCATGTCGTAGTAGTCGCCGATCTTGTCCTGCTGCGGCCAACCGAGATGGGGGTCGAAGGACGGCGACAAGGGGACATCGGATGACCAGCTGACGCCACCGTCGGTGGAGAAAGAGTAGTAGAGCGCCGAATCGAAGCCGCCGGGGTCGGAGCGGCTGTCGTTCCACACCACGTCGATCCGCCCGCCGGGAGCCACCGACATGGTGCCGAACCACTGCCACGCATCGCCGGCGTCGTCGTTCACCCGCACCGGTGTGCTCCACGTCGCGCCGCCGTCGGTGGAGCGCACGAAGTGGACGTCCAGCGGGTCGGTTCCCGGCGGGTCCACCGAGGCGAGCACATAGACCTCGTCCTGGGCCAGCCCGGGCGCCTGAGACGTCGCGACCCAGACCTGTCCCGACAGGCCGCCCGGATTGGGTCCTCCGCCGAGGCCCGGCGACCCGCCGAGGTCGACCGCCACCGCGGAATCGAACGCCGGCGCCAGGCCAGGGTCCTGCAACGTCGTCGACTTGACCACGTAGATCGTGTTGCCAAACCCGCCGGCCCCGGCGACGTAGACGTTGCCCGAGGGTGCCACCGCGGTCGTGCCGAACCGCGGCTGCTGCGGCATCGAGCCGGCGTTCTCGTACGAGTCGCCGCCGTCGGTCGAGCGCGTGAAGCTGGTGTCGGCGCAGCAGCTGGCCGATTCCGACCAGTTGCTGTAGACGTTCCCGGCGCCGACACCGGCGCCGCGGTCGATCGCCATCCACTGCTTGTCGCCACCGAGGGCGTAGACGCCACTGTCCCAGGTGGCGCCGCCGTCCGCGGACCGAAACACATCGCACTGGAAGGTGCCTGGGACCGACAGGCTGTTGTAGTAGAAGTTCCCCGCGGCGTCGGAGTCGAGCACCGGGTCGGACCGGAAGACACCCGGCTCGATCGTGCCGGTCGTCCAGGTGGCGCCGCCGTCCGCGGTCTGGCCCCAGCCAGCCTGGCGAAAGCTGCTGGTGATGGTGTCGAACTGCCGCCAGCCGATCGCGACCCGCTGCGAGCCGGTGAGGTCCACCGCGATCGACGGCTCATTCGCCGCGTCGCCGACGATGTTCATCCCCGCCCCGTCGACGTTGACCTGCACGCTGGCGAACGCACCGCGCACCGCCCGAAACGCCGGGCCGGTGACCCGGCTCTCGATCGGCACCGCCACGTACGGATCGTCGGGCACCTCCAGGTGGACCACCGCCGGCTCGCGCACGGCGTCCGGAGGCGTCTCGGCCAGGGCGGCCGGGGCGGAAAGGAGGATCAGTGGCAGCAGGAGTCGTTTGTTCATGGGTGTCCGGGCCGTCGGCGGCCCAGTCTACCCGAATCGCTTGAGCCTGGCGTCCCAGCGGAATCTCGGTGGCTGGCCTAGCCTTCCGGCGCCAGCGGGGCGTCTTCGGGCGTCCCGCCGGAATCTTCTTCGAGAAACTCTCTTGCCGCGACGAGGAACTCCTGTGCTTGGCCCAGTGCCGTCTCGACATCCTCCTCGGTCACCGTGGAGCCGACCTGATAGTCGCCTCGAAGTCGGGCATCGAAGGCGTTGAGCAGCCATCGATGGAACTTGGGGTCCAGGAGTGCGGTGCGGGCAAACTCTTTGCCGTAGGCGGCCTGCACGGCGGTGTGCTTGCTGAAAGCGAGGTCGCGTTCGAAAAGCAACGCCTCGGCGACGTAGAACATCGCATAGTAGGCTCTGCTGGTCGCAAAGTCCGGCTCGTCAGCCTCGAGCAGTATCCGTGCAGCCCGAATGCTGTGCTCGGCCTTCTCGAGTAGAAGAAGGGTATGGTCTTTCAAGCGGCGATCGCATCCTCTCGGACGTTCTGGAGAAACGGGCCGTCGCCACGGCGCCAGTCCGCTTCCGACATGAAGACGCGGCTGACGGTGAGGTCGTAGCGCAGGGAGAGGGAAGCGGTTAGCTCGCCCGTGCGCTCAAGCTCACCGTAGTAGTGCTCCACCTCGTCCAGGATGATCAGGACATCGAGATCGGAGCCGGCTTCCGCCTCGCCACGGGCATGGGAGCCGAAGAGGAACAGTCCCCTCAGGCGATCGCCGTACAGGCGCTCGAGACCCGACTTCACCTCCGCCAAGAGCTTCTGGATCCTGCCGTCCAGCATCGTCGCCTCCTGCTTCGCATTGCCTCACAGCTCCGCAAGCGGCATTCTAACCGAACCGTCTCCGGTACTCAGGCCCGGCGGAACAACGGGATCCCCTCCCCGCGCCAGCCCGGGAACAGCTCGACACCTGGTGCCAGGCCGAAGTGCTGACCCGCGACTTCCGAGAACACCGCCCGGAAGTCGGTGGTGACGGGCAGGTCGCGGCCTTCATAGAGGGCGTCGCGCGAAAGGCCGGGGAGGCGGCCGTGGACCTTGCCGCCGTCGACGTCCCCGCCGAGGACGAAGAGACACGAGCCGTGGCCGTGGTCGGTGCCGGCGGAGCCGTTCTCGGCGGCGGTACGGCCGAACTCGGTCATGGTCATCAACACGACGTCGTCGCGGTGGACGCCGAGGTCTTTCCAGAAGGCGGTGATGGAGCTAGCCAGGTCGTCGGCACGGCGGGCGAAGGAGCCGGTGGCCGTGCCCTGCTGGACGTGGGTGTCCCAGCCGCCGGACTCGGCGAAGGCGACCTCCAGCCCGACATCGGACTTGATGAGGAAGGCTATCTGCTGCAGGCTGGTGCCCAGCGGCGAGCGCGGATAACGCGCCCCCCGTGCCGGCCGGTAGCGCGAGACGTCGAGCTTTTCGAGCATGTCGACGGCTTCGAAGGTCTCGTGGGCGGTCGATCGCAGCAGGTCCTGGGACGTCTCTTCGTAGAGTGCCTCGAAGCCCTTGCCGACGGCCTGGGAGGCGGCCCTGGCGCCCGGCAGATCGACCTTGAAGCTGCGCAGGTTGGTCACCGCCAGGGCCGGGTGATCGCCGTAGAGGGCGCGCGGCAGGGCAGGGGTCATGGAGACGGCGCGAAACGGTGTCGCGTCGTGGCCCAGGCTGCCCACCACGCGGTTGAGCCAACCGTCGGGCGTGCCCTTGCGGCCCGGGGTACCGGTCTCCATGTAGTCCTGGGCATCGAAGTGGGAGCGGGTCGGGTCCGGCGAGCCGACGGCGTGCACCACGGCGAGCTGTTTCTCGCGCCACAGGGGCAGCAGATCGCCGAGAGCCGGATGGACACCGAAACCGACGCCGAGGTCGTGTACCGCTCCCTCTCCGGCCGAGCGGGCGGCGCCCATGAAGAGCCGCGGGCGCAGGCTGCGCAGCCGCGATTCGTCCATCGGCGGCACCGCCGCCAGGGCGTCCATGGCGCCGCGCTGGAAGATGGTGACCAGGACCTTGCGCCGGCCCGATCCGGTGGCCGCGGCGGCGGCGCGCTCGAGAAAGGTGGGTCCGGCGCCGATGGTGAAGAGCGTGACGCCTCCGGCTTTCAGGAATGCTCTGCGGTCGATCATGGTGTGGACTCCTGGTCTTGGTGGAAGCAGAGGTCGACGGTGACTATCGGCGCTGGAATTCCGGAGATCCGAGGATCACCCCCACGACGTGGGCCAGCGGACTGTTGTCGATCTCGACCGCCGCCTGGCTGGCGCCGCGATCCCACCGCCCGCGGCGACCGGGCCGGTCGGGACCGCCGAAGCCCCGGCCGCCGAACGGTCCGGCGTCCCAGTCGTCGAACACGGGCTCCGAGACCTGCTCGACCGGCGCCGCCTCTTCGATCTTGCGCGCCAGCTCGGGATCGTGGATCACCGGCTCGAGCTGACGGATGGTCTCGGCCGAATCGCGCTCGGGGAGCAGGATCGGCACGTAGGTGGCGAGCGCGTCGTCGAGCGACTCGGGCTCGCGGTTCTCGTTGAGGCCCGCCAGGTCGAGCTCGAGGCCGGCGATGCGGCCGGTGGCCAGCTGCAGCGAGAAATTCATACGGTTCAGCAGCGAGCCGGTGTTGACCCAGGCCTCCGCACGGTCGGGATAGCCGGTCGGTGCCTGGTAGCCGTAGAGCGGCTGACCCATGCGTTGGACCCATTCGAGCACCCCACGGGGCTCCTCGATCTCAGCGCCGGTGGCGCGCAGCGCCGAAGCGGCGAGCTCGAAGGGCGACTTGATCTTGGCGCGTCGCGCCTCCTCGCTCCAGAGCTCGGGCGACTCGGCGAGCTCCCGCATCACCGTTTCGACGTCGCCGCCGGTCTTCTGGAAGGTCTCCGCCAGACGTTCCACCAGCTCCGCCGGCGGCTCGTCGGCGACGAAGCGCGCCGCCAGCTTGGTGGCCAGGTGCCGCGCCGTCGACGGGTGTGCGGCGAGCTGATCGAGCACCTCGAGCCCGTCTTCGATGCCGCGCCCCTTGGGGTACTTCTTGCCGAGGATGGTCTTCTTGCCGGCGTCGTGCGCATCGGCGCGGAAGAGGAAGTCGTCCTCGAACACGAAGCCGGCGCCTGGAATTCGGCGGGCACGCTCGATGCGCTGCTCGACCTCGCGCCGTGCCGGTCCGGGCGGATAGGTAGCCCAGCCGGAGAAGGCGCGGGCGACCTCGATCACGTCGTCCTGGGTGTAGCCGCCGTCCACGCCCAGGGTGTGGAGCTCCATGAGCTCGCGGGCGTAGTTCTCGTTCAGGCCCTGAGGCCGGCGATCGGCAAATTCCTGGCGCCGCTCGCCCTCCGCGCCGCCGCGGGGAGCGCCGAACCGTCCTCCTCGGCCGCCGCGCCCGAAGCCTCCTCGGGCGCCGCGACCTCGGGAACGCATGTACGAGTCCCGATCGAAGGTGGTGGGCGCGCCCTCGGCCGCCACCGACCGCGCGTTGTCGAGATACAGCAGCATGGCCGGATGCTTGGCCGTCGCCTCGAGCATCTGGCGGAAGTCGCCAAGCACGAACGGCCGAATGGCGTCGCGCTCGTAGGTGGAGACGAACGGGCGGCTCTCGTTGTCGGTGATCGAGACGTTGAAGTGGTTGAACCAGAAGTCGGTCATGACCTCCGTCAGCTGGTTCTCGGAGTAGCGGGCACGGACGAGCTTCTGCACCATCAGCTCGCCGAGCATCTCGCGCATCGGTCGGTAGCCCTGATCGCGGGCGTACTCCATCAGCTTGCGACGTTGTTCGAAGCGATCCCCCTCGGCCATGTCCTCCATGTCGGCAGGCCGCGGCTCGTCGATCACTCCGGCCTGAGAGGCCTCGCGCAGCAACATACCGGGGTTGGGATAGGTCTCGACCATCTCGCGGGTGGACAAGTCCAGACTGCGCAGGCCCGACAACCGGCGATCGACTTCGGGGTCCGGCAGATCGCCAGCGAGCTGCCCTTCGAGCCATTCCTCGAGACCGGTCTCGAGGACGTGGTCGACGTCGCCCGGTCCGGCGCCGAAAGCGAACCGGTCGAGCAGATGCGCCGCGGCCTGGCGCTCGGTCAGCCCCGCCTCGCGCCAGGGAAGCTCGAGCGAGGTTTCAGCGGCGGCCAGCGGCGCTGCACAGATCGAAAGAGTCAGCAGCAGCGCGATCAGGGAGGCCTTGCAGTCGAGTCGTGGCATGTTCGAGCCCTTTCAGGCGAGGTCCGTGGTGTCCGTTCGAATCATGGAACACCGCGGAGCGCCGAATCTTGCGCACGAATCGAATCCGGTTCGAGCCCTGACAAGGGCGATACAGGAGTAGCCCCGGGTTTCAACCCGGGTTTCTGAAGCAGGGCAACCCGCCGGGCCGCCGATTCAGATCCGTCACGTGGGGGCACCAGGGCCGCAACCGCCCCCCATTGCCTGCGCGCCAGTACTGGCTTCGTTCACGGCGCTGGCGAAGGTCGAGAATTGCTTCGCCAGCCGCTGTGTGCCGCAGCTCGGACAAGCGAGGCCGTCCGACCCCACTCCCAGCCGCTGGAGGATCTCGAAGCGATGATCACACTCTTCGCAACGATATTCGTAGATCGGCATTGCTCTCTCCTACGGCCGTCGGCGTCGTTTGTCGCCGCGGCGCCGTCCCTGCTCACCTTCGAGGGTGGTCGAAACGACGCAGTTGCGGCCGCAATGTTTAGCCTGGTAGAGGCGCAGGTCGGCGATCGACAGCACCTCCACAAGACTAGCACCATCGTCCGGCCAGACGGCAACCCCCATGCTGACGGTCACGTTCCTTGTATTGCCGTGGCCGTCGACCGGCACTGGCAACTGCTCGATGGTGGCCCGCAGCTCTTCCATACGCCGCACGGCATACGGCATGTTCATACCCGGGAACAGGCCGGCGAACTCCTCGCCGCCGTAGCGGGCGATCATGTCGGTGGTGCGAAACGACACCGACAGCAGCTTGGCCACCACTTTGAGCGCCGCGTCCCCCGCCAGGTGACCGTGAGAGTCGTTGAAGCGCTTGAAATGATCGATGTCGATCATCACCACGGCGACCGGCTCGCCCGAGCGCGAGGCGATCGCCCCCAGGCGATTCATGTTGTCGTCGAAGAAACCGCGGTTGGCGAGGTCGGTCAACCGGTCACGGGTCGACAAGAGGCGCTGCTCGCGCGCCCGTATGACCAGCGAGGTCGCCAGCAGCGTCGCCACACCGAGCAGCCCGAGGCGCCCGAGTTGGGCGATCCAGCTGAACTCGGCGGCGAGCGGCACGAGGTCCCATTGCCAGGCGGAGTAGCTCACCAGCGCCAGGTATTCGACGATGGCACTCGCGCCTGTCAAAACACAGATCCGCCAGTCGTAGCGCAGGGCCGTGGCGCCGATCGCCAACAGGTAGACCGGGAAGATCACCAGGTCGTTGGTCGCCGCCAGCGGCTGGTCGAGCCGCAGGAAGATCCACAGGCTGAGCGTCACCAGCGAGACGTCGAGGAAACCGCTCAGAAAACCGATCCAGGTCCGCCCCCAGCTGCGCCTCACCGCCGAATAGAGGACCAGCGCCTCCGCCAGGGCGGCCACGGCCACCCACAAGACGATCTGGGTGTCTCGCTCCATGGGCGAGCGGAGGAACTGATCGAGCGGGAACGAGATCATCAACAGGATGATCAGCAGCCGGATCCCGGCCACCAGCCACTCGCCACGGTACCCGGCATCGATCAGGTCCGGGTCGAGCGGCGTCCACAAACGGCGCCACGCATCGCTCCAGGAAACGGACGAATCCGTCACGCCCGGCGAAGGCTCGGGCTCGAGCGGCACCGTGCCGGTGGGTATGTCTGCCAAGTGGACCTTCTCTCTCGCGCGTTCGAGGGGCGATCCGATCGGCATGAAGCGCCCTCTCCGGACGCGGCAGCCGCGAGCTCCGGAGCTCGGACCCCCTCACCGGAACCGAGCACGAAATCGGTCGACGTCGCTACCCGGCCCGAAGCTCGACTGGTTTCGTCGACAAAATATCAGAACCGTGGCTTCTGCGATATTGTTTTCCCGTTGAGCGCGCCCCGAGCCATGAACGCTCCCGCTCAGGAAGCCAGGCTGTCCTGGTGCGCTCTCACCAGATCCGCCATGCTGCCGAAGTGGAAGTCGACGTCGGGCCGCTCGCCGGGCTCCATCGTCGCTCCCCATCCTTCCTGATCATGCCGGCGATCGATCCACGCCGTCGCCAGGCCGGCGCTGGTGGCCGGCTCGTGATCGTGGAACAGGCTCTGCGCGGTATGAAGGACGTCGCTCTTCTCCAGCCCGAAGTCGCTACCGAGCCGGCCGATCAGGTACTCGAAGTTGCGCCGGTCGGGCTTGTAGGAGCCGATGTCCTGCGCCGTGTAGACGGCATCGAGCTCGACACCCAACCGGGCGTTGCTGCCCCGAAAGCTGGCGCGATCGACGTTGGACAAGATGACCAGCTTGCAATGCCGCCCGAGGTACCGGAGTGCTTCCGTGGAGTCCGGAAAAGCCGGCCAATCCGGTACCGAGGCGCCGAACCGCGAATGCACCTCGGCCGAAGCGTCGATGCGCCACTCCGCCGCGAGACGTCGATGCACAGTCTCCAGGATCTCTGGATAGACCCGCCCTGGCGTCGCCGCCTCCTGTTCCGACTCCGCCACCGCGAACGCCTCCAGCACCGTGTCTCGCACCGGCGGCTCCTCGCACAGCGCCAGCAGCGGTTGGAGCGCGGCGAAGATCCCCGCCTCCCAGTCGATCAGCGTACCGTAGCAGTCGAACGTCAGGGCTTTGAAGTCGGCCAGCTTCATCGGGTCTCCGAGCGCAACGTACGGCCATGATGCCCGCATCTACCCGACACGATCTCTCCAGTAGCCAGGTCTTCGACCTCATCGCGAGCCGGCGCCAGGAAATAGTATTTCATCAACGCTGGCGCGCTTTGACGCCAGCAAGAACCTGCTCGCCCGGAATCGCCTTGATCTCGCCGCTCTCGTAGGCCTCGATTCGGGACTCCGCCTCCTGAGCCCAGAGAGCGTCGATCTCGCGCTGGTCGGCAGCGTCGAGGCTCAGTAGGAGCCTGTCAGCGATGTCAGCACGGTCAGCCTCGGGGAGCGAGAGGGCGGCGCGAAGGATTCTCTCTGGTTGTGTCATGACCATTGATCCTATCGCACGTGCTGTTCTGGACCACTGTCGAGACTCTACCAACACGCCTTCAGGCGCAGGCGTCGCGAACGCCCGAGTCACTGCGACCTCATAGAACGCGATGACGCTCCGGGAATCGCCGCCGAGCGACGCCGCAGGCGACTCGAACCATCGACCACTTGAACGCCATTCCCCCTCAAGCTCTTTGAAGGACTTTGCGGAAACTTGTAAGTCGCACAAAATGCTTGCCTTATGAGAACGGCGTGTCCTAAGGTCTTGGCTGGAATTGGGCCGATTTTGGCCGATTCTGGTGACATCCTGGTGACATCAGTGACCTTTTGATTCGCTCATGGACCTCACGAAGGAACTGATCGACGCCGCGACCTACCTGGGATCCTCGCACCGCGGGGCTGATGGTCGGAGGAAGTGGAGTCGGTTCGTCTTGTGGGACGACGCCGTCCGCGGCCTCGGCCTCCGGATCACTCCGGCGGGCAAGAAGAGCTTCATTCTCGTCTACCGCATCGGTAACCGCAAGCGGCAGATGACTCTCGCGCCTTACGGCGTCTTCACCCTCAAGGAAGCTCGAGCCGACGCCTTCCGCAAGCTCGCCGCGGTCATCGAGGGGAAGGACCCGCTGGCCGAACGGCAAGCGGCTGCCAAGGCGGAGACCGTCACCGAGCTAGCGGACCGGTACCTGGTGGAGCACGCCGAGATCAAGCGCTCAGTCGTAGCGATAGCGGCTCGCCCGCAAGCCGTAACTCTCAACGTGCCCTTCTCCCGTAAATAAAAATCTCGCCACTGCCCGTCCTAACACCGACGCCTTCAAACCGAAACAACGACAGCTTCCTCCGAATCTCTTCCGCAAGCTCGAACGGGCGGTTCCGATCGACAATACTGCTCCGCGGCAGAACGTGCCCGGGTACAAAGGCACCGTCACGCCCGAGAAAGCCATTACTCACCGACACCAAGACAATACCACCCTGGCGGGTTACCCGGTGCGCCTCCCGAATAGCCTGACCTCTGTCAAATAACGAGGACTGATAGGTCCGAAAAGACAAGTAAATATCCTGAGATCCACTTTCGATATCCCCGAGTGACTCCGCCTCACTCTGAACGATCCTTGCTGTTGGCAGTATCCGGGCGGCCCTCTTCAATGACCGTTCGGCGATATCCACTATCGTGAGCGCCCGAATGGAATCGAGTAGTCGAGGAGCCTCTAGCCCGTTACCGATGCCAACATCGATTACGCGCCGCCGTGTGTACTCGGCTGCGTCAAGCGACACCAGCAAGTCTCTGATCTCATTCCTCCATCGAAGACCAAGACCCCTAACATCTTCCTCGTAGGTGTAGTTCTCATATTTCCTATCGAAAGCCTCAGCACGAGCGTTCTTTAGAATGTCGCCAAGACGCATCCTAAGCGACTCGGGGGCACCAGCATCACAAAACTCCTTAACATCCTCCAGCGTCAGGTCCCAGTCCATCGGTATACCTTCGATAATGAATCCCGACTTCCGGATTTCCTCTGTGACGACCTCCGTAATACGCGTTTGCACATAACGAGAACTTTCAGGCAAATGAGCATGTTTAAACCGCTGGATGAACCTGGCGTTATCACGCTCAATCTCCTTGATAAGAAAGCCGGGAAATCGCTCAACGGCGATGTCCGCCCATCTCAGTATCGTCTCTCCACGCCCTAAGATTGGCGGGTTTGGGTCGAGCATTCCAATGAACACTCGCTCAATTCCACTTTCCCGAATCCGAGTGGCGCATGGCACTTTCCCCGGGCCCCTTGTCGTGCACGGCTCCAAGGTCACAACAAGTATGCATCCGAAGGGATCGATGCCCCTCTCTTTCGCTTTCTCTAAGAGAAGGAACTCCGCATGGTCTCCCGTCCCGCGTTCGCCTCGATACGCAGTCACCAACTCCCTTCCCTCTTTGTCCGCAAGAACCGCGCCGACCCGAGGATGATCCCTTGAATCCTCTGCTCTCGAGAGCGCCGCCTGTTTAATCGCAGACTGCATCAGCTCGAGCTTTCTCTCATCAGTCAATTCCATCTCAGTACCCCTTAACCAGACCTAGAATCTCGACCATACATTCAGAAATCCGAATCTCCAGGGAAAACATTGGCTTCATCGAGCTGTAACGGCCCCTTTGTGTCACGCCCGAGCGAGTGAGCCCCAGAACTCTCCGACGGTCCACGTTCTAGCCCTCCCGCAGCGCGGCTATCTCCTTCTCGGTCAGCGACGAGTATCTTGCTCCCTCCAGGTTATTACCTTCAGGCGAACTCGACCCGCACTCGTTTTCGACAATAATGCTGAGCAAGGACTGATGAATAAAATCAACTACAGACCGGTGTACGAGTGGAACTTCTTGGTTTCCATCGACAACCTCTATGCATTCACCGTCTTCCCTTAATCTTCCTATTACTTCTTGATACTGCTGGTGCACTTGAGTGAGATTTTCAAGATCCTCGAACAACTCCACCTGCCATCGGTGAGTATGAATCCTCTCAAGACAGACCCTTGGATCAACATTGAGAAAAATAGACAAGTCTGGTTCGATCGCGAACTTATTGACTTCCTTGACCCACTCATACTCGCATTCTACAGACTGATACGCCAGCGAAGACAGATAGTAGCGATCCGCCACAACGTGCACCCCCTCCTTGAGCTTCGGAACTATTTCATGTTGCAAATGATCAAGTCGATCACCAGCGAAGAAAAGCGCCAGTTTCGCTGCGGACAGAGGCTTGAGATCATGCTCATCCGGGACTGGCAGCAGGCGATGAGACAAGACAAGTTTCAGAATGCCTCCAAGCGGACCCGCGGTAGGCTCTTTTGTGTAATAGGCTTGTTGGCCTAGCCTGGCGGCGAGCCATCGCGCCAGGAGACGCGCCTGCGTGGTCTGCCCAGAGCCATCAAGACCCTCAAAGACTATGAGTTTTCCAGGGAAGTCGTTTCTTCTCACGAGGCCCTCTCCTGGAACTCCCGAAAAAAGGGACACCGACCCTCAAGTCGAGCAGCGCAAGAACTTGAAGTGTGTTCCCATGAGATATCGTCTCGAAAACAGCTACAGAGTAGTCGAACAAGAGGGGCGCGCGCCTCAGCCAGAAGGGTCTTCCTCTCGCGGAGAGCCGCTTCAGCCTGAAGAAATGTTGACCAGAGCCTTTCTAGCTCCGCAGATTCTGGTGATCTATTTGCCATCGCCTTTAGCCATGAGAACGGTGTTTCTACTCATCAAAATCGCTCATTCAGCATCTTCTTCAAGGTGCTCCAGAAATCTCGGAATGACGTCTTTAACAATACGCTGTCTAATTGCAGCGAAGGTGAGTTCCGGCAGGTCGTCTACGAGAATAAAACGAGCCCAGTTTACTTCAGAGGGATTGGGTACTGCCGTGTATGCCTGATGTTGTGTCAGTGCCCTTTCCTTCAGCCAGATCTCCCGCACAACCTCTCTGCGGCGCCGCCCCTCTCGTGGATCTTCACCGCCGCCTAGAAGAGGATCTCTTAGGGAATTAGAAATGTGATCAAGCCAAGCCTCGGACAAGAGATCTGCGCCCTCAAGATTGAGCTGTCGTGCTTCGTTCTCTCCAAGAGCGGATGTAAGCGCTGGAAGAAGGTTCGCGCGGAGCATCGGCTGCAAGCGCTCTAGGAGTATCGGATTTGTAATATCGGCTGTCGCATGAAGAAAAACGGCAGGGCCGTATGGCCAAGGGACTGGCTCACCGGCCTGCTCGAGCTGAAGCCCGTATCGCGCAAGCGTAAGCCAGTGGTCGAGTTCTGCCTTGACGCCGCCGCTCAAACGTGGTTCGTCATAGAACGGGCGGTAGAGAAGAAGTGACCCTGTATGACGAACCAAAGCGTGGTCTCGAGTTGCCAACTGGAGACGTATCTGCTGAATCAGGCTTCCAAAAAGGCCACCGAGTGTTTCTTTGGTCTTTTCGCTGAGTTGCTGTCCCACCTCTAATGCGGAACTAGCGAAGTGACCAACTGACTCGTCGACAGGGTTGTACGACGACCCTGCTGGATTAAGCAGCCGCTCGGTGATTTCCGCTCGCTCGTATGAGTCGTAGGTTGGGTACTTGGAAGGCAGGTCGAAGAGGAGGTCTTCCGACGTTGGTGACAGAAGAGGCCAACGACGATGCAGGCATGGGAAGATGTCCTCCTCAATATTCGAAAGGCGGTATTCATCAATCGCTGTCGGCATTAAAGGTACTATGCGCTTCCCGTCGACCTCAGACTCATTGAGCGCCGACACGAAATTGTGAAATTGCCGAACGAAGTCTCCCCAGGCGTGTGTCGCGGTTCCTTTTTGTTGTTTGCGAGGCCGTGAGATAGGGTGAGAAAGGTACACAGGAAGTAAGGAGGAGTTGATCCCAGTGGCAAAAGCGACAAGGTCCCCTGCAGTCCTAACGGGGTGTTTTATTCCGATAAGGTAATGTCGCGCTCCCGCGCGAGTGGCTAGAGCATCTGCTGCTGAAAATTCTCTGTCACGCCAGGCGAGCAAGCGGATCAAGGTGGCAACGACCTGCTCTATCGCTAAGAGGTATTGGCCTTCAGCGTCGGACTCCGAGGGAGTTGGTTGCTTTGCATCAGCGCGTCGCGTATATTCGTCTCTTATGTGCTGAGTCATGGGGAAGACTTGGTGATCGCCCGAAAGCCGAGAGAACATCTCGTATACTTCGTCAATAAGCGTCAGTACTACCGCGATTCGGTCGCGCGGAGCCCGCGCCTCGCGAGGGAAGATCTTGCGATAGATGGAAACCAGATCTCCCGGCTCAAAAAGCTCGTAGGTGGCAGCTCTATAGTAGGACAAGTGGCAGCTGAGGAAACGGATGTCGGCTTTGCTTGCGTTTAATTCACGGAGGGCGGCCACAGCAGCTTGCGGCCAGAATCGCCTGACGATCACGTCGCGAGGGAGACGCCATAGTACGCTCTGCATTGGCGACTCGTTTGGGAAACTAAGTTCAGGAAAGCGCGCGAGTACAGTTTCGATGAGCTTGTCTTCAAGATCGACTACACAGGTCGAGAGATTATGGGGCTCGGCCTGAAGGTGCTCCTCGATCTTCCGTACAGCCGAGGTCAGACCTGATCCTGAGGGGGCATTGATGACGACTATGCTCATTTCTAATCTCTAATTGGCACCGGGGGCAAGCAAGAGCACTCGGATGGGAGTACCGCACTATTCTTGGGCCACCCTAGTCGGATGCGGTGTCTTGCGGTGCTGACGTTAGCGCAACTTCGATGTGGATAATCGTCGCGGGGAATTCTGTCTCGCCCATGTGAGATTCTGAAGCTGAAGGGTGTTGACTCAGGTGGTCTTTACTTTTTCCTTGGGTTTTCACTGTGCGTCCGCAGGAACACCTCGATGGCTGAATGCCCTTGTATTGACTGTTTGCCGCAGACGAGCTCGGGCGTACCTTCGGCGCCTCCGGTTAGCACAACTACACCGGGAATGTTGCTCGCGAAAAAGCTCTCCATTGATGTTCGGTGTGCCGGAAGGCGATCGTCGAGGTAGAGAGCGCAACGTGTCACTTGTGCACCTTCACTATGAAGTGATGAGAACAGAGAGCGGCTAGGGGAACGCAATGGTCGTCTCCTTTTCTGTCGGTAGCTTGTTTTCTAAAGTCTATTAAGGCAGATGTCGAATCTGAGGCCGGCTCGGGATTCTAGGGCTCTCGACACCAGGAGCATCAGTCGCTCCTTGTGCCCAGAGTACTCTGGAGGCGTTGCGCGCCGAGGCGATATCGCCCTTGGCTTGGAGGTGTCAACAAGCTAACGGAGGACGGGCCGTTCGAAACCCAGCGTGTGCGTCCGGTCAGTTTCATCTCATACCGACCTAGTTATCCCTCTTTCAAGCTTGCGTATTACTGGAATAGCGGCCTGAGACTCTCGGCCAAATCCGCAGAGGGGAGTCCGCGCCGTGCCGAAGGCGTGCGCTTTGCAGGCCGGAGTCGGTAATCGCCTCTGCTCGGTCTCGATCTCCACTTTGACCTGGAGACCGCTTGTATCGGGCTCCGCACCGACCCGACCCTTGGCCACTCCAAGCCCATGATCTTCTCGCATAGCTCCTTGCATCGCGTGATCGGACAACGCCTATTTCTCGGGTGTCCAAGGCTTCCCGGCTACTGCTGCCTGGATCCGCGCAGCGTTGGAAGCCGGGAGAAGCGGCCGCAGAACCGATACAGCCAGCCGCTCTTAGCGGCGAAGCGCGCGTTGTCTTGCAGGATCCAGTTGTTCGGTAAGCCTTCCGCATACCCCTGCCGCTCCGCGTAGCCCGCCCAAGCGATTGCCCCAGCCTATCATGGCTGGGGTTAACCTGCGGGCATCGGTTATCTGAACCGCGTGTTCGTTTGGCCAAGTCATCATAGTCTGATGGCTGATTCAGTTCAAGCCAGAGAGTTGTCAACGGCGGAAGCCAACCGGTACGTTGTGGTGCGGATCACACACGGCACCGGCAACGAAGCGGGAGGCATCAGGTCTGCACGGAGGCCGTTGTAGACCCTCTCCAATCGCGCCGGTGCGCGCTATTGCTGGGGCTCGGCCTCATCGGTACAGATGGCGGGATGGGTGGCTGTTTCTCGCCGGCGGCTGGGAGCGACGTCACTTGCGGGGCCTTCTCGATCTGCTGGTTGAGAGCCCCGCACGGTTCTTCCTTCTAGCTCGGTCGAGCTTGCTCGTCGGCTTCCTGAAGCAGATGAGCTACCAACCCCGGTGAGAGAGCGAGACCAACCGTCCGCCGCTCCCGACCACAACGTGATCCAGTAGTCTCACCCCGAGTAGGTCACCCGCCTCGGCCACACGTCGAGTGAAGAACCGATCCTCATCGCTTGGTGTCGGGTCGCCGCTCGGGTGGCAGTGGAAGAGGATGATCGACGCTGCATGCTGCTGAAGCGCCTCCCTGAGGATCGGGCGCGGCTCAACGGCCGCTCGCGTCAGAGTGCCGCGAAAGATCCCGCGCTCGGCGATCAGACGATTCCTGATGTCGAGGTACAGAGCGCCGAGGATCTCCTGATCGTCGGCCGCGTAGTTCATCGAGACGTAATCGGCCACGGCGCCCGGCCGGTCGAGAAGATCGCCGACACTGACCCGGTGACGGGTCAGGCGCCGGAGCAGCTCGACGCTGGCCAGCAGTATCGCGGCGCGGCCGTCCCCCGCGCCGTGGCGGTGGAGCGTTCGCCGATCGGTTGTCAACAGGCCAGGAAGCCCACCGACTCCGCCCAGGAGACGCTCGGCAGCCTCTTGAGCAGACGTCCCTGGGGTGGGTCAGTCCTTCTTGTCGTCGGCGAAGAGGCCTAAGAACGACGATAGGACGCTAACCAGGAGTGCCCCGACGATCGCCCAGCCGCAGCCGGCGACCTCGAAGCCCGGCACCACCTTGGCGGCGAGGGCGAAGGCAGCGCCGTTGACCACCAGGTAGAAGAGGCCGAGGGTCAACACGGTGATCGGCAGGGCCAGGAGAGCCAGGACCGGCCGCACGACGGCGTTGACGAAGCCGAGCACCAGCGCCGCCACCAAAAGCGCCTGCCACGAGGAGATCGCGACTCCGGGGAGAATCCAGGCCGCCGCGCCGAGAGCGATGGCGATCACCAGCCAATGAACGAGGAAGCGACTCACACACGCATTCTACTCGAGCGCCGACCTGACCCATCTGCCCATCAACGGCTGACCGAGGTCGTCGGCACGTCGGCTAGGCAGCGGTCAAGGAATCGTTGCCGAGCGACGCCGCAGGCGTCGCGAACGCCCGAGTCACTTCGGCACCATCAATGAGCGAGCGAAGCGAGTAAATTGGTGGAGCTGAAGGGAATCGTGGTGGAGCCGAAGGGAATCGAACCCTCGACCTCTTGAATGCCATTCAAGCGCTCTCCCGACTGAGCTACGGCCCCACGGGGAGGCGGAGTGTACCAGGTCCGGCGCGGGTGCTGTCAATCGGCGGGGCGCCGCCGGCTACGGTTCGCTGTCCTCGACGATAGGAACTGCCGGGTCCCGCACGAAGACGCCGTGGGAATAGTAGGCCTCGTCGAGATCGTTGGTCGCCTGGGCCTGGCGGAGCCAAAGGTTCCAGTAGGCCACGACTTCGTCCCACGGCAGGTTGCGCAGGTCGAGATCCTCTTCGCTCAGAAACTCGTCTTCCATCTCGATCAAGATACCACGCCGGGGTCGAAGGGCAGGACGCCCTCTGCTTTCTCGACGACGAGCCGGTGAGCTTCGTCGAGCGGCATCCCGGCAATCTCGGTATTGACTTCGGGCCACACCTTCATCCACTCGAAGGCTCGATCCGGCTCCTACACGATATATAGTTGGTCGACTGTCGCGGCCCGCAGCTGCGGCTCGAATCGAGAATGAGCGACGCCAAAGCCGACACCACCGACACGCCTCACGAAAGCCACTCCCCCGCCGCCCGCTGGGGCTTCGCCGCCGTGGTCGTGGTGGCGTTGGTGGCGGTGTTCTGGCCGGCTTCGGACGAGAAGATCAACTTCCAGGCCTTCCGGCGGGTTCAGGAGGGGCAGGCGGCGCCGGTGGGCATGCTGATCGACAGCTCGGGACGTCCGATCCCGCTCGGCACGCGCATGGCGCCGGTGACGCTGGTGCACTTCTGGGCCACCTGGTGCCCGCCGTGCATCACCGAGATTCCGTCAATCCTGCGCATGGCCGACCACCACAGTGGCGACCACAACTTCTCGCTGATCATGATCGCGGTGCAGGACGACGTGGAGAAGGCGGGGACGTTCCTCGGCAAGCGGGTCAACGAGGCGCTGTTCGACCACGACTGGAAGCTGACCCACAGCTACGGCACCGAGAAGGTGCCCGAGACCCACCTGGTGGTCAAGAACAAGCTCGTGGAGAGCTTCATCGGCGCCACCAACTGGGACGATCCGGAGATCCGCCAGCGCCTGCAAGCCGCCCTGGACGCGGTCCAGGACGACGAGGAAGGTTAGGGGGCGGTACCGCGCCCCGCGTCGCCTCTAGAAATGGTACGCCAGCCCGACATGCCCCATGATGAAGAACTGGGCATAGTCGAGGTCGGCATAGTGCGCCGTGAATTCGAGCATCAGGCTCCAACGGTCGGCCAGGCGGAAATCGCCGGTGGTGCCGCCGACCAGTCCGATTGCGGAGTCGTCCTCGAAAAAGTTCTGACCGTCGATACCGTAGTAGCCGATGCCGGCGAACAGGCCGGACTGGTAGTGGCCCGCGGAGAGACGGTATTCACCGGAGAGCGTGAGGTAGGTCAGCTCGCTCTCGACCGGCCCGATGGACAGAGCCAGCAGCGAGGGGTTGGCGAGCTCCACGTCCAGCTGGCCGACGCGCACGCCGAAGAGGGTGCCGCGCCGCATCTCCATGTTGAAGAGGAACTCGAGGCCGAATTCGAACTCGTCGTCGCGAACGAAGGTCGTGTCGAGGGTCGGGCTGGCCGGTTCGGAGCTGGTGCTGGCGCCGAAGCCGCCCATCAGCCCGATCGAATACCGATGCGTGCTCTGGGCAGAGCTGCTGCCGGGCGAAAACAGCGGAGTCAGGGCCACCAGAATCAGGATCAACAAGAGGGAACGTTGCTGCCGCAAGAGCTTCTCCTTCGAAGGCCACAGGTCGTATTGAGTGTGCTAGGAGTCCGTTGCTGTGCGCAACGGACTCCTAGTTTGCCAGAAAACCGGCGCGTCGTCTCGTTTCGCGATCGCTGGCCAGTTCCGAAATCACCGATTCCAGACCTCTATCTTGTACGCGCCATCTGAGCAAAACGTCACACGCGGACTCTGGCGGAGGTTGCTCTACTTCGTGCTGCCCGCTCCCTGCCTGTCCTGCGGCCAACCGGCCGGAGAAACGCGCGCCTGCCTCGGACTGTGCCACGCGTGCCGCGGAGGCCTGGCCCGCTGGCGTAGCGGCTGCGGCGTCTGCGGCGTGGAAGCGGGCGGTGCTCACCTGGCGGAGGATCATCGTTGCGGCCCCTGCCGCCGGCAACCGCCACCCTACGAGCGACTGCTCAGCGGCTGGAGCTATCGACCGCCGCTCGACGCCGTGCTCACCGGGCTGAAGTTCCGGCGCCTCGAGTACCTGGGGCGCCAATTGGGTGAGGGCTTGGCGGAGCGTTACCGAGCCCAGCTCGCGGACCGCGATCTGGTGGTACCGGTGCCGCTCCACTGGCGGCGGTACCTGGGCCGGGGCTACAACCAGGCCGCCGCCATCGCGCGGCCGCTGGCGGCGACGCTGGGCCTGGAGATCAAAGGGGCCTTGCGACGGCGGCGGTCGACGCCCCCGCAGAGCCGGTCGAGCAGAGCCGCCCGCCAGCGGAACCTGCTGGGCGCTTTCGGCGTCCGGCGTCCGTCAGCCTGCCGAGGACGCCGCATCCTGTTGGTCGACGACGTGGTGACCACCGGCAGCACCCTGAGGGCCGCCGCGGGGAGCCTGCGCCTGGCCGGAGCCGCGTCGGTGGTCGCGCTGACCGTTGGCAGGACCCCTGAATCGACCTCGGCGGGAAAGCGGGATTGAGCTGCTCTGTCCTCACGCGGATTTGGACCAGGCACATTTTGTAGGACAAACACCTACAAAACCGGCGAATTCGCACGGCACTGCGCACCAACTTGGCAACTCAGGGGTTGGGGAGTGCCCTAGACTGTGGGCACACGATCCAAATGTCCTTCGATGCCACGTTCGGAATTCTGTAGCCGGAATGCAGCTGATTGGGCAGGATCTGGAGACATGAACCAGCAGAGCCACTCGATCGAAGAGCCGCGGGAGCGATTGGTCCCTGAAACACGGCAACTCGTGCACCAATCGCTGTCAGCTTGACGTATCGTCATCTATAGTCGATATAGTCGACATTCGAGTTGCTGGCACAGAGGCGACCCATCGACGACACCTCATGAACGACTCTCGAAAAGCCACGACCCTGGCGCCCGCTCTGGCCCTGATCGCCCTCGGGTGGATTGGCACTCAACCGGCGTTGGCAGAGGGTGAAGCGGCGCCGGCAACGCCAATCGTGGAAGCCACGACTCCCACGGTGGCCGTCGAGGGCGAGGTGCTGACGAAGTCGCGGCCGGTGGTCGATGCCACCGTCTACGCCTACGAGGTGGCGACCTACAAGCTGGTGAAGGTGCTGACGGACGACGACGGTCGCTTCCTCTTCGGCTCGTTGCCGGCCGGCATGTACAAGCTCATCGCCCACAAGGACGGCTTCGCGCCGACCATCGCCCTGTTGCTGCGCCGCAAGGCGGACGAGCGCCAGTTCGTCGAGATCGAGATGCAGGACGAGGTCGAGGGCGACGTCCTGGCAGCCGAGGACTACTGGTCGGTGCGCGGCCGCGTGCCCGCCGACGTGCTGCGCGACATCCAGCACGCCTGGACGCGTGAGGAATCCTCACTCGAGCCGGGAATCCGCGTCGCCGGGCTGAGCGGCTTCGAGGGCGACATGCTCGCTCACGGCGGCTACGAGCAGCTCGGCGCGTTCGGCGAGGCTCACCTGACCGGCGCCGAGTTCGACCTGCGAGGCACGGTCGGCACCTACCAGATCGGCTTGAACGGTATCTATCAGCAGCTCGTACCCGAGCGCTCCGCTTTCGGCGAGAAAGCTCCCGAAGGCCAGGTCCGATCGGTCGCGTTGGCGCTCGAGAACGCGCGTGACTCGAAGCTCAGCGTCGCTTCCTCGGCCGGCCAGTTGGCCAGCGCCGGCAACGGCGCGATGATGCCGGTCGACCTGGAGCACCACCAGCTGCAGTGGTCTGCCCGCGCCGCCGCGCTCGGCCGCTCCGGCGTCAAGGCGCAGTACGACGTCAAGGCACAGTACACCGAAGAAGCGAACTACCACCGGCCGGGCTGGGTGAACCCCGTCGAGATCCCCGAAGCCTCCAGAACCTGGCACCTGGAGGGAGCCTACGCCAGTGAGCTGACCGAGCGAACGTCGCTGAAAGCCGGCCTGACCTATCAACAGCGATCCGGTCAGGCGAGCTACCTCGCCGGCTATCCCGCGGGGAACACTGTCCTCGACCCCCTTATCGACGAGGCGATCGGCGTCTACGGCCTGGCCGATTCGAAGATCATGCCGAGAGTCGTGGTCGAATACGGCCTCTTTTCCTCGGTGCGCGGCGGCAGCCTGTCGCTGATGCCTCACGGCGGCATGGTGGTGGATCTGGGGTCGAGCTGGAAGGCGCGCACCGCCTTCGCCCACCGCGTCGAGGAAGGCGAGACCGACCCGACCTACCGCGGGTTCTCGACTGCCTTCTTCCGCGATACCACCGCCTGCCACGATGTCGGTGACGCCTGCTACGAGGTCTTCTTCAGTCGCGGCGACGGCGACGGCGACGACACGATCTCCGTGGGCGCCGTACACCGCGAGTTCGCCGAAACCCTGCAGCTCTACTTCAGCCCCGATTTCTTCGACCGGCTCGAGAGCTTGTTCGTGGTCCAGGGCGATCAACTGCCCGAGATCCAGTTCAGCATGGTCCGGAGGATCGCGCCGAAGGTACTGGCCAGGCTGGAGTCCAATATCGCGGCTGGCGGCGGCGGAATCTTCTACGCCACGGACGACGTGCCCTACGAGAACCAGGTGCGCTATCTGGTGACCTCCCTGGATACCCGCTTCCAGCACACCTCGACCGGCGTCTTCGTCGCCTTCCACCACCTCGAGCAGGAGCTCAACCCGGTCCTCGACAAGCCCGCCCCGCAGACGGGCGGCGTCGAGATGCAACGCCTGCAGGTCATGCTCACGCAGGATCTCAACGTGCTCGCCGACTTCGCTTCCAACTGGGCCGTGCGTTTCAACGTCGAGCTCAGTCGCGGCGCGACTCCGTACACGTTGACGTCGACTGACGACCTGCACAAGAAGCTGACCGGCGGCATCTCCGTCAGCTTCTAGCTCCCGCGGCTCATCCATTTGAATCCAGCGGCCCGAATTCTGTCCAAAAAATTGGACGTATTTGCACGGCTCGGAGCGCAAGTGCCCTGGAAGTCTCGGTTTTCCGGGAATTCAAATTTCTGACGGATGGCATAGAACCTGCTTAGTCGTATGGTCGTAAGCCATGCGATTCTCCGTAAGCCACCGGCACTACGCCTTCCTTGCCCTCGCGCTCCTGCTGGCGACCTTCGTCGCCGCGCTGGGTGGAACCAGCTTCCAGCGCAAGGTCGAGTCGTTTCAACCCGTCGGGTTCGAGGCGCGAGCCGACAAAGGCGCCTGGCTGGTGACCGCCGTCTCGCACCCGGAAGCCGGGCTGCGTCCGAGAGACCGGATCGTGCTGGTCAACGACCAGAAAGCGATGAGTCTCTCCCAGCTGCGAGAGCTGCTGACCGGCTCCGAGCAGAGCATGATCGTGCTCCACCGCGGGCAGGGCATGGCCGTCGTGCCCTACGTCCGTCCCGGTCTCCAGATCGACATTCCGTATCTGATCCTCGCGGCCATCGGTGTCGTCTATCTGCTGATCGGCCTCTATACCGCCTTCAAGGACCGCCAGCTCCAGGCCCGGCTGTTCTACCTCTGGTGTCTGGCGTCGCTGGCGCTCTATGTCCTGTACGCGGCGGGGACCCCACGGGACCTCACCGACGAGCTCATCTTCCTGGTGGATCAGCTGGCTCGCACCGTCCTGCCCGCCCTGACGCTCCACCTGTTCCTGATCTTTCCGTCCCGGCTGCTCGAAGCCGGATGGCTGAAGCGCGTTGTCCCACTGGTCTATCTGCCGGCGGCGCTCTCGATCACCTTCCACCTCGACCATCTCTACGGTGGCGGGCGCCTCTTCGGGCCGCTGTCGGAGAGCCGGTTCGACCTGGTGGCAAAGCTCGAGCTCTACTTCCTGCTCGCCAGCGCCTTCGTGTCGGTGCTCCTGCTCGCCGCGCGTTTCAGCCAGCGTCCTGCCTGGGAGAGCCGCAGGCAGGTGCAGTGGATCCTGGTCGGCATGCTCGGCGGCTACGTACCTTTCCTGGCGCTGTACGTGATTCCACGATCGTTCGAGCTCTCCTGGCCGGCCTGGACGACCGTCGCGGCGGTCCTGCCCCTGGCGCTCGTGCCGCTCACCTTCGCCTGGGCCATCCTGAAGTACAAGCTGCTCGACATCGGCGTCATCCTGCGCGACAGCATCTCGTACTCGGTGACTATCCTGGTTGGCATCTTCGGCTTCTCGCTGATCAACCTGGCGATCCGCAGCGGCGTGGCGGAGGAGCTCACCCTGGCGCGCAACTTCCTCACCTTTGCCGCCGGGGTGATGATCGCCGGGGTCCTGGTTCCGGCCCGCGGCGCGATGTCCTCGGGCCTGGAACGCTTGCAGTTTCGCGGCTCGCTGAGCCCACGGCGCGCGCTCACGAACCTCGGCCAGGAGCTGCTCCACGAGCGTGATCTCGATCGCCTGTGCAGCGTCCTGACCTGCAACCTGTCGGACGGCCTGGCGATATCACGCGTCAACCTCTACCTGGCGCAGGGGGGAGCGATGGTGCCGGTCGAGCCGACGGCGGAGGTTCCGAGAGAGCTGCCGTTCGACGCCTTTGGCTCGAGCTTCTGGAGCCGGGAGGTCGAGAGCATCTCGCCGATTCACCTGCCGTCAGGAGAGGCACCGGCGCATCAGGTGCTGTTCATGGCCGGTTACCGGTACGCGTTTCCGCTGGTCGTGCGCGACAACCGGGTCGGCGTCGCCCTGATGAGCTACAAGTACGACGATGAGCCCCTCGGCACCGAGGATCTCGACCTGGCCCGCGGCCTCCTCAACCAGGCGGCGCTGGCGCTCGAGAATGCCCAGCTGCTGGAGGAGGTGCACCGGCAGCTGCTGGAGGTGATGCGACTCGAGGAGCACAACAAGGGCATCCTCGAGTCTTCCCCCGCCGGCATCGCCGTGATCGACGACGCGCAGACAGTGATGTCGGCCAATCACGCCTTCGCCGCCATGGCTGGCGTCGCGCGCCCCGATCTCGTCGGCCGCCCCTTCGTCGAGCTGATCCCGATCACTCCCCTGCCGGCTCCAGGGGACGGCGTGATGGAAGTCAGCTTCTGCCGGCCCTCGGGAGAAGAGCGGTACTTCCAGCTGTCGCTCGCGAGCCATCGCCGCGGCGATGAGGAGTCCCTCCGGGTCCTGGTCGTCCAGGACGTCAGCGAACAGGTCGCCATGAAGCAGAAGCTGCGGGAGAAGGAGCGGCTCGCCTCGCTGGGGATGCTCGCCGCGGGCGTCGCGCACGAGGTCAACACGCCACTGACCGGCATCTCGAGCTACGCGCAGCTGCTGCTCGCCGACGTCGACCCGGGCGACCCCCATTACGAGATCCTCAAGAAGATGGAGCGCCAGACGTTCCGGGCCGCGCAGATCGTCAACAACCTGCTCGAGTTCGCGCGCAGCCGCGGTGACGAGCTGGTGCCGGTGCAGCTCGACTCGGTGCTCGACGAGTGCGTCCAGCTGATGGCGGAAAGGGCCACTGCCAACGGCGTGGAGATCTCGTGGCGGGCGCCGACGGCGCCGCTCGTGGTTCTGGGGCACGAGGGCGAGTTGCACCAGGTGTTCACCAACCTGGTGGTCAACGCGATCGACGCCATGGAGCGGTCCGGAGGCCAGCTGACCTTGTCGGTGGAGAACGGTGACCGGCGAGTACGGGCGCGGATTTCGGACACCGGACCGGGGATTCCCGCCGATCGCATGGAAAGAATCTTCCAGCCCTTCTTTTCGAGTAAGCTCGGCGAGGGCGGTTCGGGGCTGGGCTTGGCGATCACCTCCAACATCATCCGTCGACACGGCGGCGAGATCCGGGTCGAGAACCATGCCGAAGGTCGCGGCTGCACCTTCACCGTCGAGCTGCCACGGCTCGAGAGCCGGTAGGCTCGAAGATCAGGTAGCATCGCATGCCTGCGACCATGAACATTCTGATCGTCGACGACGAAGAGGTTCTCCAGGACGTCTTGGCGTCCCTGGTCCGGCGCGAAGGCTGGAACCCGCTCGCCGCCCGCACCGGTGAAGCCGCGCTACAGATCCTCGAGCACGACGAGGTGGACCTGGTTCTGCTCGACCTCATGTTGCCGGGAATGTCCGGCATGGAGGTCATGAAGCAGATCCACCAGCGCAACCCGGATCAGGTGGTGGTGATCATCACCGCATTCTCGTCGATCGAAGGCGCGATCGACGCCATGCGTCAGGGCGCCTTTCACTACATCCCGAAGCCGTTCAAGAACGAAGAGGTCCTGCTCACCATCCACAAGGGGCTCGAGCAGCGGCGACTGGCGCGCGAGAACAAGTCGCTGCGCGAGCAGCTCCGCCAGCGCTACGCGTTCGGCAACATTATCGGTAAGTCGAAGCCGATGCTGAAGGTATTCGAGCTCATCCGACTCGCCGCGCCGTCGAAGTCGAACATACTGCTGCTCGGCGAGAGTGGCACCGGCAAGGAGCTGGCCGCCAAGGCGCTGCACCATCATTCACGGCGCGCTGACGGCGCCTTCGTCACCGTCAATTCGGGCTCCATGCCCCACGACCTGTTGGAGAGCAATCTCTTTGGCCACGTCAAGGGTGCGTTCACCGGCGCCATCGCCAACAAGAAGGGGCTCTTCGAGCTGGCTTCCGCCGGCTCGATCTTCTTCGACGAAATCGGCAACATCCCGGCCGACACCCAGGCGAAGCTGCTGCGGGTGATTCAGGAGAAGGAGTTCATGCGCCTCGGCGGCGTCGAAGTCTTGACCGCGGATGCCCGGATCATCGCGGCGACCAACGCCGATCTCGACAAGCTGGTGGACGACGGCACGTTTCGCGAGGACCTCTACTACCGCCTGAACGTGATCACCATCCAGCTGCCGCCACTGCGCAAACGCACCGAGGACATCCCGCTGCTCGCGCGCCGGTTCCTCGAGGTCTATTCCAGTGAGAACGAGAAGGACCTCTCGGAGATCTCGCCCCGGGCTATGGAGCTGCTCATGGACTACCACTGGCCGGGCAACGTCCGCGAGCTCGAGAACGTGATCGAGAGGGCGACGGTGCTCTCGACCTCTGATCTGCTGGACGTCGATCTCTTGCCGCCGACCGTGCGCGAGCCGAAATCGGTGGATTCCGCGCCGCCCGCCCTGCCTACGAACGGGCTGTCCTTCAAGGAGGCGGTGGCCGCCTACGAGCGTCAGCTGATCACCAACGCGCTCAAGCGGGCGGGCGGCGTCCAGAAACGGGCCGCCGAGAAGCTCAAAGTCAAGCCGACCACGCTGCACGAGATGATGAAGCGGCTCAAGATCACCGCTGAATCACTCGAGCTGTAGCCCGGACCAGCGGGCACGGAGGCCTGCCCCTACTGGGCTTCCTGGCTCTCGCGGTCCTTGAGCTTGGCGAACGCCGCGGCCATGGCGTTCATGCCACTGGAGCTGCTACTACTACTACTACCGCGCGACTTGGTCTTCTTCATGTACTCGCGATAGTCCTGCTGGCTGCCCTCGGCCTTGGAGCTCTCGGTTCCCAGCGAGATGCGGCGCTTGTCGCGATCGATCGAGAGGACTCGGACCGACACCTCTTTGCCGGCGTGGTACTGGCGGCGAGGATTGCCGGCGGCGCCGCCCAGTACCGAGAAAGGCAACAGGCCGGTGAGCCCGGGCTCGAGCTCGATGAAGACGCCGAAGTTTGTCAGGCGCTCGACCCTGCCCTTGGCGAGCTCGCCGACGGGATAGCGGTCGTTCACCCCTTGCCAGGGATTGCCACCAGCCACCTCGCGCAAAGACAAAGACAGTCGGCGACGTCTGGCCTCGACCTCGTGGACCCAGCCGCTGACTTCCTCGCCGACCTGCAGGTTGTCGCTCTCTAGCGACTGGCCGAGGCCCAGACGCGAGGTATGGACGAGGCCCTCCAGCCCTGGCTCGACCTCGACGAAGAGACCGAACTCGGCCTTACGCAGCACCTTGCCGGTGAACTGGGAGCCGGCCGGAAAACGATCCGCGACGCCCTTCCAGGGATCGGGCTCGAGCCGCTTCATAGACAGTGAGATCCTCTGGCCGCCCTTCTCGATCTTGAGCACCGTGACCTTGACCTGCTGTCCCTTCTTCAATGCCTCCTTGGGGTGCTCGACCCGGCGCCGGCTGATCTCGGAGACGTGGACCAGGCCCTCGATGCCGCCACCGAGATCGACGAAAGCGCCGAAGTCGGTCAGCGAGCTCACTTTACCCTCGAGCTCCGCTCCCGGCTGCAGCAGCTCCTTGACCATGGCCGCTCGCTGCTCGCGCTCGGCCTTGATCGCCGCGGCACGCGACAGTACGATCCGGCGGCCTCCGTTCTGGATCTCGATGACCTGGAAGGCAAAGGTCTTGTCGAGGTAACGCTTGGGGCCGCGAGGATTGCCGATCTCGATCTGGGAGACTGGGCAGAACGCCGCGATCTTGCCGACCGCCACGTGATAACCGCCCTTGTTCCAGCCGATGACCTTGCCTTTGACCAGGGTCTTCTCTTCCTGCGCCTTGGCGAGCTCGGCCATCGCCCCCTCGAGGACGACGGGCTTCTCCGCCTTCTCCTCAGCCTTCTCGGCCGCGGTCTCGGTGGTGGTCTCTGCTTCCGGCGTCGCGGCAGCTTCGGCTTCGACCGGCTCCGCGGCAACTTCCTTCGCCGCTTCGGCCGCCTCGGCAGCCGGCTCGGATTCAGTAGCTTCAGCAGGCTCGGACGCCGCCTCGGGTTTCACCGCCAACTCGACCTCGGGTTCCGCTGCAACCTCGGGTTCCGCTGCAACCTCGGGTTCCGCTGCAACCTCGGGCTCCGCTGCAACCTCGGGCTCCGCCGCCACGGGTTGCGCCTCCGACGCCTCCACCTCCGCGATCGCTTCGATCTCCGTCGCCTCCGCCTGAGCCTCTTCGGGAGTCTCCGCGGCTGCCTCCGTGACCGCCCCTGCGAGCGCCTCAGAATCGGACTCCGTGGGCGCCGGCTCGGGCACTGCCTCGGCGACCGCATCGGGCGCGGCTTCAGCCACGGCCTCTTCGCTGGCCTCTGGTGTTTCGGCCGCGGCCTCCGATGCCTCGTCGATCACGGCCTCGTAAACAGGTTCGGCGGTTTCGGGGGTCGAAGTTTCGTCGGTAAGGTGGGACATGACTGTCCTCCTGGGGTTGTCTCGGATCCGAAGGTGGGTTGGGAAAACGAACGTCGAGCGCGGTCGGGGTGATTCACCCCGGAGACTGCGGAAAGCCGAGGTCGGTCTGAGTCGTGCTTTTCAAGAGGGGCGGCGGTGGGAGACACCCGGGCCACGTTGATGGCCTCGCGTCGTGGGATCTCTTCAACAGGCCGGCCGAAGTTGGGGCAGTATAGCGCATGCACCAGCCGATGTCTCGGAAAACCAGCGCTTTTTCGCGCCTCCGGCCCCACCAATGCCCCGATTCGGTCCTTCAGCGTGGGTGTCAACTAATCGACGTCACACGCCGCCGCGCCTCCTCGAGCGCCTTGCGAGCCTGCTCGAATCCGGGAACGAGCTCGCCCGCGGCGCGAAAGTGTGGGATCGCCTCGCCGGGCGACCCGAGCTTCATGGCGAGCATGCCGAGATTGAAGTGCGCGCGCCCTCGAAGCCGCGCCGGAGCTCCCTCCTCGGCGATCAGCTGCCGCAGCAGTCCTTGCGCCAGATCGACGTCGCCGATCATGGCGAGGGCGGTGGCGAGGTTGAGCTTCTGTTGCGGGTCACTCGGCGATGCTTCGCCAGCCAGCCGTCTCAGATCGGCCAGGGCCTCGGCACGGCGATCGACCTCGGCCAGCGCCAGGGCGCGCTGCACCCGGGCGCTCGTCAGATCCGGATCCCGAGCCAGCACCAGATCGTAGTGCTCGAGGGCGGGCTCGAAGAGACGGTGACGTTGATAGAGCGTGCCGAGCAAGAGGTGGGCATCGAGATATTCCGGATGAAGCTCGACGGCCCGCAGCAGGTGCTGCTCGGCCCGCGCCAGGTCGCCGACCTTCGACAGAACGAGGCCGAGATCATAGTGCAGAGACGGATCGCCGCGCGCAGACGGATCGCCGGTCTGCGACGCATCGTCACCCAGCTCCAGGGCCTTCTCGAGCTGCTCCAGCGCGCCCTCGGCGTCGCCGGCCTCGAACAATGCGGACCCCAGAGCCCGCCTCGCCACGGGGTCGTCGCCGCGCTGCTCGACCGCCCGGCGATAGGCGGCGATCTCGTCCTCGAGCGAGCCACCGAGGCTCGCCTCGCTGCCCCGCAGGACCGCCGCCGCGGACCCCACGGCGAGGCTGCTCACCTCGGCGATCCGGGGATCGGCGCAGGGAGCCCAGCCGCCGGCCCCGGTGCCGTTCTCGGAAGCCAACCGGAACTGCCGCTCGGCCTCCTCGGCGCGCCCCGCCTTGCGCAGCGCCTGAGCCAAGGGGTAGTGAGTGCTCGACGCTTCCGGATACTGCGCGAGCACGCTCCGGTAATGTTCGATCGCGGCCTCGTGGTCGCCCCGCTCACGCGCCGTTTCCCCGAGGCCGAAGCGCGCGGCGGAGCATGACGGGGCGGCCGCCAGCGCCTGGCTGAAGAACGCGCCGGCCGCAGCGCTCCGTCCCCTCGCCAGCGCCGTCCTGCCAGCCCACAGATTGGCCGGCGCGTCGGTGGGCTCCAGCCGCAGCGCCGCGTCGAACGCCGCGGCGGCCTCGCCCAGATCGCCTTCGAGGTAGAGCAGGTAGCCCAGCAGATAGGGCCAACCCGAAGTCTCCGGCTGCAGGGCGTGGGCATTACGATAGCAAGCGATCGCGGCCGCCGGCAGATCGTAGACCTGGTAGTAGCGGCCGAGGTCTCCAAAGACGAGACTGAGATCGGCGGCGACCGGCTCGGCTTTGCTCAGCAACGCATCGAGTCGCGCGCGCTCCTCGCCGAGCTGGCGACGGACCGCCGGTTCCATGGCGTCGAGGCGGACCTCGGGCACCGCGATCAGGGCAGGGAGCGCCGTTGCCGAGGGCTGTTCAGCGTCCGGTGCCGAGCAGGCAAAGGCGAGCAGTAGCGCCATCGGTGTGAGCCAGAGAGCTCTCATCCCACTCCTTCTCCTCGCCTCAGGGTGTGGTAGCGGCCGACCGCGAGCCTCGACCCGGCGAAGGTCTCGACCGCTCCATCCGGCCAATGGACGATCACCCGATCAATCTCGCGCTGCTTTCCGAGGCCGACCAGAATCCGCGGATCGCTGGCCGAGGCGTAGCTTCCGCCGGTCCCCACCCGGCGCCAGATCTCGGCGCCGTCGCCGCGGACGGCGCCCACCCATGCGCCCAGCATGTCGCGGGGCTCGCTGTCCGGCAACAGCCGCCCGGTCAGCCGGAATCCGATCCAGGGACGATCCTGGCCGACCTCGTTGATCAGCAGGCGCAGTGGTCCCGCGTTGTTGGCTACGACGACGTCGACGTCGCCGTCGTTGTCGACGTCCCCGAAGGCGGCGCCACGGCTGACCTCTTCGAGGCCGAACGCCGGACCGGCATGGGCCGTGACCTCTTCCAGCCTCACGCCCCCATTCTCGTCACCGAGGTTGCGATACAGCTGGTTGGGCTGGCGCAGGGGGTGGGGATCGCCGCCGGCGACCTGCTCCGGAATCGTCTTGACTGCGCCGTTGACCGCCAGCAGGTCCAGCCAACCGTCGTTGTCGAAGTCGAGCCAACCGGTGCCGAATCCCGTGGACTCCCAGCTCGACGGTCCGATTCCCGAACGCTTCGAAACGTCGTCGAATTGTCCCGCGCCGTCGTTGCGATAGAGAGTGTTGGTCTCGCGCGTCAGGTGAGTCATAAAGAGATCTTCGTCACCGTCGCGGTCGTAGTCGCCCGCGCTCACCCCCATCGACGCCTCGGCCTGGCCGGTGCCGTTGACCGCGTTGCCGGCAACGAAGGCACTGTCGCTGAAGAAAGGCGCGCCGGCCGCCGTCCGGTTCATCCACATCAGGTTGGGCACGCCGTCGTTGGCGACGTAGAGGTCGAGCCAGCCGTCGCGGTCGAAGTCGGCCACGGTGACGCCCAGGGCGCCGCCCTTCGCGGACCGCAGCCCGGCCGCCGCGGTGACGTCCTCGAAGGTGACTCGGCCACCCACGCCGTCCCCCCGGTTGCGGAACAGCCGGTCGGCCACCGGCTCGTAGGACAGCGGACCGCAATACTCCGGCGCACCGGATGGCTGACGGCAGGGTTTGTGGGTAGCGATTGAATAGTCGACGTAGTTGGCGACGAAGAGGTCGAGCCAGCCATCGCGGTCGAGATCGAAGAAGACCGCCGGTACGCTCCAATCCCGGCTCCCGGTGCCGGTCTCGCGGGTGACGTCTTCGAAAGTGCCGTCCCGGCGGTTGCGCCAGAGTTGGTTGGCGCCGAAGTTGGTGACGTAGAGATCGACCCAGCCGTCGTTGTCGTAGTCACCGGTGGCCACGCCCATCCCGTAGCCACGAGCGTCGAGGCCGCTCGCTGCCGTCACGTCGGTGAAGCTCGCTCGCCTGGAGCCGTCGGGCAAGACGCTCAGGTCGTTGCGGAACAGACGGTCGCGGAGGTCGGGCGGTGCCTCGCGCTCCTCATCCAGTAAGTCGCCACCCAGCAAGCCGCCCTGCACCGCGTAGACGTCGAGATCACCGTCGTTGTCATAGTCGAAGAGGGCGACACCAGGGCCGGTCATCTCGGCGAAGTAAAGCTTGCCGGACATGCCGTTGAAGTGCTCGAAGTCAAGCCCGCTGGCCGCCGCGACCTCGGAAAAGATCGCCGGAGCGTCGTGCCCTGGCCCGCGCTCCATCGCCGCGGCGGGCGTCGCCAGGGAAGAGCGGGCCGCCGGATCCTCTGAGCCGCAGCCGCAGGCTACGAGCAGGGCGATGGCGAGGCGCACTTTCATGAGGAGACCTGTTTCATGAACGAAACCTGCCTCATGATTCGGCGGTGATCGCCCGCAGCCGTTCCAGCGAGCTGGTCAGGCGAGGCTCGTTCGGAAACGCCCGCAGGCCTTCTTCCAGATGGCGACGCGCCTCGTCGTGGCGGCCGAGCAGCGACAGGCTGGCGGCCAGTCCCAGGCGGCCGTCGAGATGCCCTGCATCCTGGTCGAGAAGCCGGGAGTAGTGCTCGATCGCCTCCTCGTAACGGCCGAGGTGGGCAAGGACGGCGGCCAGCCGATGGCGCGAATCGGGCGCGCCCGGGGCGAGCTCGAGCGCCGCCCGATAGTGGCCGATCGCGGCGTCGAGCCGCTCGCCGCGGCGCGCCAGATCACCGAGGGCGGCCCGGAGGCTGGCCGAGGGTCCTGCACCGAGATCCGCCATACCCAGGGCTTCTTCGAGCAGCTCCCGTGCGCCGGCGGCGTCACCACCCTGCTCCAGGGCCCGCGCCAGCTGGATGCGCGCATCGACGTCGGCCGGATCGAGCCGAGCGAGCCGGCGCAGGTCCTCGGTGGCGGCGGCGAGGTCGCCGAGCCGGGCGTAGGCGGTGGCCCGCTTGCGGAGCGCCGGGCGATAGTCGCCGCTGCCGGCCAGGGCGGCACTGTAAGCGTCGACCGCGGCACGTAGCTCACCGCGCCGGGCCAACGCGTTGCCGAGCTTCACGTGGACCTCCGGCTGGGCGGAAGCGAGATCCACGGCGGCGCGGAAATGCCGGATCGCGGCCTCGTCGTCGCCGCGCTTGACCCACAAGCCGCCGGCGACGTAGTGCAAGCGCGCCCGGGCCCCGGCCGGCAGGGTGTCTGGCCGGGCCAGGACGGCGTCCAGCTGTTCGGCGGCACCGCTGACGCCCCCCAGCTTGGAGAGCGCGAAGCCCAGGTGGTCTTCGTTCGTCACCTCCGGGTCCGAGGCCATCGCCAGCACGACCTCGAACGCGGTCAGGGTCTTGACGTCGCCGAGCCGGTCGATCAGCGGATCGTTGAAGAAGACGTCGCGATCGCTGGCGAGCGCCAGGTGCTCGCGCGCGCGCTCACGGTCGCCGAGCCGGCGATAGGCCTGGCCCAGGACGTGGTGGATCCGGCCGGCCTCCGGCTGGGCCTCGAGCGCCTGCTCGAGCGCCGCGACGGCGACGCCAGGGTCGCCTTCGGCCAGTGCCAGCCGACCCGAGCCGAACAGTGCCGCGGCGTTTCCGGGTTCGATCTCGAGCGCACGCTCGAACGCCGGCGACGCTTCGGAGGCCCGGCCCAGCTCGAGCTCGATCTGCCCGAGACGGATCCAGCCGGCGAGGTCGCGCGGCCTCTGGTCCAGAAAGGCACGCAGCTCCTCACGCGCGGTCCGCGGGTCCCGCGCCTGGGCCAGAACCGCCAGGTAGTAGCTCCAGCTCGGCTCGCCAGAGTGGAGCTGCCGGGCGACGAGGAAATGCCGGGTCGCCGCGGCTTCGAAGCCGTAGGCGGTGTAGAGCTGGCCGAGCTGGCCGAGAACAGCGGCGGCGTCGGTACGGCGACCGGCGTCCAGAGCCTCGGCGACGCTCTCGTGCAACTTGTCGAGGCGCGCGCGCACCGCCGGCTCTTGCCGGCTCAGGTCTGGCTTCTCCGGCACGCCGAAGTCCGCGAGGGCCGGCGTGGTTCCACTGGAAACAGCGACCGCGGTCGTGTCGCGAGGGCCGGCGAGGCTCGAGAGAACCTGCTCCGAAACCGCTCCGGCCAGATCGCCGCAGCGCCTCAGAGACGCGGCGAGCCCGCCGCGGGCATCGCGATGGTCGGGCGCCAGGGCGAGTGCCTCGCGGAAGGCCGCCTCGGCATCCCGGCAGCGATCCTCGGCGAGCGCCACCTCGCCGCGCTGACGATGGGATTCGAAGCTCCTCCCGAGAGTGGCGACCGCCGCCAGCCGCCGGTCCGCAAACGCCACCTCGGTGTCTCCACCGAGTTCCAGGTGGCGCCGTGCTCCAGCCTCGTCGCCCGTCCGGCGCAGTGCCATCGCGAGCGGATAACGTACCTGGCTGGCCACCGGCTGGACGGCCAGAGTCTCCTCGAAATGCCCGACAGCCTCCTCGAACGCGCCGGCGGCCGCCGCCACGCGACCGAGGCCGTAGCGGCCCGCGGCTGAGTCTGGATCGAGCTCCAGAGCACGTTCGAAGTGCGCCCGCGCCGCGTCGAGATCATTGGCCTCGAGCCGAGTCTCGGCCAGCCGTAGACGGGTCGTCGGATCATCGCCGTCGATCCCGATCACACGCTCGTAGAGCGCCGTCGCCTCCGCCAGCTCACCCCGGAGCTGGTGGACGAACGCCAGATAGTAGAGCCAGTCGGGCTCCCTTGGATCGAGGCTCGAGGCGTTGCGATAGGCGGCGGCCGCAGCGTCGAGGTATTGATAGGCGTTGTAGATCATACCCAGACGGCCGTATGCCTGCCCCAGGGCTCGGGCGTCCCGAGGGCTCCGGCCCAGCAACCGGTCGACCTCGGCGCGCGCCGCGCTCACCTGATCGCGGGCGGCTGCGTCAGGGCCGGTGAGGTCGACCTCCGGGATCGGCTTCAGGTCCACCGACGCGGCGTCGGGCAGCGCGCCAGGGGTGTCGCAGGCGAAGACCAGCAAAGCCGGCGCCAGGAGCGCGATCACGGGAAGCAATGAGGCGCGGGTATGAGACATGGCTGGAGCGGGCGCCCTCCGAGAGGCGATGGTAGCTCCCTACAGCGATGGCCCCAACCGCTCTGGGACCGGCTGTTCGCAGCCGAGGATGATCGGTCGCTCCCGGCCGCGGACGCCGGTGGATCACCACGGTATATACTCCCGCCAACGACCGGATCAGGAAAGGGGACGTCGGAGATGAGCGCGAGATCGATACGACTCAGTGTCTGTCTACTCACGGGATGGGCGGTGTGCTGCCTGCTGGCGGCTCCGGCGTCGGGACAGTGGATCGCGGGCGTCAGGGCGACGACCGAACCTCTCGGTTGCAATGACGACTTGTCCCAGATCGACCTGACAGCCACCGTGTTCTACACCACCGGAGTCACCTTCGGCTCCGCCTTCCTCGGCGTCACCTCGGGTTACGGCCAGATCGCGCCGGCGGTCGACTGGGGGGACGGCAGCACCGTTCCGCCGCAGTGGCCCGGCGGTTCCGGAATCCCGTTCGACACCATTTCCACGCCACCCGGCGCCCCGGGTCCGATGCGGGTCTACCGAGCCCAGTTCTCTCACGTCTATGCCAGTTTCCCCTCCGGGGGCATCACCGTCAACAGCCACTTCTCAGGCGGGATCTCACCGGCCCTGGTGTTCACCGGCAACATCGAGACGGCACCGACTCCGACCTATTCGATCTTCGGCGGCATCCGGACCTTTCTCGTGAATACGACCTTCATAGCCATTCCCGCCTGCGAGGAAATCGACACGGTCTCGGATTCGGGCCTGTTGGCCCTGGCCCTGGCGTTGGCGGCGGCCGGGATGTTTCTGCTGCGGCGCCTCAGCGCCCGGCCCTGACGAGCAACCTCGGAGTAGACGATGACCTTGGACAACCTGGTGACCCTCGGCATGCTTGTATTGCTCCAGGCGGTGCTCGGCTTCGACAACCTGCTCTACATCTCGCTCGAGTCCAAGCGCGCGCCGGCAGACAAGCAGGCGATGGTGCGCAAGCTGGGCATCGGCCTGGCGATCCTGCTGCGGATCGCCCTGCTGTTCGCGCTGCTGTCGGTCATCCAGACCTTCCAGAAGCCGTGGTTCAGCATCCACACCGGCCCGCTTGCCGGCGAGTTCAACCTCCACAGCCTGGTGGTGCTGGCGGGCGGCGTGTTCATCATGTACACCGCGACCAAGGAGATCTTCCACATGATGAGCCTGGAGGAGCTCGATCACGAGGAGAAGCAGCAGAAGTCCGTCGGCTCGATCATCTTCTGGATCGTGATGATGAACCTGGTGTTCTCGTTCGACTCGATCCTGAGCGCCATGGCCCTGACCGAGGTGTTCTGGGTGATGGCAACGGCCATCGTGATCGGCGGCATCCTGATGATCTGGCTGGCCGACCACGTCGCCACCTTCCTGCAGAGGAACCGGATGTACGAGGTGCTGGGGCTGTTCATCCTGTTCATCGTCGGCATCATGCTGCTCTCAGAAGGCGGCCACCTGGCGCACCTGAGTCTGTTCGGCAGCGAGGTCACGCAGATGAGCAAGGCCACGTTCTACTTCGTCATCGCCGTGCTGGTGCTGGTCGACGTCGTCCAGGGCCGCTACCAGAAGAAGCTGATGAAGTTGAAGCAGGCGGGGCCCTGAGGTACCATGACGCCGACCCCCGAACGCCTGTAAGGAGACCGAGTGGCTGACGACGTATCCAGCAGCGGCCGGCCCGTGCGCCACGGACCGTATCCCGAGATCACCTGGCCGGCGATCCTCGTCGGCTATGTCATCGGCTCGCTGATCGCCATCTCGATCGGTTATCTGAGCCTGCGTCTCGGCTTCTCGATCGAGGGCTCGGAGCTGGCGGCGATCCTCGGCTTCGGCATCCTGCGCGGCGTCATGCGCCGTCGCTCGGTGATCGAGAACAACATCAACCAGACCATCGCCTCGTCGGTCAACGGCGCTTCGGCCGGCATGATGTTCTCGATCCCGGCGCTGTTCATCCTCGCGCGAAACTATCCCGAGGCCGGCTACACTGATTTCAACATGCCGTTGATGGTGTTCGCCTGCATGGCCGGCGGCGTGCTGGGGATCTCGTTCATCATCCCGCTGCGCAAGCAGATGATCGATTTCGACCGCCTGGCCTACCCCGGAGGCATCGCCACCGCCGCCATCATCAAGGCACCCGGCGCCGGCGTGCGCAAGGCGATCCTGCTGTGCGGTGCGGCGCTGGTGAGCGCCGTGGCGTTCTTCTTCACCCAGTGGTACGAGTACGAGAACCTGGACCTCGGCTATTACCTCGGCCTGCCGGAGTACCTGAACGCCATCTGGTACCTGTCGCTGCTGACCATCGGCACCGCCTACCTGGCGGGGCGCGGCGGCTTCTGGTTCGTCATCGGCGGCTACGTCTGCTACTGGTTCCTGGCGCCGCTGATGAAGTGGCAGGGGTTGTTGCCGTCCGAGGCGGTGCTGGCCGAGGCGGAGCAGGGTATCACCAGCTATCTGCGGTTCAACCTCTTCCGACCGGTGGGCATCGGCATGCTCATCGGCGGCGCCCTGACCGGCATCGTGCTCGCCCTGCCGCTGATGAAGAGCGCCATCTCCAGCATGCAGGCGGCGGCCAAGACGCGCTCGGCCGTGTCGCGCGACGAGCTACCGATCCGCTTCCTCTACCGGGGCATCGCCGGCGCCTTCGTGCTGCTGGCGACCCTTGCGATCTTTTCGGTGCAGCACATCGAGCCCTGGCGCGCCGTCGTGATGGCGCTGCTCGCCACCCTGTGGATCTGGGTGGCGGGGGTGATCCTCTCGGAGTGCATCGGCCGCACCAACTGGTCGCCGCTCTCCGGCATGACGCTGATCGGGGTGACCATCCTGATCTTCGTGGCGAGCTGGGGCAGCAGCTTGAGCAACCGCGACACGGTGGTCGTCTCGGTTTTCGTCGGCGCCGCGATGTGCGTCGCCATGGCCCAGGCGACGGACCTGATGATGGATCTCAAGACCGGCTACCTGGTGGGTGCCATCCCACGCAAGCAGCAGATCGCCCAGTTCATGGGCACCTGGCTCGGACCGATCCTGGTCATGGCCCTGATCGTCGTGCTGCACAAGGGGTACGGCCTGGGGACCGAGCAGCTCGAGGCGCCTCAGGGAACGGCGCTGGCCAGCGTCATCCAGGGCATCCTGGGCGGCGACGTGCCGATGGACAAGTACCTCTCGGGCGCCGGGCTCGGGGCGCTGCTGTCGGCCAGCGGCATCGGCGGCGTCGGGGTGATGGTCGGGCTCGGCTTCTATCTGGGGTTCAACGTCATCCTGACCTACACCATCGGAACCCTGCTGCGGATCTTCACCGATCGTTTCCTGAGTCGCGCCTTCGCCGACGACACGGGCATTCCGATCGCCGCCGGCCTGATCGTGGGCGAAGGGTTGATCGCGGTCGGCTTCGCGCTGGCGAAAGCGTTTGGTGAAGGATGAAGAACCTCGGCTATCTGCTCATCGCGATCGGTTTCCTGGCTAGTGCCTACCTGGCGACCAAACAGCAGGAGGGGGTACCGTGGCCGTGGTACCTGTCGATGCTCGCCGTCGGGGCGGTCGGCGTCACCATGGCGCGCTGGGCGAGCCACAAGCAGTCGCGTGACGTCGAGCTTGTGAGCGCCAACATCGGCGCCATCGGATCGAGTCTCGAGAACATCGTCGAGAAGGCCCGCGCCTTCGACCGCGACAAGGAGACGATCGACGTCTACGAGCTGCGCCACCACATCGATCGCGAATTTCCCGACGATCTCGACACCTTCGTCCAGGCCCGCCAGTCGATCGCCCACAGCTTCGGGCTGCAGTCCTATGCCGACGTGATGAACCCCTTCGCTGCCGGCGAGCGCTATCTGAACCGGGTGTGGTCGACCTCGACCGACGGTTACATCGACGAGGCCCACACCTACGTCACCAAAGCGCGCGAGCAGTTCGAGGAAGCACTCGAGATCTTCCGCGGGCTCGAGAAGCCCTGAGCCGAGGGCGGCGACCGATGGCCGATCTCCCTGCCGTCGCCGAACGGTTCCTGCGCTACGTCCGGATCGACACCCAGTCCGACCGCGACTCGGACACCACGCCCTCGACCGCCAAGCAGAAGGATCTCGGCCGCCTGCTGGTCGAGGAGCTGCGGGAGCTGGGAATCGGCGACGCGGCGATCGACGAGCACGGCTACGTCTACGCCAACCTCGCTCCGTCCGAGCAGGCCGAGGGCACGCCGGCGATCGCGCTCGTCGCCCACGTGGACACCTCGCCGGACGAGCCGGGCGGGCCGGTCGAGCCCGTGGTGCACCGCGACTACGACGGCTCGGTGATCACCCTGCCGGGCGACCCGTCGGTGACGCTCGATCCCGAGCGCAGCCCCGAGCTGCGCGATCACGTGGGGCACGATCTGATCACCTCGGACGGAACGACGCTCCTGGGCAGCGACGACAAGGCCGGCGTGGCGGTCATCATGCAGGTCGCGGAAGATCTGCTTTCCGACCCGAGCCACCCCCGGCCACCGGTGAGGATCTGCTTCACCGTGGACGAGGAGATCGGCCGCGGGGTCGACAAGCTCGACTTGAAGCGGCTCGCGGCCGACGTCGCCTACACCCTCGACGGCACAACCGTCGGCAACATCGACTCCGCCACCTTCAATGCCGCGGAAGCGCGCATCAAGGTCGAGGGCGTCAACGTTCATCCGGGCACCGCCAAGGACGTGATGGCCAACGCCGTCACCATCCTGGCGGAGATCCTCACCGCCCTGCCGGCGGGAGAGGCCCCAGAGACCACCGAGGGTGGCGAAGGCTACTTCTGTCCCTACCAGATGGCCGGCAACATCTCGGGTGCCGAGGCCCGGATCCTGCTGCGCGATTTCACCGCCGAGGGCCTCGCCCGGCGCAAGAGGCTGGTCGAGCAACTGGTCGAGGCGGCGGCGACCAAACACCCGCGCGCCACCGTCTCGGTCTCGATCGAGGACAACTACAAGAACATGCGCGACTACATCGAGGAGAGCGATCCGCGCGCCATCAGCTTCGCCTTCGCGGCCGGGCGGGAGATGGGCATCGAGCTCACCGAGCAGACCATCCGCGGCGGCACCGACGGCTCCCGCCTCTCCGAGCTGGGTCTGCCCACCCCCAACATCTTCACCGGCGGCCACGACTACCACAGCCGCTTCGAGTGGAACACGGTGCAGAACCTCGAGACCTCGCTCGCGTACGTCAAGCAGCTGATCCGTTACTGGGCCGAGCACGGCCGGGATTGATCCCGCCTCGCGGGTCCCAGTGATCCGCATCGCGCGGCTTTGCGCCAGCGGCGCCGATCACCGACATCGAGGCCTTCGCCAGTATCCATCTTGTTCATTCTTCTTGGAGGGTACTCATGATTCGACTTCGAATCCTTCTGCCTACGGCCGTGACCTTGCTGCTGGTATGGGCGGTCGAGCCTGCCATCGCGGGCGTCAACGAGTGGACGGCGCAAGGCCCCTACGGCGGTTCTCCGCACCGTCATCCCTCGACGCATCGATCGGGCGGTTGCTGATCGATCCACAGGCGCCCTCGACGATGTGGACCGGCGGACACGGGGTCTTTCAGAGCGTCGATGGAGGGGTGATCTGGACGCCGAGAAACGAAGGCTTGCCGGACCACCCCATCCTGCTCGATCTGGCGATCGACCCGAGCAATCCAGGGACTCTGTATGCGGTCCATCTCGATCTCCCGGGGGGCGGCCGTCTGTCGAAGACCACAGACAGCGGAGCCAGCTGGAGGCCATCGGGCAACGGGCTGTCGGAAGCCTCCATCACCCGTTTGGCGATCGATCCGAAGACTCCGACGAAACTCTATGCCGTCGGATTCGGCGGGGTCTACCGGTCGACCGACGGCGCGCAGACCTGGGCCCGGCTCGATCTGGCTGGTGGCGGCCGCGCGATCGCGATCGACCCGAGAAACCCCTCGAGCCTGGCGGTGGCGACCTTCGGCGGAGTCTCCCGGAGCGGCGACGGCGGTGAGACCTGGACGCCTTTGAACGGCGGCATGAGTCACATTGTCACCGACCTCGAGTTCGATCCCCAGCGATCTGACGTACTGCACGCGAGCACCACCACCGGCGGCGTGTTTGACATCGAGATGCGCTGCATCCCGGGGCCGGAGACCCTCTGCCTCGACGGCCAGCCCGGAGACCAGCGCTTCGAGGTAAGCCTGGCGTTCGCCACCGAGATCGGCGACGGCGTGGAAGGTGACGCCCGCGCCATTCCGCTGACGCCCCTGGGAGACACCCGCGGCGGCATCCTGTGGTTCTTCGATCCGACCAACCCGGAGGTGCTGGTCAAGGTGCGCGACGGCTGCGGCATCAACGGCCGTTACTGGGTCTTCGCTGCGGCGGCCACCACCGTCGGCTTCGAGCTCAGAGTGACCGACCGCTTCACCGGCCTCGCGAAGACCTACGTCAATCCCGACCACACCCGCGGCCACCGTCACCGACACAGACGCCTTCGAGTCGTGCCCAACGTTCAGCCCGATCGGCGGGCCTCCGATCAGCGAGCCGCCCTCCGGCAAGCCACTAGCTACCGTAATCGCTTCGGAGGCGAAGGGCACCTGCGCGGCCGACGAAACCACCCTGCGCATCGACGACCAGGCCGGCGACGCCCGCTTCCGGGTACGAGTGTTCTACACCTCGGAGCTCGGCGGCGGCATCGCCGGCGATGCCCGCGCGATCCCGCTCGAGCCCCTGGCCATCGACCGCGGCGGCATCCTGTGGTTCTTCGATCCGACCAACCCGGAAGTGCTATTCAAGGTCCTCGACGGTTGCGCCATCAACGAACGCTTCTGGGTCTTCTACGCCGCCACCACCAACGTCGGCTTCACGGTGACGGTGGAAGACACCGAGGCCGGCATCGAGCGCACCTACACCAACCCCGACCTCACCCCCGCGGCCCCGGTCACCGACGTCGACGCGTTTGCGACGTGTGATCTCTGAGCAGACTACCAGCTCAGCGTGCCCGGCAGGTGGGGCTACTCGTCCGCCAAACGCAACACTTCTTTCATCAGGGGCTCGCTGAGATAGAAACCGATCCTGTCCAGAGCCTGAAGCACGGGTTTCACTTCAGCGAGAAGGCCGGCTCGTTTGGCGCGGACCAGGATGCCGACTGTGCCAATGAGCTTCAGACCCATCTGTTGCGCCACCGCGCGAGCTTGAAGATCATCCAGAATGATCCTCCACTCTCGTTCGATCGCCAGGGCGATCGCTTCCGCCTCGCCTTCGTCGATCGTCATCTCGAGTGCTTTGGCGAGTGCGACGTCGGCGGGCGCCACCACAGTCAGCCACGGCGGCGCCGCTCCGAACTCGCGTTCAACGGCTGGTGGAGCCTGAATTGGATCAAAGAGAGCCGGCAGGAGATCCAGATATCCGATCTGCTCCAAGGCAATCAAGCAGGTGCTGTCAGTAACAGCCGGCTCGGTCATCCATCGAGCTCTTTGCGAAGATCCTCCGGCGAATACCTGAATACGGGAATCCGATGCCGGCCGAGAATCTCCATGAAGGCCCGCTTCGAGAATCCCGAAATCTTGGCCGCTTGCCCGAGCGACACCTTCTCCGCCTCGTAGAGCTTGATGCCCAGCAGTACCCTCACTTCATCGATGCCGAGGGTTGCGGGTAGCTCGATCTTCAGCTGATGGCTCTGCATGGCGGCTCCTCGGTCTCCTCACAGACATTATAGCTGGATCTGGGTCGACATAGCTGATCTGGGTCGACCGTACGCCGTCGCCGACGCCGGCACGGCAAGCGTTCAGGGACAGGTGACGAAAGCCTCCGTGTCGGTGATCGCGGGTGACGCCTGGCCGAGCGGGTTGCGGTAGAGGCGGACCTTGCCGGTCAGCGAGTCGGCGACCTCGAGCCGGTACTCGACGCTGGTGGCGGCGGCGGCGAACACCCAGTAGCGCTCGTTGATGCCGCAGCCGTCGAGCACCTTGATCAGCAGCTCCCAGTTGTCGGCGCTGAAGAACCAGAGCAGTGCCGAGTCGTTCGCCGGGCCGGGCACCAGCCGGCCCGGGCCGTCGACGCCTTCGAAATCCGTCCAGGTGACGCGTACGCGGAACCGGCCGTTGTTGAGGCACAGGGTCGACTCGTCGGCCATGCAGACGAAGGGATCGACGTCGTCACCGTCGTTGCCGCCCCCGCTCCCGCCATCATCGTCGTCGTCGCCGTCATCCCCGTCGTCGTCATCGTCATCATCGTCGCCGTCGTCATCGTCGTCACCGCCGCCGACGTTGGTGGCGCCCGAGTCGGGGCTGACCATGAGCGACGAGACGTCGACCGCCTCGAAGTGCTCGCCCCGCACATCGCGCAGCTCGCGCAGCTCGTCGTTGTCCCAGCGCTCGTCGGGGGCGCCGGAGAGGAACCAGGCCGAGCCGTTGTCGGCCAGGATCATGCCGTAGCGCTCGAGCGCGGTCAGGATCACCCGGTTGCGGGCCGAGAAGCCGGAGACGTCGAAATCCGAGCGCAGGCGGAACCGCTGGCCCATGGGCGGGTACTGGGTACCGGTCAGGTTGGAGGCAAAGTGGCGCGCCGGCCACACGTAGGCGCGGCGGGTCTGGGGCACGGTGAAGCGCAGCGCGTGGCGGATCTCGCCCGCCGCCACCTCGTCGTAGCGCACCAGGCCGGGGAGGATCGGCAGGCCGGCGGCGTCGGCCGAGGTCCAGGTTTCGGGCCGCAGGGCGTTCGAGCCCAGGTCGAACGCCGCGCCGGAATCAGCCCGCCAGCTGCCGTCGCCGTTGGGGAAGGCCCGGTACAGCTCCCACAGGTGGCAGTCGCCGCGCTCGACGACCAGCACGTGGCGGTCGCCGTCACCGGCCGGGCCGCCCTCGATCGGCGGGTTCGCCGGAATCGGGTAGGGCCCGGGGTCGCTCTCACCAACGTAGAGGAACGACACCGGTACCCCCGCCTGGGAATTCGGCACGCTGGTCCACGGGATGCCAATCGGCGAGCTCGAGCCTGGCGGGTAGACGCCGGAGCCGAAGTCGGGATGCAGGTTGTCCTGGCTGCCGATGGTGCTCACGTAGGTGGCCGACCGGGGGTCGAGCGGCAGGCCGTCGACTCGGACGTTCCAGATGTTGTTGGCCGGAAAGACATCGCAGCCGTTGACGCGCGGCGCCTGGGCCGCGAGGTGAGAAGCGTTCGGTCCGAGAATGTGAAACCAGACGATGACGAGCCAGAGGGCAGCATTTCTCATCCGTCAATGATACATTCATTGAACTGTCTCTATGACAAGTCGTAGGGTGCGCACCGCGCACCAGTGCGCGTAGCGTACCCTCCCCAGAGTGAGCGGTGCGTGCCCTACTCTTCAGGTATGCCGACGCCGAGCTCTTCGAGCAGGGCCTTCGACCCGGGCATCTCGATCGCCTCGAGCATCCATAGCAGGTAGCGGACGTCGGCCGAGACGTTGCGGGCGATCTCCGGGTTGTAGCCGAAGTCGTTGGCGACGTTCTCCCACACGCGGTCGAAGTTGACGCCCACCAGCCGCCCCCTGGCGTCGAGCACCGGGCTGCCGGAGCTGCCGCCGGTGGTGTCGCCGGTGGCCAGGAAGCAGACCGGTACATCGCCCAGGTCGGCATCCGCCCAGCGGCTCTCGGGCGCGCCGGCGGCGGCCGCCAGGACCGGTGCCGGTGCGTCGAAGGGATCCTCGCCAGTGTGCTTCTCGACGATGCCGGCGAGCTTCGTGCGCGGCTCCATGAGGATCCCGTCGCGCGGCCGGTAGCCCTCGACGTGCGCCAGGCTCACCCGCAGGGTGCGATTGGCGTCGGGATCGAGCGGACGATCGAGGTACGCCCGCACCGCCCGCCGCCACACCGGCCGCAGCCGAGACACGGCGCCGTCGAAGCGGTGCGCCCGCTCCTCGATGGCGAGGATCTCGGCGTTGAGCTCGAAGGCGAAGTCGATCATCGGGTCGTCGCGCTTGCGCAGCTCGTCGACGCTCTCATCGAACATGGCGAGCCGGGCGTCGAGGTCGAGGATACTCGAGCCGGTGAAGAGGTGGTCCACGAACGGGCCGATCTGCTCGGCGTCGCGGGCATCGTCGAGCAACGCGGTCACCGCCGGCAGGCGCTGGCCATCCGACAGTGCCGCCAGCCGGCCGAGGTAGTCGACCAGCAGAGTGGCCTCGGTGTCCGGGTGCAAGCGCTTCTGGTCGCGACGGTGGCCGTCGAGCTGCTTCTCACGATGGCGATCCTGGTAGTCGAGGTGGCGCTCCAGGTCGGGCTTGGCCTGCTCCATGGCCCAACGGGTGATACGTAGCGCCAGGTCGAGCGCCATCGGTCCGCCGCCGACGTTCTCGAGCAGGAAGTCCCGATCCCAGGTGGCGCTTTGCTCCTCGACCAGCTTGCCGAGCTCCTCGTAGGCCGCCACGGTAGCGCCGTGATTCTCCTGCTCGGCCGCCCAGGCCAGAACCTCGCGCTCGGACTCGTGCTTCTTCGCGAGCAGCCGGCCGCGCTCGATGCCGGCCACCTGGCCGCGGGCGTTCTTCTCGCGGTTGGCCAGACTCTTCACCCGGTCGGCGAGCAGGATCCGGGCCTCCTCGTCGCGCTCGCCGGCGGCCTCCATGACGTCCAGCCACTCGCGATAGAGGTGTGCCCGACCGGGGAAGAAACGCTCGGCGCGCTCCCCCATCTCGGCGGCCACCAGCGAGCGGTAGGTGATGCCGGGGTAGCCGGCGACCAGCACGAAACTGCCCGGGCGGGCGCCCTCGGGCGAGATCCGCAGATGACGGCGCGGTCGATACGGCTGGTTGTCCGCGGCGTGGGCCACGGGCTGATTCTCGCCGCCGGCATAGACGCGCACCAGCGCGAAGTCACCCGAGTGGCGTGGCCACATCCAGTTGTCGACCTCGCCACCGAACTCGCCCACCGTACGCGGCGGCGCGTACACCAGCCGGACGTCGGGAAACTCGAGTGCCTCGACCAGTTGATACTGCACCCCGTCGTCATAGGCCGCGACGTGACAGCGCCGGAACTCCCGCTGCTCGCACTCGGCGACCAGCTCCTTCGTCTTGCGGTCGATGGCCCGGTAGCGCTCCAGATCGTCGGCGTCCTCGGGTACCGCGCCCGCGACTTCGGCGGTGACGTCTGTGAAACTGTAGGGCACGGTCGCCCGGGTGCCGGTGCCGGGCAGCTCGTCCTCCCGGCCGGCGGCCAGGAACCCCGAGGCGATCAGATCGCGCTCGGGCGTCGAATGCTCCTGGAGGATCCCGAAGATGCAATGGTGATTGGTGATCACCAGACCGTCTTCCGAGAGCAGGCCCGCGGAGCAGCCGCCGATCTTGATGATCGCCTCGAGCAACCCGCCCTTCTCGAGGTCCCAGAGCTCCTCGGCCGACAGCTCGAGGCCCAGCTCCTTCAGCCATGCGGGATCGTGCTCGAGCAGCTGCTCGGGGGTCCACTTGCCGGCGACGCCATGGAGCGGGAGCGAAGTCATGAGGATTGCAACGATCGTGAAAGTCCAGCGTACAGCCATTGTGTTCCAGTTCATCGAGGACCCGAGTTCGGAAGGTTCGCCGGACGATAGTGGCGGCCAGAGAGGGTGTCAAGAGTGGCAGGATCCGTGGGATAAAGGTCATTGTGGACGATCCCGCCCTCTGGCACGATGATGGTGAGTGGCGCTCAAGGACTCCGAGCGCTTCGACGGCGGCTGGGCCTACTTCGACTTCTCGAACGGTCGGCAGGCGGCTGAGCCCTTCGCCCGCGGCCAGTGCGCCGACTGCCACGCCGAGCACACCCAGTTCTACCCCGTGCTGCGGCGGGTGAAGGCGGGGCTGTAGTCGTACGGCCGGCAGCTTCGAGCATAGCCCAGGATCCAGAGTCCTTCGGAACACGCGGCCTCTAGGCGCTGCTGTTCGCCGCGGTCGAGGCCGGGGAACTTCAGCGGCGGGCGGCGGATGACGGCCCGTTCCCGCTCCGCCCACGCGACGTCCTCCGGGGTCGGCTCGTCGCGGTCGAAGATGAAGCCCACCAGGCGCAGCAAGGTCCCCGCCGCGTCATCCAGGAGATCCTCGTAGGCCAGGCCCATCTTGCGATCCTCGGGCACCGTCTCGAGGGCCGCGTCCGCGTCCACCACCCACCGGTTGAGCATCGCGCCCATTTCCTCGAGCGGCGGCTTGGTGTTCCAGTCCCACTCGCCCAGATCAGGGTTCTTGTCGAGCTCGAAATAGAGCCGAAAGAAGGAGCCGGTCATCATCGAGATGGCGGTCTCGCGACAATCGCGGTAGCTGTGGACGATCTTGGCGTCCGGGAACGCCTCGACGATCTTCTTCATGTGCGGCAACGAGCCGCCGGTTCTCTCGACCCACAGGTCCTTCCCGTGGATGTCGCGCAGCCAGTCGAAGAAGCGGATCAAGTGGCCGGGCATGGTGTCTTCCGGCCATTCCTCCGCTGCCGACCGCAGCCGATGATAGAGATCCATCGGGTCGCCCTCGGTCAGAAACGGCAGGGTGTAGCACAGCAGCAGGGAGACCATCCGGTCCTCTTCCGGCAGGAAGAGCAACTCGGTCGTCGGCTGCGATCGCCAATACCGGATCCGCTGCTCGAACGAAGGGGCGCTGAGAATCTCGAAGAGCTCCCTGCCGTCGGCCCGCCTCTGGCGGTCGAAATAGGGCACCTCACCGACCGGCTCGAAGAGGTCGGACACACAGAGCAACCGAGGATGGCGATTGATCATCTTGGCGAGCAGAGTCGAACCTGCACGGCCGGAGCTGACCACGAAAACAGGAGTTTGTATGGCGTCGGTCATTCGGCGATGCTACCCACGGCGGCATCGACAATCATATCGAATCCGTTTGGTCGCTATCGCTCACGCTTCGAGAGCTCCAAGCCTCCGGCGTTGCCCCAAGCGACACATGAGAGCCCGGACGTCGGACCTCGGTTGCGCTCAAGCGCGTCGCAGGCCAGTCTCCGCGGCGTGGTTTGTCTCGAATGAAATCAACCCTTCATCACGCTTGATTCGATCATAGATGTCGAGGCATTCCCTCAGATGCGGCTGGAACCCAGGGGGAAATTCGTCGATCGAATGTGGTTTCTTGTTCTCCGGCTCCAGGCCCGTGCTGGAGAGCACCCGCCGATACCAGTCGCCTTGCTCCCCACCGAGATAACCGAGCTGCAGGCTCTGGCGGGAAGTCCAGCGCAACATCTCCGATCGATACGGGAGGTCGAGTGACTCGAAGAGCCTCGGGAACAAGTCACCAGGGCGGTTTCTGAAGGCCGTCGAATCGGCCACGAGGTACCGAGCATCGTTGGCTCGACACTCGAGGATTTGCCGCTCGATGTCGCGCCATCCCGATTCCCTTTCCGGGAAGACAGCGTCCTGGCCGTCCCGCCGGCGCATCTTCATCCTGGACCAGGTGCTCAGCCTGGGATCTCTGATCAGAAAGACGATCGGTTTTCTCGTCAATTCCAGGAGAACCGGGAAGTGCTTGCCGACCTGGAACGTCATCTCCTTGACGACCAGGCTGTCTCCCGAGTCTCGAATCTCGAGGGGCCGATCGAAGGCACTCGAGACCTGGTCCAACGCCTCTCGACGATGATAGATCCGATCGAAGGGCTCGTGGACGTAGCAGCGGACGGACGGTTGTTCCCAGAACACCCTGGCGAAAGCAGTGGAAGAGCACCTGGGAGGAGAGATGATCAGGAAGACATCTCTGTACCTCTGCCGGATTCTCCGCCACGACTGCTGTAGATTGTCGCCCATATCTCCTCCCAGATGAAGACAGCCGCGCCACGCGCTCGTGGCGCCTGCCGGGGCCGGTAGTCTACCAGCGGCGCTCGCGCTGACCGGCCGGGAAAAATCCGTCCTCTTGGGCCTCCAACTGCATAGCCACGCACCCATAGCCGTTCAGCTATAGCATATGGAGGATGGAGCCCATGCCCCCAGAGCGATCCGCGACCGTCGTCGCTACCCTGCATCTCCTGCTCGCGCTCTTCGCGGCCAGCCAGGCCGCTGGCCACACCCTGATCTTCGCCGACGGCTTCGAGTCCGGCGACCTCACCGCCTGGTCGTCGGTGGTGATGGGCGGCGGCGCACCAGCGTGCGTGGCGGGCCCGGCCGTGTCGGGCGCGCTCGCCGGCGACCTGGGGCCGGCCCCGGGTGGCGCGTTCGAGGACATCACCTGCGTCGAGATCCGCAACGACCGCGGCTTCGAGCGCGCGGGCGAGGTGGCGTTCTCGGGCATCCCGGTGCCTCGCGACCTCGCCCTCACCGACACCTCCGGCCTCGCCCTGATCGGCCCCGGGAACCGCCTGCTGGCGGCGCAGTTCGACGTGCTGTCGCGCTGGGGTGGCCCGGTGGACGATTCCGCCCTGCCGATCCGCTGGCTGCAGGTCAGCGTCCAGCCGCGGGTGACGGCGGACGGCGCGGCGGTCTACGCTCTGCGCCGATACGACTCCCCTCCCGTGGCCACCGACCCCTTCGCCGCCACCATCGCGCCCGCCGGGCCGCTCTGGCAGGTCGACACCGGGCTCGCCACCTTCACCCTCGATCCCGCCAACCCGGCGCTCTTCGACCAGATCGCGATCGACTTCGACGATGACGTCTCGCCAGAGGCGAGCCAACGAGACACCGTCGGAGGTAGCACGATCTACAGCCACGCCCCCGGTGCCGGACCGCGCATGGAGACCGCCGCCGGCACCGTCCTCGACACCTCGGTCGCCGGCCGGGTGACGGTGGACCCGGGCTCGTTCACCATCGTCGAGGCCGGGCCGGTGAAGGTGGTCGTGGAGCAGAAAGGTCATTTCTCGGCCCCGGGCGGCGAGACCCTGTGCAACGCCGTCGCGCCGGCCTACGAACGCTTCGGCTACACCGTGCTGGCTACCTTCAGCCGTGCCAGCCGCGACGTGGTACTGCAAGTGCAGTTTCGCAACGAGTGCTCCGACGCCTTCACCCACGACTGGTTCGACGACGCCGTGATCGTGAAGGCGGCGTCGTGGGAGCTGCCGCTCGACGCCGGGCTCACCGGCACGCCCACCGCCTACCACGGCGGCGCCGGCGCCCTCGCCGCCTCGCCGCTGGGCTTCGCCGGCCTCACCCTCATCGAGCAGCGCAAGGGCGCCGGCAACCCCTGGCTGCGCCGCGCCCGGGTGCTGCGCGACGCCGCCACCATCGAGACCGCGGAGGCCTTCGAGCAGCCCTTCGTCGCGCTGGCCGACGGCGCCCTCATGGCCTCGGCGCAGATGCCCTGGATGCGCTACCGCGAGCCCCAGGCCGTGGCCGTCGACGGCAAGACCCTGTCGCTGCGCTTCATCAGCGAGCCGCTGACGGTGGGCGAGGCGCGGGGCATCTGGAACCTCGCCCGGCTGACCTTTGCAGCGGTCCCGGCGGGAGAGGGCGCCACCCTCGAGACCGCCCTGCAGGAGACCCGCGACCGCGGCCAGGCCGAGCTCGAGCGCGGCCTGCTGGTGCGCGCGCCGCTGCCTCATTTCAACGCCGCCGGCCACTACGCCAGCCTGGGAACCGGCGCGGCCTCGCCGGTTGCCACCTACTACGCCGACACCCTGGGCCTCCTCCACGGCTGGACGGTCGACCCCGGCGGCCAGTGGCACCACGCCAAGACCTTCGGCTCACAGCTATGGCCCGACATCCAGTTCGACCAGTGGAACATCGACAACCCCAACCCGGCCGGCAACACCGTGACCTCGAACTACTGGAACCCCTCGGGCGCCGAGCTGACCGAGTTCCTGCGCTCGGGAGATCCCAAGTGGGTATGGGACTTCGCCCTGCCCCAAAGCTGGCGCCAGGGCTTCACCACCTACCTGAACCTCGGCGACCATTCCCACGGCAACCGCAACGGCTTCAGCGTCTCCGGCAGCGGCTCGGGCGAGGGCCACTGGAACCGCGACGGCAACAATTCGAGCGACGACTACAACTACAACATGGGGATGCAGCTGGCCTACGCCCTGCGCCCCAACGCCGCCTTCCGAGACCGCTTCGCCCACGCCGGGCGCACGGTGGTGGAGCGCTACGACATCCCCTGGGTCGACCAGGAAGACCGCGACCCCTTCGTCAACGGCGTCGACCTCGGCCGCGGCCCGATCCAGCACTTCGAGCACCTGGCCAACTGCGCCGAGTTCGTGCCCGGCGCCCGCGGCTCCTCCTGCCAGGCGAAGCTCGACGAGCTGCTCGAGGAGCTGGCGCAGGACAACCTCTCCTCCGGCGTCGCTTGCGGTGAGGACATTCCCCAGGGCAACCCCTGCGGCACCCCTCAGCAGTTCATGATGAACGCCCACATCTACCACTTCTTCCACCGCCTGCACGCCAACTACGGCGATGTCGCCGGCATCCTGCGCCGGGCCCTGATCGAGACCCCGCGCGCCTACTACACCTGGGCGATGCCGAAGCTCCCGGGCGGCACCTCGATCGCCACCGGGCCGGACTGGCCGGGCGGCATGGACTGCACTCTGACCCCGAGCAGCACGAGTGTCGTCAGCTGCGCCGGCTGGACGGGCACCGACCCGACCTTTTTCGAGAACAAGCCCCACACCGTGGCCCTGCTGCTCATGGCCCACGAGCTCGATCCCGCCATCGGCCTATGCCAGATCGCCCGCCAGGCCCTCGACGAGCTGGCCGCCGCGGACGCCTTCTCCGGCTACCTCGCCAACGACGCCGGCTGGTTCAAGGGCTCGTCGCAGATGATGCAGGGAATGGCGTTCGGGGTCGGGGGCTACGAGGTGTGTTCGGACTAATCACACAGATCATCCAACCGCGTCGCGTCGTTCGGGGGTGGGGTGTGGATGGTGGGGTTGTTCGTGGCGGCGCTGGCATTGGCGGCGGGATTGGCGTTCAGTGGGGAGCCGGTGGGGGTGTTGGAGGCGCCCCCAGAACCCGAGGCACCGGTGGTCGATGCCGAGGAGCCGCAACCGCCGGCGGCGGAGCCTCGCTCCGTGCCCCCCGACTGGGTCGCGAGAGGCTGAGTGGGAATGCTGCAGGTCGCAGGCTGCACCCGCCGCGCCTCAGTTTCATTTCAGGCGTCGCTGTCAAGAAGCGTTGACTCCCTCGCCGAGTACGGCCATACTCGACACATCATGAGCGACGAGATCATCAAACGGCTCGACGAACTGAAGGCGGGTCAGGATAGGCTCGAAGCAGGCCAAGATATGCTGAAGGCCGAGGTACGCTCTGATATTGCCGGGCTCCGAAGAGAGATCAACGACAAGTTCGAGATGATCGCCGGCACCCTGGAAATGCTCAGCCGTCACCTCGGGGTGCGACGCGCTAGCTGAGCAGCTCCCGGCCAGATCGCCGACGGCCTAGCCGGGATTCTTCTTCGGCTTCACCGACAACGACGTACGCCTCGACAACCTGTCGGTCGGCAGCGGCTCGTTGATTTTCGCCGATGGCTTCGAGTCGGCAGATACGTCGGCCTGGCAGGCCGGAGAGGCCGCCTACCGGCTCCCCTGCCCCACGACCACGTACTGGCGGGGCAGCTCTTCCTTCACCATCTCCGCTTGGAGCCCGCCCCCTAAGAGCTCGCCGATCACCAACTCGGGCTCCAGCCGCTCCTGGACCGGCGGGCCGCTGGGGCTGTCGCGGTCGAAGTCGACGATGTAGACACGGCCGCCGGGCTTCAAGGCCGCGAGCAGCTTCTTGGCGTAGTCGGCGCGCTCGCCGATGTGGTGCCAGGTGTTGACGATCAGGACCCGGTCGACCGAGGCGGCAGCGAGCTCCGGATCGTCGAAGGGGATCTGCCTGGCCTCGACGTTACCGAGCTTCTCGCGCCTGGCCCGCTCGGAAATGAAGCGGATCATGTCGGCTTCCGGGTCGAGCGCCAGCACCTTGCCGCCGTCGCCGGCGGCCTTCGACAGGTAGGGCAGGAAGTAGCCGGTACCAGCACCCAGATCGACAACGGTCATGCCCGGCTCGATCGCCATCATCTCGGCGACCGCGGCGGGTTTCTGCCAGGCCGCGCGCTCCGGGCTGTCGAACCGCGCCGCCCACTCCTCGGCGTCGCTGAAATCGTGCTCGCCGGTGTGGTGACGGTAGTCGGTGTCGTGCTCGGCGATCTGGTGGTCGTGCTGGTGGCCGTGCTCGTGGCCGGAATGCTCCTCGGCGGAGTGGGAAGACTGTGCCAGCGCCGCGAACGGTACCGCGATCAGCAGACCGGCGGCCATGGCGAGCGCCCACGAGATTCGGTTCGGATGCATCATGCCCGGCTCCTCTCGCGGAGATTCTACCAGTTGCAGCCGCGAGAGACACGGTGACTCATGGATCTGCCAGCACCTCCGCGGGAGACACCGCCTCGGGAGGTACCTCCTCGGAAGGCACGTGCTCGGCGGACCCCTGATCAGCCTCGTCGGGCTCCGGCTCGAGGGAGCGCAGGCGGCGCTCGAGGTCGTCGAGCCGGTCGCCGATGCCGCTGTCCAGCGGCCCCGTCACCATGCGGCAAAAGTCCGGGTCGCGCGCCACCTTCTCCAGGCCCTCGCGCAGCAGCTTGTCGGCCAGCTCCAGCCGCTTCGGGGTCTTGCCCTCGATCTGGTCGAGGGCGTCCTGGAGGTCGTGGAAGTCGCGCCCGAGGCTGCGCAGGTAGCCGTCGAGCAGCTTCAGGCTGGGCATCTTGCGGCGAGTTTCCCAGTGCGACAGGGTACGGAAATCGGGCGCTTCCGGGCGTTTGGAAGCGGCGGTCTGAGTCAGACCTTCACGGGTACGGAGCAGGCGGAGGGCTTCAGCGATTCGCATAGTTCTTACACTATAGCATATTTCCTACGATTATCAGTGCATCTCCGTAAACTCTTCTCGCGAGCGGCTCGAGGCCCCTGAAACTCGCCGACCGATGCTCCTGATGTAACCTCGGATCAAGGTCGAGAAAGACAGTTGGTGCAGCCTGTAACCGCTGCAGTGTCGGCGGGCAAGAGAAGCTCGAGCATCGCTGACCGGCAACAGTGGAGGACTGAGGATGAGCGCATCGAAATCCGGGGACTCGAAGGAATCGGCGCCGACGCGCCAGGTCTGGTACAAGGTCGCCGAGATCGACGAGCTGCCGGAGAACCGTGTCAAGCCGGTCACCTGCGGCGTACAGACGATCTGCCTGACCCGCTACCAGGGCAACTACGGGGCGCTGTCGAACAAGTACGCTAAGATCTGCGGCGCCCTGGGCATCCAGGTGACGGAGAAAGAACAACTCGACGACGCGATTGCCGAAGCCCTGGCCCACGACGGGCCGAGCCTGGTGGAGGTGGTCGCGGATCCAGAGCTCATCTGATCCAGCTTCTCCGTCGAAAACCCGAGAGAACAACTAGGAGACTCGACCCATGAAGCGACCGCTATATCTGCTGCTCGCCGCCCTGCTTTCGTTCGCCGCCTTCGGCTGCGCCAACCCTGCTGACGACGCGCCCGACGCGGTCGTCCAGGAGCCAGCTGCTGAGCCCGAGCCCGCCGCTGAGACGGTCGAATCGGCCGTCTACTCCCTGTCCGCGGACTCGAAGATCGGATTCGTCGGAGCCAAGGTCACCGGCTCGCACGAGGGCGGCTTCGAGAAGTTCATGGGCACCGTGGCCATCGCCGGCGGCACGGCCGAGGGCTCGAGCGTCGAGGTGACGATCGACACCACCTCGCTGTGGGCGGACCACGAGGACCTCACCGGCCATCTCAAGAGCGCCGACTTCTTCGACGTCGAGAACCATCCGACGGCGACCTTCGAGTCGACCGGGATCAGCGCCAACGACGACGGCACCTACACCATGACCGGCAACCTGGACCTCCACGGCGTCACCAAGCAGATCAGCTTCCCGGCCGACATCGAGGTGGTGGAGGCCGGCTTCGCCGCCATCGCCGAATTCTCGATCAACCGCATGGACTTCGAGATTGTCTACCCGGGCAGGAAGGACGACCTGATCCGCGACGAGGTGCTGATCAGGCTCGACCTGCGCTCCGAGGGCATGGGCGAGGCGGGCGACGGCGAGGGCGAGGCGGAAGCGGCGAGCTAAGCCTCGACAGCGGCTTCCTCGAGGGCCCGATAAGATCCGTCCATATGTTCGCCGCTGTCCCGATCCTGGTCTGGCTGATCGCGGCGATCATCTTTCGCCGGCTGCTCTGCACCCGCAAGCGCGACGGTGGCGGTCGCCTCGACGACTGGATCGGCGCCCTGTTGCTGGCCTCGGTGGCCTGGGGCGCCTACCTGACACTGATCAGCGAAGCGCTGAGCCTGGCCGGTGCGCTGCGGTTCGGCCCGGTGCTGGCGAGCTGGATGGCTCCGATACCGGTCCTGATCTGGTTGCAGCGCCGCCGTAGAGGAGGCATGGCGAGCCTCGAGCTCCCGAGCCTGACGCCGATCCAGATCGGCCTGGTGGCGATCGTCGCCCTCTTTGTCGCCGCCACCGGCATCGTCGCGGCCGTCTCGGCGCCCAACACCTGGGACTCGATGACCTACCACCTGCCACGGGTGATGCACTGGGCCCAGAACGGCTCGCTGGCGCACTACCCGACCCACGAGCCGCGCCAGCTCTACATGAGCCCGTGGGCGGAGCTCGCCGCCACCCATTTCCAGATCCTGAGCGGCGGCGACCGGTTCGCGAACCTGATCCAGTGGTTCGCCATGGCCGGCGGGCTGCTCGCCGTCGGCAGGATCGCCGGCAACCTCGGCGCGGGTACGAGCGGCCGGCTGCTCGCCGCGCTGACGGCGGTGACGTTGCCCGTGAGTCTGCTGCAGGCGGTGTCGACCCAGACCGATCACGTCGCCGGCTTCTTCGTGCTATGCACGGTCGCGTTCCTGCCTCGGGGGCCAGCGCCGGCCACCGGACTTCGCCCGTGGGGCATCGCCGGCAAAACGAAACATCTTTGGGGCGCCGCCGGCGCCACGGCGCTCGCCGTGCTTGCCAAAGCCACCGCGTACTTTTTTCTCGCGCCTTTCCTGGCGGTCTTCGCCTGGCGCCAGCTCCGCGGCGCCCGCCTGGCGGCCTTGCGGCCGCTGCTGGTACTCGGGTCGACGGTCCTGATACTCAATCTTGGTCACTACGCCCGCAACTTCGAGCTCTTCGACTCGCCGCTGCAGCCCAGGGGACTGGGCCCCTACCACCAGTACGCCAACGAGACATTCGGCCCGGGCGTGACCGTGTCGGGATTCGCCCGCGGCGCTGCTCTGCATCTGCCTGGCGCCCACGAGACGGTCCGCGCGCTGCACGGCGCGCTGGGCCTCGATCCCGAGGACCCGCGGACCACCTGGCCGGACGCCCGCTTCGAGCCGGCGCCGGCGCGGGTCCACGAGGACTTCAGCGGCAATCCCCCTCACGGGCTGCTGATCCTCGGCTGTCTGCTGGCGCTCTCTTGCAGCCGGGCACTCCGCGCCAGGGAGCCGGGGCTGGCGCTGCACGCCCTGCTGACGGTTGTCGCCGTCTTGCTCTTCGTCTCGGTCCTCAAGTGGACCCCCTGGAGCGCGCGCCTGCACCTGCCGATCTTCCTGCTCTTCGCGCCGGTGGTGGGCACTCTCCTGGAACGCCTGCCCAGGTTGGTCTGGCTGGTGTTGACCGCGGTGCTGGTGGCCTGGGCGGTACCGTTCGTGGCGTCGAATCCGCTGCACCCGGTACGTGGGCCGGACAACGTCTTCTCGGTACCGCGGGCGCGGCAGGCGTTTCTCGCGCGGCCGCTCCTGGGCGAGTTCTACCGGGGCGTGGAGGAACGGATCGCGGCCGCCGGGTGCTCACGGGTCGGCCTCGCCGCGCCGCCGGACAGTTGGGAGTATCCGCTGTGGAACCACCTGCGGCGGGCCGTGCCGAGCGCGATGCGCGTCGAGAGCCTGGCGGCCGGCAACGCCTCGGCGAAGCTCGCGGATCCGGCCTTCGGGCCCTGCGCGGTGGTCTGCGTCAACTGCATCCCGCCCTGGCAGGAGCAGTACCGCACCCGCTTCGGCGAGCCGGTGCTCGCGGGGGCCGACGACCTCGCCGGCAGATACGAGCACCTTCTCTTCGTCGAGCCCTCCGGCCCCGCCGATGGTAAGATCCCGGCCAGCTCCGACTGACCCACTCCATCTCACCGCCGCTGCCGGAACGACCGTCCATGGCTCCGACCGACGACCTCCGGATCCGTGCAGACCAGCTCTTCGTCGCCGCGCTCGATCTGCGCCCCGAGGAGCGCTCGATCTATCTCGACGAAGCCTGCGCCGGCGATGCCGTGCTGCGTGGCCTGGTGGAACGGCTGATCGAAGGCGCCGAGGTCGACGATACCGATATCCTGCCAGGCGGAGGCATTCAGGGACCGCTGTGGGACGGGCTGGTGGCCGAGATGGAAGGCGGCATGGCCGATGAGGAGACGGCCCCCGTGGGAACGGTGATCGGGCGCTACCGCCTGGTCCGCGAGATCGGCCGCGGCGGCATGGCGGTGGTCTTCCTGGCGGAGCGGGCCGACGGCCGCTTCCGGCAGAAGGTGGCGCTCAAGCGCATCCAGCGCGGCATCGACACCGCCGAGGTGATCCAGCGCTTCGAGCAGGAGCAGCAAATCCTGGCCCAGGCCGAGCACCCGAACATCGCGCGGCTGCTGGACGGCGGCGTCGGCCCCGAGGGCCGGCCCTACTTCGTGATGGAGTACGTCCAGGGTTTGCCGATCGACCGCTACTGCGACGAGCACCGGCTGCCGCTCGAACAGCGGCTCGGGCTCTTCCTCCAGGTGGCCAAGGCGGTGGACTACGCGCACCGCAACCTGGTGGTGCACCGCGACATCAAGCCCACCAACATCCTGGTCACCGCCGACGGCCACGTCAAGCTGCTCGACTTCGGCATCGCCAAGCTGCTCGACGCCGAGGCGACCTCCGGCCACGTGCCCCTGACCCGCTCCTACGCTCGGCTGATGACCCCGGTCTACGCCAGCCCCGAGCAGGTGCGCGGGCAGCCGGTGACCACCGCCTCGGACGTCTACCAGCTCGGGCTGCTGCTCTACCAGTTGATGACCGGCCGCTGGCCGTACCACCTGACCGAGAACCAACCCATGGCAGTGGTGCGGGCGATCTGCGAGGACGACCCGACGCGGCCGTCGACCGCGCTGACAGCCGGCGGCTCCGCCCCGGACGAGGACGAGGACGATCGCTCGACCCCCGAGGCCATCGTCGACGCCCGGGACACCTCGGTTGCGCGGCTCCGGCGCCAGCTCACCGGCGACCTCGACAACATCGCGTTGACGGCCCTGCGCAAGGAGCCGGAGCGGCGCTACGGCGCGGTGGCGCAGATGATCGCCGACATCGAGAGCTACCTCTCCGGGCGACCGATCTCGGCGCGTGCGGACACCTTCACCTACCGGGTCGGCAAGCTGGTGCGCCGGCACCGGGCGGCGTTCACCACCGCGCTGGCGGCGGCGCTGCTGCTGGCGGCGCTGGCCGTCTTCTACGCTTTCCGCCTCGCCGGCGAGCGCGACCGGGCGCGCATGGCCGCGGCCGAGGCGGGCCAGGTATCGGCCTTCCTCAGCAGCCTGTTCGAGATCTCGGCGCCGACCCGTTCGAAGGGCGAGAAGATCACCGCCCGCCAGCTCCTCGACCGCGGTGCTCTGCGGATCGAACACGAGCTGGACGATCAGCCCGAGCTCCAGGCGTCGATGATGGCCCTGATGGGCAACGTCTACCGCGAGCTGGCCCTCTACGAGGAGGCCCGTCCGCTGCTCGAGCGTTCGGTGGAGGTGCGCCGGAATCGGCCCGGACCCGATCAGCTCGAGCTCGCCGAGTCGCTACATTACCTCGGCCTGCTGCGCGCCGAGGAAGGCGAGCACGACCAGGCGCATTCCCTGCACACCGAGGCGCTCGAGATCCGCGAGCGCGTCCTGGGGCTCGATCATCCCGACATCGCCCGCTCGCTGGGCGCCCTCGGGCGCGTGCTCGATCTCCAGGGAGCCTTCGAGCAGGCACGCCGCCATCATGAGCGGGCGCTGGGGATTCTCGAGGCCACCCTGGGGCCAGACGACGCGGAAGTGGGCCACGCCCTGCTGAGCCTGGGAGTGGCGCTCGAGCGGCTGCGCGAGCTGGAAGCGGCGAAGGCGCGGCTGGAGAGCGCGCTGACTGTCCTGGAGCGGCACTACGAAATCGACCATCCCACGATCGCCAACGCCAAGATCTCGCTGGCCAACGTACGCCGCTACACCGGCGACGCCGAAGGCGCCCGGGAGCTCTACGAAGAGGCGCTACCGCTACTCGAACGGGCCTACGGGCCGGAGCATCCGAACGTGGCGATGGCGCTCGACAGCCTGGGCAGGCTGCTCAACGCCATGAGGGACCGGGAGGCCGCGATCGAGTACCAGAAGCAGGCGCTGGCGATCCGCGAGGCGGCCTTCGGCCCGGTTCACCGCCAGGTGGCTTCGAGCCTCAACAACCTCGGCCTCACCTACTGGGGCGCAGGCGACCTGGAGGAAGCGCGCCGGATCCTGGAACGTAGCGTCGAGGTCTTTGAGCAGGCGCTCGACCCCGACCACGTCGACGTCTCCAAGGCGATGCGCAACCTCGCCGAGGTGCGCCAGGACGCGGGCGACCTGGTCGAGGCCTCGGCGCTCTTCGAGCGGGTGATCGAGATCCGTGAGCGCGCTCTCGGCTCCGAACACTCGTTCCTCGCCCGCCCCCTGTTCAATCTCGGCAGGGTGAAGACCAAGCTCGGCGAACCGGCGGCGGCTGAGCCCCTGCTGCGCCGGGCGCTGGCCCTGGGTCGCACCACCGGGCCTCATCGCATCTCCGAGTCCATCTGGCCGCGGATCCACCTCGGGCGCTGCCTCACGGCTCTCGAGCGCCACGCGGAAGCCGAGGAGATGCTGCTGAAGCTGCTCGAAGACGACGGCCTCGATCCGCCAGCCCGCCGCTGGACCCACGAATCGCTGGCGCTTCTGTACGAGGCCTGGCAACGGCCGGACCAAGCGTCGCATCACCGGCAGCAGCTGGCCGTGCCCGAGGGGCCCTGAAACGGGCCCGCCTCCACCGCCGAATTGGGCAGGTGGAGGCGGGATGGAAGGCGGGATGTGTGGGTTCGAGGCAGGCGCTGGATATCAAGCGGTAGAGGCGGACCCGGCCCTCGCCTTCGCCGCGTCGTGACGCGACGAAGCGGGGGACTTGGAAGTCGGGTTACGGACCCGTCTCGTTCTCTTCGTTGGGGTAGCAGTCGCCGCCGCCGTCTTCGTCGTTGAGCGGGAAGGGCAAACCGTGCAGGGTGGCGAGCTGGCTGGTGCTGGTGTCGGAGACGGAACCGGTGATCATGCTGGTATTCATGGGAGTAGCTCCTGATCTTTGATGTTGATGGGCCGTTGGGCTGTCCCGGTGGCCGTTTCAGTCTGCGTTCAATATAGGAATTCGTGAAGGCGGCAGGAACCACGACAAAAAAGGTTTGGCCCTTTCGCCTGTGCTGCCCGCCCGCGACCGCTGTACTAAGCTCGGGCCATGAAACCCAACGCTTTCCTGCTCGCATTCGCCTTCGCCAAGCTAGCGATCCACCTCTTCACGCTGCGCGGTTACGGCTACTTCCGCGACGAGCTCTACTACCTGGCGTGCAGCGATCACCTGGCGTGGGGCTACGTCGACCAGCCGCCGTTGTCGATCTCCCTGCTGCGCGCGAGCCGCGCGGTCCTGGGCGACTCGGTGTGGGCGATCCGTATCCTGCCGGCCCTGGCCGGCGCGGCGATGGTCTTCCTGGTGGGCTGGATGGCGCGCGAGCTCGGCGGCGGCCGTTTCGCCCAGGCGCTGGCGATGTGCGGCGCCATCGTCGCGCCGGTCTACCTGGCGCTCGACCACTTCTATTCGATGAACAGCCTCGAGCTGCTGTTCTGGGCCCTGGCGGCGGCGATCCTGATCCGTATTCTGAACGGCGGCGACGATCGGCTCTGGCTGCTCTTGGGTGTCGTGCTCGGGCTCGGCCTGCTCAACAAGATCAGCGTGCTGTGGCTCGGCTTCGGCCTCGGGGTCGGCCTGGTGCTGACCCCGGCGCGGCGTTATCTCCTCACCCGCTGGCCCTACCTGGCCGCCGCGATCGCCGCGTTGCTGTTCCTGCCTCACGTTCTGTGGCAGATCGCCCACGACTGGCCGACGCTCGAGTTCATCGACAACGCCACCGGCAGCAAGATGGCGCGCTCATCGCCGATCGACTTCGCCTTGGGCCAGATCAACAACATGAACCCTTTCACCCTGCCGCTATGGCTGGCAGGGCTGGGTTTCCTGTTCGGCCACAGAAAAGCTCGATCCCACCGGCTGCTCGGCTGGATCTATCTCACCGTATTCGCGCTCCTGGTGCTCAGCCAGACCAGCCGCGCCGGCTACCTGTCCCCCGCCTACACCTTTCTCTTCGCCGCCGGCGGCGTAGCGCTCGAGCGGCAGCTGAAGTCGCCGCGCTGGCGCCTTCCCGGCTACGCCTACCTGGCGCTCATGCTCGTCGCCGGCGCGCTCATCGCGCCGCTGGCGCTGCCGTCGCTGCCGGTCGAGACCTACATCTCCTGGGCTCGGACCATGGGCCAGGAGCCAGCGACCGAGGAGCGCAAGGAGGTCGCGGAGCTGGGCCAGTTCTACGCCGACATGCACGGCTGGGAGGAGATCGTCGAGACGGTGGCCGACGTCCACGGGAGACTGCCGGCCGAAGACCGGGCAAAAGCCGGCATCTTCGTCTACAACTACGGCGAGGCCGGCGCCATCGACCATCTGGGCAAGCGCCACGGCCTGCCGCCGGCAACCAGCGGCCACAACAACTACTGGCTGTGGGGGCCGCGGGGCATGAGCGGCGAGGTGGTGATCGTCATCGGTGGCAGTGAGGAGGGCCACCTGCGCCGGTACGCCGACGTCGAGCGGGCCGGCACCACCGACTGCGGCTACTGCATGCCGTACGAGAACAATCAGCCGATCTTCGTGCTGCGCGGGCCGATAGAGTCAGTCGCGGACATCTGGCCCGACCTGAAACATTTCGACTGATCGATTCACGTCGGATGAGCATTCTGAAGCTCGGATCTCGCCTATATAAGTGAGGGCCTCCCGATCACACGTGACGTCCTCGCCTCCTCGCATCTGAGCAGACACATCACCGGACACCCAGGGAGGGATTCGACATGATCGGTACGCAGAGCGGCTTCGTGGCTCGATTCGCCGACGGCAGAATATTCAAAGGCTTCACCCAGGACCTGGTACCCGGCCGGGCTTCTTTCCATCTGCGGCTGGCCGATTCCGGAGACCGGCAGCGGATCGCGCTGGCTGATCTGAAGGCGGTCTTCTGCGTCAAGAGCTTCGACGGCGACAGTGAGCGCAAGGACAGCCAGGAAGGCGACCGGCCCGGCTACGGCAAGAAGATGCGGGTCGTCTTCGAGGACGGTGAGGAAATCGTGGGCTACACCAGCGGTTACGCCGCGGAGAAGCCGGCCTTCTACCTGTTCCCGGTGGATCCCGAGAGCAACAACAGCCGCGTCCTGGTGGTCAACCGCTCGGTGAAAGAGATCGAGTTTCTCTAACCCGCGGTGAAGCCGAAGACGATGTTCTCGTATTCGGGTAGCGAACCGAAGCCGTAGAACGGCTGGCCCTTGACCGAATCGGCGTCGGGGATCGGCGAGGCGCCGCTCACCGCCAGCAGGTTGTCGATGAAGGCGAGCAGGGCCTGGTGGGGATCGTCGATCGACGACACCAGGTCGCGGGCGTCGAACTCGTTGCTGCGGAAGCGCACGGTGCGGATCTTCTCCTTGTCGCTGAACAGCGAATCCACCAGCAGGTCGACCACCACGTAGACTTCGGCCGCGTCTTCGTCGATCCTCGCCGCCGCCACCGCCTGCACGTTCTTCAGCGGCAGCAGCCGGGAGCCCTGCCCGGCCACGTCGACGGACACCTTCTCGCCGGTGAGCTGGCGGGGGATCGCCGGCATCACCTGCAGCACGCGCTGCGCGGGGGCCTCGTCCGCCAGTGGCAGGGGCGCGTCGTCGGGCACGGCTTCCCCCTCGTCCTCGACCGCCCGCAGCCCCTGCGCCTTCGCCCGGGCGTAGAGCTCCGAAATCTCCTGCCGAGTCTCCTCGGGAACCGCCCGGTCGGCGAGCAGCGGCTCGCACAGCGCCGGCGCGCTGGCGCTGCGCGAGAGCGCCGCGACGCGCGCCAGCCGGGCGCGTACTCCGACCGGCAGCAAGGCGACGTTCTCATCGACGTCGACCACCAGCTCGGCCGCCTCATCGTCGAGCTCCAACTCGATCATCGCGCTCGCCAGCCGGATCCTCAGCTCGAGATCGATCTCGACGACGGCGAGGTGCTCGCCCAGCTCCTGCCAGTGGGCGATCGCCAGCTCGGGCTCTTGCGCCCGCAGCTCGTGCCGGATACAGCCCAGGAGAGCCGCGCGGCCGTCCTCGGGACGACCGCGCTTCACGGACACGTCCCACAGCGCCAGGTAGGCGTCCTGGTTCCGAGGGTTACTCCTCAACTCGGCGGCGAGAAGATCGAAAGCCTCCTCCAGCCGGCCCTGCAGGCGCAGCTCGTGGGACTGCTCGACGACCGTGTTCTCCTCCTCGCCGAGCTTGACGTCGATCTTCGGCTGGAAGACTTTCTCCTCGACCTTCAGGTGCCGTATGACCGCGGCGGTGGCGGCACCGAACGCGAAGCCCCCGACGTGGACCAGGTTGGCGACGCCTCCCCATTCGCCGGCGATGCTGTCCAGCGAGGCCGCCCAGAACGCCTCGGAGACGAACCACAGGCCGAGCATCACCCAGGCCGGCGACGAGAAGGTGCCGCTGTAGATCCGGAAAAAGAAGAAGATGAAGTAGAACATGCGGATCTTGGCCGACCAGAACCGCACCATGAACGCGCCCATCAGTCCGGCGATGGCACCCGACGCGCCGATCAGCGGGACGTCGGAGTCCGAGTACCGGAGGACCCACCCCAGGCCGGCGACGACGCCCGCCGCCAGGTAGAAGGCGGCGAAGAACGGCCGGCCCCAGACGTCCTCCAGCGGTGGCCCGCTCAGCCACAGAAACAGCAGGTTGCCGGCGAGATGGAAGAACCCGGCGTGTATGAAGATGCTGGCGATCAGGTCGCCGATTTGCCAGTCCCTCGGCACCAGCCCCCATTTGCGTATCGGCACGTCGTCTCTCGCCTCGCGCCAGTCGATGGTCAGGCCGTCGAGCTCGTCCTGCTCCAGCTGTCTCTGAATCGGGCCGACGTCTTCGTCGTCGATCACGGGCATGGAGATGTCCTCGAGCCCCGGCATCGCGTCGATCCCCTGCAGCCCATCCTGGAACTGGTAGGCCATCTGCCACCAGCTGGCATAGCCCTCCAGGTCTTTGTCGATCTCCAGGTAGGGATGCTGGACGTAGAACTCGACGACCTCGGTGAGCCTCTCGGCGGCGCGCTCCTCCGCGCGCTCCTCTTCCAGCCCGGCCAGGTAGTAGACCAGGATGCAGGCGACGAAGATGGAGAGCGAAACCCAGGGCCAGCGACGGACTTCGTCCTCTTCGTGACCGATCGGGATCAGCATCCTTCGGATCCTCCCATCACCGTGAAGGAGCACTCGCGATATGATCTCTCTAGAGAGAGATCCGCTTTGCGGTGAAACACTCTTCGGAGTGAGACACAGCGTACCATCGCCACGTGGTGCGATGAGCAGCCGTTCCCGCTCACGGCGCTGCTTCAGAGAGTTTAACTACTGAAACGCCCGAAGTCAGCCGTGCCGGAGCCATCCCCAAACACCTCGGTCGACGCTCTCCTGGGACAGGCCCAGGAGGCGATCGGCAAGGCAAGCTACACCACCGCCCTGGAGCTGCTGCGGCGAGCCGCCGGCCTGGCGCCGGACAACACCGAGGTGCGCCAGCTTCTGGCGCAGACCGAGCAGGCATCCCGCCGCCACCAGGCGGCGGTGACCCGGCACCAGACGGTGCTCCGGAAGGCGCGGCAGATCTACGACCTGCTCGAGCGTGACGATCTCGAAGCGGCCCGTGAGCAGCTCCGGGAAGCCGGCGTCGAGCACGGCAAGCACGAGGCCCTCACCGCGCTCGAGGAACGGCTGGCCAGCCAGCAGCAGGTCGCCATCGGCCGCCGGGCGGCGGCGCACGCTCTCAGCGCCCGGAAGTACTACGAGGCCGGCGACCTGCGCGCCGCGCTCGAGGACGCGCGGCGCAGCCTGCGGCTGGTGGACGCGAAGGAAGTCCGTGAGCTGCGAGACCGGATCCGTGCGAAGCTCGACCGCCAGGCCGAGGATCGCCACTACCGCGAGGCCATCGAGGAGGCGCGCGACGACGTCGAGCGCCTGATCGCCGCCCGCGAGCTGCCGCGGGCCGACCACCGGCTGCAACAGGCGATCGACCAGCTGGGGCACGACGAGTCGTTCGAAGAGCTGCGCCGGCGGATCGACAAGGCCAAATACGACCAGCGATTCCGCCAGCGGGTGGAGTGGGCCGAGCGCCGGGCCCGGGAAGCCGAGCGGCTGAGCGCCGAGGCCGACCGCCTGTCGCTCCAGGGCGCCCACGGCCGCGCCGTCGAACAGCTCGAGAACGCGCTCGATCTCGACTCTTCTCACCCTGATCTCGAGGCCAAGCTCGAGGCCGCCCGCGCCGCACTCGATCGGCAACTCGCCGAGCAGCGACATACCGAGGCGGTGGACGCCCGCGTCACCGAGATCACATCCCACCTCGACGCCCTGCGTCTCGACGACGCCGACACCGCCATCCGCGCCGCCATCGAGGAGCTCGGCGAGCCGCATCGCTTCGTGACGCTGGGTACGCGGCTGGAGCGCCTACGCGAGGTCGAGCGCGGTGGCCAGCCGACGGCGCCGGTCGATGGCGCGGCCGACGGCGGCGAGTCGGACGCCTCGGCTCTCAGGCGTCAGAAGATTCTCGCCGCGGCCTATTCATGGAAACAGGCTCTGCTGTATCCGCTGCGCGGCTTCGGCCTGCCGGTTGGAGGAGTCCTGCTGGGAACCTTGCTGGTCCTCGACTTCCTGGCATTGATCCCGGCGCTCGGCACGGCCCTGCGAGTGCTTTCCGCCCTGGCCCTGTTCGCGGCCCTCGGGTTGTTCCCGCCAATCGTCCGCGCGACACTCGCCGGCCGTAACCTGCTGCCGGCCTGGGCCGAGCTCTCAGGCGCCCGGCGCTGGGCGCTCGATCTGCTGCGCATGGCGGGCCTCGTCGTGCTCGGCTGCCTGCCCCTGCTGCTGTGGCTCGCGACCCGCGGCTGGCACGGTGCCCTCGGCGCCGAGAGCCTGCCCTTCGGCTGGCTGCTGGCGGCGCTCCTGGGGTGGCTCGGCGCGGCCTTCCTGGTCACCGCCTCGGGCGCCACCGAGGCCTTCGGCGGCCGGCAGATGCTGCGACTGGAACGACACGGGCGCAGCCTCGTCGCCACGGACGGCGACGGCCTGCTGATCGCCGGCGGCGTTTTCGCCGCCGTGCTCCTGCTGGTACTGCTGCGGGCGACGGCGGTGCCGTCAGCACCCTGGCTGTTCGGGCCGTTCGTGCGCGCGATCGAGGTCTACGCCCTGCTGGCGGTACCGCATCTCGTCGGCGTGGTGGTGCGTCGGCATCGGGTGGAGCTCGCCAGAATCTACGGTTGACAGCCATGCCACGCCAGGAGACAGGCTTCTTCGCAGCACTGATCAAAGACCTCGCCCCCGCCTTCGCCGGCCTCGGGATCTACCTCGTCGGCCTGGCGGTGTCGATGGCCGGGCGGGCCGGCATATAATCGGAGCCAACCATGCCCTCAACCTATCGCTACCGGGTCGCTGAAGAGATCGACAAGATTCCGCTGGAGTACCTGCCCTCGGTCCTCCAGATGGTCCGCGCCTTCAGGGAGAGTGTCACGTTCAAGAGTGCCGAGGCGAGCTTTCGGCAAGGCTGGCGAGAAGCCCTCGATGGTGACACCTACCCCGCGTCGGAGCTGTGGACAGACCTAGATGCCGAATGATTCACCGGCTCTGCGCATCGTAAGTCCCGCTATCGATCTTCGTCCTATTGGGAGGTACCGCCGGGGAGCTCCCGGAACCACATCACGCTCCTTCACCTCTCTGACCTCCAGTTCGGCCGCAACCACCGCTTCGGTCGCCTGGGCCTCCCTGCGCCTGACGACGATTTCGACGATCTGCTGGCGCGGGTCGGCGACGACCTGAGGGGCCTGGAGAAGGATCATGGGCTGAAGCCGGAGCGCGCAGCCCAGGCTGATGCGGATGCTCCAGGCAAGCTCGATCGCCCGGTTCGGCGACGCTACCCGATGGCTTTCTTGCTGAACTCGGCAGACGATTCGGGTCGCTTTTGTCACGGGCCGGAAGGTGGATGCCACCCTGCGGCGACCCAGAGCCCTCTCGCCAGAACGAGGCTCGGTCGATTCAACTGGAGCACAGCTACCGTTGCTCGTCCGACGTCCGTCGTCCCGTCGATTCGAGTCGCGTCCTCGGCCCACTCCAAATGGTCCCGCCATCGCTGTTTCCGGGGATTGAAGACTCTGACCTGGCTCCCGCTCTCCGGATCGATGATCAGGAACCGGTTGCTCTTGTGCTCGTTGCACAGCGAACAGGCCAGCCAGAGGTTGTCCTCCGTAGTCGGACCGCCGAGAGATCGCGGAAGAAGGTGATCGAACTCCATCGGTCGCCCGATGACGACCTCCTGGGTCAGGCAGTATCCGCAGCGATGGCGTGCCTGTTCTGCGACCCGACGCCGCAATGCGACCGGAATGTAGACGGAGCTCACCGGGTGGCCAAGAGGCCGGAGACGTCGTGCCCTCGGTCTTTGAGCAGCTTTGCGGCCTGCGCTCGAATCAGCATCGTCCGCTCGTACTCGTGCATGAGCCTTGCACGGGTCGCGTCTTCGCTTGGGTTCAATCCCTCGTCACGCTGCTTGAAGTGGAGTGCTTCGAGCTCTTCGCTCACCTCCCGGGACATGGCTTCTTTCCCGAGGCGCCAGAGCTCTTCGTCGTCCAGTGTTTGGAGGGCCTCGATAGCTTCCACGAGATCGGGCGAGAGCTCGTCCTCGACCGAGGCACCGGCCGCGACCGCGTCCAGGATCTCGGTCTCAAGGCTGCGGTGCGTCCACTCCGAGCGTTGTCGGAAGCGCCGGTAGAGCGTCTCCGGGAGTTCGAGGGTGATTGCGTGCGCCGGCATCGATTCTTTCTCGAGGTGTTCCGATCAGCGGTATGCTAGCACGATCGCGGCTCCGCGCTCGCTGTGGTGGTGCGGGACTGGTGATGCCGGCGCTTCGCGAAGCTGGATGATGGGCTGTGTCTGGTTCCATCTCAACCGATCAGGGTTTTGACGCGTCGAAACTCTGTCTTCAGGAGCTTGCAGGCCACTCGATGCCCAGGCATGCCCGTCGTACCCTGAGACAGGGCTTGACCCGAACGGCGACATTCTCGTCGTATACGACGAATTCACCTGCGCACACTCCAAGGACATCAAAACTGGGTCTCTAGCGTCGCCTTCAGCCCGGATGGCAAGACCCTCGCCTCTGGCTCCTACGACAAAACCGTCAGACTCTGGCAGACCCAAGACGGCAAACACCTGCGCACACTCCAAGGACATCAAAACGGGGTCTCTAGCGTCGCCTTCAGCCCGGATGGCAAGACCCTCGCCTCTGGCTCCTTAGACAACACCGTCAGACTCTGGAACCCTGAAGACGGAAAACTCATCCGCAAGCTCGAAGGACATCAAAACTATGTCTATAGCGTCGCCTTCAGCCCGGATGGCAAGACCCTCGTCTCTGGCTCCTTAGACAAAACC
>JAAELT010000294.1 GCA_024226315.1 bacterium | reverse complement strand
GCGAGATTCTACTCTAACGCCTCAGCATTTTTCGGTTTTGCACTTGCCCTGGGCGCCGCCAGCGACACCCCCGCTGTGGCTGGGCCGGCTCTTCGGTCTGTTAATCTCGGCGGACGCCATGCGATGGCCCCGGCGTGCTCAAGAGGCGGTGCTGGCGCTTGCCGGCGGCCAAGACGCCACGCGCCTGCGATCTCGACCGCGCTGGTGGACGCGTAGGGAGCCTCCGAGGCAGGCGGGAGGAGACCGACGGGGCGTGGGCCGAACTGCGCCATCGTCAACCAGGGCCCGGTCTCGATCAACACGATAAACGGTGGAAATCCCCTCGACAGCAATGCCAGCAATGCCGAGCTCTTCATCAACAACGACCGCAACGCGGGCGACGCCGGCCTCGATACCGAGATGGATGCCTGACCGAAGTGCTCACCTGTGAGGCGGAGGTCAAGGTCGGCACCGTCAATCACGTCAAGTTGGCGATCGCCGATGCCGGCGACGACATCTACGACTGCAACGTCTTTCTGCAAGCCGGCAGCTTCAGCACCGTACGACCGGCGAAGATCAAACGGGGGTCGCTGACCCGGGCGGGCTTCGACCGGTCGCCAGCCGCTGACGGCGAGCCCCCTGAAGAGCTCGGGCGGATCGCATTCCCCGCCGCCGCCGAACCCGTCCGGCTCGGAGAGATCGGGCGCAGCGCGGCGCGCGCCATGGTTTCTATCGCGATGCCCGAATCTACCTGGCTCCGGACTTCAGGCTTACCGCCAGGCCGCGAGGCGCGCTGCTGCGGCTGCGCGCCGACGGCAGCCGGGTGCGCATTCAGCCGCTGGCCGGCAGCAACATCTGGCGGCGCAACGCCGAAGATACCTGGGAACGGCTACCGCCGGAAGAGAGTCCGGCCCGTTTCGGCGTCGTCTACAAGGACGAGTTGGGTACGCTGTTCTTCGAGCTGCGCAACGGTTGATTCCGCCGACCCGAAGAGATCGAGAAAGAGACCTGCCGAAGACGCATCAGAAGTGGTATCCTCTGGCCAGCCGAGCGCTGAACGAGGTGCGCTTTCGGACGTCCTATGCTATTTGAGCATCTACCGTGGAGGAGCTCCATGCTTTTTCGCTCCGAGTCCGTCTCTCGTCCTGTCCTCTGCGGATTCATGGCCGCTTTGCTGGTAGCCATCGCGGGCCCGGCCAACTCCCAGGACCAGGGCGCCGTCGCCGACGTGGCGGTCATCGTCGATACTTCGGACAGCATGCGCCAGCCGGGGATGGACCGTGAGCGTACCTCGCTGCTGGTAACCAAGCTGCTTGCCGACATCGTCCCCGGCGAGCTCGCGGCGATCCGTCTGCTCGACGTCGTCGCCGACAAGGACGTGCTGCCGCAGAGAGATACCGGCAGGATCGAGCGCTGCAGCGAAGACCCAAACAAAGACTGCAACGTCATCGAGCCGACCTCGGATTGGGAGGCGGACGCCCGCCGGGACCGGCTCGGTGCGCTGGTGCGCCCCGCCCGCGG
>JAAELT010000293.1 GCA_024226315.1 bacterium | reverse complement strand
TGGATTGGTATTGTGCGTGAGATAGGCAATGTATCTTTTTAGCGGCTCGGGCTAGATAGGCAACAGGCAATCTCGAGTTGCGCAATATAGCTGCATTGCCTTTTTCTAAAATATGCCATCGGATTTGTACATTATTTTTTAACTAGCCCAAGCCCGTCCCAGGGCGCCGCCTCGCAAGGACCTCCGCCTCAAGGACGTCCACCTTACAAGGACTGTGTATTCAAGTTCTTGAGGAAAGTGGTTCTATGTTCCTTTTCCATTCTCCTGTCACTAGATGTCTATCTCTACTTAGCTCCTTGTTTCTGGTCTTGAGTTTTTTCCTTTATTCTAGGCCAGGGTCCTGTTTACTGGTGCCACCCGAGGTCCTGTTCCTCTTTTTTAGTCCAAGGTCCTCAGTCCATGATGATGTTCTTAAGTTTGAAATTAGTTAGTGTACTGCAATCCTCTTTCTCTATGGTCTGCTCCTTAGTCCTGACATTATTCATGGTTTTCAGTCCTGTTCCTTGGTCCTGATCCTTGGTCTTGTGGTTGTCAATGTCACTTGATGCTGAAAATATTTATGGTCTTCAGTCCCGTTCCTTGGTCCTGTTCCTCAGTCTTGTTATTGTTTTAATGTTATTCGATGCTGAAAATATTTATGGTCTTCAGTCCCGTTCCTTGGTCCTGTTCGTCAGTCTTGTTATTGTGTTAATGTTACTTGATGCTGAAAATATTTATGGTCTTCAGTCCCGTTCCTTGATCCTGTTCCTCAGTCTTGTTATTGTTCAGATCTTCAGTCCGGTTCCTTAGTCCTTTTCCTCAGCCTTGTTATTGTTGATGTTCCTTAGTCCTGAAAATTATTCATACTCTTTAGTCCCGTTAATTGGTCCCATTCCTCAGTCCTGTTATTGTTCAGAGTTTACAGTCCCATTCCTTGGTCCTGTTCCTTGGCCTTGTTATTGTTCATGTTCCTTAGACTTGAAATTATTCATGCTCTTTAGTCCCGTTTGCGGGTCCTGTTCCTCAGTCCTTTTATTATTCAGAGCTTCAGTCCTGTTCCTGGGTGCTATTCCTCAGTCTTGTTATTGATGATTTGCCTTAGTCCTGAAAATTATTCACGGTATTTAGCCCCGTTCCTTGGGCCTGTTCCTCAGTCTCGTTACTGTTCATGTTCCTTTATACCGAAAATGTTTATGGTCTTCAGTCCCGTTCCTTGCTCTTGTTCCTCAGTCTTGTTATTGTTCAGATCTTCAGTCCCATTCCTTGGTCCTGTTCCTCAGTCTTGTTATTGTTTATGCTCTGCAGTCCTGTTCCTCAGCGTTTTCCTCAGCCCAATTTAATCCTGCATAGTCACATACTGCTATCAAGCCAGCTTAGACTTTGTGGTGGCATTTGGAAAGGGTTTTGTTGGCCTTCAAATGCACTTTTCAATAACCCTTTCAAAACAGGTTTTGTTTGCTATGAATGGAACGC
>JAAELT010000292.1 GCA_024226315.1 bacterium | reverse complement strand
GCGGTAGCACCGCACGTTCGGTTCGATGAGCGGCGGCGGGAAACGGAGCCATGGTCGGGATACTGAGGCACTCGCAACCGAAAGGGCGAGAAACAGATTATGCCCGGCCTACAGCCACCGCGCCCGCCGTCGACTCTACCCCCCACCGGGGCATCGAGGCCAGCGGCCAGCGGCCAGGCCCCCGCCGTGCGCCTCGCCACCCACCTCGACCGCCTCCTCGAGCTCGACCTCACCCTCTGGACCCACCCCGCCCAGGTCCTCGACCGCCCCCACTCCGACACCGCCGAGCTGCTCGAAGCGTGCCGGTCGCGGATGGCGGAGGCCGGGGAGGAGGAGCGGGAGCGGCTCGCGGGGGTGGAGGAGAAGCTGGCTCGGGCGGTGCGGATCGAGGATAGTGCGCGGGCGCGGCGGGCGAGGCGGGGTGGGAAGAGGTGATCTCGCCTATGCTAAGCTTCTTTTGGAGGATGGCATGCCGACCACCCAGGTGAAGATCTCAGTGTCCGACCATCTCGCAGCCGAGCTGCCGAGCGACCCGACCTTGCAGAGCGAGGTGTTGGAGCTCGGGCTGCGCAGTTTGCGGATTCGCGACGCGTTGGAGGCCTATCGCCGCGGCGAGGGCTCGCTGGCATACGCTGCGGAGCAAGCCGGCGTGAGCCTGCGTGAAATGGTGCCGCTCGCCTATGCCCACGGCCTGTCGCCCAAGATCGATCCGGCCCTCCTCGAAGGCCCTCTCTCGATCGAGCAAGCCGCCGAGCTGTGACGGTCGTCGCCGATTCCGGTCCGCTGATCGCCCTGGCCAAGATCGGCGGTCTCGGAACGCTATTCGAGCTGTACCCCGTCATCGCCACTCCGCGTGCAGTCTACGAGGAAACGGTTCGGCAAGGGCGCTACGCCCAGGCTGCGGACGCGGCCTTGCTGCGAGGCGAATACGAATCCGGGCGCCTGCGAGTCGAGGAGCTTCGAGGGCCTTCGCCAGCTGACTCTCTGCTATTGGGGCGGGGTGAGCGCGAGGGTATCCAACTCGCTCTGCAGCAGAGGGCAGAGTGGCTCCTCGTAGACGATCTCGAAGCCCGGCAGGCTGCGGCCCAGGTGTTCACTGCCTCGGGGTCTGGAACTCGAGTCAAGGGCACTCTCGGCATCATCGCCAGCGCCTATGTCGCGGAGCTTGTTTCGCTGGAACGTGCCATCGGCCTTCTCGATGCCATCCGGGCACGGCAGGATATATGGGTTAGTGCCGATCTCTGCAAACAAGTCGAAGACACTCTGAGGCGCGCTGCGGGCACGGGGCGGTGAAGCCGCCGGCCAGCGCGACAGAATCGCCGGGTCGAAGGCAGGGAACCGGGCCGAGAAGCCAGGGACCTCGGTCACGTCGCGGTAGCCGGCCGAGGCGATCGGCTACCGAGGGGCCGGCGACCGTCGACCGAGGGCGTCGACCGAGGGGGCAGGCACCTCGGTCACGGTCGGTCATCCTCGATCGGTGCAAAGAGGATCTGGAGCGGGAGTTCTACCTCCGCATGACCCGCCGCATGGGCTGGACTCGGCGGGTGCTGATTCACCAGATCGAGAACCAGACCTACGAGAAGACCCTGCTCAACCAAACCAACTTCGCCGATACTCTGCCCGAGCCGATCAGCGACCAGGCGAACAGGGACCTCGGCCAGAACGGACGATCAGGGCCTTCGAGCCGGATCAGTACCAGCTCGAAGGCCCAGGCTGATCGCGCGACCACCCTTGCGTCAGGGTCCGGTCACCGTCCAATAGCCGCGGATCTGGCTGTCGCGGATATCGGGGCCGACGGAGCCCTTGCCCCAGTAGTGATCGGAGTAGTTCCACACCCAGGCGCTGGTCCAGGGGTGGAGGCCGATCACGCCCATCACCACGCCGACGCGGTCGCTGGGCTGGTGATCGGCGATCGCGTCGAACCAGGCCTGACGAACGGTCTTGTTTTCATCCAGCATATTGTGGGCGAACTTGCCGGTGAAGTCATTCGAGACGCGGGCGTTGGTCTCGAAGCCCAGCAGCAGGTGGAGGCCGTCGAATTCCTGCTTCCAGCGGTCGAAACGGTTCATCCCGCCCCAATCCTCCTCCAGTACCTGGCAGGAGTAGAGCGCCAGCCATTCGAGGTTCTTGTCGCCCCAGTCGCCGGTCGCATCGTTGTAGTCCAGCTTGCTGTCGTCGTGGGTGGTGTCCTCGAAAGTGAAGCCGTCGCCGTTGCCATGCCCGACATAGAGCGCGATGTCGACGTTGTCGATCCAGACGCTGTCGTTCGGGGCCTTGAAGTCCTGCTCCCAGGCCCACTCGCCGGTCCAGCAGAAGTACTCGCCTTCGCCGTCGGCCAGCATCTCGTCATAGAAGCCCTGCTCCAGGTCTCCGAACTGATGCGTCACCGCGTTCTCGGTGCCGAAGTCGCAGTAGTCGGTGCAGGCGACGATGTTGGTCAACTCCTGGGTGCCGTGCTCCGGCACCTCCACGTCGACCGTCTCGGTGGCCACCGCCGAGACGCCGTTGGCGTCCGTGACGCGGACCGTGACGACCGCCCGCCCGACTGCCTTCCTGCCGCGGACGTCGTACTCGTAGGCGCGGGCGGACCTGTCGCTGCTCGGGTCGCCGGCCCACTCGACCCGGTAGGGCGGCGAGCCGCCTTCGATCTCGACCCTCGCCGTGACCCGGCTCTCCTCGCCGCCGGTTTCGAGACGCAGCCGGGGCACGAACTCCCGACTGTCGACGGCGGGGATCAGGTGATCCATCAGATCCACCGTTCTCTCGCCCAGTGTCGCAACGCCGCCGCACTCATAGTAGGGCAGGATATGGCGGACGGTCTCGAGGTCCCGTGGCGGTGCGTGATAGATGAGCCGCAGGTCGAGGTCGAAGTCCTCGGGCTGCGCCTTCGGCAGGCTCATGCGGTACAGCTCGATGCAGCGCTCCCTGGCCTCGGCAGCCGGCAAGATCGACACCATCGGACCGCGCTCGAGCTCGGGCCGGACGTAGCGATAACGGGTCACCACGCCCTCGCCGTCGAACGTCGCGCTGATCCTGGCACCGGGCCCCACGAACGGCAGGCCGCCGAGTCTCAGCTCACGGCTCACCATGACGTCCAGCGGCTTTTCGACCAGCAGGTTGCCCTCGCGGTCGAAAGCCCTGAACCTGCTGACGGAGGTCCTGATCTCGCCCTCTCCGAGGTCCGGACCGAAGGCTTCGAGCGCTCGCTCGAACCGGTCGCGGGCCGCCTCCGGCTCGATCTCCGGCATCGCCTTCACGGTTTCGAGATCTAGCTCCTCGAGGGTCGTCTCTTGCCCGTTCTCATCGGGCTCGCCGCGACCGGCGACGCGGGTGGCGACGTAGCGGAAGCGCTCGGAATCGGTGAAGGCCATGGGCAGCTCGCCCTCGGTGGGCCGCTCTGACTCGAAGATTCGCTCTCCGAGGCCGAGCGCCCGGCCGAAGGCAGCCGCCTCGCTCCGCGGCACGTCGCTCGATCGGACCAGGTAGACCGGCAGTTCGTCGGCGGGTCTCTCCTCGGGCACCGAGGCGCACGCCGGAATCAGCAGCAGGGCTGCACCGAGCCCGGCCAGGTAAACGTAGCTCTTCATCTGACGCATGGGATTCCCTCCTTTTTCGCCCGACCCGCCTGGAGAGGCGGCCGGGACGAGTTGAAAGTACGGCCTCGCGAAAACACACGCCTCGGCGAGATCGACAGCCAGCGGGCGAACACGCACCCCGGGCCAGGAGCGGCCTGCCTTCTGCAGTCCCGAACCTGGCGTGCCTCATAGCACGGAGGAACCGGAGACCCGTGGCGTTGTGGCGTCGCCCCGCGTCGACGATGCCCTTACAGAGACCAGAAGCCGTTGCTCCGGATGGAGGCGGCCCCAATATCTTCAGATCCGAACGACCGCCTCGGGGATTAGGGACCGGAGCGATTCGCGGATCGCCTCTGGGAGAAGACGCCCCCGCCCGCCACTGGCAGGTGGCTGGCGGTGTCAGGGGTAGGCATCTCCGGGTCTCCTCGATGTTGGCCAGTTTCGGACTTCGATCTCGCTTTGGTTACCGTAGGAGCTCACTAGACGGTCGCGATTCCCACCGAGGAGGCAGAAATGTTGGAAAGATGGCCCGCTATCGCGCTGCTGCTCGTTCTCGCCACGCCCACCCACGCCTTCGACCTCACCGAACCGGTCCTCGGCGTCGGCACCTGCACGCCCGGCCCGACGGTGCTCTGCTTCCAGGACAACCGCTTCTCGGTGGAGATCGACTGGCGGGACTTCGACGCCAATACCGGCGCCGGCCAGGTGCTGCCGGTGGCGCTACCCGACACCGGCTTCTTCTACTTCACCGACCCCGAACAACCGGAGATCTACGTCCAGGTGCTCGACGGCACGGCGATCAACACCTTCTACTGGGTGTTCGCCGGCGCGTTGACCAACTGGCAGTACACGCTCACGGTGACCGACACGGTCACCAGGCAGGTGAACGAGTACCCCAATCCCCTGGGGACGCTCGCCTCGATCATCGACACCTCGGCGTTCCCCGAGGGCACGCGCGGGGCCGACGGCGGCACGGCGCCAGCGCCGGAGCCGGGGCCGGCGGACCGCGGCATCATTACGTGCGTGAGCGACGACACGACGCTGTGTCTGGACGATGATCGCTTCCAGGTCCAAGTCGTCTGGGAAGATTTCGTCGGTACGACCGGCACGGCGCAGGTGACGGCCCTGACCGACCTGTCTGGCTACATGACCTTCTTCAACCCCACCGGCATCACGATGGCGGTCAAGATCGTCGACGGGGGTGACGGCAACTTCGCCTTCTTCTACGGCGCTACGACCGACGTCGAATACACGATCACCGTGACCGACGTCTGTACCGGCGCGATGAAGACCTACTTCAAGCCCCTGGGCACCCTCACCAGCGCCGGCGACTTCGCCGCCTTCCCGGTCACTCCGAGCTGCACCACGCCGATCTTCACCGACGGCTTCGAGTCGGGCGACACGACTGCCTGGCAATAGACGCAGGCGCGGGGCGCGGGTGGCTCGTTTTGACAGAATCGGGGCATGGACGGCACCAGCTTCGACGACTCCGCCACCTACGCCTGCGCTTTCTGCGGCGAGCCGAACGAGATCGACGTCGACTTCTCGGCAGGGAGCCGCCAGAGCTACGTCGCAGGAGCCGAGGAGCCAGGTACCTCGGTCAGGTCCTCGGTCAGGTGCGGCTGGAGCTTCCCGCGAGGAGATCCTCGAAGACCACCCTTACCTGGAGCCGGAGCCGAGGGGCCAGGGACCTCGGTCCGGTCAGCTGGGCCCGGACCCCGAAGGGAGGGCGGGGCGTGATCACCACGCCGCCCCGGCTGTCAGCTCGTGGCTGCTGCCTCCGCTTGAGCCGGTGCCTCCGCTTCGGCCAGTGCGAGAGCAGATTCTTCGGAAAGCGCGTTCGTGCATGGGGCGGAGGATAATCCAGACAGTCGCCGAGGCCCCCGGGACGGCCGTTTGTGGGTGGCCGGATCGGCACAGCATCTCGTATCGTGCGAGAGCCGGGATGACGGACCCCGCACCGACGATCCCAGCTCTAGACGGCGCGGCCCTGCGCGCCGTACCCAGAGCTTGAGGAACACCACGACCCGCGTAGCGCGGGTCAAACCAAAGAGGCGACTTCATGAAGAAACCGATGCTCATCGTTCTGGCGTCCCTGGCGGCGACATCCCTGGCGTTCGCCGAGGACCCCCCGTCGCGTCCGGAAGACAGCGGCGTCAACCTGCTGTTCACGCTCACGATCTCCGACCAGAGCCGCGACGGCGAAATGACCGAACGCTCGGTGCGCTTGCTTGCGCTCAACGGCAAGCCCGCCCGGCTCCTGACCGGGTGGCGGTATCCCATCCCGACCACGACCTTCAATACCTCCAACACCACGGGAACCGGCGAGATCGTGCCGGTCACCTCGTACAGCTATCAGGACGTCGGGGTCGCGGTGTCGCTCAAGGGCTGGACCGTGTCCGAGGACCGGATACGAGTCGAGGGGCGGGTCGAGGTCAGTGCCGTGAAGGAAGCCGCCGAGCCCGCCGGCTCGACCCTCCCCAAGGTG
>JAAELT010000291.1 GCA_024226315.1 bacterium | reverse complement strand
CGTGCTTCTCATTCGTCTTCGCTTGGTTTTCCTCGAGTTCACTTGTGTTTGACTCGTATCACTCGTCATCGTCTTCCGAATTGTGTGGTGTTTTAGACTACACGTTTTTTTCATAAGAAAGTGGTTTATAAGAAAGTAGTGCTCAACTACTTAAAAGTTTAAGAAAGTTCAATACTGGGTTCTTGAAACTTAAGAAAGTTCTGTTTCGTATTTTCACTCTTAATGTTCTGTATGTTATTTTCGTTCTTCTTCAGTTGTTCATCTTGCTATTCAACGAGTCGTATGATTATTTTTTATGGAAAATGTGGTATTTACAGTGCCTTTAACTATGAATGCGCAGAAATTAATCATTCCAAATTTTTTGCTAAGAAAGTCACAAGAAAGTTTTTGTACTGAAAACATGAATATCTAAGAAAGTTTCGATACTGGCCCCAAAAAGGACTTTTTTATAAAAAAAAAACGTGTACGCAAGAAGTTTCACGATGCTGGGTTTGTGCGTGTTCAGATCATACAAGGGGCAACCAGAGGCGCTGGAAGCAAAGCATTGGGGCACCAGGCAGCG
>JAAELT010000290.1 GCA_024226315.1 bacterium | reverse complement strand
TTGTAAGCATGTTAGTTAGTTGGTTAGTTTGATAGTTTGCTAGTTAGTTTGTACGGCTGGTAAGTAAGTGAGCAAGTAAGTTAGTTAGTTAACCAGTTACTTAACTATTTAGTTAACTAGTTAGTTAACTAGTTTGTTAGAAAGCATGTTAGTTAGTTGGTTGGTTTGATAGTTAGTTAGGTAATTTGCAGGTCTTGTAAGTTTGTTAGTAAGTAAGTTAGTTAGTAAACTAGTTACTTAACTATTTAGTTAACTAGTTTGTTAGCTAGTTTGTTAGTAAGCATGTTAGTTAGTTTTGTTAGTTTGATAATTAGTTAGGTAGTTTGCACGGCTTGTAAGTTTGTTAGTAAGTAAGTTAGTTAGTTAACTAGTTACTTCACTATTTAGTTAACTAGTTAGTGAACTAGTTAGTTAGTAAGCATGTTAGTTAGTTGGTAAGTTTGATAGTTAGTTATGTAGTTTGCACTGCTTGTAAGTTTGCTAGAGAGTAAGTTAGTTAGTTTACTAGTTAATTAACTATTTAGTTAACTAGTTGGTGAACTA
>JAAELT010000289.1 GCA_024226315.1 bacterium | reverse complement strand
CGAGCACGCACTCGCCAGTAAGGCGACGCTGAGCCAAAGCCCCAATCTCTCCACGCCTGACACCCCCATGAGCACGATCTCATGCCTGCCGGGCCACACGGCGTCAAATCTCTCAACCGCGCCCCATGGTTGCGATGACTCGCACGACGGTTTCTGTCTCATCGCGACCAGCTAGCCCTCAAGTAAGAGCGGCCGAAGCGGCTTGCGCTTAGACGCGGCGGCAGGGGGCTCTAGGTGGCCTACGGGCCGCGTGCCCAAGTGAATGCGATCGAGCCCGCGCTGGTGGTCGGAAGGGGCCGGGTGCGCGTGCGGGTGCGGGTGGTCGTGGGGCAACGCGCACCCGCACCCGCTCCCGCACGCCGACGGTCCCGACCACGTGGCGCGGGCGACGTTCCCCAGCGCGTCGCGTTGTCGCTGCGGCGCCATCTGGCCGCTCCTTGTTTGAGGGCTCTACCCCAATGGCGCACGCTCCGCGCCAGCGCCAGGTGGAAGGTGGCGAGTCGACTCCTCGTGAAGAGGGTGAGCATCGCGCTCCGACGTGGAGGAAGCGAGCTGGCGCTGTCACGGATCCTGCGCCTGGAAGGGGCAAAACCCTCAAACAAGGAGCAGCCAGATGGCCAATCACACCTTCCAATTCACTCACTACAAACTTCGTGCGTACCTGGTCGCCCGCGACCTCGCGGATCTGGTGATGCACATCACCCCGCAAATCCCTCGCGGCCATCACAAGATGGTCGACCAAATCGTCCGGGCAGCCACCGGAGCTGAAGCGCTCATCGCCGAAGGAGCGAATCGGTTCACGCCAAAGCAGAAGCGCCAGCGCTTCGTCGAAGCACGCGGCGAAGCCGGTGAGGTGGCAGCCCACCTCGAGCGGCTCCATCGGTACAAGTTCATCACCGAAGAGCAGATGATGGCGGGTCTTCACCTAGCCGATCGGTTGTGTGCACTGCTAACAGGCCTCATCAAGCGGCATTCTTGAGGCCCCGTCGCCGGGGCGCGGCAACGCGCCTCGGCGGCTTCTCTTTCTTCGAGAGAACGCCGCTTGGAGTGACTTTGTGAGAAGGAGGCACGTCTAACGGAGACCAGTCCAACGATCTTCATCAAACGTGCTCTCCTATGAAACAGCCTAAGCCTGCTCCACGCGCCAGTCACGTCAACTCCGGCACAAGTGTCCCCCACGAGGAGCTGCCATGGCCTGAGCGTGCAGGGCCGGTGATGCGCATGCCTAAGCTGCATGTCGAGTCGGAGACCCGCGCAACGGTCACGCGCTTCGGTGGGCTCGCCTTGTTCGAGCAATTCTGTCGGCGATTCCGTGTGGCGCCGCACATCGACGAGCACGTCGAGGTGCTCAAGCTGCACCTGCCGTATCACGAGTCGGATCATGTGCTCGCGCAGGCGATGAATCTGTACGTGGGCGGCACGTGTCTCGAAGACATGATGCACTTGCAAGGCGACGAGGCGGTGCTCCGGATGCTCGGTGCTTGCCGTCTTCCTGACCCGACGACAGCGGGAGACTTTCTTCGGCGCTTCGAGCCTTCGGCCAATCCTGGTGCGCTCGGCGGGCTACGGCGAGCCAATGATGAATTGCAGGCCCGCGTTTGGAAGTCGCTGTCACCGCGCAACGGTCGACGACGTCGGAAACGCGAATGGGCTGTGGTCGATGTAGACAGTCACATCAAGCCGCTTTGCGGGGTGCAGAAGCAAGGGGCGGACTACTCGTACAAAGGGCAGTGGTCGTACCACCCGCTCGTGGTGTCGATGGCCGCAACAGGGGAGTGCCTCGCCATCGTCAATCGCGCCGGGTGCGCGAATTCGGCAGACGGTACCGGCGATGTCATGCACGAGGTGTTGCCACGTGTGGTCGACCGATTTCGCAACGTGATCGTGCGAGGTGACAGCGCCTTCGATAGCCAGGCTCTGCGTGAGGTCGTCGAGCACTACGATGCCTACTTCGCTTTCGTTGGCCGCGCTCATACGGGAAGGCCCGAACAGGCCACAGCGCTACCGGAGAGTGCATTCAAGCCGTTTCGGACACGAGCCGCGAGACAGCATGAACAACATCGGCGCAACAAGGGCGCGAAGTGTCGAGCTCGCGCCAAGAAACGCAACCACCGCAGCCAGCAAGCTCGAGCACGCAACTACAAGGAGATGCGCCTCGTGAAACAGTGGCTCGCGGAGACCACGTACCAGCCGCCGGACTCGCCCGTCGAGTATCGGCTGATCGTGCGGCGCCAGCTCATCGAGAACTTCAAAGGCCAGCAGCACCTCTTCGATGCGTATCGCTATCGCTACGTGGTCACCAATCTCCCCGACGACGTCTCCCCCGAGGAGGTCGTCGACCACACCTACCAGCGCTGTGATCAGGAGAATCTCATCGAGCAGATGGGGAGCGGGCTGGCCGCATGGCGGATGCCGGTTGCCGAGTTTGATGGCAACAGCGCGTGGCTCGAGATCGCTCGGCTCGCCTGGAACATCGGCAAGTGGCTCGCGCAGCTCGTGTTACCCGACGAAGTCACGCGCTGGGAGTGGAAGCGCTTTCGTCTGCACTACGTGCTCGTGCCCGCTCAGCTCATCAAACGCGCACGCCAGATGTGGGTGCGCCTGATGGGTGCACGCTCGACCATCGACCCGCTGCTGCTCGCCTTCCAAGCCTTGTAGCTCAGCGCGAAAGCGGCGCTCGCGCTCAGCGTGCACGGCGCACGGCTGCACACGTACGTGCGCAGATCGTGATCGGCGAAGATCCAAACCCCCCACGTGGGTGGTGGGGGCTGAAATCGCCGCGCGCGGTCGCACGCCACCACGTTTCGAGCTCGCATTGCCTCAACCGCGACCGCGGGCGGCGATTCTCAGCCCCCCTCGCGCTGCCGTCCGCCACTTCGCCCCAAATCTCGCTTCTTTCAGGGCTAGCCGGAGTCACTGTTACCCATGGGGCACCTCACCGGGGAGCAACACGACTCGCCAGAAGCAGTTGAGCATT
>JAAELT010000288.1 GCA_024226315.1 bacterium | reverse complement strand
GTGCTCATGTGGCCTCTGCACGGCTTGATGGCTCAGCACTTCGGCCTCTGGGAGCTCATGGTGATGGCTGTCTTCTGCCTGGGCGTCCTGGCGGTCTTTCGCGAGCAGCACATCCTCGACATCGTCCCCGAATCTCTGGCGTTCTGGGCGCCGACGCCGAGCACGCCCACCGAACCTGCCGAGGAATCGACTACGCCCGCAGGACGGGACGGCTTCGAGTCCGGCGACACCATCGCCTGGCACATTCCCGCCTCGTCGCTCGATCAGCTCGCGCTCGCCGGATCTCCGGGCGACTTCCTCGGGCTCTGGTCCCTCGATCTTTCGACCTTGCCGCCGCAATGGCGCCGGGCCGCCCTGGCCGAAGGAGTCGACGCCGACGGCCGCTCGATCTTCGTGATCGAGGCCCAGCGTACCGAGGAGGGAGTCTTCCTCCGCGCTCGGATGTCCGGGCCGGATGGTACGGGCCTCGAATCTCGGGGGGTGGCGATCTCCGATGCCGCGCGCCGGCTCGAAGTCGACTGGCGACAATCACTCCCGGCTCTGCGGGACGGCCAGCTCCTGGTCTCGGTCAACGGCCACCTGATCTGCTGGCTGGTGGATCTCGACAACAGCCGGCACGCCCTGTGGGCGGTGCGGTACTCTTCCGCTCTCAGCCTGGCCGGGCACCCGTAACAGCCCTGCCGCGAACCAGGCCCGCCGGGTTCCGATCCCGGCGGGCCTGGTCTATAGTCCGCGGGACTTCCGCACTCAATCCGTATGGAGAAACGCCATGTTGAGACCCTCCTCGTCGGCTCCCGCGCTCCTCGCCCTGCTCCTCGTGCTCGCCACGGCGCCGCTCGCCGCCGAGAGCGTGACCAGGCTTCGCGACGATTTCACGACCGAAGCGCGCTCACTCGACCTGAAGATCGAGCAGTACTTCGACGCGCGTGAGCGCGAGAACGACGCGCTGGCCGAGCTCGCGCAGTTCAGTCGCCAGCTCGACGACACCCTGGCCGACACCCACAGCGGACGCACCGAGCTGATCAACCTGGATGCACAAGTGACCGTCGCCCGCGAGCGCGCCTGCGGCCGCACCGAGGAGACCGCCGAGCGGCGCCGCGACATGTTCGAGAGCATGCAGCGCCTGGCAGGCATGGCCCGTGAGCTCGAGCGGCTGGGCATCTCGCTGTCTGGCGAGAGCTCCGGCGTCTCCGGCTCCTGGCAGGTCCAGGCCCAGCCCAACGACGTCTGGGGCATCCTCGACCTGCGCAACGAGGGCTCGCTGGTGATCGGCTCCTACAGTCTGTCGAACGGCGCCGAGGGCTCGACCAAGGGCACCTTCGCCGGCGGCCGCCTGGAGCTCGAGATGGTCGACTCGCAGCGCGGCGTCGTCGGCGTCATCCGCGGCGAGCTCGATCCCGACTCCGGCGACATCCACGGCACCTGGGAAGCCCGCGATCTCGCCGCCGGCCGACCCACCGCCGGCGAGTGGACGGCACGTCGGGTGGCGCTCGGGGAGTAGCCCCCGCCGAGATTTGACGTATTTGCCCGGATTTCGGCGCAAAGGGCAAAGAAACGGGCCGGCCTGAGCGGCGGCGAGGCTGAACGGAATCCGCTGATAGGCTCCAGTGCGGGCCGAGTCTGTCTCCGGCTCGGAAGAAGGCAGGATCCGCATCCTCATGCACGTGCCGGTGATCGGGCGGATCGCCGAGCTCGGCCTCCTGCTCGCCAGCCTGGTCCTCGGTCTCGTCACCGCCTTCCTGGCCATCGTCGCGTCCTACCTCATCCACCACCCGCTGATCCTGGTGGCCATGCTGGGGGCGGTGGTCGCGCTCGTGCTCTACTCTTGCCGCAAGGGTCGGCGGGCGCAGGCCGGGGCCCGGGAGGCGCTGACCCGCGAATTCGGCCATCAACTCTCGCAGCGCGAGCTGGCCGAGCGCCAGCTCGTCGGCATGGCACACTGAACGCCGCAGAGCCGCCGGTCGCCACCCGCGGCGGAAAACGGGGAGGGTCGAAGACGTGTATACTCGACCAAAGGAGTCCTTGTAGGCGCAATCGATGGCCGGCATGTTCTTTGCTGATGAGGGCTGTTGTGATGCCACCTCTAGATATACCGAAGAGCCAGAAGAAACCCCTTGAGCTCCTGCTCAACCTGGGTCCTGAAAGCCGCAGAGAATTGCTCGACAACCTTGAGGGCAAGGGCGCCGACTTGGTTGCAAGCACGAACCCACTCGCTGACACCGCTGGTCTTTCGGAAGACGCCGCCGAAGAAGTGCTCTATATGCTTCTGGGCCTCTACCAGGCGTATGGCCGGAAGATCGTGCGCCCTGCTCTGCTCGTCGAGACCTTGAAGTCAGACGAGACGCTTGGCCTGCTGGTAAAGGACGCTGAGGAGGAGCTTGTCGCCTTCTTTGAGCGCCTTTTCGCGCTGGAGTCCTCCCTCGGCATTCTCTCCAAGGTATTCCGTCTCGCTACTGAGCATGAGCGCAGATTCTGTACAGCGGATATCATGACCGATCTGCGCCCCGTGTTCGATGATGTCGAGAGTGGTCCGGTTGCTGCCACAATTGTCAATACCCTGCGGCTTACTTTCCACCAAGGACCTAGATTCGAGCTCGAAGAGGTCTTCATTGGTTTGGGTGAAAGCGACCTCAATAGCCTGTCGTCAACCGTTGACCGCGCTCTCAAGAAGTGTCGCAGCCTTAGCGGGTACGCCAAAACGGCAGATCTCCCGCTGTTAGCCACGGGAGACGAATGATGCAACCACAGAGGGTTCCTGGCTTCAGAGACCGAGATTGCCGCCGGAAGCATTGGGTAGACGAGCAGCGGTCGCCCGGCCGAAGCCACCTAGCGTCAGTCGCAGCCTGGCGCTTGCCCCAGCCTCGGCGAGCAGTGGTCGAAGAGTGGGGCAAGGAAGTCGATGACCACCGGTCACCTTCACGAAGGCATGTCTCGCCGACCCTAGAAGAGGCAATCGAGCGCTCTAGGCGAATCTATCGCCTAGAGGACAACTGGGATGACGAGGGCGCCGTTGGCTACGAGCGCGAAACCTGGGAGCGCGCTATTCGCTTCCTCTTGCTTCACGCCGAGAGATTTCAGCAGGAAACCCGGTGTTCCATCCCCGCTCCGAGCATTGGTCCCGGGCCGGATGGGAGCATCGATCTCTACTGGAAGGAGCCAGCCTTCGGGCTTCTGGTCAACGTGCCGTCCGACGAAGCGTCTCCAGCCACATTCTACGGCGAAGACAAACGTTTGACCATCGAAGGGTCGATTGCCACATCAGAGTACAGGCGCGGGATTCTGCATTGGCTGATCAACCGCTAGAGGACTGGATCGCCGAGGAGATCCCGGATAGGGACAACCTATTTATGCGGGCGCATTGTCAGTTCTTCGTCGGAGAGGAACTCATGCCGGGGGTCTTTCGCGACCATGGCGGGGCGATGTCTACCGACTGGTCTAAGTATTCGACGCCGATAGAGACGCAGCAGCGCGCGCCAAAGCCTTGGAAGAACAGTGTGATCTCTTTCCCGGCCGGAAGCCCCCGCAGCCTCGAGCTGACCGTCGAGCACACTCCGGATCTAGAGAGTCGCAATCGAGCCCACGCCAGCGTGATAGGCGATAAGAAGAGGCCGACGTGGATCAGGTATAAGCTGACGGACAGCGCCAAGGTCGTGCTGCACCACAGTGCCGGATCGAACTAGTCCCAGGCGGCCGGAATCCGGGAGGACGCTTCCGAGCAGTCGCCCTCGGTTAGCTACAGCGAGCGACCGCTGCCAGGCGATCCCTAGGTACCACCCGCTTCGTACTGCTCCATCACCTCGCTGCGGGCGACCGCGAGGTCGCGCCACTATCGGAACGCGAGCTGGCCGAGCGCCAGCTCGTCGGCATGGCACAGGTCGCGATGGCCGACCGGCAACTGTGGTGGACACCTCGAGAAGCCGATCCCTCCGGTGCCATCAGTACCAGCTTGAGCTCCGTGGTACGCGCGGCTCACAATCCCCGTGCCCATTCCGGCCGTAGGGCGATTTCTCCGGCCAACGCTCCGTCGACCGCCGCCACGATGCGCTGCCGATCACGCGGCAGGCGGCCAGAGAGCGGCAGGTAGTTCGAAGCGTGGTTGGTGCGGAAGATCGCTTCCGTGGGCTTGGCCAGCGCAACAATCGTGCGCAGCTCACGCAGCATGCCTTCGACCGTCGGCAGCTCGAAGCCTCCCCGCGCCTGGAGCCGGGCGATCGGCGTGCCGGGAATGACGGTCAAAGTCAGCAGTGACAGAAACTCGGGATCCATCTCGGTCACCAGCCGCGCCGAGCCTCGAGCGTGCTCTTCGCTGCGTTCGGTGCCGCCCGCTCCGAGCAGAAAGATCGCCGACAACGCCATGCCCGCCGTCCGCGCCCGCTGCGCCGCCGTCACGTGGTCGTCGAAGCCGGCTCCCTTGGCGATGCGTTTGAAGGTCGCGTCGTCGCCGGTCTCCGGGCCGATGTAGAGCAGCGACAGCCCCAATTCGCGCAGCCGCTGCAGCTCCGCCTCACTCTTGGCGTTCAGGTTGATTGCCGTGGCATAGGCACTCACCCTCCGCAGGCGCGGGAACGCCGCGCGGCAAGCGTCGAGAATCGCCTGCCAGTGTTCCAGGTCCATCACCAGCGCGTCGCCGTCGGCCACGAACACCTTCCGCACCTCGTCGCCATACGTCGCCCCGGCCGTCCGTACGTCGGCCAGCGTCTCCTCCAGCTCCCGGACCCGGAACTTCTTCGCCAGGTACATGTCACAGTAGGTACAGTGGTTCCACGAGCAACCGATCGTCGCTTGCAGGATGTAAGATTTCGCCTCGCTCGGCGGGCGGTAGATGGTGTCTTCGTAACGCATCAGATTGTCATCCGGTTGGTCAGATCGCGGAGCATGGCCGATGGGGTCGCAATTGTACCAACCTCCTGATCCATCCTCCCCAGGTCAGATCGCGGAGCATGGCCGGTGGGGTCGCAATTGAGGTCATCGCGAGTCTCAGGTGTTGCCTGCCGCTCAGGATCCGACCCCTCTTGGGGGTCAATCGTCGACTGCACAGGCCAACCGGTGGGCCAGTCGGGACGAGACAAGGATTTGCACCGAACCGCGCCGCGTCCGCACCAGACCCTCGGTTACCAGGTTGCGCAACAGGCGGGCCACCGCCTCGCGCGACGATCCGAGGTTGTTGGCCATGGCCTGCTGGGTCATCCTCAGTACGCCGTCACCCGACGCACGCAGCAAAAGCAGGTTGACGAGCCGCTGGTCCAGGCTCTGGAAATGCACCTGCTCCAACTCGGCCATCAGTTGGAACACCGCCGCGGACAGGGCGCGGACCGTGAGATTCTGGAATGACGTCTCGGTCGCAAAAAGGTGCCGGTAGAAAGCGCCCGGGATCACGGCGACCTCGGTGTCGACCTCGGCGACCACCCACGCCGGGTATCTCAGATCCTGGAAGAGGCAGTTGAGCGCGAAGACACAGGTCTCGCCCGCGGCGATGGTGTAGAGCGTGGCCTCCGTTCCACCTGCCGAAATGCTGTAAACGCGCAGCCGCCCGCGCAGCACGATGTAGGCCCCGGAAACCTCCGCGCCGCGATGCAGCACCGGGGCGCCCGCCTCGAGCACGCGCCGCATCGCCTGTCGGTCGAACTGGGCCCGAGCGCGGGGTGACAGCTTGCAGATGACATCGGGCAAGGTCGGCGTGAGCATCGCGTCCTCCGGATGCCGGAAGCTACACCAAGCCGGCCGCTACGGCAACGAGGCGGCAGCCGCAACCACACCGCGAGCGTGGTGGCGGCCCGGCGCCCATACGAATCAGCGCTTGAGCTTGAGCCAGCGCACTGCGGTTTCGGTGTCCCAGACAGCGTTGGCGATAAGTCCGTAGTTGACGAGGGCGGCCCGATAGGCCTCCTCGCCCGGAGCCCCTACCGCATCCTTGACCGCGACCACCTCGAAGCCCTGCTCGACCAGCTCGCGGAGGTGACTGTCGGTGCAGAGGTTGGCCGCTAGGCCACCCAGGATGACGGTGTCGATGCCGCGCTTGCGTAGCTGGAGAACCAGGTCGTTGGAGTCGGGACCAAAGACCTTATGCGGACTGACGATCGTGGCCTCGGCCTTCTTGAGAATGGGCTTGTAGCGCTCGAGGATGTCGGCGCCCGAGCCCTCGAAGCCATCGTCGGACAGCGCGGCCTGCTTACGGAACAGCCCGATATCGTGCAGTTGCTGCTGCAGCGCGCCGCGATGCTGCCAGTGCGCGTCATGGGGGAGGTAGAAGTGCGGGCTGATGAAGATGGGGACGCCGCCCCGGTGCGCGGCCTCGAAGAGACCGGCGATGTTGTCTACGGTGTCGAGGCGCTCAAGATTGTCTGCGAACAGCGCATACGCGGCACCGCTCTGGGTGAGGAAATCGTTCTGGGGATCGGTGATAACCAGCGCGGTGCTGGCATGGTCGAACGCCGGCGCGTCGTCGCCGGACCTCGCCGCTGCTTCGTCGAGTGGCCTCGGCAGACCAGGTTGGGCCACGGCGAACATGAAGATAGTGATGATGGTGCGAGCGATCATTTCTTGCTCCTTGTTGGATGGTCCCGTCGCCGGGATCGTGGGCCCATGTAGGGCGCGTCGGACGGAGAGAAGAATAGGACGGCCGGGCCGGGCCTTCTGTGACTTCGGTCACACAAGAAGGCAGGAGGTGCGGAACATGCCGATTCCAGGTCCGACGTCAGACCGGTGGCCCCGCTCAACCTCCACACAGCACAGTACTCCAGCAGCTAGGGAACCCAGGCGCTGGGACCCGCTTTCCTCCAAGGCAGCTGCCGCTGACTGCGACGAGCAGCGCAGCAGCTCAGAAACTCAGATCTCTATCCGAAGAAGGAAGGATCGTGGTGCACCCAGGAAGATTCGAACTCCCAACCTCCTGATCCGTAGAGGTGCAGCGATGGTACTGCCAGCTACAGCAGACTACGACGGATCCCGTCCTGTCGGGGCTCGGATTCCTACAATCTACGCCGGCTTACTGCCCTCTGCGACCGCTCATGCTAGCTCCGAGCTAGCGCCTCTTCCATCGTACGACGGCGACGACGCGCAGTCAGCGGCGAGGCCGACGAGGTGTTCTTGACAGGAATACAGGAATACGGTTTACTGGCGACATGAAGGCGACGATGGAACTCCCCGACGATCTGTACCGCCAGGTCAAGGCGAAGAGCGCCTTGGAGGGGCGGCCGGTTCGGGAGGTGGCGATCGAGCTCTTCCGCCGGTACGTGGGGTTGGGGGAGCAATTCGAGCGCGAGCTCGGAGGCCGAGACCCCGAGGGGAGCCCGCAGATCGACGGCGAATCGGCACCGGAATGGTTTGGGGTCCTGCGGAGTTTCGCCCAAGGGGTGAAGCGACATGACATGGAGACCGTTCGGAAGAACATCGCGCGCGGCATCGCGGCGGACCGCAGCCTGTGACGGCTGGACTCGGCCCCGCCAAGCCCGCTCGATCATCTCCTGATACTGCAAGGCGCCCATGTGTCGCGCGTCGAGCATGGAGCAGGCTTCGAGCATCGCCGCCCGCAAGCGTCTCTGAGGCTCGGCCTGTGGTTGTAGGCGCTCGATCGCCGGGCGAAGCTCGGAGAGCTTCCGCGCGGCTGTCACGTCGCCGCCGTCGCCGGCGATCTTCCACAGCTTGCTGAGCAGTCCCCATGCCTGCTCGTTGGCTGTCTCGAGGAGAACGCATCCAGCGTGGAGCGACTGCAACAGCCGCACGGTGTCACGCATCGCCGCCCGGAGAACGCATCCAGCGTGGAGCGACTGCAACAGCCGCACGGTGTCACGCATCGCCGCCCGGAGATCCTCTTCCGCCGGCGACTCGGGCTCGATCAGGTCGACCACCTGGGAGATCTCCGCGAGTGCTACGCGCGACTCGGCTGGATCCCTGCTCAGTGCGGCGCGGTCGGCGGGATCGGGTTCGCTCATGATGGAATCCGAAAAGGCCGACCCGCGCGGGGAGTGTTCCGGAGAACGAGGGACGGCGGGGAGGGTCGAAAGCTCACAGCAGAGCCCCCCGCCGCGGGTGGCGTTTTAGTCGAGAGCGGACGGGTAGATACGATTCGAGCGCGCGTGCTCCAGTGCCGGGCGCAGAGCGCTCGTTGAGGAAGTCGAGCAGCCGCCGGCATCGCCGATCGGCGTGGTGGGCGCGCAGAAGTCGCTGAGCGAGTCGCAACCAGGCGCGCCGCGCCGGCGATCCACCGGGAGACCGCCGAGCCCTGGCGCTCGCCAGGGTGTGGAGCGCTGCGACGTTCGGAGCCTCGACAAGCTCTCGCGGGTGGCGCCAGTGACGCCGGATCCGCGAGCGTAGGACGCCGAGATCCCGCTCGGCCTTGCGGACCACGCCGGCGATCTGGTCGACGTCGACGCCGCCGAGCTGCTCCGCTGCGAGCTGCCGGAGATCCGCCCGGGCTTGGCTCTGCGCCAGCGTCGAGCAGAGCCAGTCGAGCTGCTCCGGGCTCTCGGTGGCCACGACTTCGAGCACGGCGATGGCCGCAGCCTTGTTCGGACGTTTCATCTCGCCGAAACCGTAGCACCGCGACCGCCCACGGATCCGCGGCCGGCGTCGTCCGGTCGGTAGGTGCGAACGTCAGATCCCGGAGCGAAACGCCGGCCGATCGGTAGGCGCTAACGTCAGATCCCGGAGCGAAACGCCGGCGCGGCAATTCCGCCGCACCCAAGACCGCTCAGAGGAGGTGCGTATGCGCATCAAGACCGCGCTACAGGCCGGCCACGGCCCTCACATTCCGCCCGTAGGCGACGGCGGCGGCTGATCTGCCTTTCGACCGGTGGGGATTCTTCCTCACCGGTCCTTCTGTCTGCTCTAGAATCCTGGCTGATGGCTGCTCAATCCGAATCATGGGCGCGGCGTCTGCTCCGGGAGCTGACGAATCCGCGGGAGTTGCTCCAGCGTCGGAGGTATCGGACGGCGGTTTTTCTCGGTCTGTTCCTCGACCACGTGGAGGAGCAGGTCTTTCGCGATCCTCGAGCGGGTCTGAGGCTGGCCCGGTTCGCTCCGAAACTGGCGCTCCTAGTGCCGGAGGCCCCCGGCGCCGAGGGACGGCGGCACCACCGGGAGGCCCTGTTGCGGGCTCATTGCATGCTCGCCGGCGCTTACCGCGCGGCCGGTCTCCACGCCGCCGCCGAATCAGAGTATGAGCTGGCGCAATGGGTCGCGGATTCTGAGGCAATCTCGCCGATTGCCCGGGCCGACTTGAGCGCCCGCCTGGCCGTTTTCTGGGCGCGTAAGGATCGCTTCGCCGAAGCCCTCGCGCTGGTCGCCGCCGCCGCAGCCGCGTACCGTGCCGCCGGTGATCGCCGCCGGCTGGCCGAAGCTTACGGAGTGCGAGGATACGTGCTGGCCGAGGGACGGCACTTGGCTCAGGCGGTCCCCTGGCACGGGAAGGCCCTCAAGCTGGCGCTCAGTGTGAAGCGAACGGCGCGCGACCCCGCCGACGTCGCCGCTCTGGCTCGTGTGATCGAATCCGCCCGGGCAAACATGGCCCACGATGTCATGCAGTCTTCTTCGAGCATGGCGACCGCCGGTACGGCGCTGGAGTACATCCGCGCTTGTCACCGGGAGCTCCGCGGCCGACGAAACAGCCTGACCCGCCACCTGCTGCAATGGACTGAGGGAAAGCTCCTACTCAGGCTCAGCCTCGATCACCGCGGCGAGAGGCGGCTGCAAACCGCCCGTCGCGGATTCGTGCGGCTTCAGGTCCCCTGGGAAATCGCTCTCGTGAGTCTCGATCTCGCCGCCGTGTACCGGGCGCGGCGCCAGTGGGCGGACCTGGAGACCCTCGCCGCGGATACCTTCCGCCGGTTCCGCGAGCTGTGCGGCGACTTCGAGGCGATTGCCGCCCTGTCGCTGTGGGTCGACGCCGTCGAAGCCCGCGACGGTGCCGCGGCGGCGATCGAAGCCGCTCGGGAAGTGCTCGAAGCCAGGAGCCGGCGGTGAGCTTCGGCCCCGTGATCGAGCCGCAAGGTTTCGCCCCGGTGATCGATCCTGTGGGTTGAGATCTGGCCCCGGGCGGGTCTGGTGATTCGGGGCGCCTAGAGGCGCCCATGACCCGACAAGACCGGCCCCAGTGGTCACAGCCCGGTAACAGTCAAGCCGAGCCGACATCGGCACGGCGACAGCAAGGCCGCTCTAACTTCTTGAGCCTAGAAATCTTAGGAATGGTGCACCCAGGAAGATTCGAACTCCCAACCTCCTGATCCGTAGTCAGACGCTCTATCCAGTTGAGCTATGGGTGCACAGGGCCACGCAGGACTGCGCGGACGCAGGATTGTAGACCAATCGCGGCCTTGCCGCAACCCTGTTCGCGACGCGCGAAGTGCTACTCGATGAGCCCGGTCTCGGGCGAGGAAGCGGTGGCGTAGAGCTTCTTCTGGATGCGGCCGGAGTGGGCCGCGAGCCAGCCGGCTTCGACCGCGAGCTTCATGGCCCGGGCCATGCGCACCGGGTCGGCGGCGCAGGCGATGCCGGTGTTCATGAGCACGCCGTCGGCGCCCAGCTCCATGGCCACGGCGGCGTCCGACGCGGTGCCGACGCCGGCGTCGACGATCACCGGCACGCTGGCCTGCTCGATGATGATCCGCAGGTTGGCCGGGTTGCGGATCCCCATGCCGGAGCCGATCGGCGCGCCCAGCGGCATGACGGCGGCGGCGCCGAGCTCCGCGAGCTTCTTGCACACCACCGGGTCGTCGTTGGTGTAGGGCAGCACCACGAAGCCCTCGGCCACCAGCGTCTCGGTCGCCTTCAGCAGCTCGCCGTTGTCGGGGAAGAGGGTCTCTTTGTCGCCGATCACCTCGAGCTTCACCCAGTTCCAGCCGCCGAGCTCGCGCGCCAGCCGGGCGGTGCGCACCGCGTCATCAGCGGTGTAGCAGCCGGCGGTATTGGGCAGGAAGAGGTACTTGTCGGGATCGATGTGGTGGATGTACGCGTTCTCGTCCGGATCCGACAGGCTCACGCGGCGCAGCGCCACGGTCACCATCTCGGTGCCGGCCGCCTCGAAGGAACGCACCATGGCGTCGTTGTCGGTGTACTTGCCGCTGCCCAGGATCAGGCGTGAGGTGAAGGTGCGGTTGGCGATCCGGAGCGGTTCGACGGCGAAGGCGGGGTCTTTGGTGGAATGCTGTGTGGCGGACTGTGCCGTCGCAGAATCTGGCGGGGTCGCGGTAGCTGTGGTCATCGGCTCACTCTTCCCAGAGGTTGGTAGTAGTGGGTTCCCTTGATCGGGCCGCGGAGCTGAGTCAGGAGCTCCTCGAAGTCTTCCGGGCGGTCCGGGAAATTGAGGTTGCGGGTGTCGACCACCAGGACCGGCGAGCGCTGGAAGTGATGGTAGTAGTGATTGTAGGCGTCGATCAGCTCGGCCAGGTAGTCTTCCGACATCTTCTTCTCGTAGTCGCGCTGGCGCTTGCGGATGCGCACCATGCAGGTCTCGATGTCGGCCACCAGGTAGAGCACCAGATCCGGCGGCGGCACCTGGGATTCGAGCATGGCGTAGAGCTTGTCGTAGATCAGCAGCTCGTCGTCGCTCAGATTGAGGTAGGCGAAGATGCGGTCCTTCTCGAACGGATAGTCGGCCACCACCAGGCGCTGGAAGAGCTCGCGCTGGACGATCTCCTGCTGTTGCTTGAAGCGCGACAGCAGGTAGTAGAGCTGGGTCTGGAAAGCCGCGCCCGGGCGGTCCTTGTAGAACTTGTCGAGGAACGGGTTCTCGGCGTCCTCGAGGACTTTGACGCCCTCGAAGCGGCGGGTCAACATCTCGACCAGGGTCGTCTTGCCGACCCCGATCGGCCCGTCGATCGCCAGGTAGTTGAAGGGCAGTGAATCGTTGCTCAAAATGTCGGTCCAGGCGAGGGTCGATCTTCAGTTGAAACGGCGGGGAGCCGGTGTCGTCGAGATTCGCGACTTACAGACCCGCCACTATATCAAGGGCACGACCGCCGAGGCGCCCCTAGATGCGGGGCTCGTGGCGAAAAGCTGCTGTCCGCGATCGTCTGTCAGCGCTCCAGTGGCGGGTCTTGTTTCCGGTATCTTCCTGGCGCCCCGGATGTTAGAATCGCGACCGCTTTCTCGGCCCGACTCTCGATCATGAGGAGAACGTCTTGGCACCCTGGTGGCTACGCTCAGGCAGCGATGAGAATCCGTTAGAAGACGAGGCAACCGTGGCCCCCCCGCTGGCGGCGGAAGACCATGCCATGGACGTGGAGCCGGCCGAGCCAGAGGGGGCCGAGGCCCATACCGGCGACGACGCGGAGCCGGCCGAGGCCGCGAGCTCCGAGGAGTCCGCGCGACCCAAGCGGCGGCGGAGACGGAGACGGAAGCGCAAGCGCAAGCCCCCGGCGCCTGAGGTCGCGTCCGATGATACGATGGAATCGGTACGCGCCGAGGAGCCGAGGCCGCTGGCGGCTATGAGCCCGCCGGAGCCGCTGCCTCCGCCGCAGCCCCTCGATCTCGAACCCGCCGTGCATCCCGGGGTGATCCGCAGCCTGGGCTACGCTCTTCCGGAACGCGCCCTGCCGATCACCGACGAGCGCAAGATCGCCATGTTCTGCGATTTCGAGAACATCGCGCTGGGAGTGCGGGACTCGAAGAGCAAGAAGCTCGACGTCAACCTGATTCTCGAGCGCCTGCTCGAGAAGGGCAAGATCATCGTCAAGAAGGCCTACGCCGACTGGGAACGCTACAGCGAGTACAAGAAGCCCTTCCACGAGGCAGCGATCGAGCTGATCGACATCCCCCAGAAGTACTACTCCGGCAAGAACAGCGCCGACATCAAGATGGTGGTCGACGCCATGGACCTGTGCTACTCGAAGGAGCACCTCGACACCTTCGTGCTGGTCTCGGGCGACAGCGACTTCTCGCCGCTGGTATCGAAGCTCAAAGAGAACAACAAGTACGTCATCGGCGTCGGGGTGAAGAACTCGTCCTCGAGCCTCTTGATCGACAACTGTGACGAGTTCATCTACTACGAAGACATCTGGCGCGACATCCAGCGCGACGCCCGGCTGGACAATCTCTCGCCCAAGGACGCAGAGGTCTTCGGCCTGCTGATCGACGCCATGTTCGCCCTGACCCGTGAGAACAAGGACGTTCTCTGGGGCTCGATGATCAAGCAGACCATGCAGCGTAAGCGCCCGTCGTTCAACGAGGGCTACTACGGCTACAGCACCTTCTCCGAGCTGCTGGAGGATGGCCAGCGCAAGGACATCATCAGCGTCAAGCGCGACCAGCGGTCCGGCAACTACGTGGTCACGGGCCTGGCGAAACGGTAGCGTCGATCATCGCCTGCAGGCGGTCCAGGCCGCGGCTGACCTCTTCGATCTCCGGTCCGAAAGAGAGCCGCACGCGCTGGTGGAAGCGCGACAGGCGGCGGACGCGGCGGCGGCCGGGGTTGACGTCGAAGAACACCCCGGGCACGCAGATCACCTGCCGCTCCATCGCCGCGCGGAAGAAGTCCATGCCATCGGAGATCGGCTCCGGCAGGTCTTCGAGCGAAACGAAAACGTAGAAAGTGCCGTCGGGCTCGCGGTCGACCGCGAGCCCCATCTCCGCCACCCGGCGAAGCATCAGCTCCCTCTTGGGCTCGAACGCCCGCTGGATGGCCCTCGTCTCGGCGAGCACCTGTTCCGGTTCCATGAGACCGATCGCGGCGCGCTGCAGAGGTTTCGAGCCACCGCCGTCGAGGAACGAACCGGCGCTCTCCACGGCCTCGATGACTTGCTTCGGTGCCACCGTCCAGGTCACCCGCCATCCGGGGTAACGCCAGTTCTTGGTCAAGCCGTCGAAGATCACTACCGGGTCCCGGTCGACGTCCTCGACGTGGCGGGCGGCCGAGACCAGTGGGGCCGTCTCGCCGGGGCCGTGGTTCCAGATGAAGTGGGAGTAGAACTCGTCGAGCAGCAGGGCGCAGTCCGCCCTGCGGGCGATGGCGATCCAATCCGCCAGATCGCCGCCAGAGATCAACTTGCCCATGGGGTTGCAGGGATTCGACAGCAGCAGGCTCGACAGGCCGCGCCCCAGGATTTCCCGTTCCAGGTCGTGGGCGTCGAACCCGTAGGCCTGATCGCGGCTGAGCAGAATCGGGATTGGCGATACCAGGCGAAAGATGTCGAGCAGCTCCTCGTAGGCGGTGTAGTCGGGTAGGAAATGCCCGAGGTTGACCCTGCCCAGGGACGCCACCGCGCGGGTCAGAGCGGCCCGGCCACCGCCCGAGATCGACACGTTCTCCGCCGAGTACTGAGACGGCAAGCCCCTGCGGTACAGGCGGTTGTAGAGCGCCGCCACCGCCTCGCGCAGCTCGGCGAGGCCGGAGACCGGCGCGTACTCGTGATCCGCGGGATCGATCTCGAGCTCTTCCACGCGGGCAGGCGCGCCGCTCAAGGGCCTGGTTTCCGGTTGCCCCTGGCCCAGGTTGCACCACTCGCCGCCTCGCCGGTAGCCGCGCTGTTGCGCTTCCTTGGTGACGTAGATGACCCCGGTGCGGGGCACGGCACGAAAGGCCTGAAGCGTGCCGACGCGGTCATCGGTGAAGCTCGTCATGGCGTCTCCTGGTGTCGATCGGCGTTGCGCTCGAGCACGGCATGCTCGGGCGGCAATTTATCGAACGGCAGACGGCTCGCGGGAGCGATCTCAGAGTCGCCGACGAAGCCGTGGCGTTGGCGCTCCAGGGCGGCGAAGGCGATCATCGCCGCGTTGTCGCCGGAGTAGATCAGGGGTACGAGCCGCAGATCGACGCCGCTCCGGTCGGCCCACGAGACCAGCTCCCGGCGCAGCAGGCGGTTGGCCGCCACGCCTCCCGAGACCGCAAGGAGATCGATCGGCCGCGCCGAGTGACTGCGCTCCAGTCGATCGAGGATCTGGTCGACCGCGGTGCGCCTGAAGCCGGCCAGCAAATCACGAGTCGCCGCCGGCAGATCCTCACCATTGCCGTGCGCCGAAGCCCCGGACAGCACGCCGTCGCGCTCCAGTTGCTCGATCGCCCGCAGCGCCTGTGTCTTGAGTCCCGAGAAAGAGAAAAAGAGCTCGCCTTTGGCCCGTGCGACGGAAAACGGCCGCGGATCGGGCTCGCCCTCCTCGGCCAGCTCGTCGACCCGCGGCCCTTGCGGGTAGTCGAGCCCCAGCCGTTTTCCGACCTTGTCGAAGACCTCGCCCATGGCGTCGTCCCTGGTCTCGACCATACTCGATACCTGGCCGTCTCGAACGTCGAGCAGCGAAGTATGGCCGCCGGAGATCACCAGCCCGTGGAAACGCTCCGGAGCCACGGAGGCGGCACCGAGCTCGGCGTCGAGGAACGGCGACACCAGATGCCCTTCGATGTGGTGCACGCCGTGAAACGGCACCTCCAGGCCGCGAGCGATGCCGCGGCCCAGCGACAGCCCCACCAGCAGGCTGCCGACCAGGCCCGGACCGCGAGTCGCGGCCACGGCGTCGACATCCGGCAGTTCGATGCCGGCGACTCTCAACGCCTCAGCGCTCACCGCCGGCCAGTTCTTCAGGTGCTCGCGCGAGGCGATTTCTGGTACCACGCCGCCGTAGGGCCGGTGGGCCGCCAACTGGCTCGACACCACCGACGCCAGCACCCGTCCGGCGCCGTCGATCACCGCGCAGGCGGTGTCGTCGCAAGAGGTCTCGATTCCCAGGATCAGCGGATGCTCGGGAGCCACGGGATACCTTTCCGGCGGTTTTAGTCCCCGCTCGGTCAACCGAACCATTGTAGTATTCTGAGGCCTCCCCGAACGGTACCCGACCATCGAAAACCGACTCGAGCGCCATGCGCCGTAATCACAGCCTGCTCGACCTGCTGCTCGAGCTCCAGGCCCTCGATCGCGTCCCTCGCAGCGGCTACGCATTGCGCGGAGTCGCCCAGGGCGAAAGCGTCAGCGAACACTCGTTCCACTTGACCTTCCTGGCCTGGGCCCTCGCCGCCGAGGAGCCCGACCTCGACCGCACGCGGGTCATGGAGCTGGCGCTGGTGCACGACCTGGCCGAAGTGCGTACCGGCGATCTGCCGCGCACCGCGGCGCATTACCTGCCCGAGGGCGCCAAAGCGACGGCCGAGCGGGCCGCGGCCGGCGACCTGCTGGCTCCCCTCGGCGACGGCGCGACGGCGCTGGTCGACGAGTACCAGGGCCGCGAGACGACCGAAGCCCGTTTCGTCGCCACCTGCGACAAGCTCCAGCTGTTGATCAAGGCCTCGGTCTACGAACGCTGGGGCGCTCGCGGCATGGAGGAGTTCTGGCATCGCTTCGACGAGTTCCCCGACGGCGGGTTCGCCTCGATCAGCCGGTTGCTCGCCGAGCTGAAGACTCGCCGGCGCTCGTGATCGTCAGTCGCCTTCGGGCGACGTCACCGGCTCGTCGATCTCGATGCCGCGTTTCGCCATCAGCGTCTTCAGCCGTCCGTAGAGGTTGTTGCCCAGAAGGGTGTCGCCGGCAGCCAGCACGTCGCCCATGACCACCCGCAGCTTCTGCGAGCCGTTCCAGTACCTCTCGGCGTAGGGCTCGAGATCCTTGCCGAAAGCCTGCGTCAGCACCGACAGGGCCAACAGCAGGTCGTCGAGGTAGCCGGTCGGCCCGATGATGCCCTCCGGCATCAGGTCGAGCGGCAGGACGAAATAGGCCAGTGTGCTGGCCAGCACGGCGCGGGTCGCCTTCGGCACCTCTTTGTCGATCGTCAGGCGCAGCATCAGCATGAAGACGTCGGGAACCAGGAGCAGGGCGGACGCCGCGCGGTGCCCCAGCTTGCCGCCCCGACGCTCGATGGTCCGGACCACGCGCGCGCGCAGCCGGTCGTAGAAGCTCAGCAGCCCAGTGCTGGGCAGCCGGTCCACCGCATCCTCGTGGGCCGCACTCTCGGTCTCGGCGGCGAGCTCGGGCTGGTCGTTCGATTCCTCTGCGTCCACCGGCGATCTCCTGTCGCTATCTTAGTCGCGGGAGCTCTTGATCCGCTCCCGCCAGTACTCGACGATGTCGGCCAGGGTCTGATCGAAGGGAATCTGCGGCTCCCAGCCCGTGTCGCCCCGGAATTTGGAGCTGTCGCCGATCAGGATCTCGACGTCCGACGGGCGCATGCGCTCGGGATCCTGCTCGACGGTGACCTCGACGTCGATCAGCGCGATCAGCCGGTCGAGCAGCTCCTGGATCGTGACCCCATGGCCGGAAGCGATGTTGTAGGCCTCGCCGGGCTTGCCCCGGGTCACCGCCAGCCAGTAGGCGCGCACCATGTCGCGCACGTCGGTGAAGTCGCGCACCGCTTCGAGGTTGCCGACCCGGATCACCGGCTCGGCGAGACCGGCCTCGATCCGCACCAGCTGCTTGGCGAAGTTCGACGCCACGAAGACCTCGCCGCGCCGCGGGCCGGTGTGGTTGAAACCGCGGGTACGGACCACCTTGAGGCCGTAGCTCTGGAAGTACTGGTAGCCGAGGTAGTCCTGGGCGATCTTCGAGACCGCGTAGGTCGAGAGCGGCCTCAGGGGATTGGTCTCCTTGATCGGCGTCTCGTCGGCCTGCACCAGACCGTACTGCTCGCTCGAGCAGGCGATTTGGATCACAGGATCCAGCGACAGCGCCCTCACTGCCTCGAACAGGTGTGTCTGACCGATGACGTTGATCTCCAGCGTCGAAGCCGGGGCGTTCCAGCTTGTCGGCACGAAGCTCTGTGCCGCCAGGTGGAAGATGTAGTCGGGCTGCACCTGCTCGAGCATGCGGTAGACCGAGTTGTAGTCCTTGAGGTCGGTCTCCACCAGCTTGAGGCGGTCGACAATGTGGGTGATGTTCTCCATCGGGCTGCGCCAGCGCCGGATGCCGACGATCTCGACCTCTGGCTGCTGTGCCAACAGATACTCCGCCAGGTGGGAGCCGGCGAAGCCGGTGATACCGGTGATCAGAGCTTTCATGAGTGTTCTCCTAGATATGCGGCCAGACCGGAAACCCACGGTTCCACCCGCCGGCCGACCGCGGTCTCGAAACGCGTCGTCTCGAGTACCGAATACGCGGGTCTCGGGGCGGGACGGGGGAACTCGGAAGTCGGCACCGGCACGATCCGCGCGAGCGGTGCGACAGTGCGAGCGATCTCGGTGGCGAAACCGTGCCACGAGACCGCTTCCCGGTTGCAGTAATGAACGACACCGCGCATGCCGAGGACCGACAGGTCCCAGATGGCGCGGGCAAGAAAAGGCGTGTAGGTCGGACAGCCCACCTGATCGTCGACCACCCTCAGCGGCTCGGTGGCCCGGGTGAGCAGGCGACGGATGGTCGCGGCGAAATTGGGCCCGCCGGGGCCGAACAGCCAGCTCGCCCGTAGCACCAGGGCCGCCGGGTAGCGCAGGGCCTGGCGTTCGCCCTCGAGCTTGCTCTCGCCGTAGACCGTGCGCGGGCCGGTGGCCGTATCTTCGGCGTACGGGGATTCGGCTTCGCCGTCGAACACGTAGTCGGTCGAGACGTGGATCAGTCGAGCGCCCACGCTCTCGCAGGCGGCCACCGCGTTGGCGACCGCGGCGCCGTTGACGGCGAGCGCCGTCTCGCGCTCGGTCTCGCAGCGGTCGACCTGGGTGAAGGCGGCGCAGTTGACGATCAGCTCGGGGCGGAACTGGTGCACGCACTCGTCCAGGCGGTGCCGATCGGTGATGTCGGCCTGCCCGTGGGAAAGCGCCAGCACCGCCTGCTGCCGTCGGCGCCAATACCTGGTCACGGCTCGGCCCAGCATGCCGGTGCCGCCCAATACGAGTGCTCTCATAGGTGCTCCACCGTCCGCTCAGGTGATCCCCACCTCGGAGTTGTCGCCGAGCATGAAGCGGTAGGCCTTGGGCTTGAAATCGGTCTTGACGATGCGGACGTTGCGCCCGACGAGCGAGCCGTCGATGCGCAGCTCGATGTCGCGGATCTCGGCGCCCGACAGGACGATCGAGTTCTCGATCTCGCAGCGCACCAGCTGACAGTCCTCGCCGATCGAGGAGTAGGGACCGACGAAGGCGTGCTCCAGCCGGGTGCCGGCACCGATCACCGCCGGGCCCCGGACCAGGGAATCGACGAGCTCGGCGCCTTCGCCGAGCTCGACGCGACCCTCGACGCTGCTGTGGTCGCCGATTTTGCCGGGCCCGCGCTGCATGTCCAGAGACTCGAGCACGATGTGGTTCGCCTCGAGCATGTCGGCCAGCTTACCGGTGTCCTTCCACCACCCCCGTACCTTGTGCGGGTGCACCTCGAAACCCCGGTCGATCAGGTCCTGAATGGCGTCGGTGATCTCGAGCTCGTTGCGCTTCGAGGGTTTGATCCGGCGTACCGACTCGAAGATGTGGGAATCGAACATGTAGACGCCGACCAGCGCCAGGTTGCTGCGCGGCTCGGCCGGCTTCTCCACCAGCCGCTTCACGGTGTTGTCGTCGCGCAGCTCGGCGACGCCGAACTGCTCCGGATTGGGGACCTCGGCGAGCAGGATCTCGGCGTTGCAGCCGAGCTCCTGGAACTCTTCGACCAGGCTGGTGATGCCGCCGGCGATCAGGTTGTCCCCCAGATACATGACGAAGGAGTCTTCGCCGATGAAGTCCTCGGCGATCATCACGGCGTGTGCCAGGCCGCGGGGCGCGTCCTGTTCGATGTAGGTCACCCGGGCGCCGAAACGCGATCCGTCACCGACCGCGGCGCGGATCTCGTCCTTGGTGTCGCCGACGATGATCCCGATCTCGGTGATGCCGGCGGCGATGATCGATTCGATGCCGTAGAACAGGACCGGCTTGTTGGCCACCGGCACCAACTGCTTGGCCGAAGTGTAGGTCAGCGGCCGCAGGCGGGTACCTTTGCCACCGGAGAGAATCAGACCTTTCATGAGACAGGCGTCCTTTGAGCGAGGAAACAGGGAGGGGACGAGCGCCCCCGGAAGAGAAGCGGACTCAGAACGAGTCGTTGAGATCTAGAAACGTGCCGACGTTCTTCAGCGTCAGCGAGAACCGAACGTCGCGATCCTCGATGTCGCTGTAGCTCGATTCCCGATATTCGAGCTGCCAGCTGTAACACTGAGACTGCCAGTTGAAGAAGTACCTCTGCTGCAGCAGATCCCACGCGTCGCGCCCCCCGCTGTCATTCAGCCGCCCCAGGACGTCAAAGCTCAGCTCTGCCTGGAGGGTCAGCTTCTCCGGCAACAGGGCCAGACCGGCGGACAGCCGGATCTGCTCGCTGGTCTTGTCAGAGACCACCGCGCGCTCCTCGAACGGAATGGGTACGGGTACCAGGATCTCGGGATCGTCCTCGCTGGGGACCAGCAGGTCCGCAGGATTCTCCAGGTCGACGCGCCAATTCGAGAACCACGACAACCGGAAACTGTGAGGACCCAGCCTGGTCGAGCCGCTCAGGCGCAGCGAGGTGATGTCGTACGAATCGAACAGGGTGCTGAAGCCAAGGTCGAGCTTGACGCTGGTCGACTCGCTCGGATTCATTCGCAGCGCCACCGCCAGCGGACCCTCGTTGGTCTTGAACAGCTCCGGCGCGACCTGTGATTGCTGACCGGGCTGCATGTCGTCGAGGCTCAATCCCTGGCTGAAGGTGAGCGCCGCCACTTCCACCGCCGAGCCGCCGTCGCCGGCGGGCTTGGACATGAAGCGGTTGACCAGCGAGAACAGCCAGCCGTTGACCGGCCGCAAGTTGTCGATCTCGTCGAACCGCAGGAGGTCGGCCTGCTCGTCGAAGTCGTCGACGAAGGCGTAGCTCATCCGCGGCTCGATGATGTGCTTCAGCTTGGCGCCGCTCTTGCGGTTGAAGATGCGCGAGAAGGTCGGGCCGATGATCTCGAGCCCGGCCTGGGGAAAAAACCGCGTCAGGCTGCCGCCGCCGAGAGTGCCTTCCTCGGGGTCGCCCTCGGGCTTGAGGCTCTCGGTGTAATAGGTTCCCCGGCCGCTGAGATCGACCTTCGCCGACAGCCACGGCACGGTGCTGAGCGGCACGGAGAGGGTCGGGAAGAAGTCGACGCGGCCGTATTCGTCGGCCAACCCCTCCCCCAGATCGAACGAGAAGTAGTGCAGCGAGCTGTCGAAGCTCAAGTACATGGGCGTCCGGCCGAGCTTGGTCGGGCGCAGCTTGTACTCGACCTCGGGCAACTGACGGCGGATGTCCGTGCTGCCGCTGCCCACGATCCGCTCGCGCTGGTCGACCATGATGTTGAACGATTGCTGTCCGAAGTTGCGGGTCAGGAAGGCGTTGGAATAGATGAAGGATCGGCGCTGGCTGTCGGCATTGCGCTCGTAGTCGCGCAGGTAGTCCAGGTCGGAGTACTCCTGAAAGTTGATCACGCCACGGAAGCCTCCCCACAGATCCTTCGCCTCGTGCTGCCACTCCAGCTTCCAGCGAGCGTCGCCGGGATCTCGGTCACTGAGGGGGTTGGGGTTGAAGAATTCGTCGCCTGGCATGAGCACGGGCTCGTCGAGTATGTAGGCTCTGAAGAACCCCTCGGTGTTTTCCGAGGGCCGGTAGCGGGTTTCGTTGCCGAAGCCGAAGTACTCATCGGTCGAGAGATCGAGGTGGAACGTGGTGTCCGCGCTGCGCCCCAGGGTCTTGAAATAGGCCAGACTGAGCTCGGCGCCGCGTCGGCTGGAAAAGCCGGGCTTGGGCACCAGCAGGCCCGAGGCGCGCTCGGTGTTCGCCGGCCAGAGAATGTAGGGCGCGTAGAACACCGGCAGCTTCTTGAACTTCAGGCGGGCGTTCTTGATGCGCGCGTACTCCTCGAGCGTGATGCGGGCGGCCGACATGTGGATGCTCCAGCTCGGCACGTCCTGGTTGCACGAGGTGAAGATGCCGTCGTCGACGGTGAAGGTGTTCTCGCCGGTCTTGGCGATCTGCGAGCCGGTGAAGTAGTACTCGCCCTCGACGTATGCGGTGGCGTCGGTGACCCGGCCGGTACGCGTGTTGAGGTCGTACTGAACCGTCTCCCCAACCAGCCGCTGCGCGCCCTCGTCGAGGATCACGTTGCCCTCGGCGGTCAGCAGATCGGTCGGAATGTCGATCCGGGCTCGCTCCGCCTGGAGCCGCAGCCCCTGGTACTTGAAGTCCACGCCGCCGGTGGCGATCACGTACAGCCCTTCCTGGTACTCGAAGTCGCCGGCGATCAGCTTCGCCTTGCCGCCGCCCTGCTCTTCGCTGATGGTGAACTCGAAACGGACGCGGTCCTCCTCCGGATCCGAGCCCTCCTGGGCACGGGTGGGAACGGCCAGCATCAGGACGACGAGCGACAGGCAATACTGCAAGGTGCTTTTCATCGGTGCCTCGACGAGGTTCTTCGGTCGAACCGTCTTCAGGATTCCAGACGTTCGACGACGACGGCCGTGGCCTCGCCGCCCCCCAGGCAGATCGCGGCGCAGCCGCGGCGCGCGCCGCGTTGCTCCATGGCGTGTAGCAGAGTCACCAGGATACGGGCGCCGGAGGCGCCGATCGGGTGGCCCAGCGCCACCGCGCCGCCGTTGACGTTGACTCGGGTGGGATCGAGCTCCAGCTCACGGATGGCGGCCAGGGCGACCACCGCGAAGGCCTCGTTGATTTCGAACAGATCGATGTCGGCGATGCCGAGACCGGCGCGATCCAGCACCTGCCGGATGGCGGTCACCGGCGCCGTGGTGAACCACTCCGGCTGGTGCGCGAAGGTCGAGTGCGCGACGAGGCGCGCCATCGGCTGGGTGTCGAGCGCGGCCGCGCGCTCGGCCGTGGTGAGTACCAGGGCGGCGCCGCCGTCGTTGATCTTGCTGGCGTTGGCGGCGGTCACGGTGCCGCTTTTGTCGAAAGCCGGGCGAAGCTTGGCCATCTTGGTGAAGTTTGCCCGCGCGGGCTCGTCGTCGCTCGTCACCACCACCGGATCTCCGCGCCGCTGCGGCACCTCGATCGGCACGATCTCGGCGGCGAAGCGTCCCTCGGCGCCGGACTCCTGGGCGCGGGTGTAGCTCTCGCGGGCGTAAGCGTCCTGCTCCTCACGGCTGAACGAGTAATGGGTGGCGCAGATCTCGGCGCAGCTTCCCATGTGGATGTCTTCGTAAGCGTCCCAGAGGCCATCGTGAATCATCGAGTCGACCAGCTTGCCGTGCCCCAGACGCAGACCGTCGCGGGCCGCCGGGATCAGATATGGCGCGCGGGTCATGTTCTCCATGCCGCCTGCCGCCACCAGCTCGAAGTCGCCGCAGCGCAGGTCGTTGGCCGCGCTCATCACCGCCCGCATGCCCGAGCCGCACACCTTATTGAGAGTCAGCGCCCCGGTCGAAGTCGGACAACCGGCGCCGATCGCCGCCTGCCGCGCCGGCGCCTGGCCGACCCCGGCGGGTAGCACGCATCCCATGTAGACCTGCTCGACGTCGCCCGGCGCAACGCCGGCACGCTCGAACGCGCCGGCCAGAGCCCGGGCCCCGAGCTCCGGCGCGGAGAGCGACGCCAGCGAGCCCTGGAAGGCCCCGATCGGCGTGCGCACGGCGCTCAGAATGACGACTTCCTGCATATTGACTCCTGGGGGCCGGTCCGCGGGGTGCTGGTCCAGAGTACCCGGTCCGGAATCCGCGGTCACGGTCGCGAGGCGGGCCCGTTTCGAAGAGCCCGATGTTAGCCAAAAAACAGCTGGCGGGCTAGCGCCCCGAGAACCCGAAGCCTGCGGCGTTCGGCTCCTCGGCCCAACCCCTCCGCGCTAGCAGTCCGTCCGAAATTCGGACTGACTGCTAGCATGGGATCGCCATGCGCGCCCTCGGAATCGACTTCGGAGAAAAACGGATCGGCCTCGCCGTCTCGGACGCCGAGGGCCGCTTCGCGTTGCCGCTCGAGACCATCGAGCGCCAGACCGATCGCCGCGCCATCTACCGCATCGCCGACCTGGCCCGCGCGCAGAGCGTCGAGATGTTGGTGCTCGGCGAGCCGCTGGGGCTGGACGGCGAAGCCGGCGACGCGGCCCGGCGGGTCCGGCGCTTCGGCGACCGGCTGGCCCGCGTCACCGGCCTGCCGGTGCGCTGGATCGACGAGGCGCTGACCACGATCGAGGCCGCGGAGCGCCTGCGCCGGGCCGGTCTCGATCGAGGCGAACGAGACGATCGGCGCGACGCGGTCGCTGCCCAGATCCTGCTTCAAGAAGCGCTCGATCGATCGATGATGGACAGCGAGCGATGAAGCGGCTCGTGCGTCTGCTGGCGTTGCTAGCTCTCTTGGCGATCGCCGCCGGGGTCGCCGCCGGCGCCTGGGCGTGGCGATTCCTGCACCAGCCCTATCAGGCCTACGACGGCGAGCGGACGGTCACCATCGAGCCAGGGACTGGAGCCACGGCCATTCTCGAGCGTCTGGAATCGAGGGGCGTTCTGCCCGACGCGAAGATAGCCCGCGCTTTCCTCGTCTACCGGCTCGGGGACCCGTCACTCAAAGCCGGCGAATACCGGTTCGATCGGCCCATGAATACCCCTCAGGTGCTCGATCGGCTGATCCGCGGCCAGGTGGTGACCTACCAGGTGACCCTGATCGAGGGCCTGACCCTGGACGAGATCGCCGACGCCCTGGCGCGGAAGGGCTTCGGAAACGTGGACGTCCTGCGTGCCGAGATGAACCGCGTCGATCTGATCTCCGACCTGGATCCAGGGGCCGAGGACCTCGAGGGTTACCTCTACCCCGACACCTACAGCTTCGCCCGCGGCACCACCGAGGCGGAAGTCGTCGCCACCATGGTGGGGACGTTCCGCAAGCGATTCGCGGCCGAGGTCGAACCGCATCTGCGGAGCGACCGCGGCGCCACCGTGCGCGAGATCGTGACCCTGGCCAGCATCGTGGAGAAGGAAGTCCGTGACGAGAGCGAGCGCGGGCTGGTCGCCGGCGTCTACGCCCACCGGCTGAGGATCGGCATGGGTCTCTACGCCGATCCCACCGTGATCTATGCGCTCAAGCGACTGGGCCGGTGGGACGGCAACCTGCGCCGCGACGACCTGCGTCTGGATTCCCCGTACAACACCTACGTCTACCCTGGCCTGCCGCCGGGCCCGATCTGCGCGCCCAGAGTCGCCAGCATGATCGCCGCGGCCGACCCCGAAGACACCTCTCACCTGTACTTCGTCAGCCGCAACGACGGCACCCACGTGTTTGCCGAGACCCTGAGGGAGCACAATCGCAACGTCAACCGCTGGCAGAAGCAGTACTGGCGGCGACGGTGGGCGGACGAGCGGCAGAGCAAATAGGCAGTCCCAGCTTGAACTGGGCTCGAGTGCTGGCGTTTCGAGCGTTTCTTAGTACAATCGAGGGTCCTGAACGCGGTCTCAGTCGATTTCCTGGTCTGGTGAGGGGCACCGGGACGGGAGATGCGCCCCCTTCGCGCGATCTGAACGAGTCGGAGTCGGAATGAATACGCGAGAACAGTTCGGCAAGTACCTGCTGCTGAAGAAGCTGACAGAGGACCCTCTCGGCGAGACTTTCCGCGCCGGAATGCTTGGCACCGGCGGCATGGAGCGCGTCGCCCTGTTGCGGGTGATGAACGGCCAGGGAATCGACGGCCGGCGCCTGTGGCAGGCATCGGAGGCGCGGGCCGGCATTCAGCCTGGGCTGCGCAGCCCCAACCTCGGTGAGGGCATCGAGATGGGCGAGGTCCAGGGCATTCCCTACGTGGCCTACGACTACATCTCGGGCAAGAACCTGGCGACTCTGCTCGAGCAGGCGGCTGTGAAGCGCAACTTCATCCCCGCCGAGCATGCGTTGCTGATCACCGAGCGCATCGCCCTGGGCCTGGCGTCGGCGAGTGAGAATCGCTACGAAGGCGAGCGGATCCTGCACGGGTTCCTGGTGCCGCACCTGGTGATGATCTCGAACGAAGGGGAGACTCGGCTGGTCGGATTCGAGGTCGCGCCGGCACTGCGTACCTTCGCCGCCAATCCGGTGATCCGCCAGCACTTCGGCCGCTATCTGGCGCCCGAGGCGCTGTCCGGAGCTGCGCCCCACAAGGCCGACGACATCTACTCCCTGGGCGTCCTGCTGCTCGAGCTGATGACCGGCAAGCCCTTGCCGCCACCCGCCCCGGACGGCTTCGCCAAGGTCATCGACCAGAGCGTCGTCGCCACCGAGGGCACGCCGATTCCCACGGAGCTCGGCGATCTGCTCAAGCGCAGCCTGGTGGCTCGCGAGCATCGTATCGACGACGTCGTGACCTGGCACAAGACGCTCAACAAGTGGATGTTCGACGGGCAGTACAACCCGACGACGTTCAACCTGGCCTTCTTCATGCACAACCTGTTTAGGCAGGAGATCGAGCGCGAGAGCCAGGAGATCGAGGTCGAGAAGACCTTGCCGCTGCCGATCGCGCAGCAGGCGGGAGCAGAGCAGGCGGCCGCGGCGCAGGCGTCGGCGGCTACCGGCCCCGTACCGGTGGCGAGCGCGCCGTCCGAGGCTCCCGAGATCACCGCCACCCAGGAAGCGCCAGTCGTCGAGCCGCCGGATGAGAAGAAATCGAAGGCCGGTCTGATCGCCGCCATCGCCGCGGTGGCCGTGCTGCTGATCGGCGGCGGTTTCTACTACTGGTGGACCCAGATGCGAGGCGGCGCGAGCAGCGAGGCACCGACCCAGGTGGCGGCACAGCCGGCGCCCGTGACTCTGCCGCCCCCGACCGAGCCCGTGGAGGAGGAAGTCCCGGCCGGCCCCGCGCCGGACGAGATCAACGAGCAGATCCGCGAGCTGATCGGCCAGCGGGCCAGCGAGATGGAGGAGCAGTTGCGCAAGCAGTACGATGCGCAGCTGTCCGATCTGCAGAAGCAGCTCGAGGCCGCCAAGCGAGACGCCGACGATCGTCGCCAGCGCGAGAAGGAGATCGCCGAGCAGCAGGCGCGGGAAGAGGAAGCGGCCCTGGAGGCACAGCGGCTCGTCGAAGAGCAGGCCGCCGCGGAGGCCGCGGCCCTGGTGGCCAAGGAGCAGGAAGAAGCCGAAGCGGCCGCGGCGGCCGAGGAAGAGGCGAGGATCGCGCAGGCCGCGGCGCCGCCCGAGGCGCCACCGCCGCCGGCGCCGATCCCAGCCGCCGTCACGCAGGTGCGCCGCGGCGATCTGGTGAAGATGGGCCCCGGGGTCTCGCCGCCGAAGATCTTGCGCAGGCCGGCCCCGCGCTTTCCCATGATGGCCAAGAGGCTCAACAGGAAAGAGGCCAAGGTCCTGATCAAGGTGCTGATCGACGAGAACGGCAGGGTGATCAAGGCCGAGCTCGCGGGCAAAGAGCAAGGCTACGGCTTCGACGACGAAGCGTTGGCGTCCGCCCGCAAGTCTGTCTACGAGCCGGCCAAGAAGGACAATGTGCCGGTGAAGTTCTGGCACACCCTGGCGGTCGAATTCCGCGACCGCTGAGCACCTGGGATCGCGGAATCAGAAAAGGCCCGGCATTCGCCGGGCCTTTTCTGTTGGTGCGATGTGGTCGAGCGTCAGTCGAGCGAGATGCCCTTCTTCAGCGACTCCTTCCGCTTCGCCTCCTTGGCGTCGTAGTCGGCCATGCAGCCGTCCTGCTTGACCATCGCGCACTCCAGGTAGCCGGCGATCTCGACAACCACCGCCCTGATGGCCTTGCCGGTGGGGGTCTTCTCGTGGTGCGCCAAAGAGCCGCTGAATCCGCTGCGGTAGCCGCCGACGCTGACCCCCTTGCTCTTGGCCCGGGCCTCGACCGAACGGACGAATTCGACCGTGCCCCTGGTAGAGTCGACCACTCGCAGATCCACCGCGAGGTAGGCCTGCCCTTTCTTACCCCCCAGTCGGAGGCCCTTGTAGCCGATGCCGCCGCCGGTTCCCTTGACGCCCTCCTCGTAGGCGGTGACCGTGCCCATCACCATGTACTGGGCGCCGACCAGCTTGCCCATCTTGGCGCCCGTGCCAGGCTCGATGCGGCCGCTCGCCGCCAGATCCTGCTCCACCAACACGTGCTCCAGCTTACTGCGCTCCACCATCGAGAAAGCACCGGTGGCCGACAGCTCGTTGGTCAACATGCCCGACAGCTCCCAGCCGACGTCGGGGTTCCACCAGTGAACGCCGGAAACCTGGTTGGTGAACTCGGCGACGCCCATGACCGGCTTGTCGGCCACGGCGCTGCCCGCGCCGAACAGGACGAGACAGACAGCAAGTGCAAACATCCTCTTCATTGTTTTCTCCTCTGTTGAAAAAACCGACTCTTCGGGGGAGCCATCATACCATCTTCGCCCCGGCCCTCCGCCGAGGGGGGCGCTGTCAGTCGTCTGCGGCGAGCTCCCGTTCCTGGGCGTCCACCACGCAGATCGCCGCCATGTTGACGATGTCCATCACCTCGACGCCGCGCTGCAGCACGTGGACGGGCTTTTCCATGCCCAGCAGGATCGGTCCGATCGCCTCCGCGTCCGCCAGCCGCCAGAGCAGCTTGTAGGCGATGTTGGCCGACTGCAGGTCCGGGAAGATCAGTACGTTCGCCGGCTCCTGAAGACGGCTCCAGCGATACGATTCCTCGAGGATCGAGCCCATAACGGCGGTGTCGGCCTGCATTTCGCCGTCGATCACCAGCTCCGGTTCCTGGTCCTTGGCGATCTCCACCGCCCGCCGCACCTTGCGCGCCAGCGGATGGATGTTCGAGCCGAAGTTCGAGAAAGACAGCATCGCGACCCTCGGCTCGATGTCGAAGCGGCGGGCGTAGTCGGCGGTCAAAATCGCGACCTCCGCCAGGGTTTCGGCGCTCGGCTCGATATTGACCGTGGTGTCGGCGAGGAAGAAGATCCGGTTCTCGAACATCAGCACGTAGGCGCCGAAGACGCGCCGCACGCCCCGCCTCAGCCCTAGCACCTGGAGCGCCGGCCGGATCGTTTCGGCGTATTCGTGGGTCAGCCCGGAGATCAGCCCGTCGGCGTCACCGTGCTCGACCATCATGGTGCCGAAGTAGTTGCGCGAGCGCATCAGGCCGTGCGCGTCCTCGAGCGTCACGCCGTCCCTGCGCCGGCACCGGTGCAGCAGCTCGGCGTAGACGTCGCGATCTTCCGAGCTCTCGGTGTGAATGATCGTCAGCCGGTCCTCGTCCAAGCCGAGCTCGCGCAGCTTGCCGGTGATCATCTCCCGGCGCGCCAGCAGGATCGGGTGCGCGATACCGCGGTCGACGAGGATCTTGGCGGCGCGCAGGATCTTGTCGTGCTCGCCCTCCGGGAAGACCACCCGCTTGCGAGCGCACCGGGCGCGGTCGACGATGCCGCGCATGAGCTCAAAACGGCGCGAGATCAGCGTTTCGAGCCGGCGCGTGTAGGCTTCGAAATCGGTGATCGGCACCCGCGCCACGCCGCTCTTCGCCGCCGCTTCGGCTACCGCCGGGGCGACGCGCAGCAGCACCCGATAGTCGAACGGTTTGGGGATCAGGTATTCGCGGCCGAACTTCAGGGATTGCAGGCCGTAGGCTTTGAGCACCGGGTCGGGCACGTCTTCGCGCGCCAGATCGGCCAGCGCCCGGACGGCGGCGAGCTTCATCCCCTCGTCGATGTCGGTCGCCCGCACGTCGAGAGCGCCGCGGAAGAGAAACGGGAACCCGAGCACGTTGTTGACCATATTGGGGTAGTCACTGCGGCCGGTTGCCATGATGACGTCGTCACGGGCACTCTTGGCATCCTCGTAGCCGATCTCGGGATCCGGGTTGGCCAGTGCGAAGACGATCGGGTCCCGCGCCATGCCGGCGAGCATCTCGCCACTCACCAGACCGCCCACCGAGAGCCCCACGAAGACGTCGGCGCCGACCATCGCCTCGGCCAGGGTGCGCGCCTCGGTCTCGGCGGCGTAGCGCTCCTTGAGCGGATCCATCCGCTCGCCGCGGCCACGGAAGATCACGCCCTTGCTGTCGCACAGGATGATGTTCTCCTGCCGCGCGCCGAGCTGCACGTAGAGCCTCAGACTGGCGATGGCGGCGGCGCCGGCGCCCGAGATGACGATCCGGATGTCCTCGATCTGCTTGTCCACCAGCTCGAGCGCGTTGAGCAACGCGGCGCTCGAGATGATCGCCGTGCCATGCTGATCGTCGTGGAAGACCGGGATGTTCATCTCCTGCTTGAGACGTGCTTCGATCTCGAAGCACTCCGGCCCCTTGATGTCCTCCAGGTTGATGCCGCCGAAGCTTGGCTCGAGACGCTTGACGGTGCTGATGAAGTCCTCGGGGTCTTTGGCGTCCACCTCCAGGTCGAAAACGTCGATATCGGCAAAGCGTTTGAATAGGATCGCCTTGCCTTCCATCACCGGTTTGCTGGCCAGGGGGCCTATGTCGCCCAGCCCGAGCACCGCGGTGCCGTTTGAGATCACCGCCACGAGATTGCCCCGGGCGGTATATTCGTAGGCCAGCAGAGGGTCCTTCTCGATTTCGAGACAGGGCGCGGCGACCCCCGGCGAATAGGCCAGCGACAGGTCGCGCTGGGTGGCGGTGGGCTTGGTGGGAACGACCTGCAGCTTTCCCTTGCGCCCATAGGAGTGATACTCGAGAGCCTCTCGATCGAACTTTTTGCTCATGCCAGGTAGTTTATCCGGTCGCCGCCACAGGTTACCGCCACTGGGGAACCAGGTCTCAGGAACCAGACAGTGATCGTCACGCCCTCAGAAGACAGGCTGTTCGTCGTTACGCAGAACGACCACGCCCATTTCGCAGGCGAGTTGCTGTCGTTGTGGCGCGGCGATGGCCTGCCGGAGCATCCCCACAGGCGCGAGCTGCTGTTCGCCGCGCGCGAGCACGACAACGGTTGGCGTGAAGTCGACTCCGCCCCCCTGTGCCGCTCCCCGGACGGACGGCCGCACGACTTCATGTCGATCCCCCGGCAGCTACGGCAGCAGATCTGGGACCGCGGCACCGCGCGTTTCGCCCGCCGCGAACCCTATGCCGGGCTGCTGATCGTGCGCCACGCGCTGAGGCTGCACCGGGCGCACCGCGACGACCCCGACTGGACGGATGCCCTCGAGCGCTGGGGCGAGCTCGAGGCCGGGCTGGTCGAAGCCACCGGCGCCACCGAGGCGATCATCGCCGGCGACGACCGGTGGGTCGACCTCGCGGACCGGCTGTCGCTGCAGGTGTGCAATCGCTGGACGGAGGACTTCGAGGCCCACGGCTTCACAGCCTCCGTGGAGCCCTCCAGTGCGCACGGCGCCACCCTGACCCTCGATCCGTTTCCCCTCGCCGGTACCACCACCCTGCACGTCGCCTGCCGGCTGATCCCGGACCGACGCTACCGCGGCGACGCCGATCTCGGGGTCGAGCTGGCGGCCGCCCGCTGGCGCCGAGCGGCCGTGCGCGTCGCGCCGAGAGGCGCCTCCCCCGGGAAAGCCGTATAATCATTCTTTGATCGACCGTAGCGGTCCGCGAGGGCCGCGGAGTTGGAAACCAACCGAGCGAGCGAGCCATGGCAGACAACAGTTGGGCCGAACGCCGCCGCCGCATGGTCAAGTGCAAGATCCACGGGCTCCACTACGACCCGGAGATGAGCACCGGCTGCACGCGGTGTCTGCGTGATGCCGCCAAGACCCAGTCACCGTCGAGACCTCCCCAACTCGTCATCATCCTGCTGTGTCTGCTGGGCATGGCCTTCATCTCGCTTTACATTTTCGGCCCGCGGCGTGCGGCGACCGGTGGCGCCGATCTCGGCATCGCGTCGAGCCCGTCCGCGAGCGCTCAGAAGCTCGACCCGGAAACCTTTCGGCTGCCGGTGGAGAACCTCGAGACCGCCCTCTTCCGAACGCCGATCAACGAGACAGAGGACCTGCTCTTCGTCAGCTCCGATATCTCGGCCTCGGCCGCCTCGCTCAGCCAGGCGATCCTCGACGCCGAGCCGGTGATCGGTTTCGACACCGCGGACCAGATCGCTCGACTGGGTCAGGCCGTCCCCACCGATCAGGTCGCATTGAACGACGTCGAACGGGCGCGGAGCCAGTGGCTGCGCATTCGCCGCCAACGGCTGCGGTCCGCGGACTGGCTGTATCAGCCCTCGCAGGCCAAGTCTGACGAAGAGGAGACGACGTCGGCCTCCAAGTACAGTGACATCGCCTCGAGCCTGCGCAGCCTGATCGAGGAAGGCGCCTCCGAGGTGGAGCTGTTGAACGACCCGGACGACAGCCTCGATCGAGTCGAGCGGACCGACCGCTGGCGCGCTTTCGCACGCGATTGGCGCGACCGGATCGTCAGCCTGAGGAGCCGGCTACCGGCCCGCCCCGGAGCCCGCTCCAACGCCAATCTGCTGCTGGCGACCCAGGACCTCGAGAAGGCGATAAGCCAGACCTGGGCCCTGGCGTCTGATTCCAGCCTGCCCATCGCCACCGACTCCCGCTTCGACGACGCCCGAGATCTGGCGCTCCGAGCCGAACAGGGTTTCGACGACCTTTGATCGGCCGGGGGTTCCAACCCCCGGGGATCAGGGTTTCTCCAACCCCAGCTGCAAATCCACGCGCCCGCCGGCCTCGATCGACACCGGCGCGCTCTGGGTGTCGAAGCCCGGCCGGACGATCTCGATCACGTGGTCCCCGGGCTCGACCAGCAGGCCGGAGGTCAGAGAAGTCACCTCCTGGGCGGTACCGACGAAGTGGCCATCCAGATAGATCGCGGCGTCCGGCGGCGAGGCGGAGATGACGATCCGGCCGACCGACCAGGCCGCCGGCGGACCGGTGGGAAGACCGCTCTGCGAGCCCGGTGGAGGCTCCAGCAACGGCGCCTCGGGGTGGATCGATTGCCCCTCCCTCATCCGGTCGTCGACGTCGATGATGACGCCGGGATATATCGTGTACTGGCGGAAGATGGTCTCGTGTCCCTCGAGGTAGAAGGCGATCTCGTAGGTACCCTCCTCGAGCCACAGGTAGGTGGGGAAACCGTCGTACTGATCGGCGACCCCGACGTAGCTACCATCGATCCAGACCTCGGCCTTGTCGGGCCGGACGTCGACGTCCAGGCCGCCCAGGCCGCCGTCTCCATAGCGGGAGCCTCCTCCTCCGCCCGAGCCATACTCGTTCGCCCGGTAGTAGGTGCGGGTGCCAAAGTAGGGGGTGCCATAGTAATAGGGCGAGTAGCCGTAGTAGTAGGGCGAGTAACCGTAGAACGGGTCATAGCCGTAGTAGCCGTAGCCATAGTGGCCGCAGCCATAGTGGTGGCTGTGATGGTGATGGTGGCGCCCGTGGTGACCGCCACCGTGGCCACGCTTCGGCCCCGGGGCCTTGTGGCGTCCCGCCGGGTTCTCCGGGCTCTTGACGTCGACTTCGTTGCGCAGGTCGGGTGGCAAGCTGGGGTCGCTGTAGGCACCACGCGGCCGCATCATCCGCGGCGTGCGGCGTTCCTGGTTGCTGGGCGTGCGGTCGACCTCGACCGCGTACTCCCTGGGCCGCACCACGCGTGGCGTGGCGCGCCGTTCATTGGTCGGTGTCCGTTCGATCGTCACTGGTTGCTCTCTGGGTCGCGCCGCGCGTGGCGTGCTCGGCTCGCTGCGCCGGTTCGACCGCGCGCTCGGCTGCTGCCGCGGCTGCGAGCGCGGCTCTGAGCGCTCGACCCGGCGAGGCGGCGGGCTGGAGCGCTGGCCCCCACCCGAGCGGCTTCTCGGCCTCTCCCGGTTGCTGGCTTTCGGCTGGCTCGATCGCGAGCCTCCGCTGCGGGCGCTCGATCCCGAACGCCGGGACGACGAGCTGCTGGAGGATGCCTTCGAGGACGACGCTTTCGAGGACGATGACCGCGCGCTCGAGGCCTTGGAGCCGCTGTTCGACTGCTCGCGGCGGGGAGGATCGCCGGCGGCGGGAAGGGCCGGCAACACCAGGATCGCGCCGAGCAGGGTCACCATCGACCACCAGGATGCTCGGCTCGAGGCTCTATGTGCCCTCGTTGCCAGGTTCCACATCTTGCTTCTCCTTCCTCGGTCCCGCCCGGTCTCGCCAACCCCGATGCAGGCCTCGAATGTAATGGTAACGTAGGACATTCTCCCATAGGCGAGGCGTCCTGACCGGGAAGTACTGCAAAGTCCGGGCCACACACTCGTCTTTCAATTGACGCCAGCGATCGGGAAGGGGCGGCGGGCCGTCGGGACCCAGGCCGAGAAAGGAGCCCAGCTCCTCGTGCAGCAGGTAGAACACCACCGCCGAGTACCCGGCCTTCTCCTGACGGCTCATGAAGCGCCCGATCCTGGTCGGGTGGTCGTGCGCCACCGTGGCCCGCGCTTCGTACACCAGCCGCATGCCACCCCGCACCAGGCGGTAGCTGAGCTCGATGTCTTCCCACGCCGGATAGGGAAAGTCGAGGTCGAAGGGCTCGGTGAGCAGCAGGTCGCGAGGCAACGAAACGTTCGAGGTGTAGAAGAAGTTGAACGGCACGTTCTCGGGCTCGTCGATCAGGGCGTAGCCGAACTGCAGCCCGTATTCGTTGATGTACTCCAGAAACGGGTTGAGGCGCAGCCGCGGATGCCAGCCGGTATAGCCGAGAACGGCGACTTTGTCGGCGTCCGGCCGGCTCCGGCCGGCGCGGTCGTGGGTCGCCAGCCATCCTCTGGACGGTACGGTGTCGTCACCGAGGAAGGCCACTCTGCCCCCGCGGGCAGTGCGCACGCCCCAGTTGCGCGCCGCCGCGGGCCCCTGGTTGGTCTGGCTGAGCACCTCGACAGGAACCTGGAAGCCGCGGCTTCGCAGCCACCGCGCGGTGCCGTCGGTGGAACCGTCGTCGATCACGACCACCTCGAAGCTCGGTGCGCCCTCCTGGCGCTCGAGCGCTGCCAGCACCTCCGGCAGTACGTCCATGCGGTTGTAGGTCGGGATGACGACGGAGTACGAAAAATCTGTCACGGGCTCGGATTCCGGTCGAATACGCTGCGTGGGCGCGCGTAGTAGCATAGTGTGGAAGCGCAGATGACAATCGCAGAAACCGTCGTGGCACCGCCTTCGCACGAGAGCGAAGTCGATCTGGTGATCCGTGCGCGAGCGGGAGACGCCGCTGCCCAGGCGGATCTCGCCGAGCGCCACCGTCGGGCTCTGTACTTTCTGGCGCTGCAGCTCATGGGTAACCGCGAAGATGCCATGGACGTGGCCCAGGAAGCCCTGTTGCGCTTCTTCAAGACCCTGCACCGCTTCGACTGCCGTCGTCCGGTGCGCCCCTGGCTGTTTCAGATCGTACGCAATCGCGTCGTGGATCTCTACCGCCGCCGCAGAATCCGCCGCCACGACTCCCTGGACGCGACCGACCACGAGGGCCAGCCGTATTTCGAGCTGATCGACGTCAGCGTCGATCCGGAGCGGGATGCCACCAGGTCAGAGCTGAGGGTGCGCATCCTGGAAGCGCTCGACGAGCTGTCGCACATCCAGCGTGAGATTCTGGTGTTGCGCGATTATCAAGATCTGTCCTACGCCGAAATCGCCGAGACCCTCGGCATCCCGATCGGTACCGTCATGTCACGCCTTCACGGCGCCCGCAAACGTCTGAGACAGAAGCTGCAGGCCGATCTGCAGGCCCTGGCTCGGGAATAGGAAACCGTCATGTCCCGAAACTGCGACCGCGCATTCGACGAAGAGCTCATCTCCGGCTACATTGATGGTGCTCTACCCCAGATGCAGGCTCAGAGCGTGCGTCTCCACGTCGAAGATTGCGGCACTTGCCGGAACCTGCTCGAAGAGCTCGAGACCCTGCGGGAGACCGCCAAGTCGACCCGCTTCAAGGGTCCCGAAGAGGACGAGTGGCCGGAGCTGCCCAAAACGAGACCCGGCCGCTTCAGCCGTTCCCTCGGCTGGGTGCTGCTGATCGCCTGGCTGTTGGCGGTCTCGGCCCTGGCGCTGTGGCGTTTCCTCACTCAGGCTGGCAACCCGCTGGAGATCTTCCTGGTGCTCGGCTTGCCGGGCGGCGTCCTGCTGCTCTTCGTCTCGGTGCTCATGGACCGGCTGAGGGAGCTCAAGACCGACCGTTACCGTGGGGTGCACCGATGATCGTCGTGACCACCGACTCGATCCACAACATGCGGATCGTCCGCACTCTGGGCCTGGTGCGCGGCACCTCGGTGCGCGGGCGCCATCTCGGCAAGGACATCATCGCCAGCATGCGCAACGCGGTCGGCGGCGAGATCACCGAGTACACCAAGATCCTGTCGGAGACCCGCGAGCAAGCGCTCGACCGGATGGTCGAGGAGGCCGAGACCCTGGGCGCCAACGCCATCATCGTGATCCGTTTCTCCAGCTCCGAGATCGCCACCAATGCGGCGGAAGTGTTGGCCTACGGGACGGCGGTGGTGGTGGAGGACGCTACACCACCCGCATGATCTCTTCCAGGCTGGCCCGCACGATCGGAACGTCGTCGGGTAGCCAGGTCTCGAAGCCGGCACTCGAGAAGAGCTCCTCGTCTCCCGGATAGGTCGGCACCAGGTAGAGCGGAAAGCGTTCGAAGATCTCCCGGTCGCTTCGGCGCCGGCGCTCCTGGACCTGGTGGCGGCTCTCGGTCGAGGCGTCGAGGTTGCGCAGCAGATGGCTCACGGCGCGTAGTTGGGCTAGCGTCCGCGGATCGCTCAGGGAGGGCACGGCGGCCCGCTCCTCTCCCCAGGTGGGCACTACCATGCGGGCGGCCTTCAACAGGGCGCGGCGCGCGAACTCCCGCGGCCCGTAGCCCCGCCACTTCTGCGCCAGCGTGGTTTCGATGGGAGTCATAGGCTCCTGCGGCTCACCGTTTCCCGGGGTGTTGGCGATGTGGCCGGCGTAGGGGTCGACCGCCAGCTGCTCGCCGCCGGGGTTGTTCTGAGCCATCAGGGTCTGCGTGCGGTGCTCGAGAGTTAGCAGAATCGCCGGCGCCAGCGCCCGCCAGAGATCCTCCTCGTAGTTCTTGTAAGCGGTGAGGAAAGCGTTGCGCTCGAACAGGAAGCCGCGGTTCTCGTTGCCCAGCAACTGGCTGGTGGCCATCGAACGATGATGCACCACCGCGCCGGGCGCGAAGATCACCCGCTCGCCGCCCGACCACAGGCGCCAGCCGAGATCGACGTCTTCCAGGTAGGCGAAGTAGTCTTCGTCGAACCCGCCGGCGTCCAGAAACGAATCGCGCCGGACGATCATGTTGCCGCCGCAAGCGAACGGCACCTCTGTGCCCGCCTCCGGGATCTCGACCTTGCCGAGCGGCCGGCCGAAGTCCTGCTGAAAAGCGTGGCCGTCGAAGGTCATGACGCCGCGGGCGAAGTCGAGCCGTTCGCCCTGCCAGTCGACGATCTTGCCGGAAACCGCCGCCACGTCGCCGCTGGCGCCACCCAGGGCCTCACACAGCTCGCCCAGCCACTCCGGGCGCGGCCGCGTGTCGTTGTTGAGGAAGGCGATGGCGTCGCCTTCCGCCTCGGCCACCAGGCGATTGTTGCCGGCGCAGAAACCCAGGTTCACCGGGGATTCGATCAGGCGCACCTCGGGGTGGTGCTCCCGCACCCAGGCGGCGGTGCCGTCGGTGGAGCCGTTGTCGAGCAACAGCACCTCCCACTCGCAAGGTGGCCGCAGCTGCTCCCGGAGAGCTGGGAGACAGGCCTCCAGGTGTCGTCTGCCGTTCCAGCTCAGGACGGCGACCGTGACTTTGCGCAAGCTCACCCTGTGCTCCCGCGACGGCCGGTCAAGGCTTGTGCCTTTGCCACCACTGATGCGCTCGCCAAGCCCTGCTCGACTCCATGGACCGGATCAGCTCGCCCAGCCGCTCGATCTCGCCCCAGGTCTGGCGCAGGGTCTCGGACAGCTTCTGCACCTCGCCCTCGCGCTCGCGCAGCTCGTCGCGGGCGCGGCGCTCTGACTCCTCCAGCACCTGTTGGTGGACTTCGAGTCCGGCCAGTCGGCCATTGAGCCGGTGGTAGCTTTCCTCGCCGCGCTCGAGCTCGGCCCGCAGCCGGCTCGCCTCCTCGCTGCCGGCGACGCTCTCGGCCCGCAGCTGGTCGACGACGCGAGCCGTCGCGTCTGCCGTGGCGCGCTCGGCGTGCTTGGCGATCACCCGCGCCTTCATCTCCAGGAAGTCCGACCGCCGGCGCGACGTGTCACCCAGGATGTGGTGCGCCGCGCCGCGGAAGTGGCGATACTCACAAGTTACCCGTGCCAGGTGGTGGAACGGAGTGAGGGCCGCGAGGCGGATGAGGAAGTCCCAGTCTTCGAAGAAGGGCAGGCGCTCGTCGAGATTGCCGACCTCCTCGAACAGCCGTCGCTCGATCACCAGAGTGTTGAAGGGGATGTAGTTGTCGAACAAGAGCAGCTCGGGATCGAAGTCGCGACTGTAGGGCACGCGTCGCTCGCTACAACGCCAGCCGCTCTCCCCGTCGAGCTCGTAGACGCCCACCGCGGCGTCGGTGTAGGCGACGCGCACTCCCTCGGCCCGGACCAGGCCGGCCAGCGTCGCCAGGTGCTCGGGCTCCACCAGGTCGTCGTCGTCGAGAAAGGCCACGAAGTCGCCGCGCGCGGCTGCGACGCCGGCGTTGGCTGCGGCTGCCCGGCCGCGGTTCTCAGCCAGGTTCACGACTTCGAGCGGCAGCGGGAAGTCTTCGATCACGGGCGGCTCGCCGCCGTCGTTGACCACCACCACGTCGGCCCGGCGGTAGGTGCTCTCGGCCAGGCTACAGAGGGCCTCGGCCAGCAGCTCCGGCCGGCCTCTCGTGCGCACCACGACCGAGATTGTCGGTCCGTCCTCGACCGCCAGCAGCTCGGGAGTGCCACCCAGCTCGGCGATCAACCGCGCCGGTCCCCGGGTCTGAAAATCTTCGAAGTCGAGCTGGCGGTAGGCTTCCGCCGCGCGCACCTCCGGCGGCAGCGTCAGGGTGCGGAACTTCGACAGCGCGAGGCGCGCGCCCAGGTAATCGTGCTGCTCCTGCTGGCTGGCGTAGCACTCCATCGCCCGCTCGACGGTCTCGACCTGGCCGCTGACGTCGACCAGCAGGTCGGGGCGCTGCGGGTGGTTGACCTCGTAGGTCAGGACCCGCAAATTCTGCACCAGAGGCCACACCGCATCGCCGTCGCGCGCCTCGCCGAGCGGGCGGTGAACGGCGGCAAACACCGCCCGATGATCAGCGCTCGCTTCGAGCGGTGACGGCGCCAGGAGCAGGGACGGACGCTGCGAGGCGATCGCCCGGCGGATGCCGGCGGCCATGTCGTCGATGTGCTGAACGAGGCCGCCGTCCGGCAGGCCGAGGTGGTCGATGCCGGCAACGCCCAGCACTTTTGCCGCGGCCTTCGCCTCTTCGCGCCGGCGCCGGCTGGTCGCCGCCCGCGCCTCGGCTTCGGCTTCGTCGCCGCCGCTGTCGGAGAGAAACAGCACGCGCACCACCGCCCCGGAAGTGGTGAGCCGAGCGATCAGGCCGCCACAGCCGAGCACCTCGTCGTCATAGTGCGGCGCCAGTACCAGGGCGCTCTTGGCACGCACCTCGGACGTCGCTCCCGGCGGGGACAGTCTTGATGAGGAAGACACTGGTGGCGACGTCTCGGGAAAACCACGGCGGGGCGCCCTCGCATTCCGCGCGCTTTCGAAGTATAACGATTGTACCGTGCCCCTCGTTGCCCACCTCGAGTCCCTGCTGCCCGCCCCTCCCGCCCGCGTGCTGTGCCTCGCCTGCCCGGACGTCTACGAATGCCTGGGCGGGTCGGGGCTGGATCTGCACCGCAGCGACGGGACCGGGACGATCGAGGGCGCCTTCGGCGCCATCGTGTGGGGCATCGAGCGCGCGCGCGAAGAAATCGGCGAAGCCGTGGGCCGTCTGCGAAAGGCACTGGCCGAGGGCGCCGAGCTGATCGTCGTCGCGCCGCTCGAACCCGGCGAGCCGACGCCATCGAAGCGCCAGGGCGCCTTGCCTTCGAGCCGCCAGACGAAGCTGCGGGAGGTCGTTCGCCATCTCTCCGAAACCGGCTTCACGGTCCGCAAGGATCAGGATCTGCGCTGGCCTCCCGAAGACGCCCGCGGACCCGGCGGGTGGAAAGTCTTGGTGGCGCGCCGGGACCCGTTCCTCGTCCGATCCTACCGGCAGGGAGACGAGGGGGCGGTCCTCGATCTCTTCCGTACCTGTTTTCCTCACGACCGGCGACAGCTCGACCACTGGCGCTGGAAGTACGCCGGCAACCCTCACGGCCCAAGCCGAATCAGCCTCGCGGTCTCCCCCGGCGGCGAGCTGGCGGCCCACTACGGCGGCTACCCCTCCCCGGTCTGGCGCCGCGGTCGCTCCTTTACCGCCCTGGTGGTGGGCGACACCATGACCGACGAGAGCTTCCGTCACACCGCTCACGGCCGCGGTGGCCTACTGGCGCGCACCGTGCGTCATTTCTTCTCGATCCACCGCGACGGCGAGCTCGGCTTCTACTACGGCTTCAACACCGGGCCGATCCAGCGTTTCTGCCGCTGGTTCATCGGCGGCAGCGAGACCTATCCCGTAGGCTATTGGGCACGGCAGCTCGACCCAGCTCCGGCGTGGTCGGGCACGGGCGGTTACCGCATCTGGCGCCTCGACGCCTTGGACGACGACCCCGACCGCCTCTTCCGCCGTGTGGCGCCGAGCTATGGTTTCCTCACCCGCCGCGACTCTCGGTACCTGGACTGGCGCTACCGCCGCTGCCCCGACACCCGCTACGTGATTCTGGCTGCCTACCGCTGGACGCGGCTCGTGGGCTGGAGCGTGTTCCGCCGGCGCGGCGAAGTCATCGACTGGGGCGACGCGCTCTTCGGCCCCGCTCACCTTCGAGCCGTCGAGCCACTGCTGACCGCCGCGCTCGCGGAGCCCGAGATGGCTGGCGCCAAGCGAATCGAGGCATGGTTCCCCGAGAATCCCGCCTGGTGGCGCGACCGGGTCGAGGAACTCGGATTCGTCGCCGGACCGGAGCCTAAGGGTCTCGGGATGGTGGCGCTGGGCGACGCCGAGCCCGAGGCGTTCGCGGCCCTCGGCGAGATGTACTACACGATGGGAGACGGGGACCTGTTCTGAACGCCGGCAGGCACCGTGCCCCGCCAGGCGCCGTGCTATGCTGATCGGTGACTTCAAAGGAGGGAACCATGACCGATCAGACCGCGACTCGACCCGCGCCTGCCGGTACCGCGGCGCCCGCCGCCGAACCCCAGCAGGGAGACTCGACCGGCGGGATCATCCCCTACAAGAATCCCCCTGCCTTGACCGCCTACTACTGCGGCATCTTCTCGCTCATGCCGTTCATCGGCATCTTCCTCGGAATTCCGGCGCTGATCCTGGGTATCGTCGGACTCAAGAAGAAGAAGGCGAATCCCGTCATCAGCGGCACGGTGCACGCCTGGGTGGGGATCATCATGGGTGGTTTGACGACGCTGCTGTGGGGAGGGCTGATGGGGCTCGCGTTCTTCGGCATGATGATGTCCGAGTGACGTACTACGGGTTGTCGCGCTCCGAGGACATCAAGTCCCATAACTTCCGCACACCATCCGCCAAAAACCGAGCTATTCCGACCTGGGAGGTCCGATCTGCTCGATTCCTTGCCGAAATGTGAGTCTCGGCGGGCTTCTGGCGATGGGTGACGATGTTACGAATCTACCCAGAATCGGGGCAGTTTCGCGGCCCGAGGGCATCCGAGGGGTCCAGTTGGTCGCCCTTCGGTGACGATGGATGACGATCTCGCCGCGTTGAACACACTTCGAAGGCGATCGATCGCGTCTTATTCCAGTTGGTCGCCTTTCGGTGACGATGGATGACGATCCTGGTGCCGCCATCCCCGGCACGTCAACGCGGGCTGATCTCCCGGAGGATTTCGGCGACTTCATCGTGATTGTCGTACCAGATGGGAATGACGCCCAGATCCCGCAAGACACGCTCCTGCTGCTCAGTGGCCACGTGCTGCGCGCGGTCGAGGATATGGGTCACCTGACTCCGCCAGTCCTTCCCCTTGATGCCGTAGTCGGGGGGAACGGGTGATCCGCTTGCCTTCGCGCTCTCGTAGAGCTCTCTGGCCATGTCGGCGACGTCCTGCACTTCGCTGTCATGCGGTTGTTTCCACGTCGGCCGTTGCAGGATGGCGTAACAGGTCGCGGAGACGGGGGAGCGGCTGAGGGCGTGGAGCAGGCGGCGGATGTTCCTGTCCGAGAGCGAGAGCCCGACCATGAGGCCGGTGGAGCTGGATAGCCCGCGGAGCTGAACCAGGTTCGACCAGGTATATGCCGCGTTCGTTGCCTCGTGGTACTGCTCCTCGGTGAAGATGATCCCGTCGGCGGGGCTGGACACGCTGCCCGCGATCGGCACGAAGCCGTGGACGTGGTAGATCGGCAGCGATCCGTCGGGCTCGCCGCCGGGTTGGTGCACGACCTGGTAAGGCGTACGCTTGTTCAAGGCGATCTCGAGGAGATCATCGTAGTTGTAGGTGATGATCGCCTCGACTCCCCGGCCTTTTTTCGGAGAGCTTCGCTCGACCAGCTGAGCCACGGCGCGAAGGGTGGGATTGCCGCCGCGGAGCTTCTTGCGTCGCGGTATGTGGTAGTTGCCGCGCTCGTGGAAGCCCCCGTACAGCTGGCGCTTGAGGCTCTCTAGAAAGGCATCATCGTCGTCCCCGAAATGGATGCGGATCTTCTGGGCCGTGATCTCGAGCGGATCCGGCGACTTCTGCAACATCCACTCGGCGACCGCGTGGACGTAATTGGAGTAGGCGCGGCGGTTGGATTCGCTGAGCATGTCGAAGTACATTGCCAGGACCAACCGCTCCCAGGTGGGTAGACCGCTCGCTGCCGAAGCGCCCGCGCCCAGGTACAAAGTCAGCCGGCCGCGATCGAAGGCGCAGTCGAGGTTGGCTCGCGCATCTGAAGGAAACTTGATCATGGCTTCACCTTATTGGGCAGCCGGGCGCTCGACTTCCGGTCCGGCCGAGAGCCTCCGGAGGCTGGATCGCCGGATTCTCAGGACTTCGTCGTTCCAGTGCCAGAGCGGAAAGAGCGCCGCGATCAGCGCTGTCAGAGGCGCCGCTTCGAAGAAAGAGCAGGCAACGAACAGCATCGAGACCGATCCGGTCGCGACGACCGCGATCAGTAGCGGCAGCCGCTCATACCTCCAGCTGCGCCTCTCCTGGGTCGCGAGGATGCTGTACTCGACGAGGGCGTCATGATTCCTTCGCAGAAGCCGGCGTTCGAAAACACTGAACATGACGCCGATCGAGAATCCGATGACCACGGCAATCGTGGGTCGAAGGAAGAGAACGGTCGCCCAGAAACCCATGTTCGATGGGTCTCGATCCTGATAACCGAGCTCGCCGATCAAGACCGCGAAGGCGAGAACGACGAAAATTCCGATCGTGATTGGTCGCCGGAGCTTCTCGAGGCTCAGCAGTCGATCGTGGATCTCGGTCGTGGCGCCTGGCATGGTCCATTCTACCCCCGCGACCTACCGACCAACGAAGCCCGGCTACCGCGTCGCGAGTGCACCGCCTCTTTGGGTGACAGCCGTTTCGTACTCGTTTGTTTTCAACCGTCGCGTCGCGCGTCGCGCGTCGACGGACGTCCAACCGTCGCGTCGCGCGTCGACGGACGTCGAGGTGCCACCCACCTCGGCCGGCGTTTGTTTGTCCCAGCAGCGCAAGACGAGATTCCCCTTCGGGCCGTGGCTGAGCACGTACCTCCGCCGGGAGACTTGCGCCACCGACTCTGCAGAAGTCCGCGGCCAGTGCGGTATGATCGTTTTGTCTTGACAGTAACGGCACCGCCGATTCACGGCGAGAGGAGATATTGACATGCGGGTTACTGCGAAACGATGGGTATGGCTGCTCGCCATGGCTCTCTTGTCGACGAGTTTCGGGTTCGATGCGGCCGGCTCGACGTCGAACGAGCCGCCGAACTTCCTCATCATCTTCATCGACGACCTGGGCATCGACCAGCTCAGTATCTACGACGACGTCAACTACTACGACAGCCCCTACCCGTATGCCAACACTCCGACCATCGACGACCTCGCGCGCACGGGCGTGCGGTTCCGGCAGGCGAGGGCCTACCCGACCTGCTCTCCGAGCCGCGCGGCGCTGCAAAGCGGGCAGTACGGTCGACGCACCGGCTGCACCACGGTGGTGAACGGTCCCGCGCAGGGTGCCGAATGCACCAACCCGGAGCTCGGGGCCGCGGACCCGGGCTGCATTCCGCCGACCTACGAGTACTCCATTCCTCCCAACGACGTCGTCACCCTGGCGGAACTCTGCGGCTCGTTCGAGTATGACACCGGTTTCTTCGGCAAGTCGCATCTTCAAATCGATGCCGTGGACTCCACGGTTCCGACGGATGATGCCTATCCCGTGAGCTTCCTCGGATACGACGCCTTCTACGGTGTGCCGCGGAATCCAAATCAGGGGCCGTACACCGGTATCGACACCAGCAACATGATCGGAGCCGGCTTCTACAACTATCACTGGATCGAAGCAGACCTGAACGGTCTGATCTCCTCCGGGTGGTCGACGACGACCCCCGACGGCTACCTGACGAAGAGGCAGCAAGAAGCCACACTCAATTGGATCAACGGCCGTACCAGGCCCTTTCTGGCCGTCTGGAACACCAGCGATATTCACGGCCCCCTGGAATGGCCGCCGTCGCAGGGCCACGGATTCGGCCCGGAGCTACCGGAATTCGAATTCCACTTCAACACCCGTGGGCGAGCCAAGCTCGAGTACCTCGATACGGCCATCGCTTGGCTGCTCAGCGGAATGAGTGCCGACGTTCTGGAGAACACGACCATCATCTTGATGGGCGACAACGGCACTTCGGGAAAACTCTTCAGCACCAGAGCCGACGAAGTTCGTTACCCGGACGGTCACCCGCTCCATCAACCACACGACGATCTCGTCACGTTCAGCGCGAAGCCCTATGACCCGCGCCGCGCCAAGGGCACGGCCTACGAGGCGGGCGTGCGCGTGCCGCTCATCATCACGGGAGCGAACGTTCCGTTCGAGGCCGAGACGACTCCGGAACATCGAACCAGCGACGCGCTCGTCGACGTCGTCGACATCTTCGAGACCATCGAGGAGATGCTTTCGCCGGCAACCTACGTCGCCGATCCGACTCGGCGCTCATTCAGCCTGGCGACGATCATGGCGGATCCTCTCGGGGCCGCCGCGAGCCCCGACAATCACGGCAGGCAGTTCTCTCATGCCGAGCGCGTGGCGCCGAACAGCTTCGGTCCGACGACCATCTTCAGCGAGTCGTCGTACTACATTCGCCGCGACAGGTTCGGCAATCTGTGGAAGTTGATTCGCGAACGGGAATACGGGGCGTCTTTCGGCCACGAGTTCTACAACTTGAAGGACGACCCCCGGGAACTGAACGACCTCGGCATCACGCATCCGGAGTTCGCAGACACGTTGGCGGCCCTCGACAACCTCTGAACGTCGAAATCGATTGGATCAACGGTCCGCGCAAGACGCGGTCCCCGCTACTGGCAGGTCGCGAACGCTTCCGTGTCGGTGATTGCCGGCGCGGATCTGCCGAGGCGGTTGAAGTACCCCTGAACCCGGCCGGCCTCGACGTCGGTGCCCCGCAGGGTGTACTCGATGTCGGTGGTGGCGGAGTCGAAGACCCAGTAGCGGTCGTTGATCGAGCTTCTTCTTGGGTGCCACCCGAATCGTACTCGTTTGTTTCCAGAGGTTTACGCCCTCTGGCTCTTTCCAAGCAAGGTTCTATTCGCCCGCCTGGCCACCCGAGCCGCCGACCGGCGGATCCCGATCTTCGGCGTCCTGCAGTGCCTCCAGCCGACGCAGGCGACGATCCTGGTCGTCGATCAGGTCGGCCAGCACCCGCAGCTCGGGCGCCGCATCCGTGCCAGCGAACCGCTCGAGCAGACTTCTCGCCAGCCCGCCATGGCCGGTCCGGATGGCGATCCGCTCGTCGACGGGCCCGTTCGGCTCGTCCGCATCGCCAGCGAGCTCCCGGTGGAGATCGTCGAGAGTGGCGTCGATGGCGGCCAGATAGCCCAACAGATTCGAGAGTTGGAGATTGGTCCCCGGCTGCTCGTAGCGACTCGGCCCGGTACGAGAGATCCCCATCTCGGCCGCCACCTCGACTTGCGGCAGCCCTCGTGCCTTCCGGAGGCGGCGCAGGGCGGGACCGACGTCTTCATGCGGTAAAAGCATCGTCCCGACTCTACAGACTTACGTTTCCTCCTCGGCAACTGAGCCGATCAGCCCCTGGAGGACAGCGCACTTGGTGGAGGGGTCCGCGGGATTCGACCGTCCGGTCGGTCGAATGGTGCGGAGGCCTCGGCACGGAGCCACTGCCTGGCAGGGCACCCGCCTCATCCCCTTCCCACCCGGTGCTGTCTTGAAGGTGGCAGGCGAACAGGCAGCACCTACGTTGGGGCCTTCGATCACCCCAAGCCTGGCAGCCCGATCTCGCTCAACCGGAGCGGGAGTCCGCGATCCTGGTTGAAGAGCTGAAACAACCACAGGCGCATCACGGTGATCCAGAAGACGCTGATGATCACCGCGATGCCGGCGAGGTCCCGTGTACCGGTCAATCCGAGCCGAGGTGATGGCCGGTCGACCAGAAAGACGACCAGCGTTTGGAGCACCACCAGGTAGAAGAGCGCCAGGGCCGCCTCGAAGATCCAGTTGATGAAGGCCCAGAGCGGCAGGGAGACGAGACCCACCGAGGTGTTGAAAGCCCGAGAGATTTGAAAGGTGGCCTCCAGGCCCCACACGTAGAGAGGCAGCACCCAGAGTCGGGACGTGTCCGACAGCCCCGCCCCAAGCCGCCGGTGCAGAGCCTCGTTGATGACGCGACGTCGCCGGGAGACGAAGACCGAGAGCGCACACAGGATCTCGGTCGTCCAGGTCACCCAGTAGTCAGAGGCCAGCCGAAGGAGCACTTCGCCGCTGAAGGGCTCACTCGGCCCGAAAGGTTCGTAGTAAGTAGACAAGGCGCCTCCTCCTCTGGGTCTGCTCGAATAGACCCGTGACGAGGTGTGGAGGTTCCACCTGGGTTTGGCTTCAGTCGCACGCGCCAACACCCCTCCGGGGCGTCTGCCGAAGCCCGGCTACCGCTCCGCGTTGCGCCACAGAGTCGCCGCTCGCCCCGCCAGGCTGACGAAGTCGGCGACCTCGGTGTCGCCCTCGAACTCGACCCCGACCCGCTGAGCGCGGCGGAAGACGTCGTGCAGGTCGCCGTCCTTGGCCCAGTAGGAGCGGTTCAGGATCTCGGCGTACTCGGCGACCAGTGAGGTGAGCTTGAGGGCCGGCGAGGCTTGCTCCCAGCGGCGGGCGGGACAACGAGTCCTGCTAGCGTCCTTGCCCCCGACGCACCCTTCCAGAGTCAGCTGCCTTCGGGCGGCTCAACCGCGTCGTGCTTGTCGAGGAGGCGCGATGCTTGCGCATAGTATGCATGCATGATATGCATGAAGTGTGGAGTTCGAATGGGACGCCGTGAAGGCCGCCGACAACGAGCGGAAACACGGTGTGAGCTTCATGGAGGCGGCAAGCTGCTTCTGGGATCCCCTCCAGGTGGCGTTCTACGATCCGGATCATAGCGACGACGAGGATCGCGAGATCCTGATCGGGCACTCCCACCGGGATCGACTGCTGATGGTGGTCTACACACTGCGCGGAGAGACGATACGGGTCGTCTCGGCCAGGCGGGCAAAGCGGAAAGAGGCGAAAGACTATGAGAGAGGACTATGAGCTGACGAAGCTGAAGGTCAAGCGGCGCGGACCGCTTCCGGGGCTGGCAGCGGGGGGTGACCGGCCACCGAAGGTGCGCATCACGATCGCCCTCGATCAGGACCTGATCGACCACTTCAAAACCGAGGCGGCCAAGCCCGGCGGGTTGCCTTATCAGACCCAGATCAACCAGGCTCTACGGCGTGCGATCGACACGGGGGAGGCCTCGCTGGCCGACGCCGAGGCGATCAAAGCGGCCCTCCTCGAGGATGTCGAGTTCCTGGAAACCCTGGCAAGGAAAATTCGGGCAGCGTGATCCTCTCCGGGAGACCCAAGAAGGTGCCCCTTTCCGAGCCGAGGCGATGGCCGGTCTTCTTGGGTGGCCGGTCTACCGCTGCGCGTTGCGCCACAGGGTTGCCGCTCGCCCCGCCAGGCTGACGAAGTCGGCGACCTCGGTGTCGCCCTCGAACTCGACCCCGACCCGCTGAGCGCGGCGGAAGACGTCGTGCAGATCGCCGTCCTTGGCCCAGTAGGAGCGGTTCAGGATCTCGGCGTACTCGGCGACCAGCGAGGTGAGCTTGAGCGCCGGCGAGGCGCCCTCCCAGCGGCGGGCGAAATCCTCGCCGGTGACGGTGCGCTCGATCTCCACCACCTTGCCGCGGTCGATCGAGCCGTAGCGCAGGCGCAGGGTGGCGATCTCGTCGTTGGGGCGCGGGCGCTCGTTCAGCTTGATCTCGTACAGCGCGGTCACCGTGTGGCCGACGCCGATCTCTCCGGCGTCGACGGTGTCGTCGCGGAACTTCTTGTCGGCGATGTCGCGGTTCTCGTAGCCCAGCAGGCGGTAGCGCGACACCATGTCGGGGTCGAATTCCACCTGTACCTTGGCCTCGGCGGCCAGGGTCTGCAGCGTGCCGGTCAGGTTCTCCACGAAGATGCGCCGGGCCTCGTCCAGGGTGTCGACGTAGGCGTAGCGGCCGTTGCCGGTGTCCGCAAGCTGCTCCATGAGGGTGTCGTTGTAATTGCCCATGCCGAAGCCGACGGTGGTCAGCTCGATGCCCTGGCCCGCCTCGCGGCGAATGCGCTCGAGGATCGAGTCGGCCGAGGTGGCGCCGACGTTGGCGACGCCGTCCGAGCACAGGATCACCCGGTTGATGGCGCCGCTCCGGCGGTGGCGGGCGGCCAGCTGGTAGGCCAGGGTGAGCCCCTCCTCGGCGTTGGTCGAGCCGCCGGTGCGGAGCTGATCGATGGCGCGGCGGATGGCGTACCGGTCGCTGGTGGGCTCGAGCAGCACCTGGCCGCGGCTGCCGTAGATCACCAGGCCGATGCGGTCGTCGGCGCGTAGCTGATCGAGCAGCAGCGACAGGGACTGCTTCACCAGGCCGAGGCGGTTCTCGCGCTGCATGGAGCCCGAGACGTCGACCACGAAGGTCAGCACCGCCGGGCGACGATCCTCGGTGTGGATCTCGCGGCCTTTCAGGTTGAAGCGCAGCAGGTAGTAGCGCTCGCCCTGGCCGTAGATCGACGGCGCGCCCTCGGCGTGGATGGCGAACTCGTCCCTCTCGGGAGCCGCGTCGCCGTAGTCGAAGTAATTGATCAGCTCTTCGACCCGCACCGCCTCGCGCGGCGGCAGGTTGCCGTCGCGCAGGTAGCGGCGGGCGACGGTGTAGGAACCGGTGTCGACGTCGAGGCCGAAGGTCGACAGTGCGTCGTCCTCGGTGTCGATGAACGGATTGGTGCCGGCGCTTT
>JAAELT010000287.1 GCA_024226315.1 bacterium | reverse complement strand
CTGCGCCGGCATCGCCGGCGAGGCCCTGACCCGGCGGCTGGCCGAGCCTGGCCGGGCCGAGCCTGGCCGGGCCGAGGAGCCCGGCACTCCGCCCGGGCTGCCGTGCGCCGAGCGACCTCTGCGCGCCGGCGGTGAGGCTCTCGGCCGGGCGCGCGCGCGGCTGGAGGCGGCCGACGCCGCCTGCTTCGAAGTGCGCTCGGAGACGCGCCGGCTGCGGCGCCGTCGCGACGCAGCGACGCGCGAGCTCTACCGCGAGATGGGGCGGGTGCGCCGCGCGGTCAAGGCGGCCGTCGGCGCCGAGAGGCTGAGGGAGTACCTGCCGAAGGGCGACACGCAGCGCGAGCCCTGGCACCTGCTCACCCAGGCCGGGCACGTCCTCGAGCTCTTGGCGGACAGCCCGCAACCGCTCGACGTCCGGGGCGAGAACGGCGCGCGGGTCTGCGGCCCCGAGCTGGTCGAGCGCCTCCGGTCGCTGGTCGCGCGCAGCGAGGCGGCGCTGCGGGCGGTGGCGGCGGCGCGCCGCCGCGAGGAGGCGGCCCTGGTGGTCAAGCAGCGGGCGACGGCGGCCTTCGACCGGAGCCTGAAGGCAACCGCCCACCGGCTGGAGGCCGCACTCGACGCCGGCGGGCTCTTCTCCCTGGCGGACGCGGTACGGCCTTGGACCGGCCGCCGCGGCCGGCCGCCGAAGCAGAAGCCGGTCGACCTCTACCCCGACCTGGTGGCGCGGGCGATGGCCGACCTGCCGGTCTGGGAAGCAGCTCCGGCGACGCCGAAAGTCGCGGTGTCGACGCTCGCCGGCGAGGTCCTGACACCGAAAGAGAAGCCCTCGGCGGCGCCGACAGCCGAGGAATCGCCGATCGTTCGCCTCGCGCCGTCTCCACCGCACGACGCACCGCGGATCGAGCGCTTTCGGCGCCGCCAACGAACGACCGGACGCCGATCGGCCGTCACTTCCCGGCGACGGAGGTCCTTCGATTCGCGCTGCCCGAGCCGGGAAAAATCGAACGACGCCTGCGCGGGTCGGTGGCCGGGGGTGGGAAAAATCGAGAAACGCGTACGCGGGCCGGAACCGGGCGCCGGAAAAATCGAACACCGCCTGCGCGGGTGGCCGTCCGCCCGTGAAGAATTCGTCAACGCCTTTCGCGGGTTGCGCCCGGGGGCCGGCAACCGGCTTGTCGCCAGGATTTACGAGGGATTACGGGCTCGGGTATGAGAGTCCGGCCGGTACCGACGACGACTCCTCTGTCTTCGGATTGCAGAACGATACGACTGAGTGGCGCGCGGAGCGGGTCCGGCTCGAGTCGCTGGTTCTACGTCGTTCCTAACCAAGACCGGCCTCTCGCAGTCGACGCTTGGGCGAACTGAACTTGACTGATGCCGGATCAAAGGTAGTCTCCTCCCAGACGGAACCGAACCAGTCAACGAACTCCTGATGTTCCTCATTCGTGGGGTCCGACATTGCCTCCTTGAAGTGAAGAAATCCGGGAACGCCGCCGACATCCTCCGGAGGGCACCTACCCTCTCCGCCGACGCAACGAGGGTAGCGGGCACCCTTGCGCCCCTCCTTCCGGGCCTGCAAAGTAACTCGGTGTTGCCAACAATCACCGAAGTCATAAATGTAGGTACACCCGCGCGGCAATGAGGGGAACCAGTCTTTCAGCAGAGCGTCCCAGCTCGCCACGAAGTCCGAATCCGAATCAATCTCGGGATCTGGTATCCCGATCTGCGTCTCAGCATCTCCTGCCGGAAAGCGAAACTCGTGAAGATGGTAATCCTGCCATGGCATCGCATCCTGGACTGCACAGTGCAGACCCCAGAAGCTTGCACTCGCTCGGATCTCAAGTTTGCGCCAGACAGGTGGATGCAAACCCTCGAGCTCGATCAGAACCACAAAGATTTCACTCATGTTCTTTCCCGGCATTCTCTTTCGAATTAGAGCGGTTGTGTCGATTCGATTTCAAGTCCTCGAACCTTCTGCTGGACCAAGCGGCTACCTCTCCCTACTTCGTTGCCGGCAAGCAGTAGAACAGTTTTACTAGGCGGACACGCGGTTTCTAGATCTAGACACAGGTGTCCATATCTGGAAACCCGGTGTCTACATTTAGACACCCCGGAGGTTTCCATTTCTGGACACCAGGTTTCCATATCTAGACACCTCCACCCACGACCCGGTGCAGCAGATCCAGCCGCTCGGCGACGTTGCGCTTCAAGATCCAGACCCGCCTGACCGGGTCCCATCGGCCTCCGGCCGACTTGACTCGCCACTGCAGATCCCGCTCCCGCAAGCCGATCCGTAGAGCCACCCTCCGGTCCGCGGCGACGGCGGCGCGGCTGTTGACGGCTGCCGAGGCAGCGCGCTCCAGCTCGCGTTCTCGTGAGCGCCGCCGGACCACGAGCTCCACCGTCTTCAAGTGCTCGCGAGTGTCTTCGTCGTAACGATAGCGGACACATACCAGGCTCGCCCCATGCCGAGCCGCCAGGTCCCTGGTCCCCTTCTGGCCCGGTTTCAAAGTTCTCAGCGTGCGCACACAACTTCTCCAAAGTCTAGCAGGCCGAGACAGATCGGTCGGACAGATAACTGCCGCGTTCAACTTACGCCCTGTTTTCGCCAGGGTCAAGCTCAGGATCACGACATCGACGCCCCGCTTCGGGTCACAAAGCTGCTCTGCGTCAGCGCAGGAAGTAGGGGCACCCGGGTGTTGAGCTGAGGTTCAGCGATCGCATCGCGAACGCGGAACCGCTGCCTGAGTCTCATTTGGACTCTCCGCGAACGCGGAAAGGCTTCCTGAGACTCATGTGACCCTTCCGCGAACGCGGAACGGCTGCCTGAGACTCAAGTGACCCTTTCCGCGAACGCGGAACGGCTGCCTGAGACTCAGGTGACCTTTTCCGCGAACGCGGAACGGCT
>JAAELT010000286.1 GCA_024226315.1 bacterium | reverse complement strand
GAGGCCCGCCGCACCTTGGCCGCGCTGGCCTCTGTGCCCCCCGGATAATCCGAATCCGCTCCCCGCCTTGCCCCCGATCGGTTCGCTGGAGTCGATTGGATGCGGCGTGCCTGGATTCCGGCAATCGTAAGCCAACCGGTGCCAGGCCCGGCTCCGCGACCCGTGGCACGACGTTTCCCAACGTCGGAGAACGCCTCACGACTCCGACGAGCCGCCTCGGCGACGTGTCTCGCGCCTAGGTGGCGGATTCTGGCCTGTGTAGGGGCTTGCGACCGACAAAGTCCGTGTTATGCTGATTCCGGCCATGAGCACACTGCTCCCCCATCCTCCCGCCCGCATGCGAATGCCCTCGGCCCTTTCCTAGGGCCGCCGCCGCGTGCTTCCGGGCGTGCCGGAACCACCCCAGTCTCGACACAGCACCCGCTCCACCCGGAGCTTCCGATCGAGGGCAAATCCCATGGCTGAATCTACCCGAGCTATCCTCACCCGTCTGCTGCGCGACCGTATCCTGATCCTGGACGGTGCCATGGGCACGATGATCCAGGGCTACGGCCTCGATGAAGACGGCTATCGTGGAACCCTGTTCGGGGATCACGACGGCGAGCTGAAGGGCAACAACGACCTGCTCTCGCTCACCCAGCCGAAGGTGATCGAGGAGATCCACCGCGACTTCCTCGAAGCCGGCGCCGACCTGATCGAGACCAACACCTTCAACGCCCAGGCGATCTCCCAGGCCGACTACGGCACAGAGCACCTGGTGTACGAGATGAACGTCGAGTCGGCGAAGATCGCGCGCCGCGCGGCGGCCGACTTCACCGCCCGCGATCCCGACAGGCCGCGCTTCGTGGTCGGCTCGATCGGCCCCACCAACCGCACCCTGTCGATCTCGCCCGACGTCGACGACCCGGCCTTCCGCGCGGTGACCTTCGACCAGATGAAGGCCGCTTACAAGGAGCAGGCACGCGGCCTGCTCGACGGCGGCGTCGACGTGCTGCTGCCGGAGACGACGTTCGACACCTTGAACTTGAAGGCGGCGATCGTCGGCATCGAGGAGCTGTTCGCCGAGCGCGGCGCCCGGATCCCGGTGATCCTGTCGCTGACCATCACCGACCGCAGCGGCCGCACCCTCTCGGGTCAGACACTGGATGCCGCCTGGATCGCGATCGCCCACGCCCGGCCCTTCGCCGTCGGTCTGAACTGCGCCCTGGGCGCGCACGAGATGAGGCCCTACGTCGAGGAGCTGTCGGCGATCGCGCCGATCTTCGTCAGCTGCTACCCCAACGCCGGCCTGCCCAACGCCTTCGGCGAGTACGACGAGAAGCCCGAGGACACGGCCGGAATTCTCGCCGAGCTCGCGCGCGAGGGCTGGCTGAATTTCGCCGGCGGCTGCTGCGGCACCCGGCCGGAGCACATCGCCGCGATCTCCGAGGCGCTGAGGAGTGTGCCGCCTCGCCGGGTCCCCGAGCCGCGCCCCTACGCCCGTTTCAGCGGCCTCGAGCCCCAGGTGCTGCGACCGGACTCGAACTTCACCATGATCGGTGAGCGCACCAACGTCACCGGCTCGCGGCGGTTCGCGCGGCTGATCAAGAAGGACAAGTACGAGGCCGCCCTGGCGGTGGCGCTGGACCAGGTGCGCGGCGGCGCCAACCTGCTCGACGTCAACATGGACGAGGGACTGCTCGACTCCGAACAGGCGATGACCACCTTCCTCAACATGATCGCCTCGGAGCCCGAGATCGCTCGCCTGCCGATCATGATCGACTCCTCGAAGTTCTCCGTCATCGAGGCCGGGCTCAAGTGCATCCAGGGCGAGGCGGTGGCCAACTCGATCAGCCTGAAGGAGGGCGAGGACGCCTTCCGCGAGAAGGCCGAGATTCTCAAGCGCTACGGCGCCGGCGTGGTGGTGATGGCGTTCGACGAGGAGGGCCAGGCGACAGTCGCGGAGCACAAGGTCTCGATCTGCCAGCGTGCCTTCCGGATCCTCACCGAGGAGATCGGCTTCGCTCCGCAAGAGATCATCTTCGACCCCAACATCCTGGCGGTGGCCACCGGCATCGAGGAGCACAACGGCTACGCCCAGGCCTTCATCGAGGCAACGCGACGCATCAAGGAGGTCTGCCCGGGTGCCAGGATCTCGGGCGGGGTGTCGAACCTGTCGTTCTCGTTCCGCGGTAACGACACGGTGCGCGAGGCCATGCACGCCGCCTTCCTCTACCACGCCATCGCGGCGGGCATGGACATGGGCATCGTCAACGCCGGCCAGCTCGAGGTCTACGAGGAGATCCCGAAAGATCTGCTCGAGCGCATCGAGGACGTGCTGTTCAACCGCCGCGCCGACGCCACCGAGCGGCTGGTGGACTTCGCCGAAGGCGTCAAGGGCAAGGGCAGGAAGAGCAGCGAGGACCTGTCGTGGCGCCAGAACCCGGTCGAGGACCGTCTCAGCCACGCGCTGGTCAAGGGCATCGTCGACTTCATCGAGGACGACGTCGAGGAGGCCGGAGCCAAGTACGCCAGGCCGCTCGAGATCATCGAGGGGCCGCTGATGGACGGCATGAACCACGTCGGCGACCTGTTCGGCGCCGGCAAGATGTTCCTGCCCCAGGTGGTCAAGAGCGCGCGGGTGATGAAGCGGGCGGTCGCCTACCTGGAGCCGTTCATGGAGGAAGAGGACCGGGAGCTCGAGGCCAGGCAGCGGCGCAAGGTACTGCTGGCCACGGTCAAGGGCGACGTGCACGACATCGGCAAGAACATCGTCGGCGTGGTGCTCGGCTGTAACAACTACGAGGTGGTGGACCTCGGCGTCATGGTGACGGCCGAGAAGATCCTCGAGACGGCGATCGACAGCCAAGTCGACGTCGTTGGCCTTTCGGGTCTGATCACACCGTCTCTCGACGAGATGGAGCACGTGGCCCGCGAGATGGAGCGCCGAGGTCTCGACCTGCCGCTGTTGATCGGCGGTGCCACCACTTCCAAACAGCACACCGCGATCAAGATCGCGCCACACTACCGGCACGCCACCATCCACGTGCACGACGCGTCGCGCGCCGTGGGCGTGGTCTCGAGACTCGTCGATCCCGCCCAGCGGCCGGACTTCGAGGAGGAGAACCGCGAGCTGCAGGCGGAGCTGCGCGAGGTCTACGACCGCAAGCGGCGCAAGACGCTGGTCACCTACGAGGCGGCGCGCGCCAACCGGCTGGCGCTCGACTGGAGCGAGGAGCCGGCGCGACCGTCGCTGCTCGGCCGCCGGGTGATCGACGACCAGCCGCTCGCCGAGCTGGTGCCCTACATCGACTGGACCTTCTTCTTCACCGCCTGGGAGCTCAAGGGCCGTTTCCCCAGGGTGCTCGACCATCCGCGCTACGGCGCCGCCGCGCGCGAGCTCTACGACCACGCCCAGGAGCTGCTGGAGCGCATCGTGGAGGAGAAGCTGCTGCGGGCGCGAGCGGCCTGGGGATTCTGGCCGGCCGCCGAGGTCGACGACGACGTCGTGCTCTACCGTGACGAGGAACGTTCACGGGAGCTGATGCGCTTCCCGATGCTGCGCCAGCAGGAGGCCAAGCTCGACGGCTCGAAACGGCACCGCTCGCTGGCCGACTTCGTGGCCCCCGCGGGCTCTGGCCGGCAAGATCATCTGGGCGCCTTCGCGGTCAACGCCGGCGAGGGATTAGGCGAGCTGGTGGCGCGCTTCGAGGCCGAGCACGACGACTACCACGCGATCATGGCCAAGGCGCTGGCCGACCGGCTGGCCGAGGCGTTCGCCGAGCTGCTCCACCAGCGTGCCCGGCAGGCCTGGGGTCATGGCGAGAGCGAAAGCCTGTCGAAGGAGGACCTGATCGCCGAGCGCTATCGCGGCATCCGGCCGGCCTTCGGCTACCCCGCCTGCCCCGACCACACGCTCAAGGGCCGCCTGTGGCGACTGCTCGACGCCGAAGCCGGCGCCGGCCTCCGGCTGACCGAGAGCTACGCCGCGGTACCGACCGCGGCGGTCAGCGGGATCTACCTGGCCCACCCGGAAGCCCGCTACTTCGCGGTCGGGCGCGTCGGGCGCGATCAGGTGGAGTCCTACGCCGGGCGCTGCGGCACGACGGTCGAGGAGGCCGAGCGCTGGCTGGCGCCCAACCTGGCCTACGAGCCGCGCCGGCGCCAGGTGCTGGCGGTGACGATGTGACTACCCACGGAAGCTGGCGATGGCGTCGATCTCGTCGTCGAAGGTCTCGAAGACACCGATCAGACGGGTCATCTCGAGCACTTCGGCAACCTTGTCCTCGACGTGTAGCAGCTTGACGGTCGCCTCGGCGCTCATGGCGCTTGCGCGTACCCGGACGAGCTCGCCGAGGCCCGAGGAATCCATCATCTTGACGCCCTGAAGGTTGATCAGGATCCGCTTGATGCCGTCGTCGAGCAGCTCCTTGATCGCGTCGCGCAGCTGGACGTCGCCTTCGCCGATGGTCAACTTGCCTTCCAGCTCGATGATCGTGACGTCTTCATCGCGGTCTCGGCGGGTGGTGATTTTCATCATCCGGTATCTCCCGTGGGTTGGTCGTGGGTTTCGTACTCGTGTGGTTGTTTAGGCCGCTCTACCAGCCCCGATTCCGGGTCCATGTCCGGGAAATAAACGGGGCGAAGACGCGACATGACTTCTCTAGGTTCTTGACATCCTGTTCGGTGAAGTTCGCTTCCGGTCCGGCGCTCTCGCGGCCGGTGCGGCTCACTTCGACGACGCCGATCACCTTGCCGCCGGCACCGAGCAGTGGCGAGGCGATCATCTTCTGAATCGTACGGACCTCGCCCTCCGGATCGGGAATGCGCTCGAAGAAGTCCTTGTGGGGCTCGTCCGGCACACCGTTCTCGAGCAGCACCGCCCGCTTGAGCACCACCTGACCGGCGAAACTGTTGGGGTCGATCGGCATCGTGTTGCCGCGAGCGAGGTGCTCGGGGTAGGCGAAGCTCAGATGGGAGCCGTCGTCGTCGACCATTAGAATGGCCGCCTGGCCCTTACGGGACGTCCCCGCCAGGGCTGCCACCAGAAACTCGCCCGCCAACTCGAGGACCTTGCGGGATTTCTCCCAGGGTTCATAGCGATCTCCAGCGGAGATCACCGTCTTCATCTCGTCGACGACGTCTTTGATCCTGACTGCCATCCGATGGGTCCTCTTACCCCGGGCGCGAGCCTCCCCCCGGGAGCCGTCGCCACCTCTGTTGATATCTCGACCTACGCGACGCCGTTATTCTATCCATTCGTGCTCCGAAGAATAGGGATCGCGGAACGAACAGTGCCGCTCCAGACCAGCTCGGCGCCGCCATCTGCTAGCATTCCCGACTCCGACAACTCCCGCAATCGCCATGCATTCCGCCGAGCCCGATCCCGAAACGCCGCCGTTCGAAGGTTTCAGCGACGAAGAGGTGACCGCCATCTGCGCCGCCGGCGAGCTGCGCACCTTCGAAGCGGGCGAAATCCTGTTCCGGCGCAACGAGGTCGGCGACAGCATGTACGTGATCGAGGAAGGTGTCATCGAGCTGACCTTCGTCGACGGCGTCGCCCAGAAGGCGCTGCGCGACGGTGAGGTCTTCGGCGAGCTGGCGTTTGTCACCGGCAAGCACCGGCGCACCGCAACCGCGCGCGCCGCCACCCGTTGCCGCATGCGGGTGATCGACGAAGCGACCTTCAACCGCCTCGCCGAAGGGCAGCCACGCCTGCTCGTGCGCCTGCTGCGCCACACCTGCGGTTACCTGCTGGCGTCGGAGAACCGCCTGATCGCCAGCCTGCGCCAGAAGAACCGCGAGCTCGAGAGCACGCTCGACTACCTGCGGCGTACCCGTGAGGAGGTCGACTACCAGGAGCTCCTGGCCAACACCGACCAGCTCACCGGCCTCTACAACCGGCGCTGCCTCGACGTACAGCTCGACAAGTTCATCGAACGCTCGCACGACACCGGCGCCGGTCTGGCCCTGATCCTGGTCGACGTCGACGAGTTCAAGGGCGTCAACGACTCCTTTGGTCACCCGGCGGGCGACGCGGTGCTGCAAGGCGTCGGCGCGATCATCAACGACTGCGTGCGCGCCAGCGACTTGCCCTGCCGCTTCGGCGGCGATGAGTTTGCGGTCGTGCTGACCGAGATCGAGCCGGCCCGAGCCATGGATCGCGCGGAGTCGATCCGAACACTCGTCGAGAAGATGAAGCCGGTCGGAAACAAACCGAAAATCGTGGTCAGAACCAGCATCGGCGGTGCCATGCTGGGCGCCGGCGAAACCGCCGCCGACTTGTTCGCGCGCGCCGACCGCGAGCTCTACCGGGCCAAGGAAGGGGGCCGCAACCGGGTCTCCTGGCCGAGCCGCGCCGCCCTGCCCCACGACACATCCGATGGCTGAGGCTCTCTAGATGGAGTTCATCGTCCACGAGAAGTCCGGCGAGCACTCGAGTGTGGCCTGGGCCGGCAAGCAGCTGATCATCGGACGCCGGGAAGACGCCGACATCCGGCTCGAAGAGCCCACCATGTCGGGGATCCACGCCAAGATCTTCGCCGGCGTGGACGGCATCCGGATCCGCGATCTGAACAGCCTGAACGGCACCCAGATCAACGGCTCGAAGATCGTCGAGTCGCGGCTCAGGTCGGGTGATCAGATCAAGATCGGAAGGGCGACGATCGTGGTCTCCGGCTCGGGCGCCGACTTCTTCGACGACTCGACCGAGGAGGTGAGCGTCACGGGCGAAGATTGGCGGCAGAGTGCGCAGACGCTGAAGATCCATCTCGACGAGCTGCGTCAGGCCTACGGTGCCAACCTCGACGAGGACCATCACATCCTGCTGCTGAGAAACCTCTTCGAAGCTCTGCAGTCGGCCGGCGACCGCAAGGACGTGCTGCTGAAGGTGCGCAGCGTCCTGCAGCGGGCCTTTCGCGAAGCCCGCATCTTCATCCTGCAGCCGGATTCAAGCGGCTGGCGCGACTTCGAGCCCGACGCCGAGGGACTTGCCCCCAGTATGACCTTCGCCGCCGAGGCGGCGCGCACCAGCAGTGCGATCCTGTCGAGCTCGTTGACCGAGGATCAGCGCTTCTCGGGCTCGGAGAGCGCCCGCATCTCGGGGATCGCCACCGCCATCGCGGCACCGGTGATCGGCGACGGCGAGCCGCTGGCGGTACTCTACGTCGATCGGCTCCGCATGCCACCGTTCAGCCGTCGTGACCTGAACATCCTCGGGATCGCGGCCAATCACGTATCCGCGGTGCTCGAGAACGTCGCCCGCATCGAGGACCTGCGCCGCACCAATCAGGAACTGATGGAGGCGCGCGAACGGCTCGCCGAGCTCAACCGCGACCTCGAGCGCCTGGTAGAAGAGCGGACCACGGAAATCCGCCGCCAGGCCGATCAGATCGGCCTCCTGGCCGAGGCCAAGGACGAGCTGCTCGGCATCGCGGCACACGACATCCGCGGTCCGCTGACAGTGATCCAGGGCACCAGCGAGCTGCTCAGGATGAAGGCCCACAACCTGGATCAGGACACCCTGAAGCGTAGCCTCGACCTGATGCACGGCGCCTGCCGCGGGCTCGGTAACCTGCTGAGCGAGCTGCTCGACGCCAAGGCCATCGAGACTGGCAAGATCACCCTCGAGCGGCGCCGCTCGAACGTCGGATCGCTGTTCGAGGACGCCCTGCCGGTGGCGCGTCTGGCGGCCGAGGACAAAGACGTCGATCTCCTGATCGAGATCGACGACGACCTCGAGATCGACGCCGATCCACGCCGGCTGGGCCAGGCGATCACCAACCTCGTGCTCAACGCGGTCAAGTTCTCGGGACCGGGCGGCCGGATCGTGCTACGCGGCAGCGCGCCGTCGCCGCGCGAGACCCGCATCGAGGTCGAGGACGAGGGGGTCGGCATCCCCGAGGACGAGCTGGAGGGGATTTTCGGCACCTTCGAGCAGGGCAAGGCGGGGCGCGCGGCCGGCGGCAGCGGGCTGGGACTGATGATCGCCCGACGCCTGGTCGAGCTTCACGGCGGCACACTGTCGGTGACCAGCGAGGTCGGGGTCGGGACCTGCTTCGTCCTCTCCGTACCGGCGAGCTCGTAGCCGGCCAGGGCCTCAGATCCGGTGGAGCAGGAGCCAGAGGCCCGAGAAACCGCGCATCAGGCGCATCTTCAGCACCTGCAAGGCCTGGGCGTCGGCGCCGTCACCGACCAGCACCGCCTGCTCGATCCGGTGCTCGAAGCGCCGCAGGAACAGATCCCCGAGCTGCGCCGTCTGGCTGGCCTGGCCGAAAATCGGCGCGTCGCGGGTCGCCGCCGTGTCGTCGAGGATGCCCTTGATCTCTTCGACTTCCTGCTCGATCAGGGAGCGCAGCGCGGCCGCCTGGAGAACGAACTGCTCGGCGGCGCGATCGCAGTCGCCGCCGCTGTAGATGCGCCTGTAGGCGACCACTTCGCGCGGTCCGATGCCGAGCGCGAAGATCTCGGGCTGCAGCGCGATCTTCTTCGGATCGAGGGTCGGGTTGGTGTCGTCGAGGGCGGAGACGATCGCCTGGTAGTTCTCCTCGACGTGATCGTCCTCGCTCTGTTCGACCACCAGGGTGGTCTGCTCTCGCACCTCGGACGGCGGCACGAACGGGCCGGTCGATTCGCCCGACGGCTGCAGCTTGGGCATCAGATCGCGAACCTTCTCGCGCAGCTCGGCGAGCTCACCGAGGCGCACGTTCTCGCCCTGCAGCTGGCTCTCGAACCTCTCCACCGCCTCCCGGAACTCGGACAGCTCGGCCCCGAGCTCGACGTCGACCGGTACGTCGCGCTCGAGCTCGAAGACCTGCTGGTACTCGGCGATGATGCGCTGCTCGTCGCGCCGGTAGAGCTGCTGGATGTGATTCTTCATCACCAGATTGGTTTCCAGCACCGTCGTCCAGACCCTGGGTTGGAAGAAGGCGTCGCCGAGACTGTGCTTGAGCTCACGGTAGCGCTGAATCAGGCTGTGCTGATGGAGCTCGTCGATCGAGTCGATCGACAGGATCTCGCCCGCCAGCGTGGTGATCTCGAGGCACACGCCGTCGACTTCCGCGTCGGCGACCGGGGCCACGGCCAGCGCCGCCCAGAAACCCTGGGCGAGCTCGCGCAGCTGGGTTCGGTCGCACAGCACGAAGGCGCCACGGCTGTCGTTGTACTCCTCCGCCACCTTGGTCGAGAGGAAGTCGGCCTTGTCAAGGCGGTCGAGATGCCAGCCGTTTCTGCTCCTGGTGTGGAGGTAGAACTTCACCAGCTGGGTGAGGATGTTATCGTCGAAGTTCTTGACCCGCTGGAAGAACTGGCGCAGCAGGCCGGGAGAGACCTGCTCGTCGATCTCGAGCAGGCCCCGCACCAGGGGCATCAGCTGCTCTTCCACCCGGTCGAGCTGCTCGGTGGCCTCACCGAGGGAGGTCTCGGACAGGTTCTCCGAGACCCTCTTGAGCTCGCCGTAGACGCTCTGGAAATCCGCGGGGTACTGCGAGGTCGGGACTTCCGCGAAGACCTTGCGCAGACCCTGGATGAACTGGTGGAACGTCCAGGACGACTTGAAGGTGTTCGAAACAGCGATGTAGCGGCGATGAACTCTGTTCAGATCCTGAGCTGACATCGTGACCTCGAATCTGGGATATAAAGGGCCCCCCGGGCGCACGGTGCGCCCACGGATAGCCACATTGGAACTATTCTAAGCGATGAGCAAGGCAAAACGAGTACCCCACATCCTGATCTCCGAGGCCGACCTGCAACGCCGCGTCGAAGAGCTGGCGCGCGAGATCGACCGCGATTATGCCACTTGCGAGCGTCTGATCGCCATCGGCGTGCTCAAGGGCTCGGTGTTCTTCATGGTCGACCTGCTGAAGCTGGTCAACGTGCCGGTGCAGGTCGACTTCTTCCAGACCTCTAGCTACGGCGAGGGCACGGAGCCCGGCGAGGTGCGAATCCGCAAGGACATCGACCTGTCGATCCGCGGCGCCGACGTGCTGTTGATCGAGGACATCGTCGACACCGGCTACACCCTGCGCACCATCCTCGACCTGCTGCGCTTCCGAGGCGCAAAGAGCGTCAAGCTGTGCGCCCTGCTCGACAAGGTCGAGCGCCGAGAGGTCGAGGTGCCGATCGACTACCGTGGCTTCGAGATCGAGGACAAGTTCGTCGTCGGCTACGGCCTGGACTACGCCGACTTCTACCGCGACCTGCCCTACATCGGCATCTACGAGGGCGACGGAGGTGACGCATGAAGGCCCATCACACGAACGATGCCCCGGAAGCCATCGGTCCCTATTCACAGGCAATCGCGTCAGGCGGTTGGCTCTACACCTCGGGCCAGATCGCGCTCGATCCCGCCACCGGAGAGCTGGTGCCCGGCGACTTCGAGGCCCAGGCCCGCCGGGTGATGACGAACCTCGGAGCCGTCCTGGCGAGCGCCGGCTGCGGCTTCGAGCACGTCGTCAAGGCCACCATCTACCTGGTCGACTTCGCCGACTTCCCCACCGTCAACGAGATCTACGGCGCCGCCATGGGCGATCACCGCCCGGCGCGCTCCACCGTCCAGGTGGTGGCGCTGCCCAAGGGCGCCCTGGTCGAGATCGACCTGGTGGCGCGCATCCCTTCTGCCTCGGCGTAGGCCGGAGAGCGTAGCTTGTCCTCGTCGGCTGCGAGATTCGCGTCCATCATCTGGCGGGGCGATTCGCCGTAGCGCTGGAGATGGTCCAAGAAGTAGAGCGCCATCGTCAGGTTGTAAACCAACTCCCTCGCGTTGGGCGAGAAGCGGTAGCCGTTGTACCAGGCACGCGGACTCGCCCGAGGAGCCCGCGTCCGAACCGTCGGCGGCGGCGGACTCGACCGAGTCCTGATCCCTTCCTTTCCCTTGCCCGGGCGGCCGCGCGGCCGCCCGGGCTTTTTTGACGGGCACTCCTCGTCAACGTCCCGACGCGGCTCAACACCAGTGGTGATCTCATGCTAGGATATACACATCGAGAGGACGTATCATGCGCACCAATATTGTGATCGACGACGATTTGATGAAAGCCGCCCTGGAGGCGACCGGCCTGCCGACCAAACGCGCCGTGGTCGAGGCGGCCCTGGAGTTGATCGTTCGATTGCGGGCACAGGAGCGCATGCGTGACCTGCGCGGTCGGATCGCCTGGGAAGGGGATCTGGATGAATCGCGGCGCAGCCGATTCGCCAACGCGTAGACATGGTCATCGTCGATGCGAGCGTATGGATCGACTTCTTGCGAGGGACCGCGACACCGGAAGCCGAGTGGCTGGACCGGCAGCTCGGAGCCCGGCCTCTGGGCCTGACGGACTTGACGCTGTGTGAAGTCCTCCAAGGGGTGTCGGAGCAGCAAGCGGCCGAGGTCCGTGATCGTCTTCTCCAGCTCCAGGTACTGTCCACCGGCGGTACGGGGCTGGCCCTCGCGGCTGCGGATAACTACCGCCGGCTTCGCCATCGGGGATTCACCATCCGCAAGACCATCGATTGCTGGATCGCGACCTTCTGTCTGCGACAAGATCACACGCTGCTACATCGTGACCGCGACTTCGATCCCTTCGAGCGGTTCCTCGGCCTGAGGGTGGTTCATCCCTGAGGCCCGGCGGGCCCGACCGCGGGCGTCTCGCCTGCTCCGGATGCCGGCAAGATGCCCGCGCTCCCCAGTCAGGCTCCTGAGCCCAGGTACTCCTCGAGCAGCGCTTCGACCGTCGCCGAGCTCCCGGACGCCTCGATCTCCCAGGCGATCTCGAGGCTCTTGTCGTCGATCCAGTCCAGGACGCCGAGATTCCCCTCCCGGGCGAGGGCGACCAGGTCCCGGGAGGTGTTCTCGGCGCCCCGGGCCGCGAGCAACAGACCCTGGCCGACGCTGACCGGCCGGTCGAGACGCGCCCAGAGCTCGCCCGCCAGGGCCAGGCCGGCGGCAAGGCGGCGGTTGCGCTGCTGGCGCGGGGTGCCGCCGAGGAGGGGCCGCGGGACGAAGGCGGCGAGGCCGCGGCTCGCGGCGTAGCAAGAGAGCTCACGCTCGGACGGTGCCGCGCCGTGGAAGAGCGCGTCGAAGGCTTCCCCGCCGGTGAGCTCGGCAAGGCGGCGCCGGTCGGCCGGCGCCAGCTCCAGGGCCAGCGGCTGCACGCAGGCGACCCCGGCCGCGGCCAGCGCCGCGCAGCCGGCTTCGCGCAGCTCGGCGGAGTCGGTGAGGCCAGCGATCAGCGGCCATACCGCCGTCGAGCCGGCGGCGAGCCGCGCCAGGGGCTCGACGTCAGCGGCCAGCAGCGGCCGCAGCAGGTCGTGGACGATCAACGCCCCCGGCACGTCGGCCTCGTCGCCGGGAGCCAGCTGCAGCAGCACCGGCGTGCCCGATTCGATCAGGCGGGCGGCCCAGCGATCACGATCGACCGCCAGCTCAGGGGCCACCGGAGGCAGGTAGAAGAGGTCGTCGAGGCCGGTGGCATCGACGCCGGTGGCGTCCAGATCCGGCAGGGTGGCGGCGGGTCCGACCTCGAGGTCCCGCAGCCGGGCGCCGGCAAGGTCGGTCCAGGGCGCCGCGGCGGCGCCCCAGTGGCGGGAGGCATGGGCGATCCAGAATCTCGCCGGCTCGGGGAGCTGGCGCGCGATTCCCACCCGCGGCCGGCGCGGGCCGGGCGGCGGCGCGCTCAAGAGGGAATCACCCCGGCGGCGACGAGCGCCCTCTGCACGTACTTGCCGAGGATGTCCAGCTCCAGGTTGACCGCGTCGCCAGGGCCGAGCTGGCCAAGGGAGGTGACCTCCAGAGTGTGCGGGATCAGCGCCACCTCGAAGCGGTCCTCGGTCAGCGCGGAGATGGTCTCCAGGGCAGACACCGTGAGGCTGACACCGTCGACGGCGATCGAGCCCTTTTCCACCACCGAGCCGCGATGCTCCGGCGGCAGGGCGAACGCCATCTCGCAGTGGGCCTCGAGATCCCGCCGCTCGACCACCTCGGTCGTACAGTCGACGTGCCCCTGAACCCAGTGGCCACCCAGCGCGTCGCCCATGTGCAACGACGGTTCGAGATTTACCGCCGAATCCCGGCGCAGGCCGCCCAGGGTCGTGCGCCGGAGAGTCTCCGGCGACAGCTCGACAACCGAGGAATCGGGGGCCGTCTCGACGATGGTCAGGCACACTCCCGACACCGCCAGGCTGGCGCCGATCTCGAGACCGGCGCCCAGCTCCCGGCTGTGGCCGAGCACCAGCCGTACGCCACCCTCCGCCGACGGCGTCGGATCCTCGATCAGCCGGCCACGCTCGCGTACAAGTCCGGTAAACATTGTTCCCTGAATCCACTCAGAATCACGTCGTCGCCCCGCCGCCGGGCGCTTAGGTCGGCGAGCCGCGGCGCTGCGGCCAAGGCCGCGTGGCCCGCCCCTCGCAACGGCCCGGGAGCCCCGTCGCCACCGATCAAGAGCGGCGCGCAATCGACCGCCACACGGTCGAAGAGCCCCGACTCGCAGAAGGCGGCGGCCACCGTGCCGCCGCCCTCGACCAGTAGGCTGCTGACTCCGCGCCGAAAGAGATCGTCGAGCACCGCTTTCGGCTCCACCGCCGCCAGAGTCACCACCGTGGCTCCCCTCTCCTCCAGACCTTCGCGCCCGACCACGGCATCCGATTCAGTGTACACCACCACCTCACCCGGGACCTCGAAGAGACGCGACCGTAGCGGCAGCCGCAGGCGGCGATCGAGGATCACGCGGACGCCCTGCTCCCGGGCCTTGCCGAGACGCCGGTTCAAGCGTGGGTCGTCCGCCAGCGCGGTGCCGATGCCGGCGAGAATGGCGTCGTGACGCTCCCGCTGGTCGAGCCCCCAGCGCCGCCCTGCCGGCGAGGAGATCCATTGGCTCTCCCCCGCCGCCGTGGCGATCCGGCCGTCGAGGCTCATTGCCCACTTGAGGGTCACCGCCGGCCGGCGTTCGCGTGCCGCGACCAGGAACCGCCAATTGAGGCGCACCGCCTGCTCGAGGAGGAAGCCGGATTCCACCTCGATCCCGGCCGCGCGCAGACGCTCGAAGCCGCTGCCCACCACCCCGGGGTTGGGATCCCGGTGGCAGGCCACCACCCGGCGGATGCCCGCCGCCACAACCCGCTCGGCGCACGGCGGAGTCCGCCCGTGGTGGTTGCAGGGCTCGAGCGTCACGTAGAGAGTCGCTCCGCGGGCCCGGTCGCCGGCGCGGTCGAGCGCCTCGACCTCGGCGTGGGAGCCGCCGACGTGATGATGGTAGCCGACGCCCACCTCTTCCCCGCCGCGCACCACCACGGCCCCCACCATCGGATTGGGCGAGGTACGGTAGCGACCGCGCGCCGCCAATCGGAGCGCTCGACGCAGGTATGGGATCGGATCGGACATCGGCCTCGAACCACCACGTCCACTCAGGCGAAAAGCGCCGCGGCGAATTCCTTCGGCTCGAACTCCACCAGGTCCTCCGGCGACTCACCGACGCCCAGATAAAGCACCGGCAGGCCGAGCTCGCGGGCCACGGCCACCGCCATGCCTCCCTTGGCGGTACCGTCGAGCTTGGTCAGGACCACGCCGTCCACCGCCGCGGTGCGGGCGAACTCCTTGGCCTGGATAAGGGCATTCTGGCCCGTCGTGGCGTCGAGCACGAGCAGTGCGCGCCGGTTCCAGCCGGCGGCCTCACGCTCGATCACCCGGCCGATCTTGGACAGCTCGGCCATCAGGTGATCTTTGGTGTGGAGACGGCCGGCGGTGTCGACGATCACGTGATCCGCCTTGCGCGCTCGTGCCGCCTGGATGGCGTCGTAGACCACCGCCGCCGGGTCACCGCCGGGCTTCTGGCGCACGACGTCGACCGCCAGCCGCTCCGCCCACAGCGCGATCTGTTCGATCGCCGCGGCCCGGAAGGTGTCGCCGGCGGCCAGCAGAACAGTCTGTCCGCGGTCCTTCAACCAGCGCGTGAGCTTGGCGATGGTGGTTGTCTTGCCCACGCCGTTGACCCCGACCATCAGGGTCACGGTCGGCCCCGGACCCAGCTCGGGCGGCCGGGGCGCGTCGTCCAGCATGGCCGAGATCTCCTCGGCGAGGATCGCCCGCAGTCGTGCTGGATCCTGGATGTCGGCCGGCTGCGCGCGCTGCTTGAGCTTCTCCACCAGCTCGAGAGCGGTCTCGACGCCCAGGTCGGCGGCGATCAGGCTCTCCTCCAGGTATTCGAGTGTCTCGTCGTCGAGCACCGCGCGACCTTCGAGCGCGGCGCCCATACGATCGATCAGCTCGGTGTGGGTCATGAGCAAGCCGCGTTGCAGCTTCTTCCATAGCCCCTTCTTCTCGGAGGCAGGCGGCGCCGACTCGGGCGCCAGCTCCAATCGATCGTCGGTGATGTCGTCTTTACTCATGATGCTGTGATGAGCGTCTCCCGAATGGGGACGCTTCTCATGACCTCGAGGCAGCCCCGAGGACAAGCTCTATCCGAAGATTTCGCGGGCGATCTCGTCGCGGGCCCGCAGCAGGGTGTCGCGCGCCCGCGCCACCAGCGCCGGACGGCGCTGGATGAGCACCAGATAATACCCTTCCGGCAGCGGCGTGGCGTAGAGGTGGAGATCTTCTCTCTCGATGTGGAGCACCTCGGGAGTGCCGAGGTCGGCGCCGCTCAGGACCTCCGCCAGCTGGCGCAGATAGATGCCGACGTAGGCGCCGGCGATCTTCATCTGAAACGGCTGAAGGTCGGTTGTGGTCAGGTCGACGGTCTCGCCGGTCTCGTCGAGGAAGAGCACGGCCATGGCGCCGTCGTTGTGGGCCAACAGGTTGGCGAGGGTGTACTGAAAAGGCATTTATCTGGATTTTGTTGCGATTCGTGGTCCATCGCCGCTCTCGGGGAGGGGAGGTAGAACCTCGGCGTCTCTGCCGACCGCGGTCCGCGTACCGGCGGCCCGCGGCGCCAGCGAGCGCGGCAAGGCGGTCTCGGTCGGCGCCGGCGGATCGGGCGCCACCAGCCGCGGCGAGTCGGCCTCGGTGCGTGGCTTGTCCATCTGGATGTGGCCGGCATCCCAGGCGAGCAGAAAGGCGGTGACGATTTTTGCGTCGAAGCGCGTGCCGGTCAGCTTCTTGATCGTCTGGAGGGCGAACTCGGGAGACGAGGCCGTCTGGTAGGGACGGTTGGTAGTGATCGCATCGAAGGTGTCGGCGACGCCGATGACCCTCGCCATCAGCGGGATCTGCTCCCCCTTCAGGCCATCGGGATAGCCGGTGCCGTTCCACGCCTCGTGGTGCCAACGGATCCCCGGCAGATGCTCCCGGAGCGCCGAGATGGGCTCGACGATGTCGGCACCGATCACCGGATGGAGCTTCATCTGCTCGTATTCCTCGGGCGTCAGCACGCCGTGCTTCTTGAGCACGTGGTCCTCGACACCGATCTTTCCGACGTCGTGCAGTACGGCGCTGATCCAGACCTTCTCCTGTTGGTCTTTGGGTAGGCCGAGGTACCGAGCGATGGCCCGGCTGTAGCGGGCCACCCGCTCGGAGTGGCCGCGGGTGTACGGGTCCTTGGCGTCGATCGCGGCGGCGAATGCGCGGATCGAGCTGATGAACAGCTGCCGATTGACTTCGGCAGCGCGCTGCAGCCGCGCGATATAGCTCTCGACCGTGTCGGACATCCGATTGAAGTCCTCGGCCAGCTCAGCGACCTCGAAGGAGAGTCCCTCGGTCGACACCCGCCGATCGAAGTGGCCGGCCGCGATCTCGTGGCTGGCCTCGGCGAGGCGCTGGATCGGCAGGCTGAACCAGCGTGCCGCGATCAGCGCCAGGACCAGCGCGAGCAGCACCGCCAGAGCCGAGAACATCAGGATGCGCACGACCAGCGCCCGAATCTGCTGGAAGGCCACCTCGGTGGTCTTGTGGGCCACCACCCCCCAACCGGTCTCCGACACCGGCACCACCTGGACGAGAGTCGACTGGGCCTTGTCGTCGACTTCCAGTTGCAGCTGCTGGATGACGTTGACCGGTTGCGCCGCGAACTGGCTGACCATGTCGGACTCGAGCAGGGCGCGCTCGATGCCCGGTGTCTGGCCGGCGGACCACAGCAACTCGCCGCCCGCGTCGATCAGAAACAGTTGCTCCAGATCGATGCCGGCTTGGACCGCCACCGAGGAACGCAGCGCCAGCGGCACCAGGGCGTCGAGGATCAACAGCTCGCCGCTGTCGGGAATCGTCACCGGCACCGCCATCGCCACAGCGGGCATGAACTGCCCCTTCTCCGACAGCAGCGCGAAGCGATAGACCGTGTCCGCCGTCGTCCGCGCCTCGGCGATGGCGCTGTTCATCGCGTCGATCACCGGCGCGTCGAAGGAGGTCGTGTCCGAGCCCCACGCCTTGCCCTTCGGCGGTACCACGTGGAAAGCTCGCAGGTCTCGCCGCTCCTTGGCGACGAAACGCTGCAGGTAGACATCGGCCCACTTCTGGCCCAGGCGTTTGTCGCTGGTGCCGAAACCCGGCGCCGCGACCAATCCACGGCCGACCTGCCGCAACTGCGCCGCGCGCTGGGCCAGATCGTCACTCAGGTGCTGGGCGAAACCCTGGGCGGAGAAGGTGAGGAGCTCCTTCTCCTTGACCTGCAGCGCCTCGCGATTCGAGCCCAGCAGGTAGAAGCTGCTGAGCAGCAGCGGAACGATGCCCGTCGCCAGGAGCAGCAGGAACAGGACGTGTTGGAGCTTGACGCGGCGGGCGGGCTGTTTCGCCGGGTCTGGCGATGCGGCTTGCTTCGAGACGGCCACTATGGAGGAGATCCAGGTGATACCGGCGCCCACGATCTGACGGAACACGTGCTGACGAGAACGCGTGCCGACCGGCTTGGCACGATCAGTGTACAGCGCCGCTAATATCTCATTATAGACTAAATGGTGGCCTGGCGAAGGGATCGGGGAGAAAAGTCTCCAGTTGCTGGAACACCTCCCCGCGATCGATTCCGGAGACCATTTCGCCGTGTCCGAGCGCTCGCGGCAAGACCCAGGTCAAGCCGCTCTCCGTCGCTTTCTTGTCGCGGCTCATCAGAGCCCACAGATCGGCCGGCTCGAGCGGTGGCAGGGGCGGCAGCTCGAAGCGCCCGAGGAGACCGCGCAGCCGCTCGCCAAGCGTCTCGTCGAGTCCCCGCGAATGAGCAAGTTGAAGCGCGAAGAGCATGCCGTAGGCGACCGCCTCTCCGTGACGCAGGTGACTGTAATTCAAGGCGCCTTCGATGGCGTGGCCCAGGGTGTGTCCGAAGTTGAGGATCCGGCGCCAGCCGCCCTCCGCCGGATCGCGCTCGACGACACCACATTTCGCCGCCGCGGCGCCGGCGACCACCGGCGCCAGCGCGGCCGCGTCGGCCGCCAGCAGGGCGTCGAGCTCCTGCTCCACCCGTTCGAGCAGGGGCGGCGACAGAAGCGCTGCCATCTTGACCACCTCCACCAGCCCGGAGCGCAGCTCCGCGCGGGGTAGCGTGGCGAGCAGCGCGGTGTCCTCGATCACGCGGGCCGGATGGTGAAACAAGCCGACCGTGTTCTTGCCGCCGGTGAGGTCGATGGCAGTCTTACCGCCGATCGCCGCGTCGACCTGGGCGAGCAGCGTGGTCGGTGCCTGCACCACCTCGATACCGCGCAGAAAGCAGCCGGCAACGAAGCCGCCGAGGTCGCCCACGGTGCCGCCGCCGAAGGCGATCAGCCGGCTGTCACGCTTGCCCCCCGACTCCAGCATCTCGTCCCACAGCCGGCCGGCGTGGGCCAGGCTCTTGGCCTGCTCGCCGTCCGGCACCTCGAGCCGCACCACGCGCGCCGCGGCGCCGCCGAGCGACTCCAGCACCTCGCCATGGAGCTCGGCCAGGCGTGGGGTCGAGAGCACGAACACGGTGCGGCCCTCGAGCCAGTCGGCCAGGCCACTGGCCTCACCCGACAGAGCTCCGGCGCCGATGACGATCTCGGTCCGGCCACCCGGATGATCGAGCTTCTGACGGTAGATTCCGCTTGCCGTTCTCACTTCTCTTCCGACTTGCGCTTGCGCTCGAGGCCGAGCTCGGCGAGTTGGGCATCGTCCACGGGCGACGGCGCCTCGGTCATCAGGCACGCGGCCGACGCTGTCTTGGGAAACAGGATGACGTCGCGGATCGAATCCGCGCCGGCCATCAGCATGATGATGCGGTCGAGGCCCAGGGCGATGCCGCCGTGAGGCGGCGCGCCGTACTTGAGCGCCTCGAGCAGGAAGCCGAAGCGCGACTCGGCCTCCTGCTCGTCGATGCCCAGGATCTCGAACGCCTGCCGCTGGAGGTCGGCGCTGTGGATACGGATCGAGCCGCCGCCGAGCTCGACGCCGTTCATCACCACGTCGTAGGCGCGCGAGCGCACCCGGCCGGGCTCGGAGTCGAGCAGCTCCAGATCCCGCGGGTCAGGGCTGGTGAAGGGATGGTGCAGAGCGGTCCAGCGGTTCCCGGCTTCGTCCCACTCGACGAACGGGAACTCCCGCACCCAGACGAAGGCATTGCGGCCTTCGGGGATCAGACTGTAGTGGCGGGCCAGCTCGAGCCGTAGCGCGCCGAGCGCCTTGGCGACGATCTCCCTTGGGCCGGCGGCCAGCAATGCCAGCCCGCCGTCCTCGAGCTCCAGTGCCTCCGCCGCGGCGGTCAGCTCGTCGCCGGAGAGCGCGGTCTTGACCTGGAACTGCAGCTCGCCGTCTCGCCGGCGCAGGGTCAGCACGCCCTGGGCGCCCGCGCGGCGGGCGATCTCCGCCCAGCCGTCCACCATCTTGCGGCTGGCGTTTGCCGCGCCCGACACCGCGAAGGCGCGAACGACTCCGCCCTCCGCCACCGCCGAGCTGAAGCCGCGGAAGCCGCTCTCGCCCAGGATCTCGGTCAGCTCCACGATCTCGAGGCCGAAACGCAGGTCCGGCCGGTCGGAGCCGTAGCGGGCCATCGCTTCGGCGTAGTCGAGACGCGGAAAGGGCGTCTCGATCTCGATGCCGGCGAGCGGGAAGATGATGGCGAACAGACCTTCGATCAGATTCGCGATCTCCTCCTCGTCGGTGAACGACATCTCGACGTCGACCTGGGTGAACTCGGGCTGGCGGTCGGCGCGCAGGTCCTCGTCACGGAAACAGCGCGCGATCTGGTAGTAGCGCTCGAACCCGCTCACCATCAGCAGCTGCTTGAACAGCTGCGGTGACTGCGGCAGGGCGTAGAACTGGCCGGGATACTCTCGGCTCGGTACCAGGTAATCACGCGCCCCTTCGGGCGTCGACTTGGTCAGGACCGGCGTCTCCATGTCGAGGAAGCCGTGCTCCGCGAAAAAGCGACGGGTGGCAGTCACGACGCGGTCGCGCAGCAGGAAATTGTGCGCCAGCTCCGGGCGCCTGAGGTCGAGGTAGCGGTAGCGCAGGCGCAGCTCTTCAGACGCCTCGCCGTAGGAGTCGAGCACGAAGGGCGGCGTCTGCGAGGTGGCGAGCACCTCCGCGCGGTCAGCCGCCACCTCGACGGCGCCGGTGGGCATCTGAGGATTGACGTTCGCAGCCTCCCGCCGCACCACTTCGCCCTCGACCTCGATCACCCATTCCGGGCGGGCCGGATCGAGGACGGCGTGCGCCTCCGGCTGGTTCTCGGGATGGACGACGACCTGCACCAGACCGCTACGGTCGCGCAGATCGAGAAACATCACCCCGCCGAGGTTACGGCGCCGGTGGAGCCAGGCCTTGAGCAGGACCCGCTGACCGACTTCGGCCTCGGTCAGGGTCCCGGCATTGCTTCTTTGCATGATGTATACCTCGCGTGGGAGATCGACGGCGGAGCATAGCACTGAGAGGCCGCCGTACGAGGTACCATGTCCGCCGCGGACAGCGGACTCTCTCGAACATGACCTCTACCAACCATCGCACGGGCGCCGCGCCTGCCTCGATCGACGTGGTGATCCCCGCCTTCAACGAGGAGGAGTCGCTACCCCAGGTCCTGGCGGCGCTGCCGCGGCCGCCCGTGCGCCGGATCCTGGTGGCGAACAACAACTCGACCGACGGTACAGCCCGAGTTGCCGAGGAGGGCGGCGCATTGGTGGTGCTGGCCGAGGTGCCGGGCTACGGCAGCGCCTGCCTGGCGGGCCTCGACCATCTCAGGCGCAACGACCCGCCGGACATCGTGGTGTTCATCGACGGCGATTTTTCCGATCACCCGGAGGAGCTGACGCGGGTGGTCCGCCCGATCCTCGAGAATCGGGCGGACCTGGTTATCGGCTCGCGCATCCTGGGCCAGCGGGAGCCGGGAGCGCTGCTGCCGCAGGCGCGGGCCGGCAATGTGGTCGCCTGCACCCTGATCCGGATGCTCTACCGCCACCGCTACACCGATCTCGGTCCTTTCCGTGCCGTGCGCTGGGCGGCGTTCGAGCAGCTCGGCATGCGCGACCCGAACTTCGGCTGGACGGCGGAGATGCAGGTCAAGGCCCTGCGCCACGGCCTGCGTGTCACCGAGGTGCCGGTGAGCTACCGCCGGCGCATCGGCGTGTCGAAGATCACCGGCACGCTCAAGGGCACCGTCCTGGCGGGCTATAAGATCCTGTGGACCGTCTTCCGATACAGTTGGGGGCGATCATGACCGGAGTGAGCTCCTGGGTGGAGGCGAATCGATGGAGTTCGTAGAGATCGCACGTTTCGGATCGAGACTCGAGGCAGAGACCATCGGGCACGCGCTGGATCAGTTCGGCATCCCGTTCTACGTCGCGAGCACCGACATCGGGGTATTCGGCCCGGGTCACACGGGAGCGACCCCCGGCGGCGCCGGGCTGTGCGTGCCGGAGGACCGGGCCGAGGAGGCCTCGGAGCTGCTGCACTGCGCGGTGCGGCCGGAGGGAGACGAACCGGACCAGACCGAGAGTCCGGATGAAGCCGCGGACGATAGAGACTGACAGCAGGTGCCATACAACCCCGAGGGTTGCGTGCAGCGCGGACATCTGGCGCTGGGTCTAAAAGAACTTCACTAGCGAGACGGAGAAGGAATTGGTGGGGTCCGAGAAATCCGCAGCGAGATCGACCTGGTAGTCCTCCTTGATTACCAGGCCCAGTCCAGCCGACAAGTGGACCTCATCGTCAGTCGGCCGGCTGAGGATCGCTACCAGATCACGGTTGTCCCCGACATACTCCGGCTCGTGAAAGGGCTCATACCAGGCACCGAAACGAGCCGTGCCCACGAACAACGACTCCACGACCAGGATGGTGCGCTCGAAGCCGAGGTGAAACTGGGTGACGTCCGCGACGTCGAAATTGGCGAGTTCTGGAGAATCGGGATCGAAACCGGCGGTGAAGTCGCCCAAGGTCTGGGAGTACTGGATCTGATTCACATCAAAGGTAATCTTGGTCTTACCGTCGGCGCTACGGAAGGCAATCCCAACTCCGAAGACATTGGGCACGGTGACCCTACCCGGTTCTTCTTCGAAAGCGAAGTCAACGCCGAAGAACCTGATCTCACTTTCTTGCGTGGTTTCGAAGTCCGGGCCCTGGCGAAAGACGCCACCGATACTCCAGCGCCCTTGTCGCCCCACCTTCCAGAGGAATCCCAGATTGAAGCCGAACGCATCGTCGTCCCCGCGCTCCCTGGTCAAGAAAAACAAGTTGTCGGGGCTGAAGTCTGCAGGCCCATAGAACCCGCCTGGCAGGCGAGATTCCGTGCAGGTGCCCCCTGGGTCGAAACGGCAAAGATCGAAGGTCTCCCTCAGACCATCGAGCTCCATCTCATAATATGAGAGCCCGAGACCCAACGACAGGTTACTCTCCATGCCTCCCAAAGGGGGTAGGTCGAAGGCGTAAGCGACAGAGGCGCCGTAGTTGACGATCTCCAGGTCGATGCTCGACCGCCTTGGCAGGACACGATACCGGTCACAACCATTCGGGGTGTCTGCATCGAAACAAAAGTCGTCATTGAACGGGCCCTGGCTTTCGAAGCTGCTCCGGAAGTTGGCCAGCTCGTGGCGGTAGGCGGCCACCGTCAGGCCCCCTGGCAGCACATAACCGAAGGAGAGGAACGAGAGGCCACTGGTCTCGCTCACCGCCTCGCTGCGCGGGAGACCGTCCACGAAGTCCTGACCGATAAAGCTGACGAATGTCGGGAGGTCCGGGTCGGTGTTGTAGTGGCCCACATCCGCGAAGGAGGATGTGAACCGTGTCTGTCGCACCTCGACGGCCACTTCCGAGCCCCCCAGGGCAAGGTTGGTGAGACCGGCGGGATTGGTGTAGGCGGCGGTTGCATCGTCCGCCAGACCCACGAATGCCCCGCCCATCGCCAGGCTGCGGGCCCCCGGGGTGGACAGGTTGAACTTAATGGCGGTATCGGGATCTCGAGCTTCAGTGCCACCTGGCGAAAACCCTCCCCTCGGCGGCGGTACTTGGGCCTCGACTGCAGCGATGAACGGCGCGCTCAGAAGCAGCATGATCGTTGATGTTGCGAGTCTTTTCATTTCGAGTCCTCCCTTTCCTGTTCCCGGAGCGGAGAGCTCCGCTCACCCTCCCCGGGTCCGTCGGTTTCATTCGGATGCCTTCTAATCCTTCTCCAGCGTGTCGACTCGCTCCAACAAACGCGACGCCATCCAGCCTTCGCGACCGTCCTCGAGCCGAATCAGGCTCCAGTCGTCCCGCTGATCGAGCAACGACGCCTCGGTTCCAGGCTCCAGGCAGTCGAGCCGCTTGCCCCTCCGCGAGGGTTCGGCACGCAGCCTGGCGCACGGCTTGACCGTCTCGCTGACCCGGCGCAGGGCTGCGCGTGCCTCTGCCGCGGCCTGCGCTTCCAGGCGAGCCTTCTCGGCTTTCTCCCTCTCGGCGACCTTCGTCGCCACCCTTTCGTCGATCTCTTTCTGCCGGGCGATCCTCTCCTTCTCCGCCCTTTCCTTCTCCTTCCTGTTCCTCTCCTCCAGCTTCGCCTGTTTGGCTTTCTCTTCTCTCTCCTTGGCTTCCAATCTCCTCTTCTCTTCGGCCTCCGCCTCCGCGCGTGCCTGTGCCCAGGCTTTCTCCTCCTCGGGGGTCTTCGGCGCGGAGAGCCGTTGCAACGCCTTGTAGCTACGTGCCTTGAGCCGCTTCAGGGTCTTGTAACGTTTGTTCTTCTGGATCTCGCGCTTGGTCTCGGCGCGCTCCCAATCACGGATCGCGGCGCTGTAGGACAGGCTGGCCTCGTAGCCGCTGGTGCGAGCCGCCAGCTTGTAGCTCGCCAGGCCGCGATGGTAGAGCGGCAGGTAGGGCGTGTATCGCAACCCTTCCAGATGGACGCTGGCGCCCTCCTCGGACTCGTGCTCTAGGGCCTCGGACATCAGGTCCTTGGCATCCTGCCAGCGCTTGATCGAGACCGCCCGCATCGCTTTGCGGTAGGTCAGGTAGGCGAGATTCGAGAGCGGGCCGGCGCTCCTCAGGCAGTCCGACGGGATCCACTTGTCGATCGCCGGCAAGACCTCTTCCACCACCAGCGCCTTGCCGTAAAAGTCGCCGATCCTGGCGCCGATCTCCTCGCCGCGAACCCGCTGGATGTTGATGCCGACGAGTGACCCGGCCCGGTTGAACAGTGGCCCGCCGGAGAACCCTTCGGCGATCTGGCCGCTGTGGTGAACCAACTTGCCGCCGCCGGCGAGCAGATTGCCCGGCCGGTTGGCCCAGGCCTCCGACTGGTCCTTCCAGTACCCGACGGAGATCACCTCCGGCCCGTCTTCCTGGAGGGTGCCGTCGGCCACCCGTGCCGGCGCTTCCAGGGTCGTCTTCGTCGGCAACACCGGCACGATGGGGAACTCCAGCAACAACAGGTCGTCCCCCGGGACCTGGTGCACGACGAACTTGTCTCTGCCGACCTCCTGGTCGCCGTAGGACATGACCTTGGTGCGGCCGTCGAAGCCGACCTCGGTATCGCCGCCGTAGAACATGACCTTGGCCTTGATCTTGCGTAGCCTGAGGGTCTTCCTGCCCGAGCCCTCGGGGCTCTTGCCGGCCAGCACGTGGTGGGCGGTGAGAACGAAAACCTGTTGCTCGTCCTGGCAGAGCACGACGCCGGAGCCGAACTCGGTGGCCTGGTCCGCGCGGTCGACGGTGATCATCACGGTCTGCGCCTTGAGCGTGTCGAGGAGATCCTCCTCGGCCGCGGCCGCGGGCGCCGCTGCCATGGCCGTCAAAGCCAGCAGCACGGGAACGAGGTGAGAGAGTCGATCGATCATGGTGTCCTCCTGCTCGAAATGCTCGGCCTTTGGCCGCGCCTACTTCAAACTCTGGTGCCGGAACGAGACGGTATGCGCCAGCGGACGGATGGTCTCGGCCAACATGTCGCCTTCAATCTCGAAGGTATAGACGCCGTCCGCCGCCGGCTTCCCCGCCTCGTCTGTGCCGTCCCACTCGATCGGGATCATTCCGCCGTAGTCCTCGAAGCACTCGAAGCTCTTGACCTCGGCGCCGTCCGCGCCGGAGACAGTGCAGTCGGCGTCGATGCCGGCGCCGCTCTTGAAGACGAAGGCATAACCGCCCGAGGGCGCCGCCGGCGCGCGGGTCGACACCAGGGCGGGGATGTAGACCCCCCCCGTGCGGAGCAGCGCGTAGAGCCCGTCGACCGACAGACCGAGCGGGTCGATCACCTCGCCACGCGGCCAGGTGAAGCTCTGCAGCCCTTGCGGGTACTCCTTGCGCTTCGGTTCCATGCGGTAGAGCGTGTCGGGCTGCGCCACCCTGATCTCCTCCAACTTCCCAGCCTCCGGGAGCCGGAAGTAGAGGTGCATCTGGCCTCCCTTCGCCGCCGCCTCCCCGGGACGCAGATAGTGCACCGCGTGGAGCTTGAAGCTGCCGCCGGAGACCTCCTCCCCACTCTCCACTCCCTCGAAGCGATCGCCTCGGTCGGCGTAGCCGCAGCTCTCACACGCGGCCTGTGCCACGTCGGACAGGCCGGCGAGCAGACACGCCGCCGCCAGAATGGTTGCCAGGTTCTTGATCATGAGCCTCTCCTCATTGTTGGGTCGGGAGATCGTTGGTTTCGAGATCGCCGACGCAGGCCTTTCGATACGCAGCGTCGTAGAGATACCGTTGCCACTCGTCCTCACTCAGGCTGCGATTGGCCACGCGGCAGACCCGCCGGCGCCACGACGCAGGATCGACGTCCCAGCGCCGCAACGTGCCTTCGACGCTGACCGAAATCAGCGTCGTGCCGTCGGCGGCGAACCACAGCCCCGAGACGGTGTCGCCGTGCCCCGAGAACGGGCCGGCCCAGATCACCCGCGCGGCCACGTCCCGGATCTGCACCTTCCAATCCTTGTTGGTCGCCATGGCCAGCGAGCGGCCGTCGGGACTCCAGGCCAGCCGGGTGACGAAGTCCACGAAGTCGGTGAACGGCTCGTCGGCTGGAGCGCCGGACGCGGCGTCCCACAAGCGCACGGACTTGTCTCGCGCGGCCGATGCCAGGGTGCGGCCGTCGGGGCTCCAGGCCAGGCCGTAGATCGAGCCGACGTGGCCGCTGAACAGCGTGCCCGGCGCCAGGCTGGAGCTCTGACTCCAAACCCGGATGGATCCGTCCGCCGCGCCGGCTGCCAGCCGGGAACCGGCCGCGTCCCAGGCCAGGACCGTGATCCGCGACTCGCCGGAGCCCACGGGCGCGATCAGCGGCACGCTGCCGGCTGCGTTCCACACCGCTACCGAGCCATCGCGCCCGCCGGCAGCGAGCCGCGCGCCACGCGGGCTCCAGGCCAGGCTCGACAGACGTCCGGAGCCGAGGTCCTCGGCCTGCTGTTCGAGCAGGGCACGGCCGGTCGAGATCTCCCACCGCCGTACCGTACGGTCGACGCCCGCGGTGAGGAGGGCTCGACCGTCGGCGCTCCACGCCAGCACCGGCGGTCGCCGCGGGGCGCCCTGGATCACGGCCCGGCCCTCGCCGCGCGCCAGATCCCACACACGGATGCCGAGATCCTGGCGGATCGGGTCCCTGCCCACCGCCGCCAGGGCGGTGCCGTCGGGGCTCACCGCCAGGTTGCGCACCTCGGTGGCGCCGAGATCCACCAGTTGACCCAGGCGCGGCCCACCGTCCGCCCGCCACAGGGCCACCACCCGGCCGTTGCCGGAAGCGAGCCGGCTGTCGTCCGGGCTCCAGGTGACGCCCAGCAAGGCGCCTGCCTGGCCGCCGGCGGTGGGCGCGATCAGTCGGCGGCGGGGAACGTCCCACAACGCCAGGCGCCCCTTGGTGCTGCCCACCGCCAGGATCCGTGAGTCGGCGCTCCAGGCGACGCTCGCCACCGGGCCGATCAGGCTGTCCAGCGGCTGGCCGGCGCGCTCACCGGCGGCGCGGTCCCACAGCGCGACGGTGCCGTCGAGACTGCCCGAGGCGAGCAGCGCGCCGTCGGGGCTGTAGGCCACGCTCATCACTCCCTGACCGTGGCTCGGACTGAGCGCCGCTATCTGCTGGCCGGTGGCGACGTCCCAGCGGCGGACCTTCTTGTCCATCCCGCCGGCGGCGAGCTCGTCGCCCGCGGGGCTCCACGCCAGGGACTTCAGATAGTCCTCGGCACCGGCGAACATGGCGGCGCCGGCACCCTGCTCGGCCAGGTCCCAGAGCTGGATCTTCTGATCGGCGCGGGCGGCCGCGACCACCCGGCCGTCGGGGCTCCAGGCCACGGCGTAGACCTCCCCCGCCGGCCGCGACTCGTCGACCAGCCGCATCGGCTCGCCGGGAGGCGCGTAGACGTCCCACACCAGCACCGCGCCGTCGGCGGTGCCGGCGGCCAGGCGCTGACCGTCGGGGCTGAAGGCAATGCCCCACATGCCGGCGCTGGTGCCGGCGAGCGGCCGGCCCGTGGGACGCTCGGACTCCACGTCCCACAGCAGCAGCGTAGGCTCGGTGCCGCTGGCCGAGGCCAGGAGCCGGCCGTCGGGGCTCCAGGCCACGGCGCGGACGTCGTCGCGGTGGCGGTGCAGCAGGGTCTCAAGCCTGGGGCTCGATTCGAGCCCTTCGTAGAGCAGCCGCCGGGCTTCGAGCTCCGCGCCCCGGCGATCGACCTCCAGGCTGAGCAGCAGGGCGCGGTCCAGCCGATCCGGCTGTTCGCCCCGCGCCTGGGCCGCCAGAGTCTGGGTACGCGCCTTGAAACGCTCGCGCCGAGCTTGCACGAAGAGCAGCGACATCACGGCGGCCACCAGGAGCGCGGCGATCACCACCGCACGGCGCCGGCGACGGCGGCGCAGCTGCATGCGGTGCTCGGCCTTTGCCGCCAGGCTCAGGAACTCGAGCTCCTCGGCGGCCATCGGCAACCGTCCTGGTATCAGGGTGCCTGTACGCCGGACCAGCCGGCGGTCGAAAGAACGGTCGCGCAGCTCGAGCGCGCGCCCCAACCGTCCGCCTCGCCACAGGTCTTCCTCGGCACGATCTCCCTGCTCCCACTGGCGCACGGCCTGCCCCAGCTCCTGGCGCAGGATCAGCGCCTCGCGGTTCTCGTCCAGCCACGAGGCCAGCTTGTCCCAGGCGCGGAACAGGGCCTCGTGGGCGACCTCCACGGTGCGCTCCGAATCGCTGCCGCCGGCCACCAGCAGGCGCGCCTGGACGAAGCGCTCGAGCCAGGTGTGCGCGCCCTTCGGCAACTGCTTCCAGCCAGCGGCGCGGCGAGCGAAATGCCCCTCCTCGTCGAGCCGCACCATGCTCAAGAAAGCGCCCCGCAGGTCGTCCTCTTCGGCCTCGTCGAGCGTCTCCGAAGCTAGCACCGCGTCCGCCGCCTTGGCCACCGCGCCGCGCAGGCCGCCGAGCTGCTGGCGGTACCTCTCGACTCCCAGCCGGCGGTCTTCCTTCGCCAACTCGTAGAGCTCGCGCAGGGTGAACGCCAACAGCGGCAGCGCGTCCTCGGTCTCGGTGTCGCGCAGCAGGGCCTGCACCAGGCCCTGCTCCATGTCCATCCCCGCCAGGGCCGCCGGCCGCTCGATGATCTCGGTCAGGCCATCGACTGTCATCGGCCCGAGCGACAGGCTCTGGAAGGGCAGTCCGCGCAGGGCCGGGTGCTTCTGGAACGTGGCGAGGAAGTCCGAGCGCAGGGTGGCGACCGTGAGATACGTGCCGCGCGGCGGGTCGAGCGCCGTGCGCAGGTCGACCAGGAAACGGTTCGCCGGATGGTCCTCGGGGTACCCGAGCAACTCTTCGAACTGGTCGATGAACAACACCATCGACGCTTCCTGATGCTCCGAGCCGAGCCGCAGGTCGCGGATCAGCGAAGCGCCGGCGTAGGTCTGGTCTTTGCTCGACACGAGCTCGTCGCGAATTTCCTGCCAGCCGCGCCGCCGGCCGGACTGCTCGAACGCCCTCGCCAGCACCGCCGCCAGGTTTGCCAGCGGCTTGTTGCCGGGCCGGAAGGGATCGACCACCAGCCACTGTTCCGGGTCGCGGCGCAAGCGCGGCACCATGCCGGCGCGCATCAGCGACGACTTGCCGCTGCCCGAAGCGCCGAGCAGCAGCAGCAGTCCGGCGCCGCCGTAGCGTTTCATCTTGGTCAGGGCGTCGAGGCCGGCACCGGTCTCCTCGTCGCGCCCGAAGAAGATGGCGGCGTCCTCTTCGCCGAAGCACAGCAGGCCCGGGTAGGGCGGCCGACTGCCGTCCCAGTCGAGCGGGCTGGTGGCGTCGAGGCCGGCCAGCTCGAGACCGCGCGCCAACCGGACATAACCCACCGCCGCGTCGGACGTCATGTCGATGATCTGGCGGTCGGTCAGCACCGAGTCCAGATCGCAGGCCTCGATCTGCAGCGGGAAGATCGGCTTGCCGAGCGACCGGGCGTGGGTGATCTCCGCGAAGCACCAGCGCGACGCCATCGAGGACTCGCTGCACAGCACGATCACCGCGCGGCAGGTGCGCAGCTGCTGGTAGAGCTCCTGCTCCCAACTCCGGCCGGCGGGAATCCCGGCCGCCGGGTCGAAGTCCAGGAACACCGATCGGTGCCCTTGCTCCACGAGCCAGTCCTTCACTTCAGCCGCAACCGCGTCGTCCCGGCTGCTGTGGCTGATGAAGATGGCGCTCAAACGCAGCCTCCTTCTACCCCCAGTACATCAAGTATAGATCACCCAACAGACATTTTGTTTACTTCGAGCGGAGAGATCTTGTACCCTTGGGGGGCATCGACTAGCCTTTAGAGGAGTCAAAATCTCTTCGAGTCACTCTTGACAGTGATTGGAGGTCAGGGATGAGCTATCGGGTCCTTGCGGTCACTCTGGCGATTGGTCTCGCGGGCGTACCGGCTCTCGCCGAGCTCTGCACCATCGACGTCGTGCCAGCGGCAACGCTGCTGCTGCCCTATTTCGAGGTCGGGCTGACCCCGACGGACGAAGACCCCGTAACGTCGGAGCGAAGCGTCGACACCTTCTTCTCCGTCAACAACGCCTCGTCCGCCCCAGCGGTCGCCCACGTAGTGCTATGGGGCGACTGGTCGCTGCCGTCGATCGACTTCGACATCTTCCTGACCGGCTACGACATCGAGACGGTGAGCCTCGCTGACGTGTTCAACAACGGCAATCTGCCGATCACGGCGCACGCCACCAACGATCCGGCCGACTCATTCAGCCCGCACGGCCAGACGTCTCAGAATCCAGCCTGGGACTCCGCGCCGGACAACCCCGCCAATCCCCTCTTCCCGGGCTGCGACACCAACCTGCCGCTGGGCACGAACCCGGTCCTCGATCGCGTCGCGGACCCGATGTTCAAGGGGTTCTCGCGCCGGGTTCGCGGCGGACACACCGGCCGCGGCCTCGGCGACCGGGGCGCGGCCACGGACTGCATCGGCCAAGCGCACGACGAGACCGGCTTCGGCGGCAATGACTTCATCGCCCGCGGCTACGTGACGATCGACAACGTCACCGACTGCAACCTGTTGTTTCCCAACCAGCCCGGCTATTTCGGTACCGGCCTGACCAGCGAGGTCAATCAGCTCTGGGGCGACTGGTTCATCGTTCAAGATGGCCGCGCCATCGGCGACAGCCTGGTGGCGATCGAGGCGTCGGACAAGGGCATCTTCTTGCCCGGCGACACCACCTTCTACGGCCGCTACGTCGACGGGCTGGCCACCGACCAGCGGGAGCCCCTGAGCTCGACCTGGGCCACCCGCTACTTCGAGCCCAACGCGCTGTTCGACGGCGGCACCGACCTGCTGGTGTGGCGAGATTCGAAGTGTCAGGTCAGCGTCTCTGGCTTCGACACTGACGGCGCGGGCGGCTGCGTGCCCACCGCCGGCGCGCCGCCCTGGTGGCCGCTGGAAGAGACCCAGGTGGTCGCTTTCGATCTTCAGGAAGACGCCACCGAGCTGTGTACGGAGATCCCGGCCCTGCCCGGCGCCGGCGGGATCTCGCCGCCGCCACCCGACCCACCAGTGCCGACCATCCAATGCTTCCCGATCGAGACCGGACGCTATGCCATCGGCGACGATGGCATCGAGACGCCGTACGAGTTCGGCTGGCTGTACCTCAATCTGAACTTCACCCTCGGCGACACCTCGGGCTCGCCGACCCCCTGCTCCACCGACGGGCTGTTCGGCGACATCGCGCAGAGCTGGGTGGTCGCCGAGCTCGACGCCGAGGGCGGGGCCGCTGGCACTCTCAGCGTCGGCTTCGCGGCGATCACCCTGACGAGCGCGTGCTCCGGCGCCAATCCGATCATCAGCGGCAACCTCCTGCGGTAATCGCGGCCGCGGCGGCCCTCGGCTCCCGGGATCAGCCGTCCGCCGCCGGCCCCGTCTCCAGCGAGATCGCCTCGCCCGAACGGCCGAGCCGGCGCAGCAACTCGACGTAGCCGTCGCGCACCTGGCCGCGGAGGTCTCGCTGTTCGGGAGCGGCCTCGAGAATCGCGAGCGCCCGGACGAAGAGCGGTTCCGCCTCCTCGTGGCGCTGCTGCAGCTTGTAGGTCTCGGCGAGGTTGTTGAGCTCCCGGGCAACTTCGACGTGGTCCTCCCCCAGCACGCGGTCCAGAATCTCGAGCTCCCGCTCGAAGTACTCCGCCGCGCGGTCGTAGTCCTCACGCGCGATCTCGACGAAGGCGAGCTCGGCGAGCGTGAAGGCCACCTCGGTGTGGTCCTCGCCGAAGGTCTCCTCGTAGATCGCGAGCGCTCGATGCAGGAGCCCCGCCGCCGCCTCGTGCCTGCCTTGCTCGGAGTAGAGTCTCGCCAGGTTCTTGCAGCACAGCGCCACCTCGGTATGGTCCGGACCCAGCGAGCTCTCGAAGCCCTCACAGGCCTTGGCGTAGTACGACCGTGCTTTCTCGGTCTTTCCCCGGTCGTCGTAGAGATTCGCCAGATTGCCGTGGCTCATCGCCACGTCGGGGTGTTGGTCGCCGAAGTACTTCTCCCGGACCTCCAGCGCTCGAAGATGATGTTTCTCGGCTTCTTCGTAGCGTCCCCGCTCGTAGTGCAGGTTGCCGAGATTATTGAGGATCATCGCCACCGCGGGATGGTCCTCGCCGAACGCCTTCTCCAGGGACTTCAACGCCGCGGCATAGGTCTTTCTCGCCTCGGTGAAGCGGCCCCTGGCCTTGTGGAGATTGGCCAGGTTGTTGTCGGTCACCGCCACGGAGGGGTGATTCTCACCGAGGGTCTCGATCTGCCTGGCGCGAGCTCGCAGGTAGCAGGACTCTGCTTCGTCATACCTCTCCTGGATCTCGTAGAGGTTCGCCAGGTTGTTGTCGCTCTGCGCCAGGTGGCGGATCCGATCCTCGTCTTCCGGCTGGTTCCGAAACGCCTTTTCGCGGATCTCCCCGGCACGGAGGTAGTGCTCCTCCGCCGCCGCGAAATCGCTCCGGCGAAGATGGAGGTTCCCGAGGCCAATGAGGCTCGACGCCACGTCCGGATGATCCGATCCCAGGATGTCTTGCCGGATGCTCAACGCCCGGTCGAAGAGCGGTTTCGCGTCCTGGTACCGGCCTTGACCGACGTAGACCCGGGCGAGGCGGTGGAGACTCGCGGCCAGGTCGAGGATCTCGCTCTCTGGACGCCCCTCGCGGATCGCCACCGCGCCGGCCAGCAACGACTCCGCCTGGTCGTGGAGCGCGAGCTGGCCGTAAACCGTGCCGATCGCGTCCATCAACCGCGCCTGGACGACCGGCCGGTCGCCGAGCTCGTCGCGGATTCTCTCGGCGCCGCGATCCAGCACCTCGCGCGCCGGAATGGCGCCGTCCTTCCTCTCCCAGGGATTCGCCGCCTCGAACAGCTCCAGCAGAAACCTCGAAACCTGCTCGGCGGTCTCGGCCTCCCGGCTGACGCGCACCGAGTGAAACCAGATCGCGACGGCGAGCAGGAGCGAGACGGCGACGGCGGCCGACAGCCACCGAACCAGACCGCGCGTCCGCCGCTGGCTCTTCCTGATCGGCAGGGACCGGAGACGCTGGGCGAGCTCGGCGGCGCGCCGGATGCGTTTCTTCGGACGGGTTCCGATCATCGCCGCGACATCGGCCCGCAGCAGCTGGTCGTCGATGTCGCGCTCCCAGCCCGGGCCGAGCGGCCGGGCAAGATCCCCGACCGTCATCTGATAGAGCACGACTCCCAGCGCGTAGAGATCCGCCTCCCGGCTGGCCGGCGCGTCCGCGGCCAGCCGCCGGTCGCGGTAGAGGTCACTCGCTCCCGGGCCCCAGCCACAGTTCCACAGCTTCACCCGCGGTTGGTCACCGTTCGCTGAGCGCACCAGCACGTTGCCGGGCTCGACGTTGCCGTGCGGCGCGTCGGCGCGGTGCAGCTCGTCCAAGGCGTCCGCAACGCACGCCACGATCTCGAGCCGATCCGTGAGCGGCAGGTCGGCGAGCGTGTTCCGGTCCCCGGCCCAATCGACCAGCCGCGGCGCGTACTCCGACTCTACGCGATACGGCTCGACGGTAAGACTCCAGTCGAGGATCTGGCAGACGCCGGTGCGATCCTCGAGCTTCGCCTCACGAAACACCTCGACCTCGCGTCGCAGAGCGGCGAGCTGTTCGTCGTCGAAACCGAGCTTGACGAACCGCCTCTCCTCGCCATCCCGCCGCCGGGCGGCCCAGACCTCACCGTGGGGTCCTTCGTCCAGCTTCTCCTCGAGCTGCCATTCGTGGCGCGGCGGAATCGAGCCGCCCGCGACCGGACGCCAGGTTGGCCGGCGCCGCAGGTGGTCGACGAGCTCGGCGAGGCCGTCCCGATACTTCGCCTCGGTGGACAGATCGACGTGCTGCAGGGGACGCAGGTGCCAGGGGATCTCACAAGGACGGCAGATGACCGGGACGACGAGCTTGCCCTCGTCGCGGGCGAAGGAGACCTCGGCCTGCACGGTGCTCGAGTCCACCGCGCCAGGCGACAGCACGAGGAGAACCGCGCCGGCGCAGCTCAACGCCTCCTGGATCTGGCGCTGCCATTCTCGCCCCGGCGCGATTCCTTTCTTATCGACCCAGGTGTCGAGGCCGGCCGCTTCGAGATCCATCTGGAGCCGAAGACAGAACTCTCTGTCCGTGCTCGAGTAGCTGAGAAAGATCGGCGCATTCCGCGCCGTTTCATCCTGCCCCATGGGATTCCTCCATTCCTCCGGAGGCCAGGTTCCCCCTTCTACTAGATCACTGCATCATATCAACAAAATGTCTTGTCACCCGGTCGAGGCGCTGGGGGCCGCGCCGGCGCCGGGACTTTGAGCTGACGACGGGGAGGCCGCAACCGTCTACGGATCCGTGCGATCGGCGGCAGCCGTCTCGAGCGCCGGCGTCAGCGCCTCGGACGCCTCGCGGAACATCCCCGGCACGTCCTGGGCCCACTTCTTCTGCTTCTTCTTGCGCTGGCCGTTGCCGGTCTCGCCGTCGTAGGCGCCTTGGAGCTCCCAGAGCTCTTTGATACCGGCCTCGTAGCGCTCGCGGATCTGTCGAGCGAGATCCTCGCCGGCCGCCTGCTGGCTGGCTCCACGGCCGCGGAGCGGCACGAGGTAGACGGTGATGCGGCGGGCCACGGTCTCGGCGATGTCGAAGTGCAGCTGCTCGTGGTCCAGGGTGTAGGCGTTTCTGGAGCCGTGCTTCACCGCCGAGAAGTCCTTGTTCATGACCGCGTACGGTCTCACGCCCACCGGCCGTGCGAGCCAGCCGTCGCCATCCGGGACGACTTCTACCTGGAATCTCCCGAGCCTGACCTCGGTCGCGATGTGGGCGAAGCTACCGGTTCGCCAACGGTTCCAGCTCGGCGGCGCTTTGGCATTGCCCTTGAAGTCGTCCCAGGTCACCTGCCGGTAGGTGGTCTCGGTGGCGTGGTCGAAGACCGGCGCGCCGAGCATGCGCTCCCCGGCGCGGGCGTCGGGTACGACCGACGTGCAGAGCCCGAGCGTGATGAGCAGGATGTACGTTCGTGTGTAGGCCATGGCGTCTCCCGGGGCAATCTTAGCCCGGAAGACGCCTCTCGCTATACAATCCTCTTCCAGCTTCCCGAGTCTCACCACCCAGCCGAAGGCACTCGCCCCGGCGAGCCTGGAGGACAGGAATGGCCATCGACAAGTGGAAAGACGACGAGTTCCTCGACCAGATCCGCAAGGGGGGGGACGATCTCGCCGACGAGGCGGTCACGCGGCTGCACTCCGAGCACGGCATCGAGGCCGTCAACCGCATCTTCCAGAACCTGCGCGGCGACCACCAGCCGCTTCCCGACGACGCGCCCGCGCCGTTCGTGGACTTCATGGAAGCGACCGCCGAGGTGCCGGGCGGCCTCGACGTGGAACGCCTCGAGCGCGGCGTCGAGGTTCTTCGCACCCACGCCATTCCTGCCGCCGTGGTGCTGCTCGCCTCGAGCCTGCCGAGCGGCTACTCCGCACCCTGCCTGAGCCGCGTCCTGACGGTCTCGAACAACCTCGGCACCCATCCCTACCGGCGCCTCATGGGGGTGCTGCAGATGGTGGTCAACGTGTCGTCGATGCCACCCACCGACGGCGACGGGCGCGCCCACCTGACCGCCCGCAAGCTGCGCCTGTTGCACTCCGGCATCCGGCTGATCGTGCCCCGCTACCGGCCGGAGTACCGGGAGAAGTACGGCGTGCCGTGCAACCACGAGGACATGCTGGGCACGATCATGGGCTTCTCGCTGCTGGTGATCAACGGCCTGAAGCGGCTCGAGATCGGCCTCACCGACGAACAGGCCGAGGATTTCTACTACGTGTGGAGGATCTTCATCCAGATGATGGGCATCCACCCGACCGGCGAGCCGATGAACGCCGAGTACGTGCCGGAGTCGGTGGCCGAGGCCTCGGCGTTCTACGAGTCCTATTCGCGCCGGCACTACGTGACCGCGGCGGAGAACCCGGACGGCGTCTTCCTCTCGCGCGTCAACCTGGCGATGATGCGCAGCCTGATCCCCGGCAAGCTCCGGCGCGCGTGCTTCGGCGGCATTCCGCGGCTCGCCATGGAGGAGATCCTGGGGGTCGAGGGAATGCGGCGCGTGGGGATCGAGCCGGCGCGCAACCACGCTCTCCAGCGCCGGATCTTCTTCACCCTGCTGCGCTGGCTGCAGCGGCTCGAAGGCAGTCTTGGCGAGCACTTCATCGGCCAGGCCGGAGCTCTGCTGTTCCAGAAGCTGATCAACGTCAGCCGCGGCGGCGAGGTGGAGTTCATCGTTCCCGAAGATCTGGAGATGGTCCAGCAGCAGCTCTGAACCGAGGCAGCGCGCGAAAAGAAGACCATGTCACACCACGTCGACACGTCGGACCCCGCACACAAACCCGTCAGCGAGCGGCCTGATGGCCGAGGACGGCGCGCAACGCGATCGAGCCCGAGCAGGCGGTGCGGACAGGAAGCAGCCTGAGCACCGCCCGCAGGCCATCAAGACGACCGCGGCAAGAACACAGGAGAGACGCATACCGTATTAAGCTTACGCCGTGAATCTTCGCACCGTATTTCGTGCCGGCCTGCTCACCCTCCTGGCCCTCGCCGGGATAGTGGTGAGCGTCCTGGCGGTGAGCCGCTGGGCGCCCGACGCCGCGGTGAGCTTCCCGTCGACCGACGCGGTGCTGGCGCGCGCTTTCGACGACGCCGAGGCGCTCGGCTACCGGGTGGGCGGCCAGCCGCGGCTGGAGCTGTCGGCGGGCTCGCGAGCGGTGTCGTCGCTGGCGGACCTGCAGATCCTGGTGGAGAACCAGCCCAACGTCGAGCTCCGCCGGCGGTTGCTGCGCGCGGCGCCGCCGATCCGTGTCGGCGCCCGCTTCTTCGACGCCGTGGGCGCCGAGGGCGTGACCGACACCCTGCTGCTCGAGTACGACGGCCGGGCCGAGCTGGTGGGAGCCGCGTTCGCCGCCGATCTGTTCCTGGGCCCGCGCCCCGCGGCGCGCGCCGCTTCGCCCGAGTTCGCCGACCGGGTGGCCGCGATGCTGCTCGGCAAGCCGCCCCCGGCGCCCAACGAGGTGCGCCTGCTCGAAACCATCGAGCGCGTCTACAGCCCGGGCGGCGCCGAGCCCGCGGTCTATGTCTCGCTGTCGGCCTCCACCCGCTGGCTGGCGCACCGGCAACCGATCGGCGCACCGCTGCTGACCTACGCCAGACAGCGCTTCGCCTCCACGGGTGAGCAGGTCCGCTTCTACGGGCTGATCGCCGTCAGCCTGCTGGCGCTCGGCGTGCTGCTGTGGCGGCTCGCCCGCCGCCGCGCCGGCTTCGGCCGCGCCCCGGTGCTCGGGGTAGTGCTGCTGGTCGGTATGCTGCCGTCGCTCGCCTTCCTCACCGAGCCCAATGTCCCGGTGTTGCTGTGGCTGTATTTCCTGCTCTCCCAGGCCGGCGTGCTGTTGTTCTGGACGGCCGGCGAGGCCGAGCTCCGGGAAGTCAGGAACAGCGCCGTGGAGCACTTCGACCGCCTGCTGGCGCGCCGGCCGATCCGCGCCACCGGGGGCGAGCTGCTGGCCGGCTTCGGGGTCGGCTGCGTGCTGTCCGCCCTACGCTCGGCGGGAGGCGAGCTGGCTGCTCGCGACGGCGGCGGCTACAGCAACGTGCTGGCGGTCCTGCCCGATCAGTGGACGCTCAGCTCGCCGCTCGGCCAGGGCCTGGCGCTGGCCGCGGTGACCAGCGTGCTGGTGGGCTTCGGCGGGCGCATGGCGGGCCGGCTCGGCGCCGTCGTCGGCGCCGGCCTGACCGCCGCGCCCTGGTCGCTGGCGATGTGGGTGGCGCCGCTCGAGACCTCGCTGGCGCTCGGCCTGGTGGCGGCGCTGGCGGCGGGCTGGGTGCTGTGGCATCACGGCCTGCTGGCCCTGGCGGTGGCGACGGTGACCTCGCTGTCGCTGCCCACGGCGTGGCTGGGCTGGTCGGCTTTCCCGCTGCAGCCGACGGTGGCGCTGGTCGCTTCCCTGCCGCTGCTGGCACCCGTCGTCGGCCTCCTGCTGCTGTGGCGTGCGCCCCGGCGTGGCGACCTGGCGTCGATCGCGCCCGCCTGGGTCTCCGACCTGCGCCGCTCGGCGCGGCTCGACGCCGAGGTCGAGCTGCTGCGCTCGATGCAGCTCTCGCTGCTGCCAGCCGATTCGCTGTCGAGCGCCGCCGGCGCCGAGATCGCCTGGCGCATGATCCCCGCCGACACCGTGGGCGGCGACTTCCTGGAGGTGGCGGAAGACGCGGACGGACGCGTCTGGATCGCTGTCGCCGACGTCGCCGGGCACGGCATCGCCTGTTCGATCCTCACCGCCTACACCAAGGCGGCGGTGGTCCAGCACGCGGTCGCCGGGGTGACCCCTGAAACCGCGCTGGCCGGCATCCGCGAGTTCTTCGCCCGACTGACGCTGCCCGGCGATGGCAAGGGTGCGAGCCGGCGCACCATGGTCACCCTGCTGCTGGCCGTCTGGGACCCGGCCGGGCGCGAGCTGGCGGTAGCCACCGCCGGCCATCCGCCACTGCTGCTCTCGGCCGGCGACGGCGTGCGCGAGCTCGGCCAGCCGTGTCAACCCCTTGGCGTCGGACTCGGTGGCGAGAACTGCGAGGAGCGCCTGCGGTGCCCCGGTCCGGCCGTGCTGGTGGCCTTCTCCGACGGCGTGGTGGAGGCCACCTCCCCCGAGGGCGAGGTCTTCGGCTATGAGCGCTGGCCGGGACTGTTGCCACGACTATCCGACCAGCCCGCCGCCGCGATCCTTACCGACCTGCTCAACGAGGTCGACGTCCACCGCGCCGGCGGCACGCCCGACGACGACGTCACCGCCGTGGTGGTCAAGTTGCCGGCCGGGGCCGATTAATTCGGCGCGCTCGGCCGCGAGGCGTATGGCGGGGCCGACTCGCGGATTTCGTCGATCTGCTCCTCGGGCGGCACCGGCAAGGTGAACACCTCGGCGAGGTCGATCACCAGGTCGGGGAAGACCTTGCTGTGGAGCTGATCGGCGTCGGTGTAGACGCCGAAGATCCGGTAGGCGTCTCCGTCGAGAGTCAGCACCTCGACGAGCGCGGGGTGCGGCTGGATCAGCCAATATTCCTGAACGCCCCGGGCGGCGTAGAGCCGCAACTTGCGAACCCGGTCGTGCCGTATGGAAGAGGGCGAGTCTTCCGGCTCGATCGAGTTGCCGCGGCCGAGGATGGTGGCTCGCTCGATGGCGTTCTCGAGCTCGCCCCGGCGCGCCCGGCCAGCACCAGCACCGCCTTCATCGCCTCGCTCTCGGCCACCACCTCGGCGGCGCAGCGCTCCCCCACCTCGCGACGCAGCATCTCGTTCTCGCGCCGCAGGCCGGTGAGCTCGAGCGGCAGCACGACCAACGAGAACGAAGGAAAACGATCATGAACCATCACATCACCCTGCTGCGCCTGCCGGGGCTGCGGAGGGCGGTGGCGCCCGAGGCCGCCTGAGAGCCGCGGATGCCGTCTGGAGGCGGCCCGAACGGCATCCGAAGACTTCAGCTCCGCTCCGGAGGCGGTCCGGACGGCATCTGAAAACTTCAGCTCCGCTCCGGAGGGGGTCCGGACCACAACTGAAATCTTCATTTCTTCTTCGGAGGAGCTCCAGATCGCATCTGAGACCGTATATTCTGCTTTGAAGCAGCTTCCAATCGCACCTGAAACGCAAAAAGCCCCGGAGCCGCGGCAGCGACTCCGGGGCGAACCGTGAGACGGGGGAGATCAGGCTTCGGAAGTGGTCACGGGCTCCGCCGGCGCGGGCTCGTTGCCCTCGCCGCCTTCACTCGCTTCTTCTTCCTTCGCCGCGTTCGCCGTGCGGCCGGGCCTACGGACGGACGGACGCACCTGGTCGGCAAGCTCGGGCTCGCCGGCCAGACGGTAGAGCGATTCCAGGGTCCGCGCGATGCCGCCGAACATCTGGTCGTACTCCTTGATCGCCCGATTGCGATCGAGCAGGGTCAGCGCCGCCTCTTTGGTCTCGCGGCCGACGTCGGTCAGAGCGACCCTCAGGTCTTCGACCAGGGGCTTCAGGGAGTCCGCGATCTCTGACAGAAGCAACGTGACCTGACCGAGGAACGGTGCGGGCAGCACTTTCGCCGGATCCTTGAGCACCTCGATCAGGTGCGCCCCCTGACGCAGCAGCTCTTCCGGGCTCTTGCCCAGGCGGCGCGGGAATCCGAGCTCCTCCACCGCCATGGGCTGGAAGGCGCCAGCGAAGAAGTCTCTCAGCTGGCGCATGCGCGAACGCAGCTGCGCGTCGGAGCCCTCGCGCCGATTGCGCGGCTCGACGTCGTCGGCGAGCTCCTTGACGTGGGCCTCCTCGGCGGTCTCCATGCGGCCGCGCATGGTCCGCAAGGATTCGAGAAAGAAGAGCTGCAGTGCCCAGAAGTCGGGCAACGCGACGCTCTCGCCGACGAGAGCACCGAGGGTCTGGCCCAGGGTCTCGGCGACCCTCTGACCGTGGTTCAAGATGGTCTGCTCCAGGAACGAGCAGGACTTCAGACGCAGGGTGTTGGTTCTAAGAAAAGACACCAGACACCTCCTTGGTCGGGCCGAGCCCGGGATCCGGGGCCGGCCGTTGACGATGGCGCGCCGCAACGCTTGCGGCGCCGTTCGAGAGCTATCGTCGACCCGCCGCGCCGATTCGCGACCACCGTCCGCGTGGACAGCGACCGAAAGCGTGTACCGTTTCCCTCAGGGCGCTTTGGAGTCGCCGAGCAGAGCCTTCTGGAGCTCTTCCGGTGGCAGGCCCAGCCGCACGGCCAGCGCGCCGAGCACCTTGAGCGCGGCGTCCATCAGCAGGTTGGCCTCGTCGAGGTCTTCCTGTTGGACCTTCAGCGTCGCCTTGTTCATGCAGGTGCTGACGAACACCACCGGGTCGACCAGGTCGCCGGCGATCGCCAGCTGCTGCTCGGCCAGGGCGAAGGCCTCGAACCAGACCACGGTAACGTTCTTGTAGGGGAACTCCGGCTTCAGCATGCCGACGAGGCGCTCCTTCGGCTGCTGCGGACACTCCCCCGTCAGCCGCCACTGGAGCTGATGTAGGAAACTCGTCTTGCCCGACCCCCAGTCGCCGTGGACGCCGAGCACCTGCGGCGGTTTCCCGCATGCCACCATCTCGCACACCTGGTCGATCAGCTCGGTACGATCGAGTTGATCGTCCAGAGTCGGCTCGTCGTCGTGGAGCGGAAGTTCGGGAAGCCTGACGCCGTCACGCGACAAGAATCGTCTCCCTCTCGACTTCCGGCCGCACTCGATCTCGGGGGCCGTTCTCTGTCACCAGGTCGACGGTGGCGCCTAGGAGATCTTCCAGGAAGATCCGGAGCTTCATGTAGCCGGAGAAGGTCGGCCGTTGCTCGAAGTCGACCAGGAGATCCACATCGCTGTCAGATGAAGCCTCATCGCGCGCCACCGAGCCGAAGAGTCGCAGAGACTTCACGCCAAAGCGCGCCAGGTCGGCGTGGTGGTCTTCCAGAAGGGCCAGAGCAGCGTCTCGTCGCATGATCGATCTCCTCCGACCATTCTAGCAGCGGAGAAACTCGGCTCGACGCGCAAGATCGCAGGCACTTATTACGTCTTCTATTGGGTGAAGCGTCGTTACTTTGACGGCGGTCTAATCAATGGAGGACGTACATGCCCAGCAGACAGACCCCTCACGACGGCAGCTACCGGCGGCTCTTCTCCCACGCCCGGATGGTCCGGGATCTGATCGAACGCTACGTGGCGCCGCCCTGGGTGGACCGCCTCGACTTCTCGACCCTGGAGATCGTGCCCGCGCACTACGTCAGTGAGGAATTGGAGCAGCGCGAGAGCGACGTCGTCTGGCGTCTGCGATACGAGCCGGGTGGCGACTGGTTCTACATCTACATCTTGATCGAGTTCCAGTCCAGCGTCGCTCGCTTCATGGCGATCAGAGTGCTGACCTACATCATGCTCCTCTACGAAGACCTGATCCGGAACCGACGATGGACCAGTTCCCGCAAATTGCCACCGGTGGTGCCGATCGTGCTCTATAATGGAGAGAACAAGTGGACGGCTCCGCTCCAGGTGGCGGACCTCCTGGAGTCGATACCAGGCCAGGAGCGCCATGTGCCGCGCTTCGAGTACCAGGTGATCGACGAGGGTCATCTGCCGCGGGAGCGGCTGGAGCCGCTCGACAACCCGGTGGCCGGAGTGTTCCAGTTGGAGCAGTCGCAGGGCGTGGAGGAGATCCGGCGGATCATCGATTCGCTGCTCGACATCCTCGGCGATCCCGAGCTTCGTGAGCTGCGACAGGACATGGCGACCTGGCTGCGGCGAGCGGTCTTGCCGGCCCGACTACCAGGAATCGAGATACCGGAGCTTCAGGACCTTCAGGAGGCAAAGATCATGTTGGCGGAACGGGCGGCGAGATGGCCGAAACAATGGATGGCCGAGGGATATGAGAAGGGGCTCAAAGAGGGGCGCAAGGAAGGGCGCAAGGCGGCTCTGCTGGAGGGTCAGCGTCTGGCGCTGAGCGAGCAGGTCGGGGAGAGGTTCGGACCTCTGGAACCACGTTACGAGAGGCTGATCGCGGCGGCCTCGGAAGCCCAGCTCAAGCAGTGGCGCAAAGACATCCTCTCCGCCACCGACCCCTGCGATCTATTCCCAGGTTGAGCTGCGGATCGCTGACCGCGGCTCACGGCGACCGCAACACCACCCGCTTCAACCACAACCGTACCCGCCCCGCGATCTTGATCTTGCCGGTCACCAGCAGGGGCGTCCGCGTGCGCGGCTCGAGGTAGAGGTCGATGTCGCCTTCGAGGCCGAGTAGGCGGATACCGCCGCTGTCGGTGTCGTCCTCGGGCGGGCGCGGGCGCAGGGTGACGCGCAAGGTCTCGACTTCCTCGTTGACGGTGCGCTCGCCTGCAGGCGTAGCCTCGACGTAGTCGACCCGCAGCCGCTTGCGCTCCGCCACCCGGATGTCGACCGGCGTGACTCGGCGACGTGAAAAGACGTGCATCACCAGCTCGTCGCCCGGCTCGTTCAAGGCGCCGGCGGGCACCGCGTAGAGCAACGCCGCGGGCTCGGTGACGACGGCGCCGTTCAAGTCTTCCGGGAACGGGATGTACTGGTCGCCGATGCGGGTCCAATCCTCGTGCGGCTTGTCTTCCTCCCCTTCGTGGGGCCGCACCGTGTGAGCGTGGACGCCGGGCCAGGCATAGCGGTAGGTCTTGTAGCGTCGGCGCTTGCTCGACAGCGACAGCTCGCTGCGCTCGAGCGCCCGGGCGTCGCCAGGCTCGAACCAGAACCGGACCTTGGAATCCCGGCCCAGAACGCTGGTGCGGATGTCGATCCGCGAGGTCACCGGGCCGCTCGGGGTCAAAACCTTCTCCCCCTCGGCGGGGGCGAACAACTCCGAGGACGCCTCCGCCGCCGGCCGGCTGTCGAGATCGACCGCGCTCCGGGCGGTGATGAAGAACTTGGTGGCCTCGAACTCGAGCCGCGACCAGCCGACGTCCCCCGGGTCGTAGGGCGCCTGAGCCGACGCGGACGGCGCCAGCACCAGGAGCGGCGCAAGGGCCAGGCGGCGAATGGACAACGAGACTCTCATCACCCATATTGTACGTGCCCCGCCTGGGACTGGACCGAAACCGGGCTTCAACCCCGGCCTGTCACGACATAGACTCTCGCCGCCCGGCGCATCGCGAACAGATGACCATGAGCGACCTCGCCCCCCAGCCCCGTACCAAAGACCTGCGCAAGCTGGTCTCCTACAGCCTGCTCACCGGCCTGTGCCCGCTGATCCCGATACCGGTGCTCGACGACTGGGCTCGTGACCTGCTACGCCGGCGCCTGGTCGCCGGCCTGGTGTCGGACGCCGGCGTCGACCTAGGCGACTTCCAGGTCAAGGTGCTGGCCTGCGGCTACGTGCCGCCGACAGCGGGCGGCTGTGCTCTCGGCTGCCTGCGGCTGCTGGTGGTCAAGCCGCTGACGTTCCTGATCGCCGTGATCTTCCGCAAGATAATGCGCAAGATCCTATTCTTCCTTACCATCAAGGACGCGGTCGCCACCTTCTCCAGAACCTTCCACGAGGCATATCTGCTGCGTCACGCCCTGGGCCTGGGAGTCCTCGCCGAGGTGCCCCATACAGTGCCGCCGGCACCCATCGACCCGCGCCTGCTGGCGGTGCGCGCGACGGTCGAAGCGGTCAGCCGCGCCACCGACACCCGTCCGGTCACCACCCTGGCACGCTCGCTCTTCACCGGCAGCCGGCGCTTGCTGATGCGCACCGCGCGCGCCATGACCCGGCTGCTGCGGCGCGGCCGCCGGGACGACGAGGAGCGCCTGGGGGAGCGCCTCGAGCGCGAGGGAGAGGAGCGTCTGGGCGGCCTGATCGACGAGCTGACCGCCGATCTGGAGGCGCAGGGTGGCTACCTGGAGACTCTGGAAGCGCGGCTCGAACAACGGCTCGTGGCACCCGTCTGACGGGAAACTGGGACGCCCCTACTCCAGATCGGCCGTCCAGAGCTCCTCGCGCACGGATTCCAACTGATTCCACACCAGGTCACCGTCGGGCAAGAGATCGTAACCCAGACCCAGTGCGCCAAAGGCCTCGATACGGTCGACCAGTCGCTTCTCTTCGCCGCTCCCGAGATCGAACGTCCAGATCGACAGCACCAGGCTCCGGTCCCGCTTCGCCGTGCCGGCATGCCGGGCGAAGACCATCCGGCCCTCGGTCGCCGACCACCGCGGTTGGAAGCCGTCGGCCAGATAGCGGCACTGACCGCCGGCGGACGGGCACATGTAGATCCGGTTCTCGACGTCGGAGCCGAGGATCTGCTCGCCGTCGGCCGACCAGCGGGGCGCCTGGAGCACGGCGCCGAGCTCCTGCTCCACTCCGGTGTTCAAGTCGCGGACGCGCAGCTTGCCGGGCACGCCGCCAGCGAGCGGCGTGTAAACCACCCGCCGCTCCTCGGGCGCCACCGCGGTGTCGTACTGGCCGGCCATCGACCAGTCCGCCAGTATCTCGACGCTCGCCCCGCCACTCACCGACACCTTGCGGAACGACCGCGACGGCCGCTCCTGATAAAAATAGAGGTGCTCGCCGTCGGCCGACCACTGGGGCAGGAGGTTGCGCTCCCCGGGCCGGTCCGTAACCTGCCGACGGCCATCGCCGTCCACGCCGATGGTGTGGAGGTGAATGTCCGGCCCCACCGGGGCGAAGAAGGCGATGCGATCGCCGGCAGGCGAGACGGTGGGGCGGACGATCTCCTCGCCGATGTCTTCCACCACGGTGTCGTCGCCCGTCGCCGCCGAGCGACGAAGCAACGCGAAGTTCGGGTAGCTGGTGGTGTAGACGATCCGGCTGCCATCGGCCGACAGCGCGGGCTCGGTGTTGCGGCCGGCGCCACGGGTCAGGCGCTGCGCCTCGCCACCGCGCGCCGCCACCGTCCACAGATGGATGCCGCCTTCCTGGTCGGACCAGTAAATGATCCACCGCCCGTCCGCGGTCCACACCGGGTCACCGCCACGGAACGAGTCCGTCATCAGCCGGCGGGGGGCGCCGCCGGCGACCGACGCCACCCACAGCGTGCCGACCGGGCCGGACTCGGGCTGGAAGTAGACGACTTCGCGGCCGTCGGGAGAGAAGGCCGGAGATCGCGGCACCCAGCGGGCAAAAAAGGCAGGCGGCACGGTCTCCAGCCGTCGTACCTCGCCATCGTCCGGCCCGGCGATCCACACGCCCTGATCGCGTTCGAACACCACGCGATCGCCGCCGGCCGAGAGCTGCGGCCGGGCACCGCTCTCGAGCAGACGCATCGGCTCGGCGCCCGGCGCCAGGTCGAGAGACCAGATGCCGCCACCGTGGGCGCCGACGATGATGCGGTCCTCCACCGGGTGCCAACGCGGCCGCTCGCCGGCGAAGGGCACAGGCGTCATCTGACTCGCCATGCCGCTGGGCAGGGTCTTGGTCCACACCTGGGGCTGGCCGGCTGCATCGTCGCGAATGAATACGAGGCGGTCGCCGGCGGGCGAGAAACTGGCCTGGCGCTGGGAGTCCTGGAAGGCAGAGACGCGTAGATCGTTCGCCAGCACCGGCACCGCCGGCGGCCGATTGAGCGCCCACAGAGCGGCCGCGGCGGCGACCACCGCCCCTGCCGCCGGCGCCGCCACCCGCCACCAGGCACCGCCGCGCCGAGGCAGCGCGGGGACGGGCATGACTCCCGACCGGCTGCTGGAAATGCCGGCGCCAAAGAGATCGAGCTGCACCGACTCGAGTACGGTGAGCACATCGCTCATGCTTTCCTGTCGCTCCTCCGCATCCTTCCTCAGCGCCTGGGTCAGCAGGCCCTCGAGCTCGCCCGACAGGTTCGGTTTGAGCGTCCGCAGCGGCTCCGGTTGGTCGCTCAGCACCGCCTTGAAGATCAGGATCGCATTGCGCCGATGGAACGGAGCGACGCCGGTCAGCATTTCGTACAGCAGAGCGCCGAAGGAGAAGACGTCGCTGCGCGCGTCGATCTGCTTGCTCTCGATCTGCTCGGGAGACATGTAGGCGGGCGTGCCCACCTTGACCCCCGGCGCGGTCAGGGTCATCAGCCCGGGAGCGATGCTGGAGGCGTCGCCGGCGGCCGCCACTCCCGGCGGCACGAACCTCTTGGCGAGGCCGAAATCCAGGATCTTGACGTCGTCCGAGGGCGTGATCATGATGTTCTGCGGCTTGAGGTCGCGGTGGATCACGCCGCTCTGGTGGGCACAAGACAAGCCGTCGGCGATCTGGATGGCGTAGCGCAGGGCCTTTTCGAGCGGCAGCCCTTCGTCGCCGATCAACCGGTCTAGTGACTGTCCCTTGACGAACTCCATGGCGATGAAGTCGCGGTCGCCGGCCGAGTGGATCTCGAACACGGTGACGATGTGCGGGTGGTTGAGAGCCGAGGCGGTCTGCGCCTCGCGCATCAACCGCTCGCGGATCATCGGTTCGGCCAGCGCTCCGGCGGGCAGCACCTTGAGGGCCACGGTGCGGCGCAGACGCAGGTCGCGGGCACGGTAGACGACCCCCATTCCTCCGGAGCCGATCTCCTCGAGGATCTTGAAGTGTGAGATCTGTTTGTCCATGAACGGACGGATTGTAGCAGCGCCGTCCCGAAGGGACGGACCCATTCACCGGAACAGGCTGGAGAAGATCTTGCCGCCTCCGAGAAGCGAGCCGAGGATGCTCCCGAAGCCCGGCAGCATGAAGGCCAGGAAGATCTTCAGTAACTTATTCTGCCACCACTTGCGCAGCACCATCAGGTCGTCGGCCACGGTCTGGAACTCCTTGACCACCGGCGGCCGAACCCAGGCCTGGACGAACGCCGTCACGTAGGCGGCGCCGATCACCGGCGTCAGGCTGGTGAGCGGAGCCGCGACGAAACCGGCGAGGATGGTCAGCGGATGCGCCATGGCCAGGATGCCGCCTATCGCGGTCGGGATGGCGTTGGCGAGGATCCAGAAGACGATGTCCTCGCCCATTTCGTCAGCACCCTGGGTGAAACCGATCCAGCCCAGAGCGCCCAGGATCGCCAACGGCACGCCCCAGCCGGCGACCTTCCAGAAACCCGACACCGGCGGGATTGTGCTCAGCGCATCGAGATCCACCTGCCGTTCCTCCCCCAGCGCCCTGCAGATGCCCTCCAGATGACCGGCACCGACCACGCCGACGATCCGATCACCCACCGATCGCCGCAGCCGCTCCGAGAGGTAGTCGTCCCGCTCGTCGATCAAGACCCTCTTGAGCGCCGGCAAGGCGCGGCCCAGGTCATCCATGAGCTCGGTCAGCACGTCTTTGTCCTTGAGCTTCTCGAGCTGCTCCTCGGAGATCTCGGTGGTGTCGAACATCGCCACCAACAGCTCGGACATGAGCAGGAGCTTGCGGAAGAACGAGGTCGCGTGAGAAGCCCGCCGCAAGGTCACCCGCACGTCGCGGTCGCAGAGCTCGATCGGGATGCCGTGCTCGTCGGCCACCCGCGCGGCCTCGAGCAACTCGCGGCCGGGCTGTACCCCGAGCTCGCCGCCGAGTCGCTTCTGGTAGGCCGCGAGCAGTAGGTTCAGAAGAAGGGTCGGCAGCTGCTTCTTGCGGATGATCTGCTTGAGGTCGAGCGACTCCCACTTCTTTTCCTTGGCCAGCGACTCGTAGCGATGTGCGTCGAGCTCGACGCACACGCAGTCGGGACGCTCGCGCTCGATCACCCGGCGCACCAGGTCCACCGAGCTGCGTGAGACGTGGGCTGTGCCCACAAGGATCACCTGGCGGCCGTCCAGATCGAGAAAGCGGACCTCGGGCGGATACGGTTCGCCTTCGGCCGGGGGGCCGTCAAGCTCCGGCTCGGCGGCCGGCTCTTCGGCGCTCATTCCCCGGACTTGCCGTGGCCCTGCCAGTGGTCCATGCTCTTCGAGGCGCCAAAGGCGTCGCTCAGGAAGTCGGAGACCGGCGTCGGCAGGCCGTGCTTGAGCAGCGGCGTGATCTTGACGATCCAGGGCTCGCGTACCCAGACCTTGCGGCGCTTGACCGCAGTCACCACCTTGGCGGCGATCCGCGCCGGATCGAGCATGGAGGTGGTCTTGGGCGGCGCGACGCCCTCGAACATGCCGGTGGCGATGTAGGTCGGACACACCGTGGTGACCCCCACCCGGCGATGGCCCTGATGCTTGAGCTCGGCGCGGATCGACTCGGCGAAGCCGATCGCCGCCCACTTGCTGGACGCGTAGGTGGTGCCGCCCGGCAGCCCGACGTAGCCCGAAGCGCTGGCGATGTACACCAGGTGCCCTCGGGGCGAACCGATCACGTCTTCCAGGAAGGCGTGAGTCATGTTGACCGGGCCCTCGACGTTGACCCGGTAGGTCAGGTGATGCTTTTCGAGCGGCACCTCGAGGAACTCGCCGCCAAACACCACGCCGGCGTTGTTGACCAGGATGTCGACGGTGCCAGCGTCTGCGTGCAGCGCCTCGCGCGCTTCGGCGATGGCGGCCGGATCAGTGACGTCGAGGACGTAGGTGCGGCAGCGCGCGCCGGCGCTCGACAGCGCTTCGCGGGCGTCGTCGAGGCCCTCGGCGTCGAGGTCGGTGAGCACCACCTCCGCGCCTTCGGCGGCGAAGCTCTCGGCCATCGCCCGGCCCAGGCCCCGGGCGGCGCCGGTGATCAGCACCCGTTTCATGTTCAACGAAGTCATAGCTCGACCACCTCGGTATCGACGTTCTCTTCGCCCTCGGAGCGGGCGATGATCGCCGCGCCGCACGAATCGCTGAAGATGTTGACCGTCGTCCGGGCCATGTCCAGCGGACGGTCGATGGCGAACATGGCGCCGACGATGGCGTCGACCTGCGGCCCCTGGAGGCCGACCGCCTGCAAGACCAGGAAGATGATCACCAGGCCGGCCGAGGGCACCGCGGCTGCGCCGATCGAGGCCAGCAGCGCGGTGACCACCACGATCATCTGCTGCAGCAAGGTCAGCTCGGCGCCCAGCACCTGGGCGATGAACAGCACGCCGGCGCACTCGTAGAGCGCGGTGCCGTCCATGTTGACCGTCGAGCCCATGGGCAGCACGAACGAGGTGACCTTGTTCGACACCCCGACCTTCTTCTCGACCGAACGTATGGTCACCGGCAGCGTGGCGGCCGACGAGCTGGTCGAGAACGCCATCACCATGGGCTCGATCATGTTGCGGAAGTGGATCCAGGGCTTGATGCGGCCGAGCAGGATCAACACCAGCGGCAGGGTGATGAAGAGGTGCACGGCGAGGCCCGAGGCGATGGTTAGCATGTAGAGACCCAGGGCCTTGAAGCTGGCGAAACCGGATCCCCCCACCACCCGCACGATCAACCCGAAGACGCCGATCGGCGCAAACTTGATGATGCCACCCGTGAGCCTCATCATGGCCTGGAAGCCAGCCTCGAACAGGTCGGTCAGGAGCGTCCGCTGCTTGTCCGGCAAGGCGCCGATGGTCATGCCCAGGACGATGCAGAAGAAGATGATCGCCAGCATCTTGCCTTCGTACGACGCCTGGACGACATTCTCGGGCACGACGTCGAGCAGCAGATCCTTGGGCGTGGTGGCGGTGGTCAGCTCGGGCAGCTCACCGCCCTCGATGCCGGCGAGTTGGGCGCCAACGCCGGGCTGGATGAGGTTGACCAGCAACAGGCCTGTCAGCGCTGCCAGCGCGCTGGTGAGCACGTAGTAGCCCATGGTCTTGGTAAACAGACGCCCGACGTCACGTCCGCCGCCCACCGCAGCCACACCGGAGACGATCGACGTGAACACCAGGGGCACGATGACCATCTTCAGCAACTTGATGAAGATCTCGCCCAGCCAGCCGACCTTGGGGACCAGATCCGGTCCGCCGATCAGGCCGGCGATGGTGCCGACGAACATCGCCGCGAAGATCTGCCAGTGCAGCCGCTTGTACCATGGTAGATTCTGCGGGTTTTCCATCGTGTCGCGACGTTATGGTATGAAGCCTGGGACTGCAAGACCCCGAATCTGGGAGACGCTCGAGACCGGTGAGGTGCTCGAGCGCGGAGTCTTTGGCGTGCAGGAAATCGTGCGCCGCTCACCACGCACCGGGCGGGCGGCCACATATCAGGTCCTCCGTATGCCGGACTGGGCCAACGTCGTGGCCCTGACACCAGACGACGAGGTGGTGCTGGTGGTCCAGTACCGCCACGGCATCGACCGTTTGACGTTCGAGATCCCAGGCGGCGTGCTGGAGCCGGGCGAGGACGCTGGCGTGGGCGCCGCGCGCGAGCTCGTGGAAGAGACCGGCTACACCGGCGAGGCACCGGTGAAGCTCGGCACCGTACATCCCAACCCAGCCATCCAGGACAATGTCTGCACCACCTGGTTGATCGAGGGCGCCCGGCGCACCGTCGAGCCGCAGCCCGACGAGGGAGAGGATCTGGAAGTGGTGCTGGTGCCCCGCAGCGAGATCCCGGCGCTCCTACGCGAGGGTCGAATCACCCACTCACTGGTGGTCGCCGCCTTCCACTGGCTCGAGCTTTGCCGAGCATCCGAAATGCTATGATTCCCCGGCCGTGATCGACTTCCAGAAAATCGGTAAGTACGAGGTGACCGCCAAGCTCGGGCAGGGCAGCTTCGGCGTGGTCTACCAGGGGCGCGACGCCTACCTGAAGCGCGACGTGGCGATCAAGGTGTGCTCGGTCGAGGATATTGGCCTGCGCAAGCGTTTCCTGCGCGAGGCCGAGATCGCCGGCAAGCTGGTGCACAAGAACATCGTCACCGTCTACGAATTCGGCTTCGAGGGCGAGATTCCCTTTCTGGTGCAGGAGCTGCTCTCCGGCGAGGACCTGAGCCGGATGGTCAAGCGGCGAGCCGAGGCCGCCGTCGCCGACAAGCTCGACATCCTGCTCCAGGTGGCCGGCGGCCTGGGTTACGCGCACACCGAGGGTGTGATCCACCGCGACATCAAGCCCGCCAACATCCGGGTGCTCGGGGACGGCGCCATCAAGATCATGGACTTCGGAATCGCCAAGCTGGCGAGCGCCGAGACTCAGCTGACGCAGAAGGGCGTCACCATGGGCAGCGCCAGCTACCTGCCTCCGGAACAGATCCGCGGCTCGGACGTGGATCACCGGGCGGACATCTTCTCGTTCGGCGTTCTGGCACACGAGCTTCTCACCTTCGAGCGTCCGTTCCGTGGCAACACCCTGTCGGCACTGGTCTACCAGATCCTCTACAAGGTACCGCCGCCGATGACCAGCGTTTGGGACGAGTGTCCCGAAGCGCTTTCCGATCTGGTCGGTCGCTGCCTGGAGAAGAAACCGGACCGGCGCTTCGGCTCCTTCAGCGAGCTGATCCCACGGCTCACCGAAATCAGGAACGAGGTCGCGGCCGGCAAGTGGCCGGCGCTAGTGGGGATGGCAGTGCCCGACCCACCCACCGCCGGGGTGGTCCAGGAACCGAGCGACGTGCTGGATCCGGGCGAGATCACGCGCACCGCCAAGGGCGTGCTCGAGGGCAAGATCGGCGAATACACGATCTCGACCGTGGTACCAGCCCAGGAGGCGCTCCGGCCGCCCGAGTCGGAAAACACCGGGCGCACGACCCGCCCGATCGAGGCGGTGGCGCCCCCGGCGCGGCCGGCCGAGACTGTGACGCCCTCGGCTGTGGCGCCCCCGGAAGCGACGATTCGCATCGAGACGCCACCGCAACCGGCCGCGGACGAGGCACTCAAGACCCGGATCATGCCTACTTTGCCCGACCTCGAGGCCCCGGACCTGGCGTCGACCGCGCACGAGATCAGCAGGCTGGTGGCCGAAGGCCACCTGGAGGCGGCCAAGGAGCAGCTCGAGGCCACGATGACCCGGCAGGACTTCACCGGCATCCAGACCGCCCTGGATACACCGATCGCCGAGGAGCCGCCGCCGGACGCCGACGACGGCAGGCAGGACACTCGCGAGATCCAACTCGATCAGGAGACCCTGGGCGCCGTCGAGCAGGCGGTCGCCGAGACTAAAACCGAGGTTCCCGCCGCCACAACGGCGGTCCCCGAGATCCCTACCGCTCCCGAGACGGCCGCTCCCGAGACGGTGCCGCTCGAGACTCAGCCGATCGACCCAGCCCGTAGCGACACCTACCGCACCTTCTTGCGGCCGCCGCTCGGCACCATCAAGTGGCTGGGTGTGCCCGCGGCCGTGGTGCTGGTCGTGGGGCTCGGATGGCTGCTGCTGGGAGGTGGCGAGGAGATTCCTCCCGAGCCGGTGGTCGAGGAGCCGGCGCCACCGCCGGCCGTGGCGCCGGCGGCGGCCCCGGAGCCGGTTCTGGGCATGCTCGCCGTCAACGCGGTGCCGTGGGCGGAGGTCACCGAGATCACCGACGCGCAAGGCTACCTGAAGGAGCTCCCCGAGGTGGCGCAGACGCCGCTCTATCTCGAGCTGCCTCCGGGGCAGTACAAGATCCACCTACGCCACCCGGACAACGAGGAGATCCAGACCTGCGATCTCGAGGTGACGCTCGACGAGGTGGCGAGCTGTACCCAGGCTTTCGGCGAGACCCGGGTCGAGGACTACTTCAAGGAGAGCGGCTGGTGGCAATGAGGCGAGCCGTTGCACTGGCCACGTTGTGTCTGGCTCTCTCTGCCGGCGTCGCGGCGGCCGACTCCCGCGAAGCCTACAAGCTGGGCGTCGCTGCGGTCGAGGCGACGCGCTTCGACGATGCCGCGCGTTTCTTTCGCGCAGCCATCGCCGAGCGTCCACGGGAGAAGGTCAACCGGCTGCTGAAGACCGCCTACGTACCGCACTACTTTCTGGGCGTCGCTCTCGCCGAGAGTGGCGATTGCCGGATGGCGCTCGAATCCTTCGCGGAATCAGAGCGTCAGGGGCAGGTTCAGAGGTCCAAGCACGCCGGTGACCTCACCGACCGCCGTGAGCGTTGCCGCAATCACCTGCGCCAGGTCCGTGACGCCGCCGCCGAAGTCGAAGGCCTGCTCGACCAGGTCGCCGAACGGCGCGACGCACTCGCGACCCTGAGCCGGACGCCAGAGCTGGCAGCAATCTGGGAGTCGGGAGAGCCCTCTTTCGATGCGCGGCAACGCGCCGCCGAGGACAAGTTGCGATCGGCTCGCGAGTTGCTAGGTGAAGGTCGCGATCAGGCTGACCTGGACCTGCTCGACGGCGCCAAGAACGGTGCAGGTGAGGCGATGAATGCCGTCGAGGCCTGTGTGGTCGGCGCGCGCGAACGCCTCGGTGAGCTCAACGCGGCGACCGCCGACGCGCTCGAGAAGGTGCAGGACGCCGAGCAGAGCGCTCGCCGGGTGCTGCGCTCGATTTCGAGCCTGGCGCCCTACCCGCGCCGACTTGGCGCGAGCGTGGCGGCCGTCGACCAGGTGCTCGCGTCGATCGTCGAGAGCAAGGCGGGAGCGGGCGCGAACAAGCTTTCGGCGCTCACCGACGAGTTGACGGTGGCCGTCGCCGCCCTGCGCCGCGCGGCGCGACGTCCGCCCGAGAAGCTCGCTCGCGCCGCCGAGGCCTTCTTCGGCGGCGAGCCCCAGACGTCCCTCGATCTGCTGGTGGAAGCGGACTTCTCGCGCGACCGCCGGGCCCGGTCTCACGCCTGTCTGTTGCGAGCCGCGTCCCGGCACGCGCTGTGGGTCCTCGGCGGCGAGCAAGACGAGGATCTGATCGAGCTCGCGGGCCTGGATCTGTCCGCCTGCGAGCGCACCGAGCCACCGGTGCCCACGGTCAGCTTCTTTTCGCCCCGCTTCGTCGAGTTCCACCGCGCAACGCTGGCGGCGGAGCTGATCGAGGGCGAAGCAGAGGGTGATGCGGAACCTGGCGCCGCTGCCGAGGAGAATACCGCCGGCGACGAGGGAACGCGCTGACATCGTCCCCGCGAGATCCACCGTTTTCTTGAGCATCACAGTCCTCGAGCATTACCATTTCCTTGAGCATCACCGTCTCGAGCATCACCGATGCGGCACAAGATAAACGCCCGTCCGAGGCGGCGACACCGCAGACACCGCGGACCCGGTCTGTGGGGCTGGCTGGGCCTGGGCGCCCTGGGCCTCGCGGTCACCGCGATGTTGGCCGGAAACCGCAGACTGGCCGCGAGGAGCCTGGATCGTCGGCGCGATGACCCGCCGGAGGTACCGCCACTCGTACCGCCGACCGACACGACGGAGTCCTGGATCCCGGGACCGGCCGGCACTCTGCGCGTGCTCGAGCGCCACCGCGACGGCAGGCTGCCGGTGGTCTTCGTCCACGGTCTCGCTGGACGAGCGGAACAGTGGTCGCCGCAATTGGCCGCGGCCGGCCCCGCGCTGCACACGGTCGCCGTCGATCTGCCCGGGCACGGCGGCTCCGATCCGGCGGCGGACGGTGACTACTCCATCCCCGCGCTCGCCGGGGTCATCGGCGCCGTGGTCGACGGTCTGCGCTGCCGCCGCACGATCCTGGTAGCCCACAGCCTCGGGGCCTCGGCGGCGATCGAGTACGCGGGCTCCCACCCACGGCGCATTGCCGGCCTGCTGCTGGTCGATCCCAGCGGCGACCAGAGCCGCGAGAGCGAAGAACAACGCCGACACTTTCTCGATCAGTTGCGGCGAGATCCAGCCGAAGAGCTCGACTGGTACTTCCGTCAGATGCTGATGGGAGCCCGTCCGGACGTCGCCGATCTGGTGCTCGATCAGCTCGCGGAAGTGCCGGTAGAGATCGCCATCGGCATGCTCGAGGGCTCCGCGTCGTACAACCCGCTAGTGGCGCTCGACAGGTACGATGGTCCGGTAGTCGGGATGGTCAGCGACCTCAACACCTTGCCGATCAGCCTGCACAATCTGCGACCCGATCTACCTGTGCGCCGCGTCGGCGGAGCCAGCCACTGGTTGATGATGGATCAACCCGACGAGGTCTGGGCTCTGCTGGTGGACCTGCTCGAGCAGACCACCGCCCGCGAGGGGTCCGCTCCGGCCACTCCTACATATAGCTAAGTGCCAATATGTAAGACGCTTGACTCTTTCCGAGTTTTGGGTACAATCCAGCCATTCGGTCAGTTTGTTAGTTGCCGTCAGAGCTGCCGTTAGAGCTGCAGAGCCGGATTTGATCGCCCGGTTTTCTCCTGGGAGGGGCGTTGAGTCCCGGTCGGTTCCCACCGTCCGGTTCCACCTCAACCGACTTCGGATCGAACGCCAAGCCCTTGAAACAGCACACCATCATCTTCGTCCCCCACGCGCGGGCCAAGTTCCGCAAATGGCGGCTCTCGTCTCTCCAGGTCGGCCTCATCGCGGCCACCCTGGCGCTGGTCACCGTCGGCGGCATCCTCGCTACCATCGCCTACTTCAACACCAGCTTCGACCGCGGCGAGCTCGAGCAGGTGAGAGTGGAGAACTCCGACCTTCGCACGGTCAACCAGGGCTTCGAGACCAGCATCAGGGACCTGGAGCAGCAGGTCGCCGACTACCAGCAGCGCATTCACAAGCTGGCGATCGTCGCCGGCGTGACCGAGCTGTCGCCAAGCGAAGAAGGCGGCATTGGCGGCCCCGGCCCCGACGAGTACGACTCCGCGATGGGCGATCAGATGGCGGCCCTCGAAGGGACCCTGATCGAGATGAACACCGGCATGCAGATGCTGGAGCGCAAGCTCGACGAGCGTTACTCCCTGATCTCCGCCACCCCGGCCGTGACTCCGGTGCGAGGCCTGCTGACCAGCGGCTTCGGCTACCGCAGCGATCCGTTCGACGGAGATCGGGCGTTCCACCGCGGCATCGACATCGTGGCGCCGGCGGGCAAGGAAGTCCTGGCCACCGGTGACGGCATCGTCACCCGCGCCGGGCGTGTCGCCGGGCTCGGCAACGCGGTGTACATCTCCCATGGTTTCGGCTTCATGACCCGCTACGGCCACATGTCGCGTATCCACTCAAAGGTCGGCCAGCAAGTCAAGCGTGGCGACGTGATCGGGCTGGTGGGCTCCTCAGGGCGCGCCACCGGTACCCACGTCCACTACGAGGTGCACGTCGACGGCCGGGCGGTCAACCCGCGCGGCTACATCCTCGACGGCACCGGTCCCTGACGGGGCTCCCTGCTCTGATAGACTGACGCCCCGGGTCGCCCGAGGCGTCCGGTCCCCGCTGGCTGGATTCTTTGCCGGCCGGCCCCTCCCCTCCCTGATCTTCCGCGTGAGAGAACGATTCCATGATCAATGCAGTCCTGGCCAAGGTCTTCGGCACCAAGCACGAGCGCGAGCTGAAGCGCATGCAGCCCGTCGTGGACCAGATCAACGCCCTCGAGAGCGAGGTGAAGGCCTTCTCCGACGACGACCTCGAGCGTAAGACCGACGAGTTCCGCGGTCGCCTGGAGAACGGCGAGACCCTCGACGATCTGTTGGTGCCGGCCTTCACGGCGGCGCGCGAAGCCGCCTGGCGCGCTCTGGGCATGCGGCCCTTCGACGTGCAGCTGATCGGCGGCGTCGTGTTGCACCAGGGCAAGATCGCCGAGATGAAGACCGGTGAGGGCAAGACCCTGGTGGCGACGCTGCCGGCCTACCTCAACGCGCTCGCCGGCAAGGGCGTGCACGTGGTCACGGTCAACGATTACCTGGCCAAGCGCGACTCCGAATGGATGGCGCCGGTCTTCGAGGCTCTGGGCATGAGCGTCGGCGTGATTCAGACCAACATGCCGGACGCCGAGCGCCAGAAGGCCTACGCCGCCGACATCACCTACGGCACCAACAACGAGTTCGGCTTCGACTACCTGCGCGACAACATGAAGTTCGAGTTCGCCAACATGGTGCAGCGCCCGCACTATTACGCCATCGTCGACGAGGTCGACTCGATCCTGGTCGACGAGGCGCGCACGCCGCTGATCATTTCCGGCCCGTCGGAGGAGTCGACCGACAAGTACTACCGCATTGATCGCATCATCCCCCGCTTCGACCGCGGCGAGGAGCACCAGGACGAGGACGGCGTCAAGTACACCACCGGCGACTTCCTGGTCGACGAGAAGGCGCACACCGTAACCCTGACCGACGAGGGCGTGGCCAAGGCCGAAGAGCTGCTCGGTGTGGAGAACCTCTACGACCTCGAGAACATGGACCTGATCCACGGCATCAACCAGGGGCTGCGCGCCCACCACCTCTACAAGCGCGACGTCGCCTATCTGGTCAAGGACGACCAGGTGGTGATCGTCGACGTGTTCACCGGCCGCATGATGCCGGGCCGGCGCTGGTCCGACGGCCTGCACCAGGCGGTGGAGGCCAAGGAAGGAGTGAAGATCGAGCGCGAGAACCAGACGCTGGCAACGATCACCTTCCAGAACTACTTCCGCATGTACGAAAAGCTGGCGGGCATGACCGGTACCGCCGAAACCGAAGAGGCCGAGTTCGGCGAGATCTACGACCTCGACGTCTCGGTCATCCCCACCAACCGGCCGCTCGACCGACCCGACTACCCGGACGTGGTCTACCGCACGGCGCGCGAGAAGTGGGACGCGGTGGTCGACGAGATTCGCGATTGCCGGGAACGCGGCCAGCCAGCGCTGGTCGGCACCATCTCGATCGAGAACTCGGAGATGCTGTCGAAACAGCTCAAACGGCGCCAGGTCCCCCACGTGGTGCTGAACGCCAAGTTCCACGGCCGGGAAGCCTCGATCGTCGCCCAGGCCGGCCGCAAGGGCGCCGTGACCATCGCCACCAACATGGCCGGGCGCGGCACCGACATCGTGCTGGGCGGCAACCCGGAAGGCCTCGCCCGAGCCGAAGCCGATCCCGAGAAAGACCCGGGAGGGTACGAAGAGGCGATGGCGCGTTACCAGAAGATCTGCGTGACTGAGCGCGACGAGGTGATCGAGGCGGGAGGCGTGCACATCCTGGGCACCGAGCGCCACGAATCGCGGCGTATCGACAATCAGCTGCGCGGCCGCTCGGGCCGTCAGGGCGACCCGGGTTCCTCGCGCTTCTACATTTCGCTCGAAGACGATTTGATGCGCATCTTCGGCGGCGGCACCGACCGGGTGAAGAACCTCATGGGCCGCCTCGGCATGGAGGAAGGCGAGGCGATCGAGCACAAGATGGTCACCAAGGCCATCGAGCGTGCCCAGACCCAGGTCGAAGCCCGCAACTTCGAGGTACGCAAGCACCTGCTCAAGTACGACGACGTGATGAACAAGCAGCGCGAGGCGCTGTACCAATTGCGGCGCGAGGTTCTCGAGGGCAAGTTCAGCTTCCAGGACGAGGATCACGATTTCGACGAGCCCACCGAAGAGGGGACCCGCGAGTTCATGATGCGCATCTCCGGCGACATCCTGGACGACGCCATCGCCAACCATTGCGCAGACGCCGCCGATCCTCGCGACTGGAACCTTAGCGAGCTCGCCACCGACGTGCGCTCGGCCTTCGACATCGATGTCTACAAGGTTGGCCTCGACCTCGAGAAGCTGGGTATCGACGAACTGCGTGAGCAGCTCTGGGGAGCCATCGAGTCGAAGTACTCGGGTAAGGAGGAGCAGCACGGTGCCGAGGTACTGCGCACCCTCGAGCGCAACATCATGCTGCAGATCCTGGACGGTGCCTGGAAAGACCATCTGCTCGCCCTCGATCACCTCAAGGAAGGCATCACGCTGCGCAGCTACGGCCAGAAAGACCCGCTCAACGAGTACAAGCGCGAGAGCTTCGAGCTGTTCACCGACATGAAGACCCGATTCGAGGATTCGGTGGTGCGCAATCTCTACCGGGTCGAACCGGTGAGCGAGGAGGAGTTGGCCGAGCGCCGCCGCCGGATGGTCGAGCAGATGAAGTCGCGCTTCCGCTTCTCCGCACCGCCGAAGTCGGCGTCGGGGCAGACCAAGCCACAGACCGTGAAGCGCAAGGACCGCAAGGTGGGGCGCAACGAACCGTGTCCGTGCGGCTCGGGCAAGAAGTACAAGAAGTGTCACGGCGCGCGCCAGATGTGACCGACGGCTCGCGGACCGCCGCACGATGAGCCGCGAGCATCTCGAAGACCTGATCGCCGTCCTGGGCTCTGACCCCTGGGTCCGGGCGATCCTGATCCTGGCCGGATCAGCGGTGGCGGCCAAAGTGGCCGAGCTGATGCTGGCACGCGCCCTGCCTGTCTTGACCCGGCGGACGCGGACCGAGCTCGACGACCGTGCCTTCGCACTGCTCCGGGGGCCGGTCTCGGCCAGTATCCTGCTGATCGGTATTCACCTGGCGTTGCTGCTGCTCGCCGTCCCGGAACCGTTCGATCGCTACGCTCGATCGATCCTGGCGACGGTTGCGATCCTGCTGTGGCTCGGCTTCGCGCTGCGCTTCACGCGACTGGTGCTCGGAGCCCTGTCGCGCAATCACGAGCGTTTCAACTTCGTCCAACCCCAGACCTTGCCCGTGCTCGAGAACGCGGCCACGGTGATCCTCGTGGCGGGCGGCATTTACTTCCTCCTGCTCGCATGGAGCGTGTCGGTATCCGGGTGGCTGGCGTCGGCCGGCGTCGCCGGCCTGGCCCTGGGCCTCGCCGCCAAGGACACCCTGGCCAATCTCTTCGCCGGCGTCTCGATTCTCGCTGACGAACCGTTCACGGTCGGAGACTTCATCGTGCTGGAGACCGGTGAGCGGGGCGAGATCGCGCGCATCGGCATCCGCTCCAGCCGGCTGCTGACCCGCGACGACCTCGAGATCATCATCCCCAACTCGGTGCTCGCCAACTCCAAGATCATCAACGAGGCCGGCGGCCCGGCGCGCCACAGACGAGTTCGCATCAAGCTGCAGGTGGCCTACGGGTCGGACCTCGACCGGGTCCGCGAGCTCCTGCTGGAGATCGCGCGTGATCACCCGGGTGTCCGCCGGGAGCCGGATCCGCGGGTACGTTTCCGGGCCTTCGAAGACTCCGGCCTGCGTCTCGAGCTGCTCGCCTGGGTCGAAGAACCGGTACTCCGCGGCCGGGTGATCGACGCCCTCAACTCCGAGATCTACAGCCGTTTCGAGGCCGAAGGCATCGAGTTCCCCTACCCCAAACGCGATCTCTACGTCCGCCAGATGTCCGATCTCGCGGCGCCCGATCGAAAAAGAAGCGCCTCCTGATGTCGCAGCCTACGGCAGACTCACGACCCTTCGAGCTCGTGACCAGTCCAGAGGAACTGGCGGCGGCCGGCGAGCGCTGGTCGCGGGCCTGCGTCCTGGCCATCGATACAGAATTCGTGCGCGAGCGCACCTTCTACCCCGGCCTGGGACTCGTCCAGGTGGCCGACGACGACGCCACCTGGCTGGTCGATCCGATCGCGCTGCGAGACCTGACGCCGCTGCAGGCGGTCCTCGCCGACCGCGACGTGCTCAAGGTACTGCACTCGTGCAGCGAAGACCTCGAGGTTCTCTACCATCTGTTCGGTGAGTTCCCGCGGCCGCTCTTCGATACCCAGATCGCGGCGTCGATCGCCGGCGTCGGTCATTCCATGGGTTACGCCGGTTTGGTGCGCACGCTGTTCGAAGCCGAGATTCCGAAGGGCGAGACCCGTACCAACTGGCTGCGCCGGCCTCTCGCCGAGTCGCAGCTCGCCTACGCGGCGCTCGACGTGGCCTATCTACTGCCGGCCCACGAGCTGCTGAGCGATCGGTTGCTCGATCTGGAGCGCATGGTGTGGGCCCAGCAAGCAGTCGAGAAGCTGGCGGACGCTCGGCGCTTTCTGCCCGCCCCGGAGACAGCCTACAGGCGCATCCGGCAATTCCCCAGCCTGTCGCTGCCCGAGCTGGCGCGGCTGCGCGCGCTGTGCGCCTGGCGCGAGGAGGAGGCGCGGCGACGCGACCTGCCGCGCAGCTTCGTGGTCAAGGACCGCGTCCTGCTGCAGCTGACGCGGCGGCCCGCCCGGAACCGGGAAGCGCTCGCGAGGATCCAGGGGCTGGGCACGGCGACACTGCGCCGCCACGGCGCGGCGCTGCTACGCATCAGCCGCAGCGAGCCCGAGACGGAAGGCCTGCCCCACCCCGAGCCGTTGCTCGACCTCAAGCCCCATCGCCGGCGGGTCGATGAGCTGCGCCAGGAGGTCGCGGCGGCGGCCGCTGAGCTCGGAGTCGTCCCCGAGCTATTGGCGACCCGCCGGCTGATCGAGGAGTTGATGAGGAGGTTCCTCGGCGGTCGCAGGCCGGTGTTGCCGGAGGAGCTGCGCGACTGGCGCTTAGAGGCGGTCGGAAGACGGCTGCTCCAAAGGCTGGACAACGCGACCTGAAGTCCGACATACCGAACGGTCGGACGTGTGGCATCGAGTCACATATTGCATTTCTTGGATGTTTCATCCGAACTCTTATTGCTGACCTTTGGCGGCGCTTGGTGTAAACTGGCGGCCAGCAGGGTTGTCCAACCATTGGAAAGAGGAGGAGGTACCGGTATGAAGGCTCCCTACAGGCAGGTCGTTGTCGCTTCTATTTTGGTTCTTGGGCTGCTGATCGTCGGCTCGATACAGCCCGCCAACGCCGATCCGCAAGACGATGGCGACTCCGGCTCGTCCGGTATCTCGCAAACGCTCTCCAAGCTTACCGTCCACGGCTTCCTGACCCAGGCCTATGCCACCGCCAGTTTCTCCGAGGGCGGCTTCTTCTCCCCCACCGACGACGAGCGCATTCTCGGCATCCCGGAAGACGGGACCTTCGACTACCGAGCGATGGCGTTGCAGTTTCGTTACGAGATCTCGACGAAGGACATCGTCATCGTACAGTTCAGCAGTCGGTCGCTGGGCGACAGTCCGATCGAGGAAGTGGAGGACGAGATCGAACTCGACTGGGCCTTCTACGAGCGGCGCATCGGAGACGACACCTCGATCAAGATCGGGCGCGTCCAGATTCCCTTCGGCATCTTCAACGAGCTGCGCGACGTGGGTACGGTGCTGCCGTTCTATCGGCCGGCGTTCACGTTCTACCGCGAGGGCAGCTTCACCAGTGAGACCGTCGACGGCGTGGTATTTTCTCACACGTTCGCAGCCCAGAGCGAATGGAGCCTCGACTTCGACGCCTATCTCGGCACCTGGGATCTGGTCGAGTCTCCGTCTCTGGGCCAGGGCGAGACCAGCCTCGCCACCGCTGACGGATTCGGCGTCTCGCTGTGGCTCAACACCCCGGTGTATGGCCTTCGCTTAGGCGCCGGGTACCAGCAGCGGGACGTATCCGGAGGCCTGGAAGGCCTCTTCAGACCGGTCGGCGGAGAGGACACGTTCGACGATTTCTGGGCGTCTTTCGATTACGCCGGCGACCGCTTCGTGGCTCGGGCCGAGTACCGCACGTTCGAGGCCGATCCCGACGAGGTCTTCGCGGGCGGCGAGTTTCCACTCTGGTACGGCCAGCTCGGTTACCATCCGAACGAGAAACTCCGGATTTATGTCCAGGCGGAATTCTCGGATGCCAAGCAACCGAAGGAAGACTTCTTCCAGCCGGTCTTCGGGGGATTGCCGATCACCGAGGACGTCGACATCCGGTTTCGCGAGGACATCGCCGCCTCTTTGAGCTACCTGTTTTCATCGAATCTCGTCCTCAAGCTCGAGCACCACTTCGATGTCACGACCGAGCAGATTGGCATCGTGCCGGTCTTCGCGCCGCCGTTTCCTTTTCCGATCGGGCTGCGGCCGGTAACCGCCGTGTCGGATGGCGGTGAGTACACCATCCTGAGCTTCTCGGTCAGCTTCTAAGCGGCCCTCCCCGGTCGGCTGCGAAACCCGGGAGTCTGGTGGTGTCAGAGGCATCTAGCCTACCTACCGGATGTTCGGTATAATCCTGCGCATCCCCTCGCAGGGCGCTGTAAGGCGATTCGTAAGCTGGCCGCGGTAGGTTGACTGCGTCGCGCGGGAGTGGCATCTCACCCTGCGCTTGCAGGACCACCTGGAGATCACGCCGATGCGTCGCTTCCACCTCATCGAGCTTCACGAACAGACCTGGTACCCGGCCTCATGGCGGCGCCTGTTCCAATCGGGTATGGGCCGTTGCCTGGACGCCATGGACGCTTTCGGCAGTCTGTCCGGCCACTTCCAAGGCTTCCTGCAACGGGTCCGGCCGACTTCGGTGATGGACCTGTGCTCGGGATCCGGCGAGCTGGCGGTCAAGACCTGGAACAGCATGACCGCACCCCTGGCCGAGCGCGACCGGCCTCTGCTCCTGCTCAGCGATCTCTATCCGAACGTTCCGTCCTTCACCCGTCTCAAGGAAGCCGAGTCGGGCATCGATTTCCATCGCCAACCGGTCAACGCGCTACGGCCGCCGAAAGAAGCGCGGGTACGCACCATGTTCAACTGCCTTCACCACTTCCGCCCCGAGCAGGTGAAAGAGATCCTGGGCGACGCCGCTAAACACGCGGAGGGATTCGCGGCGGTCGAGGTCACCAGCAGGAAGTGGCTCAACCTGGTGCAGTCGTTCCTGCTCCTGCCATTCGTCTCGGTGATCGCCACCGCCTTCCTGGTGCGGCCGTTCCATTTCCGCAACATCCTCTGGGGGCTGCTCGTTCCGGTGGTCCCTATCACCGCCTTCATCGACGGCATGGTCTCGAACCTGCGTACCTACACCCCCGAGGAGCTCTCCGAGATGTCGCGGTCCGTCGGCGACTCGCGCTTCGAGTGGGAAGTCGGCACCGTCAAGATGGCCGATACCCCGTTCGAGGCCACCTACATCTTCGGCTGGAGGGCCGAGGAGGCGGAAGAGGCCGAAGTAGCTCCGGAAGCCGAAGCGGCAGCTTAATGCTCGACCCCGTCTCTCCGGAAGTCCCGGAAGATGTGGTAGATCGCCGGCACCAACAACAGGATGAACACCGAGGAGACGAGCACTCCGAAGGCGATCGAAATGGCCATCGGAATCAGGAACTGGGCCTGCATGCTCTTCTCCAGCAGCAACGGGGTCAACCCGGCGAAGGTGGTCAGGGAGGTCAGCAGGATCGGCTTGAACCGCGTCTTGCCGGCCTGCAGCAATGCCTCCTGAAGCGTGGCGCCGCGGCGCAGGGCGCGGTTGGCAAAGTCCACCAGCACCAGGCTGTCATTGACCACCACGCCGGTGAGGGCAACGATCCCGAAGCTCGAGAATGCCGTCAAGTCACGCCCCATCAATACGTGGCCCCAGGTCGCGCCGATGATGCCGAAGGGAATCGCACTCATCACGATCAGTGGCTGGACATACGAGCGGCACGGGATCGCCAGCAGAGCGTAGATCAGAAACACCGCGATCGACAGGCTGCGGATCACCCCATCGCGACTCTCCGTCTGCTGCTGCCGGGCGCCCTCGAGGGAGTAGCCGAGCCCGGGGTAGCTCGCCAGGAGCTCCGGCAGCACCCGCCGTTCGACGTCGGCCAGGATTTCGTTGCTGTCGCCGAGGATCGGATCGACGTCGGCGATGATGCTCACCGTCCTGCGATGATCGGTGCGCTCGATCGTGGCGAAACCCCGGACCAGCTCGAATCGCCCGGCGACGGCGAAGGGTACCTCGTCGCCGCCGGGCGTGCGTAGATACATGTCCTCGAGACTCGAGAGTGCTCGCCGCTGGTCCGCCGGATAACGCACCATGACCTTGACGTCGTCGCGGCCGCGCTGGATCCGCTGCGCCTCTTCGCCGTAGAAGGCCTGGCGCACCTGCCGCGCGACCTCGGAGAGGGTGAGCCCCAGAGACTCGGCCTCGGGCGTGATCTCGAGCTTGGCTTCACGCTTGCCGGCCCGCAGCGAGTCGGTGAGGTCGAAGACTCCGGGATAGCTCGCCAGGGCCGTCTTGAGCTCGTCGGTCGCCAGACGCAATGATCCGAGCTCGGTACCGGAGAGGCGGATGTTGATCGCCTCGCCGGCGCTGAACATCGAAGAATTGAAGGTCAGCTCGGTGGCGCCCGCGACCGGGCCGGTGAGCTCACGCCAGCGGCGAACGAGATCCACGGCTCGCCGGTCGCGTTCCTCGGCCGGGGCCAGCTCGATGTTGACCTCGCCCAGGTTGGAGCCGGCGAAGGTCGCCGCGAGGCCGGTGGAATAGACGCTCTGGCGAGCCCGGAACGGCTGCTCGCCGACCGAGGTCATCACGTGCCTGAAGATGTCCTGCCCGCCCTCGGATTCGGCCTGTCGGCGTAGGACCTCGGCGCTGGCCTCGATGCGGGCGAGAGCCTCGGTCGTGACGTCCACCGGCGTGCCTTCCGGCATGGTCAAGAGAACGACCATGTTGTCGGCTTCGACCGGCGGGAAGAATGCGAAGCCGATATGACCGCCGGCGACGAAGCCGATGGTGAGCAAGAGCACCATGACGGCCAGCGCCACGGTCGAGTATCGCCAGGTCAGCGCGCGTTCCAGCATCGGCAGGTAGAAACGCTCCACCATGCCGTCGAACAGAGTCGAGATCCGGCCCTGGACGGCGTCCCAGCGTCCGCGGCGGCTGCCGTCCGTCTCGTTCGAGCGCAGATGAGTCAGATGCGAAGGCAGGACCAGGAGCGACTCGACGAGCGAGAACGCCAGAGTGGCGATCGCCACCACCGGGATCACCCGCATGACCTTGCCGACGTTGCCGGGGACGGCCAGCAGAGGCGAGAAGGCGGCGATCGTCGTCAGCACGGAGAAAAATACCGGCGTTGCCACTTCGGCGACGCCCTCGACCGCGGCATCGACGCCCTGGCGGCCCAACCGATGGTGGCGGTAGATGTTCTCGCCCACCACGACCGCGTCGTCGACCACGATCCCGAGCACGACGATGAACGCGAACAGCGAGACGACGTTGATCGAGACGCCGAGCGTCGGCATCAACCACAGCGTACCCAGATATGCGACCGGGATGCCGAAAGCAACCCACATCGCCAACCGCAGCTCGAGAAAGAGCGCCAGCACCAGCAACACCAGCATGAGACCGGCGAAGGCGTTCTGCCGCAGGGTGTCGACGCGGTTCGCCAGCACCTGCGATTCGTCCTGCCAGACCGTCAGCTCGATGCCCTGCGGCAGTTCCGAGCCGGCCGTTTCGACATACTCCTTGACCCGCCGCGCGATTTCGGTCACGTGTTGCTCGCCGACCCGGTAGACCTGTACCAACACGGCCGGCTGCTGGTCGAAGCGGGCGCTCTGGTCCGTCTCGGCGAAACCGTCGACCACCGTCGCCACCTCACCGAGCGTCAGGCGCGTGCCGTCCTCGCGTGTCAGCAGGGTCAGGTCGGCAAACTCCTGCCCGCGGAGGACGCGCCCTCCTGTCCGCAGCAGGATCTCGCCGTCGCGAGCTTTCACCGAGCCGCCCGGTAGATCGACCGACGAGCCACGCACCGCGTCCGCGACCTGATCGAACGTCAGGGTATGGCGTCTGAGGGCCTGATCCGAGACCTCGATCGAGATCTCGTAGGGCCGAACGGCCGCGAGCTCGGCCCGTGTGACACCATCGAGCGCCGCGAGCTCGTCGCGCACCTGCTCGCCGAGGCGGCGCAGGGTGCGCTCGTCCGCCGCGCCCGAGATCGCCACGCTCAGCACCAGCTGGCGCGGCTCGACCATCTGCACCAGCGGTTTCTCGGCCTCTTCGGGAAAGTCCTCGATCGCGTCGAGCCTGGCCTGGACGTCGTCGAGCGCACGGTCGGCGTCGGTACCGGGCAACAGCTCCACCGTCACGGTGGCCAACCCCGGCGCGGCCACCGAGCGTAGTTGCTCGACAATGTCGAGATCCCGCAGACGCTCTTCGACGCGCGCACAGACGGCACGCTCGACCTCTTCGGGAGCGGCGCCCGGATAGGGAATCGCGATCGACAACAGATCGGTGTCGAAGTACGGGAAGACCTCGTGCCGAATCCTGTTGAAGCTGGAGAGGCCGCCGATCACGATCAGCGCCACCAGCAGGTTCGTCGCCACGCCGTTGCGCGCGAACTTCTCGAACAGCCCCCGCATGCCGATACTCTACCCGAGCCCGCATCGACGAGGGGACGCATGCGGCCCGGACTGTATACTGACTCGATGCCCGCCAGCCCACCGCCTCCGCGGCCGCGCAGCTCCGCCCTCGTCCGGACCTTGCGTTTCGCCCGAGCTCCTGACCTTGCTCTTCGCTGGTCACGAGACCACCGGCGCCGCCCTGTGCTGAATCACCGAGTGCCTGCTCTCACACGCGGATGCTTTCGAACGGGTGCGCACAGAGGTGCGCAAGGTCGCCGGCGACTCACCGATCGAGGCCGGGCACCTGCCGCGACTCGAATTTCTCCAGGCCGTCATTCACGAGAGTCTACGCCTGCGGGCGCTGGTACCGATGGCCGCCGTGAGGGTCGCAAAGCGACCCTTCCGCGTCGGGCCCTACCTGGTCCCGGAGGGCCGGGTGGTCGCCGAATGCCTGGCTGTCATGAGCCTGCGTGAGGACCTCTTCCCCGAGCCTCTCAATTTCGACCCTGACCGATTCTCGAGCCGCAGGCCGCAACACTACGAGTGGACGCCCTTCGGAGGTGGCCGGCGGATATGCACCGGCAAGGGATTCGCCCAGCTCGAGATGCTCACCGTCATGGCGACGATCGTGCAGCGTTGCCGGCTGCGGCTCGTGACCGAGCACAATCAAGCAGTGCGCAAAGGGCATCTGCTGGTGCCGAAAGATGGACTGCGGGTAGTACTCGAAAAGCGCCGGTAGCCGCCTCGAAACCCGCAGTCCGAGGAGTGGATCACTGCTCGTCGCGATAGGCCCTCTTGGCGCTGCCGAAGAAGCGGTTCTTCTGCTGCTGGTCGAGGACTCCGGCATCGACCAGCTCGTCTAGCGCATCCCTCACGCACCGTTTGTAGTCGCGGAAGCTGGCCCAGTCACCATCGTAGCTGCAGGGGATCTCCGGGAATATGATCCGTTGATCACGGCGCACTTTGTAGAGCCGGTTGCGAACCCCGCCGGGCCACAAGACGTCGACGTTTCCGCGGCGCAGCGAGCCCAAGCCGAAGGTGAGCTCGAGGCTATCTTGCGAGGCATAGCTCGATCCTCCGAGGACCGGCTTCATCGCCGTCCTGCCGGCGGCCGGATCACTGTCGCTGCCCGAATCGCTGTCGCTGCCCCCCGAGTCGCTGTCGCCGGTGTCGGGCGTGAGCTCGACCACCGCTCCGATGCCATCGCGATTGACCACTCCGCCGGTGGTCAGGCCGCGGGTGCCCAGCGCCTTCACCTCCACCGAGCGGTTGCCGTTGCCGCCGCTGTTGATCTCGACCGAGAGCGTGCCGTCGGCGTAGACGACGCCGCTGTACTCCGCTACCAGCGGCTCTCCGGTGGGCACGAAGTGCTGACTGTAGCGCCCAAAGTCGAACGGTGAGCCCCAAGCGTGATTGTAGGTCGCCAGCGTCGAGTCCGGCGGGATGTCGAAGTTCGACACCGACACGACATCGACGAACCCGTCGCCGTCCAGATCACCCATGGCCATGCCCTGCACGTTGCGCAGCTCGTGGTCGGTGGAGCCCGTCACCGAATCGGCGTCGTAGGAGAATCGGCCGGTACCGTCGTTCTCCAGCATTGCCGCCGGGCAGGTCTGCACTACCGGACCCGGCATCATGCCGCCGTGGAAGACGAAATCGGTATCCCCGTCGTTGTCATAGTCCTCCGCCGAGGTCCCCCAGCCGAACGGGGTCGCCACCAACTCGCCGACGTCTGGCCGGCTGAACGAACCGTCGCTCGAACCGAGGAACCAGCGCGAGGTCTGATCTCCCAACTGATAGTTGAAGAAATCGCCGTAGACTGGATCGAGCGGCGTGAGCAGCGTGGTGGCATAGTCGCCGACGCTGGTCGAGAAGAAGTCCAGCGCGCCGTCGTGGTTGACGTCCGCGAACGACAACCCCATCCACGAGCCGATGTAGTTGAGCGTCTTCTCCACCGTCAGGTCGGTGAAATGCCCGGTGCCGTCGTTGTCCCAGAGGTGGAAGATTCCGCGGACGACGCCACCGTCTCGCGGCAGGGGTACCGCCGCCTGGTCGTCGGCGGTGATGATGTCGGTATCGCCGTCGAGATCGTAGTCGACCATGGCGAGCGCCCAGGTGACGGTCGGCGAGCCTTCGAATCCTTCCGGGAAGCCCACCTGGTCGAGGAAACCCGAGGACTCGCTGACGTCCACGAAGACGTTGCCTCCGGTGTTCCGATAGAGCTGATTGTGCTGGTTGTAGAGGAACGGCTCGGGCGTGGCGGTGGCGAGCTGATTGGTCATGTCGAAGGCGTTGGCGACCGCGACGTCGAGCAAGCCGTCGCCGTCGACGTCGCCAAAGGAACAGCCGACCGAGTAGGTCTCGTCGTCGGACAGGCCGCTCGCCGCCGAGATCTCGCTGTACGTGCCGTCACCATTCGATTCGAAAAGCCGGTTCTCGTCGAAATTGCTCACCACGAACAGATCCTCGTCGCCATCGTTGTCGATATCGCCGTAGCAAACCCCGGAGCTGTCGTGATCGAAGGCCCCCACGCCGGCGGTCGCGCCGACGTCGACGAAGCTCAGAGCACCAGTCTCCAGGAGTTGGTTCGAGAACAAGCTGTTGTTCACCCCGGGACCGTTGGTGACGTAGATGTCGAGATCGCCGTCGCCATCATGGTCCAGCAGCGCCACCCCGGGCGCCCCGCGTGACTTGAGTGGCGTCAACGGCGTGTTGAAGAACGGAAAGATCACCTGGGCGCGAAAATCCTCCCAGATCGCCTCGGTATGAGAAGGCGCCCGTTGGTAGGCGAGGCCCGCCCCGCCGTCGACCGCGATGTCCTGGAACTCCACACCACTATCCGCCACCACCGGCTGGATCCAGATCAGAAACGCCAACGCCCAGACCCAACCGCTGACCAGTACCCCACCGGACCTGCTACTACCCGACTCTGATGTCATCTCGCTCAAGATACAATTCCCCCTAGTTTGGAGCGACCCACCCGGAACCCCCCTTCACATCCGCGCAAAGATAGTGCACGATGGGTGCCAATCTTGGATCCATCACAGCCCAGAAGCTCTGGCCACAACATCTCTGGAGCGCCTGGTGTGCCTCCGCGATGACCGTATCGAGTCGCACCTCGGCTGCTCGACTACCGAAGTGCCCACTTTGGAGGCGTCACCAAGCCTGACCGAGCCGGCCGAGTGACATTTTTCGTCACCCAACTGCCAACAGTATTGGCACCGTGCTCGTCAACCAGTGGCGACGGCCGGAAGCGGGCAGGGGAACTCCAAGACTCCGGAAAGCACGGTGCGGATCCGCATCAGGAGCTGGTCCGGCCGGAACGGTTTGACGATCAGCGGTGCGTCCGACGGCACGCCGAAGCGAACGGCTTCGGCGGCGGCGAACCCTGACATGAAGAGCACCTTGATGCCCGAGTATCGATCCGCCATCCGACCGTACAATTCCGGACCGTTCATCCCGGGCATCCTCACGTCGGTCAGCAGCAGGTCGATCGAGTCGCTAAGCCGGCGCCCGATCTCGAGCGCCTGATGGCCGCTGCCCGCGAGGAAGACGCGATAGTCGCTGTTCTCCAGGAAGGCATCCACCAACTCGAGCACTACGTGCTGATCGTCGACCACCAGGATGGTCTGGGTTCGTCGTCCGCCACTACGGCGCGGTTTTCGTCTCGACCCCTCGATTGCTGTCTCTCTCATGAGACAAATTGTACAAGCCCAGTCTTACTTTCGTGATTACGATTCGGTGATCGGTACAGAATGATCGAAGTTCAATAGGTCGATTTCATTGAATCCTGAAGAACCTCTCTGAAACCGCCCGAGCCATGACGAAACCATGACCGAGGCATGATCATCGACGGATCCGAGTCCCGCGCCACCATGTCACCATCCCCGATCGAGTGATGGCTGGTTCGAAGGCAAAAATGTTGCCTGGCGCGGCAATCAGGATTTGGCTCGCCGGCGTAACGCTGGCGGTGGTCGAGCTACCGAGCGCGATTGCGACGCCGTCGTCTCGACCACAAGAATCGACGACGGCGGAAGTCGCCGCTGAGCCTTCGCCGATCGATTTCGGGTCAGTACCGATCCTGGAAGGCAGAGCGCCCGGAATCGGCGTCCTCGAGCCCGAGAAATCGGGCCCGATGGTCGATACCGCGCTCGAAGAAACCTCGATGTGGCCGATCGACAGCTCCGGCGCTGCCTATGCTCTGTCCCGCTGGTACATCGACCACGGCCGCCTACCGCCGGCAGGGGCAATCCGGCCCGGGGGTTTCGCGAGCGCGTTCGACCAGGGCGATCCGACGCCTCGGAGTGTTCCGCTGAGCCTTACCGCTCAGCTCTTCCCCTCGCCGGTACGAGCTGGCTTCCATGTGCTGAAAATCGACCTGCGAGCCGCGCACACGGACCGCCCGGCGGCCGACGTTGTGGCGATCGTCGAGGTTTCCGGGACCGACGCTCTCGAGCTCGCCGCGAGCACCCTCCGCCACCTGGCGCGGGCCCTTGGTGAGCGCGATCGGTTGGGTCTGGTGGCCCACGGCGGCCGCGGCCGAACGGTCCTGGAACCCGTCAGCTCGGCCCGCCGCTCGGACCTCGAGCGTGCTCTCCGCGACCTGCAGCCGACATCCAGGCCAAGCCTTCGTGAGGGTCTGCGGCTCGGCTACGCGATGCTGGATGGCCTCGCCGAGACCCAGCGTTCACGCCGGATCTTCCTAATCTCGGACGGTTCGCTCGGCAGCTCCCCGGGCGTCGCCCTGTTCGCCGAAGTGCGCCGACAGGCTGAGCGTGGTCGACTGCTCTCCGCCTTCGCATTGCCGAACGCGACGCACGACGCGATGACACCCCTCGAACGGCTGACGCGCTGGGGCGACGGACGCACGGCGGTGATCGACCACCCGGGAGCCATCCAGGGCTGGCTGACCACGGAGCTCGAAGCCAGCCTCCAGCTGACTGCCCGAGACGTGGTCTGCAGCGTGGAGCTCGACCCGGAGGCGGTCGCGCGGTACCGGCTCTTGGGAGACGCGGCCATCGCTTCTGTTCCGGGTGGCCGACGGTTCGAGGCCGAGGACCTGGGCAGCGGTGACAGCGCAACGGTATTCTACGAAGTCCGTCTCGCCATGCGACACCGTCTCCGCCTCGGCACCGTCCACACCCACTACCGCGAGCCGGGCAACGGTGAGTCCAGTGACGGCGGACTCCGCCGCCTGGAGACGATCCTGGCTCCGCGTTCCGCTCCCCGCGCGCCGTCGACAGCCTTGCTGCCTTGGATCGCGGCATCCTTCGGAGAGAAGCTCGTCGGCTCCTACTGGGCCCGCGATACGAGCTACTCTCGGCTCCTGCGGACCTTTCGTCTGCTGGAGGGCGAGCAGCGGACTGCGCCAGAGACTGCCGAGCTGCGTTACCTCGTCCTCCGAGCACGAGACCTCGATCGCCGACGCCAGCCGGCGGCCCAAAACGACGCGCTGCCGGTACCATTCGAACACCTACGGATCCTCGAATAATGCTGCGCCGACTGCTGCCGACCGTCCTGGCTCTCGTCCTCTGTCTCACCGTGCTGACGTCGGGCTTGATCGGTCTCGAGCGGGTCTTCAGGCGGGAGCGCGACGAGGCTCGGCAGGCGATCGAGAGCCAGCGGCGGGCGCTCGAGCAAGTCGCCCACACGATTCTCGCGCGACATCTCGATCGGACACTGGCGACTGCGACTGCGCGGAGCGCCCGAGCCGCCCGCGATCCGCTCCTACCAGCCGGCCACCTGCTGAGGTTCGAGCGTGGCAGACAGCTGCTGCCCCGCTTGTTCAGCTTCCGGCCCGGTTCCGAAACCCCGGCACGCAAGCTGTTCGAAGCTCTCGTCGCCGGCGAGCTACCGGACGGCGATACCGCCACTCCCTGGGGCGAGCGACTGGCACTCCACCGAGCCTTCTCAGCCGCGCTGCGCGCTGGTGACGAGACTTGGATCGAGTCCTCGTTTCGCACGCTCCTCCGGCACCGGTCACGCTACCGGATCGCCGCCGAACGCGACCTGCCAGCGGCGTTGGCGCTTCTCCACGTCTTCGCGCGGGACAGCGAACCGGCGCCCGAGCTGCTTCGAGCGTTACTCCACGACGGACTCGACGACGGACGCGGCGGCCGCATTCGGGATCTGTCCCGGCTGCTGCTCGAGCACCGCGAACGGTTCACCCGTCCGGACTTCCTATTCCTCTGTGAACGGCTGGTGGAGCTGGCCGCGGACGCGAATGTGCCGCATCAGCCGTTCCTGGAACGCTCGCGGGACGCCAGCGCCCGTCCCCTGGTTATTCCCGCTGAAGTCGGCGAACCGACCCTACTGGCCGCCGGCCGCTGGCTCGCCGGGCCCGATGTCGAGGGCTCGGTCGCCGGCGTGGCTGTCGAGCTGCGCCTGGTCTTGGAGGAAGTCACTCGCGACATGCGCGAGCGCGGCTTGTCGACCGAGGACGAGGTGCTCCGACTCGTGCCGGAGCCTTCCTCGCTCGCCCTGCCCGTTCGCGAGCTCGAGCTGCGTCTCGCATCTGATCGATGGCAGCGTCTGCTCGCGGTGACCGAGAGGCGTCATCAAATGAAGGCCGGCCTGGTGGCGCTCGCCGCGGTCCTGGGGTTGTCGATGGCGGGCCTGGCGATCGCGCTCCAGGCCCGCCGAGCTCGGCTGCTGGCGGTGCGCTCCGAGCTCATCGCCACCGTCTCCCACGAGCTCAAAACGCCGCTGGCTTCGGTGCGGCTGCTGGCGGAGACCGTGGCGAAGCGTGCGCGGGGACCGGAGCTCAAGGACTACCCCGAGCGCATCGTGCGGGAGATCGATCGCTTGAACTTCCTGGTCGGGAATATACTGTCCTTCAATCGGCTCGAGAAAGGGCGCATCGAGCCCCGACTCTCACTCCTGTCACTGGACGAGCTGCTCGCCGAGGTCCGCTCGGAAGTCGAAACCCACGTTGACCGCGAGGTAACGCTGGAGCAAATGCCTGACGGTGACCTGGTCGCGGATCCCGAGCTCATGAAGCTGATGTTCGCGAACCTGGTACGCAATGCCTGCGCCTACAACGACCGAGATCCTGTGATCTTCGCTGTCGAGCACCGCACGGTCGCCGAAGGCGGCATCGAAATCCTGGTGCGCGACAATGGTCGCGGCATCCCGGAACCTGAGCGGCCAAAAATCTTCGACGACTTCTACCGCCCGCCGGAGAGCGATGCGAGCAGTGTCGGTACCGGTCTCGGGCTGGCCATCTGCCGGCGGGTGGTGGAGCTACATCGCGGCTCCATTCGAGTCGCCGACTCCGGGCCGGAAGGCACCACCTTCCGGATCGAGATCCCGTCTCTGGAAGCACGACCGTGAAAGACGCGGAGATCCTGGTCGTCGAGGACGACGCCAGCTTGCGCCTGGTGCTCGCCGACAACCTGGAAGAAGAAGGCTACCGCGTGTCGAGCACGGCCAGCGGCGTCGAGGCCCGGGCCCGTCTGCTGGGAGAAGGGGCCGAGCGGCTTGCGGCGGATTTGATCATCCTCGACATCATGCTGCCCGACGTCGACGGCTACAGCCTGTGCCGGGAGTTGCGGGATCGGCGCCTGGAAGCGCCGATCCTGATGCTCACCGCTCGCACACTGGAGGACGATCTGGTGCGCGGCTTCGACGCCGGGGCCGACGACTTCCTCACCAAGCCCTACCGCCTACGCGAGCTGCTGGCTCGCGTGCGGGCGCTGTTGCGTCGCCGGGCCGGCCCGCCCGCCGAGACCTTCCGCTTCGGCGGCTTCCACCTCGACACCAGGGCTCGTTCAGTACACGACTCCGCTGGAGCCCCGGTCGATCTCACCCGTACCGAGCTCGATCTGCTGGCGCTGTTCCTCAGGCACGAGGGCGAGGCGCTGACCCGTGATCGCATCCTCGACGAGGTCTGGGGGCCCAGCGTGGTGATTGACGCCCGTACGGTCGACAACTTCGTCTCCAGCCTCAAGAAGAAGCTTGCCTGGAGCCCCGCCTCCAACTTCCAGTTCCGCACCCTGCGCGGTGTCGGCTATCGTTTGGAGGTGGAGGCGATCCGAAAGTAGGCGCGGCGATTGCGCCACCAGCAGGTCTCCCGCGACTCGACGCACACCCCCCGGTCCTCACCGTAGCTGATGGTGTCGAGCCGGTCGCCGCCAACCCCCAGACGCATCAGGTATTCGCGCGCCGCGCCCGCCCGCAGCTGGCCCAGGGCCAGGTTGTACTCATTGGTGCCACGCTCGTCGCAGTGCCCCTCGATCAGCAGCCGCACGGACGACGCGTCGCTCAGGTAGTGGGCGTTGTGTGCCAGGTCCGCACGTGCCTCCTCCGTGAGCTCGAACCGATCCAGGTCGAAGTGGACGTCGACCAGCAGGCCAGCGCCGTGCACGTCCTCGTCGAGCTCCTCGGCCGTCAGCGACCGCGACGGAACGGGATCGGATAACGACACCGGCCCCAGCGACGGCGAAGGCACGTCGGCCGGGGGCACGGTCTGGCCAGAAGACACTGTCTCGGAAGTCGGCAAGCCCGGGCCAGGCTCCGGCCCGGCCTGTCTGCAGGTACGGCAGCCCAGGCATACCAGCGCCAGGAGGATCAAGGTGAAGTACTTGAAGAAACGCCTTGTGGGACCGGGGACGATGAGACGGCTTCGATGCATCGGGAACCTCCGCGGTTGTTTTGATGCACCGATCCTGACGGTCCGGCACCGAGGCCGGGTGGTTGGCCGATCACGACTTCGTCACGGTCCCGTCACGTGCCCGGCCTCGAACGTCCAGCGAAAGAGCTGCGCCTTCAGTAGACCGTCACCGAAAACCGACTCCCGGATCAACCGCATCTCCGTTACCGAGCCGTCGAGAACGAACCGCGGAGTCAAGTAGAGGTTGCCATTGCGCTGGCCAGCCACGGGTACGAGATCCATCACCCGCTCCCCAAGCTGCGCCCGCGGCGCCTCACCGGCCGGTCCGAGGATCGCGTGGGTCAGATAGAGATAGAGATTGAAGGACTCGCCGGAGTCGGGATCCGTGGGCAGATCCATCGCCAGGCAGCCCTGGCCACAGGAACGCGGCTCCAGATCGATGATCGGTCCAACCGGTTTCGGGCGATTCAGCACGGCGACCACCGTCGGTCCGCGGTGACGAAACGACTCGGCCTCGAAGATCCTGACCCGGTGCCCGGGCCAGCGATCGACCTGCCGCCGGTAGAAATCCGAGCTCTCGCTCGCCAAACGGTGCTCGAAGAAGATCATGCCGTCGCTGCGCTCGAGCTCCGTGGCCGTCAACTCGTCGAGACGGTCGGCTGCCACGGCCGCCGCGAGCCCACGGCCGAACTTCTCACCAACCCGAGAGCACGGCGGATCGGGCGGGCGCCAACTCTCCCGGAAGACCAGGCGCGCGTGCGGCGGCCGCAGTCGCCGCTCGAGGAAATCCAACGCGACGTCGAACGTGGTCGGCGTGTAGCTGCGGTAGACGTAGAGATAACCGCGGGAGGCGAGCCACAGAGTGAGCAGGCTGAACAACACCATGCCGAGCGCCCGCCGGCGCGGCACCGGCCAGCGCCCGACCACCCAGCACCAGCCGCTCACCAGCATCCAGGCGATCGAGATCGAGGTGAACGGCACCAGGGGCAGGAAGTTGTTGGCCTTGAAGTACGGCGTCTGCGCGATGTAGACGGCCGTGTAGATCGCCGGGAAGGCGACCAGCATGCCACGCCGGGCGCGCTCCAGCCTGTCCACGCCGAGGCGGCTCGCGACTACCGTGACGGCGAGCAGTGCCAGACCGATCAGGCCCAGGGCCCCGAGCAGGAATCCGTGCAGGTATTCACCGGTGACGAAACCGAAGACTTCGCCGGGCATGGCGAGCCGGCTGGAGTCATGGAGCTCCGCACGATAGGCGTAGTCGCGTTTGAGCCCCTGTAGATACCTGAAATAGTGCATCCAGTAGGGGTTGAGCAGGACGAACGACACCGCGCTCGCCGCCCCCGCGGCCACCAGCAACGCCCACCGGCGCCGATCGCGCCAGCCGCCGAGCAGCGTCGCCGCCACCAGGGACAGTGCGATCATGCCGCCGGTCAACTTGCTGCTCATCGCCAGGGCAATGGTGAGGCCGGCCCACAGATAACGGCCGATCGTCGGTCTGCCGAATGCCGCCAGAGAAGCATGGAGCGCCAGCGCGATGGTCATCAGCAGCAGCGAGTCGGGCTTGAGGTAGCCGGATGCGTGGATCGGCCAGGGAGCGAACGCCACGATCACCGCGCTCAGCAGCCCGACCGGTGTGGAGAACGCGGCGCGCCCGGCGAGAAAGACGAACACGATCGCGGCCGCGCCGTAGATCGCCTGCAGACCGCGGCAAAGCCGATAGGTGACCGGCCTGGCCCGGTCGCGCTGGTCGAGCACCTGGAACCGGCGATCGCCGGTGCGCTGGTGGGTCGCCTCGCTGGCTCGCAGCAAGGCGGCAGGCGGCAGATTGAACACCGGCGACGGGTAGTAGGCGTTGACCGGTTTCAGCTCGCCGGTCTGGTAGACCGAGAGGATGTTGAGCAGGCTGTAGCGCTCGTCCCAGAATCGCCCCTGGTTCAGGTCCCAGCTGCCGAACCAGATCCGCAACACCAGGCCGGCGAGCACCACCAGCGACAGCAGTAGCCAGGACCACCGGCCGGTGACCCGACCAGCCGCGCCGACCGTCTCACCAGAGCCCATCATCGCGACGGCGCCCAGCGGAAGAGTTGGATCTTGAGCTGGCCCTCGCCGAAAGGCTGGTCGCGGCAAAAGCGCACGCTGCCGGTGGCGGCGTCGAGCCGGAAGCGCGGCGTCAGGAACAGGTCGCCGCGCTCCGGGCGCCTCGAGGCGTGCACCAGCTCGATCGTCTTGTGGTCCAGCTCCGCCCGCGGCGGCGCGCGGGTCGTGCCGATCGCCGAGGACGAGAAATAGGCGTAGAAACTGTAGGCCAGCCGCGGATCCGGATCCGGCGGCAGATCCAACTCCAGACAGCCGGCGCACGAGGGATCCTGGGCCTGGCAGGCTCGGTGATCGAGATCGATGATCGGCGGCAGATGCCTGGGGGTGAAAAGCCCGTAGACCACCGCCGGCCCGCGCCGCTCGAACGGCTTCGCGGCCAGACGGGCGAGCCGATCCGGCGGCAGGCCCTCGCCCAGAGCCAGGTAGAACGACGCCCCCGGCCCCCGTAGGCGGCTGGCGTCCACCAGCACGCCGTCGCTCAGCTCGAGGCGCTCCGGCGGCACTTCCTCGAGGCGATCGACCCACTCGACCGCCGACAGCCCTTCCTTGAAGTCGTAGTGTCTTCGGCCCCACCAGGGAGGATTCGGCTCGTCAGTGCGCTCGGCATAGATCAACCGAGCGTGGCGGGACTCGAGCCGTTCGTCGATCAGCCGCAGAGCGGCGTCGCGAGTCGAAGGCGTGACGGTCCGGTAGACGTAGGCGTAGCCCCGCGGCGCCACCCAGGCGGCGAGCGCCAGGAAGGCCAGGGCTGCCGGCCACCTTCGCCGAAGGGGCGGCCAGCGCTCCTCTGCCCACTGCCAGCAGACCACCAGCAGCCAGGCACCGGCCACCGTGATGAAGGGCGCGATCGGCAGCAGGTTGTTGGCCTTGAAGTGCGGCGTCTGTGCGACGTAGGCCACCGGGAAGACCAGCGGCACGATCAAGAGCATCACCCGCCGGGCGCGCTCGAGCTCGCCCAGGGCGGCGCGCCGCGTCCACGTCCTGGCGGCCAGCAGCACGAGACCGGCCAGGCACAGACCGCCGATCAGGAAACCGTGCAGGTAGTCGCCGGTCAGGAAATCGGCCAGCTTGGAGAAAAACGCGCCGCGCGTGACGCCGGCACGATCGGCGTGCCCGGCGTATTCGTCCTTGAGCTGCTCGAGGTATTCGAGATACTGCCGCCAGGCTGGATTGAGCAGGACGAAGGTCAACGCGCTGGTGGCGCCGGCGGCGGCCAGCAGCAGCCAGCGCCGGCGCTCACGCCACAGAACGAGGGTCGCCACCATCAGGCAAATAGCGACCAGGCCGCCGGTGAGCTTGGCGCTCATCGCCAGGGCGATCGCCACACCGGCGGCAACGTAGCGCGCCACGGTCGGCCGGTCGATCGCCGCCACCGAGGCGAGCCAGGCCAGGACAGTCAGCATCAGCAGCAGCGCGTCGGGCTTGATGTAGGCCGAGACGTGCACTGGCCAGGGGGCGAATGCCAGCAACAGAGCAGCGATCAGGCCCACCCGTGCCGAGAACATCCGGCGGCCGACGAGGAAGACGAGCAGCACCGCCAGCGTGCCGTAAACCGCCATGAGTCCACGGCAAAGCCGGAAGGCAGTCGGCGTCGGATGACGCTCGGCATTGAGCACCTGGTACCTCTGATCACCGGTGCGGTCGTGGGTCAGCTCGCTCGCCTTCAGCAGCGCGGCCTGAGGCACCGACCACACGGGCGACGGATAGAACGGATGGTGCGGGCCGACATCCCCGGTCAGCAGCAATGCGCGCACATTCCTGAGACCGTGGATCTCGTCCCAGAAGCGACCGTATTCCAATCCGACACTGCCGTGCCAGAGCCGCAGCGTCAGGCCGGCGAGCAGGATCAGCAGGAGAGCGGCGCGGCTCCAGGGACTCGTGGCGGCCTTCTCGCCCAGGTTCGAGCTCACGCTGGAATTATAGCGAGACTCGCCCCGAGCTTGACGCCCGAGGCGACGCGAGGACATGATCGTCAGGTACCCACGCGGCCCCCGCCTGCCGCGTTGCCCCCCGGGAGCGATGAAACAACCAGACTTCGAAGCGGCCGAGCCGCCGCGCGCGCCCCTGCCCGCGGCCGGTGCCGCGGACTACCTGGCGATGGCTCGTCCGGACCACTGGTTGAAGCACATCTTCATCCTGCCGGGAATCGTGCTGGCCTACATGCTCCACCCGACCGATCTATCCGGCCTGCTCGTCCCCGTGGCCCTGGGACTGGTGAGCGCCGCGCTGGTGGCGTCGGCCAACTACGTGCTCAACGAATGGCTCGACCGCGAGCAGGACGCCTTCCATCCCACCAAGTCGCGGCGGCCGGCGGTGCGTCGCCGGCTGTCGCCGACGCTGGTGGCCGTGGAGTACGCGGCTCTGACGGCGATCGGGCTGGTCATCGCCGCCGCCCTGTCGCCCCTCTTCCTGCTGACCACCCTCGCCTTCCTGGCAAGCGCCTGGATCTACAACGTGCGGCCGCTGCGCACCAAGGACCGAGTCTACCTGGACGTCACCAGCGAAGCGATCAACAACCCGATACGGCTGACCCTCGGCTGGGCGATGGTCTCCCCCACCACCCTGCCGCCCAGCAGTCTGCTCCTGGCCTACTGGATGGGCGGCGCCTTCCTGATGGCGATCAAGCGCTTCGCGGAGTATCGGTCGGTGGCGGCGAGCGCCGGCCTCGAGCGCCTGGGGCGCTACCGAACGTCGTTCCGCCACTACAGCGAGAACAGCCTGCTGGTCTCGGCCTTCCTCTACGCCCTGATGGCGGCCTTCTTCCTCGCCGTCTTCGTGATCAAGTACCGGGTCGAGTACCTGCTCGCCCTGCCGCTGTTCGCCGCGCTCTTCGCCGCCTACCTGCGGGTCGGCCTGAAGCGAGGCTCTTCGGCGCAGACGCCCGAGAAGCTCTTCCGGGAGAAGGTCCTGATGATCATCGTCGCGCTCCTGATCCTCGCCCTGGCGCTCCTGACCTGGATCGACATTCCTCGGCTGGAGCGACTCACCGCGCCCCACTACATCCACCTGCCGTGGCTGGACGAGCGGTCGTGAGCTGCTTGACTCAACCGCAGGATTCGTTAGGCGGCACTTGGCCCTAATGCCGCGCTTTTCAGAAGGTGAATTACTTCATCTGGACGGCGCGTTGAAAATGAGATATCCCGCACAAGTCCTGCCTTTCTTTTGAGGGCAATCACAACTCTGGGATGCTCGAGGAAGTTGAAGGAAGCACGATATCTCCCCCGAATCAACATGAAGTGTATCCCCGCTCCTCCATACCGCATCAATATAGGTAGATCATCACGGCGACATACTCCAATGTTGCCTAAAGGTATTGTCCATTGGAAGATGCCGAACTTGAGCTTCAAAGATTCAGGGGCGAGGCGGATATTGAGTGTTCTGTAATTCAATGAGTAGAAAAGGAAGAAAATGAAAACTAAGAAGAGCGCAGCGTTGAGAAAGTCTTGCCTACCCGTACTTATCCGCCAGATCAGCAGCATTAAGAAGAGAATCGTCAAGCTTGCAAAAAGCGCTTCCGTCCAATTGGAAGACACCCTTTCCTCGTAAATTGCGTTGCTCGTCATAGTCATCTTTCTATCTTGTGGGCGCACTGTATAGGCTCAAAGCAATCGTCCAATCTACTTCGAAAGTGTCGCTTGACGCCTGGCCTCAGCCGCGGCGGGTGAGAAAACGCCTCGAACTGGGCTGTGTCTCCCGTCCGCCGGTGGCTGCAGATCGAGGTTAGACGGAGATCTTCGCCGCACCACGTGTAGACTGGATCTTGCATCAGCGTATCAAGTTTGTTCCATGGGAGGCTCTGCTCGACGTTTGATGCCCAAGAGGCACTTGCGCATCATAATTATCTCGAAGGCGTCCAGCGTGAATTGAGAGACTATACTCGTAGTACGCCATCGGAGGCGGGTGACCAGTCGTGTTCGCTTCTCGTCGATCTTGTAGAGACCCCATGCCCACGTCACGGTGCCGTCAGATTGAAAAACGAGCAAGAGCCGTCTGTTCGGCTCCATATCAACCACCCTGGCATCGGTATTCTCGCTGAGAGGCAGCAAGTCACCGACCTTGAGATTCTGGTACTCAGGCAGAATCCGCTCGGCGCTCCGAATGCCATCATTGTCCAGAATGTCCCAGCTGTAGAATCCCGCCCTCTTGTACCCCATCTGTACTATCCAGGGCCAAATGCGTTCCGCAGACGCATTGACTGTCACCGCGCGCGTCGCATTGAAGGTCGGGTTCTTGACGAGTCCATCTCCCACCATCGAACGAGCGACTTCATCAGCCGTCGCACCCCAGGACAACTGCCAAGGACGATAGACAAAAAAGAAGAAGGCGACGAAGGTGGCTAGAAACACCGTCGCCAAGAGAGCAATTCGCCTAATGATATTTGCCTTCATGATCGAAAGCCCGTCTAACGTTGAGCATAACCTGCGAGCCAGCGTGGCGCGGACCGTGCGCGTGCACGGGCCGTGACAGGTTGGCTCGACAGGTTCATGCGCTTGTTAGACACCGGACCGCACTCACTCATCGACACTTTCGTTATCCATCCCATGCCTACATTTATCCATTCCTGCGATTCCTAAATCTAGCCACCAGGTTTCCAAACCTAGCCACCTCCACCAACAACCCAGTGCAAGAGACCCAGGCGCTTCGCCACATCGCGCCGCAAGATCCAGACACGTCTGACCGGGTCCCAGCGCCCTCCGGCGGACTTGACCCGATGCCGCAGGTCGTTCTCCCGCCAGCCGACCCGCAAAGCCACCCTTCGTGCCGCAACACGCCCTGTCCGTCCGACGTGCTCGCGCAATCCAGGACGCTCTGCCTCGCGCTTCCGAGATCGCCGCTGCACGATCAATTCCACGGTCTTCAGATGCTCCCGCGTGGCCTGGTCGTAGCAATACCGGACACAGAGCAAACTCGGTCCATACCGGGCCAGCAGTTCCTTGGTGCCCTTCTGGCCCGGCTTCAGCGTTTTCAGGGTGCGCGCAGATCATCACTTTCCCTCGACCAAGATCACACGAGCCCGGCCCGCCGCCGGCTGACGCTTCCGATTGGGCGAGATCCCGCCACTTGGCACCACCTGAAAGGTACGCTCCTGTTCGCGCCAGTGTCAAGTCCAGTCGCCGGAGAACGCCGAGTTCGCCCGCAGCATCGACACCTGGCGGCCTGAAAGCCTTCTCCGGCGGCAAGACCGCCATCCGGCTCGTGGAAGCGACTCGAACCGCGGGAAATCCCACTCCCCGCCCCAGGAACGCGCCGAACCGCGACAAGGCCCGCCGAGAGTCCTCAAAAAGGCGCCGAACGGCGGGAGATCCCGCTCATAAGCCCAGAAACGCGTGGAACGGCGGGAGATCCCGCTCATCGGCCCAGGAATGCGTGAATCGGCGGGAAGTCGGAGAGAAAGTGCTCGTCGAAGGTCTTGGCCAACGGCCATCCGGCCTCGCAAACCTCGTCGAAGCTTTCGGCCAACGGCCATTCGGCCCCGCAAGCCTCGTCGAAGGTTTTGGCCAACGGCCATCCGGCCTCGCAAACCTCGTCGAAGGTCTTGGCCGATGGCCATCCGGCCCCGCAAACCTCGTCGAAGGTCTTGGCCAATGGCCATTGCAGGCTGCAACGGCACCGCGGCCTCTACCCCTGCGTCACCGTCTCGCGCACCGCCCGCAGGACCTCGACGGCGGTCTCGTAGCGCCGTTTCCAGCCCAGCTCGCGCACCGCCCGTTCGCTGGAAAGCACCAGCACGGCGTCGCTGTAGCGGAACCAGGACGGATCGGTGGCTTTCTTGACCAGGCCGAGCTTCCAACCCAACACGGTGAGGTTCCCCAGCGCCACCCCGAGGAAGCGCGGAAAGCGCAGCGACTTCATGCCCGTGGCCTTCGCCAGGTCGGCGCCAGACATCGACTCCTCGGTGGACAGGTTGAAGGCGCCCGCGGCACGCTTCTCCACCGCCAGCACCAGGGCGTCGGCGACGTCGTCCTCCCAGATGATCGACCAGGGCACGTCGCTGGTCGAGGGCACGTAGCCGCGCGCCAGCATCCGGCCGATGGCGCTCTTCTGTCCCGGCCCCAGGGCCGTCACCATGCGCATGCGGGTGATGGTCAGCTCGGGGTGCTCGGCCTCGAAGTCGTCGAGAAAAGCCTCGACGCGGAACTTGGCGTCGTTGTAGGCGAAGTCGGGCTGGTGCACCCGCGGAGTATCCTCGGTGATCGGCACCGGGTGGTCGCGGACCAGGCCGTAGGCCGCCACCGACGAGGCGTAGACGATCTGCTTCACGCCGGCCTGTCGCGCGCCACGGAAGACGTTCTTGCTGCCCTCGACGTTGATCGCCTCGTAGCGTTCACGGGGCAGATGGCTGCCGATCAGGAACGCCAGGTGGACGACCGTGTCCACACCCTCGAACAGGCGGCCGATCTCCGGGTCGCTGATGTCGGCGACCCGGCCTTCGAGCTTGTCGTGCTCGAGCCGCGGCGGCACGATGTCGAGCGACAGCACCGAGCCGATCTCGGGGCGCTCCAACAGCCTTTCCACCACCAGCTGGCCGAAGTGTCCCGAGCCGCCGGTCACCGCCACCCGGCGTGATCCCTGCGAGGTTTCCAGGCCGTTCTCGTCGTTGCCCATGTTTCCCCCTCCGCGGCGTCTCGATGCCGCCCCTGCAAGCTATCACCGCCGGCCACGACCACCACCACCCGCGCGGGCGGGATGGGCGCTGAAACGCCCCCACCAACGGGGTCGAAAAGAATCTCAGACCGTAATGGCAGACGTAAGGTGAGGCCGTCATCCTCTCCACACGATGAGAGACGAACTCGAACCCGCGAACAGAGAGCATGTGAGTCCCGTCCTGGCTGGCAACCCCCATATCGCCGGCCCATCAAGCGTGCCGCGGGTGTAGATAACCCTTCAAATTCCCGCCCGAACCCCACCTGATCACTGCCGCTTCGCGGCAGTCGACACACAGCAAGAGCCGGCCCGCAAGGGCCGGCTCTCCCGCGTTCTGGGAGAGTCCTTCGTCCTGCCGAGCTCTAGGTGCTCAGCGACTTGAGCTGCCGGTTGGCGACTGCCAGCATCGACAGGCTGGGGCTGGCGAGACTCTGGAGCTCGGCCAGGAGATGCTCGGTCTGGGAGACCTGGGAGCGCCGGCCTTCCGCCCAGCGATCGATCGCGGTCTCATCGACGTCGCCGGCGCCGGCGTTCTCGATCACCCGCCGCGTGAGGTCGCTCTGGTGGCCGTAGAGGTCGTCGACGATGGCGGTGATCGCCAGCTTGTCCCAGGCGGATTCGCTGGGCAGGTGCAGGGCGGCGCGGCGCAGCCAATCGAAGCCCAGACGCGAGCCGGTGGCGAAGTAGACCTTGCCCACCTCGCCGACGCCGACGCCGGCGTCGAGCGCGATGCGCACGATGTCGCAGCCGGGGGCGAGCAGCGGCAGCCGGGCCGCCATGCTGGCAACCTCCTCGGGCGCGCCTTCCTCGACGTAGGAGGCGACGCGCTCGCCGAGCACTTTGCCGTCGCCCTCGGACAGCAAGGTCTCGAGACCCTCCCCCACCGCCTGCACGCCCGAGGCGTAGCGCTCGACCTGACCGCCGATGTCGAGCGGGCCTGCCTCCTCGCGCAGAAACCAGACCGCGCCGCGCTCGATCAGGCGACCGCACTCGGCGAGCATCGACGCCTGCACCGAGGCTGGCATGAGGTTGTCGAGCTCCTCGATCCGCCGCCACATCTCGCGCATGCCGAAGATCTCCCGGCTCAGCAGGTACGCGCGGGCGATGTCGGCGGCTGCCATGCCGGTACGCTCCTTGACCTCGTGCAGGAAGGTAATCCCGACCCGGTTGACGATATCGTTGGTGACCACCGTGGCGATGATCTCGCGGCGTAGGCGATGCTGGCGGATGGGGCGGCCGGCTCCCTCTCGCAACGGCCGCGGGAAGTAGCGTTCCAGCTCCGCGGTCATATAGGGCTCGTCCGGCAGATCGGAAGCCAGCAATTGGTCGTAGAGCTCCATCTTGGCGTAGGAAAGGAGCACGGCGATCTCCGAACGGGTGAAACCCTTGCCGCGCTGCATGCGCTCCGCCAGGGTCTCGTCGTCGGGTAGGAACTCGATCTTGCGGTCGAGACGGCCCGAGCGTTCCTGGGCACGGATGAAACGGGCGGTGCGGTCGAGCAGGCGAGGCCCGAGCCTGTGGGTGACGGTGATCGCCTGGGTCTGCAGGTAATTGTCGCGCAGGACCAGGTCCGCCACCTCGTCGGTCATCTCCTTGAGCAGCTCGTTGCGCTGCTTGCGGGTCATGTCCCCCGCCGCTTCCACCTCGCCGAGCAGGATCTTGATGTTGACCTCGTGGTCGGAGGTGTCCACCCCGGCCGAGTTGTCGATCGAATCGGTGTTGAGCCGGCCGCCGAGCTGCCCGTACTCGATGCGCGCGCGCTGGGTCATGCCCAGATTGGCTCCCTCGCCGACCACACCGGCGCGCAACTCGCCGGCGTCGACTCGCAGTGGATCGTTGGCCCGGTCGCCGACCATGGCGTCGGTTTCGCCGGAGGCCTTGACGTAGGTACCGATGCCGCCGAACCACAGTAGCTCGACCTCGGCAGTCAGCAGGCCGCGGACCAGCTCGGCGGGGGTGACACGCTCCTGCTCGAAGCCGAACGTCTCGCGAATCTCGGGCGTCAGCTCGACCGCCTTGGCAGAGCGCTCGAAGACCCCGCCGCCGGACGAGATCAAGGCGCGATCGTAGTCGCCCCAGCTCGAGCGCGGCAGCTCGAACAGGCGTTTGCGCTCACCCCACGACGCCTCGGAATCCGGGTCAGGATCGACGAACACGTGCAGGTGGTTGAAGGCGGCGAGCAAACGGGTGTGCTTCGACAGAAGCATGCCGTTGCCGAACACGTCGCCCGACATGTCGCCCACGCCGACGCAGGTGAAGTCTTCGGCCTGGATGTCCTTACCGAGCTCGCGGAAGTGGCGCTTCACCGACTCCCAGGCGCCGCGGGCGGTGATCCCCATCTTCTTGTGGTCGTAGCCGGCCGAGCCACCGGAGGCGAAGGCGTCGCCCAGCCAGAAGCCGTTCTCTTCCGAGATGCCATTGGCGATGTCGGAAAAGGTGGCGGTGCCTTTGTCGGCGGCCACCACCAGATAGGGATCGTCATCGTCGTGGCGCACCACCTGGCGCGGCGGCACGACCTCGCCGCCTTCCAGATTGTCGGTGAGATCGAGAATGCCCTGCATCATCGTCCGATAACACTGGACGACTTCCTTCATTAGCGCCTCGCGGTCGCCTTCCGGCGGCTGCTTGACGACGAAGCCACCCTTCGAGCCCACGGGCACGATGACCGTGTTCTTGACCATCTGTGCTTTCATCAACCCCAGGACCTCGGTGCGGAAATCCTCACGGCGATCCGACCAGCGGATGCCGCCGCGCGCCACCGGGCCGCCGCGCAGGTGCACCGCCTCGAGCCGCGATCCGTAGACGAAGATCTCGCGGAACGGCCGCGGCAGGGGCAGCTCGCTGAGGCGCTGGGAATCGAGCTTGAACGACAGGTAGGGCTTGCGATCGCCGCCGCCGTCGATCTGGAAGTAGTTGGTGCGCAGGGCCGAACGGATGAAGTTGCGGAAACGACGGATGATGCGGTCCTCGTCGAGATGGGTGACCTCGTCCAGCAGCCTCTCGATCTGGTCGCTGATCTCGTCCTCGCCGGCGGACCCGGATTCGGAATCGGGTTCGGGGTCGAACCGGCGGCGGAACAGCCGCACCAGCAGCCGGGCGATCTCCGGGTTGCCGGCCAGGGTCTGTTCCATATATGTCTGGCTGAACGGGATCCGGGCCTGCAGCAGGTACTTGCAGATTGCCCGCAGCACGGTCACCTCACGCGCCGAGAGACCGGCGCACAGCACCAGGCGATTGAAGCCGTCGTTCTCCATCCGACCGTGCCAGATCAGTCGGAAGGCCTCGTGGAAGGCTTCTCGCAGTGATGCCGAGCGGCCGTCCCGGCCGACTCCCAGGTCCGCCGTCTCGCCGTCCTCGGTGCGCATCACGAAGTCGCGGATCCAGACCGGGTGCTCGAGATCGGCCGGCCGCACGCCGTAGGGGATCTCGTCGATCACCTTCAGGCCCATGTTTTCGAGCTTGGGCAGCACCTCGGACAGCGGCACCCGTTTGCCGGTGAGGTAGACCTTGAGCCGTAGCTCGCTGTCATCGACCTCGATCGGCCGGTAGAGGTTGAGCGCCAGACCCTCTTCCAGCGCTTGCTCGACGCTGGCGACATCGGAAACCCCGGTCTGGGCGTTGAAGTGATCTTGATAGCTGGCGGAGAAAGCCTCGCCGAAGCGATGCATGGTGGCGATCCCCTGCTCCTCGCCGCGCGACTCGATCAGTGCCTGCTGCAGCCGGTCGGTCCAGGAGCGCCCGGCCTCGGCCAGCTTGCGCTCGAGCGCTTCCTCGTCGACCTCGGGGATCTTTCCCGGAGTGGTCTGGATGATCAAGTGGAGACGCGCCAGCTTGGCGTCGGTGAGATACGTGTAGTAGTCGCTCACCTCGCCCTCGTAGGCGGCGCTCAGGATCTCCTGGAGCTTGAGCCGCAGACGGGTGTCGTAACGGTCGCGCGGCACGTAGACCAGGCACGACACGAAGCGTTCGAAGGTGTCGCGGCGGGGAAAGAACGCGATGCGCTGGCGCTCTTGCAGGTGCAGGATGCCCATACCGATCTCGTACAGCTTCTCCTCGGTGACCTGGAACAGCTCGTCCCGGGAGTAGGTGTCGAGGATGTGCACCAGGGCCTTGCCGCCGTGGCCCGAGAGCGGCACGCGCGAGCGCTCGAGCACGTTCTGCACCTTGCGGCGCAACAGCGGGATCTCGCCCGGGCGGGCGGCGTAGGCGACCGAGGTGAACAGCCCGACGAACAGCCGGTGCCCGACCACCTCGCCCGTGGCGTCGATGGTCTTGGCGGAGATCGCGTCCAGGTGCACCGGCCGGTGGACGGTCGCCCGCCGGCCGGCCTTCGAGATCACCAACAGCTCCGGCCGCCGAAGGAAGCTCCGTACGTCGGCCGGCATGGGCCCCAGACTGCGGCTCTCGGCGAAGATGGTGGTCGCCTCGTCGCGCAGGATCCCGAGGCCGCTGCCCTCGGCCACCCGCGCCACCGCCGCCGCGCCTTCGCCGTCGAACACGTAGTCGCGGGCGCCGAGGAATGTGAAGTTGTCGGCCCCGAGCCATTCCAGGAAGGCGGTACCCTCGGCGACCTCCTCCTCCGGCAGGGGCGGCGGGTCTCGCCGAATCTCTTCGATCAGGCCGGCACAGCGCGCGCACATCTCCGGCCAGTCCTCGACGGCGGCCCGTACGTCGGCGAGCACCTTCGACACCGAGAGGTACAGGATCTCGTGCGCCACCGCCGGCTGCTCGCTGATCTGGAAGTGCATCAGGGCCTCGGCCGACGCGCCGTCCGCGTCGGCCGCGCCCTCGGCGGCCTCGACCACCTCGAGCAACCGCCCCTCGTCGTCGCGCCGGAGGTAGAGCACCGGGTAGACGATCAGGTGCACCTCGGCGCTGAGCGACTGGAAGGCCGCGGTCACCGAATCCACCAGGAAGGGCATGTCGTCGATCACGATCTCGACCACGGTGTGGGCGGACTTCCAGCCGTGGCTGTCGTGCCTGGGGTTGTAGACCCGCACCTTCGACTCGCCCGCGGCGCGCCGGCGGGCAAAGCGCCACAGGGTCAAGGCCGCGCCGTAGAGGTTCTCCGGCGTCTCCGCGAGGATCTCGTCCGGCGGCACGTGCTGATAGAAGCTGCGCAGGAAGCGATCGGCGTCGGCCGCCTGCTCGCCGGCCAGACTCCGGTGCACGAGCTCGAGCGCCTGCTCGACCAGTTCGGACTTGAGCTGCTCTTTGCTGAAAGCCACGGCGGCTCCTCCAGGCCCGGCGGACCTGGACGGCCGCGAGGGCGAAGTGATGGGCGATCTCGGTCGGATTCGAGGTCTCGATGCTAACGGAGCCGGGCTCGGATGTGTTCAGAAGATTCCAGTGACGTGATCGACATCTGGACCTACGGAGCGGAACCACCGCCGAGCACGTGGAGCTGGCTCACGGCCTGGAGCTGGCCATCCTCGGAACGGCCCTCGACCCAGCCATAGGTCTCGCTGCCGTAGAGCCGAACCATCGACTCGACAACCCGATTCGGGACCGGTACGTCGATCCAGCCGTCGGCGGAGGAGGAGCTGGCGATCCGGTGGAGGCTGGTGTTGGCGCGGGCGACGACCACGAGTCGATGGCGGGCGGCGGAGGGGAGAAAACGAAGGCCCCCGGCTGCCGTACGCCGGCTCTCGATCCGCGCGACCTCAGGCCTGGCACCGAGCCCGAGCGGCTCGAAGGTTCCGGCCTCCGGCCGATAGCGGAATGCTGCGCCAAGGTCCGGCCGCTCGACGGCAGGCAAGAGCGCAGCGTCGGAGAAACGCGGCAGGATGTACACGACGAGCGGCGACTCGGCGAACGGCGGTTCGAGGGCGTCAGCAAGCCCCCAATGGAAGACTTGGGCGATTCGAACCCCGCGGCGGTTCTCGACGAATTGTGGCTGGCCGACGACGAAGACCTGCTCGTGGCCCGTTTCGCGAAGGGCGCCGAGACGTTTCTGGATACCGCTGGCGAGATCTCCGGCCTCGAGGTAGATACCCGCGAATTGGCGTAACAGGACCAAGTAATACAGGACCAGGACGACGCCGAGAACCGGTACCGCTGCGGCGGTGGAAGGCCGCAGAAAGCTCGCGAGCACCCTGCCGCCAGCTGTGATCATGAGGCCGAGACCGATGGCAGTCAGATAGAAATACCGGCCAGTCGCCGGCACCACGCCACCGAAGGCAAAGGGCGCCTGCGTGGCGACGATCCAGAACAGTCCGAAGATCCAGAGTACGGCCGCTTGCGGCATGGTTCTGGAATCTCCCGCCTCCGACCCCCTGTTCGACGAACGGTGGCCCAGTACGACCAGGCTCCACGTTGTACCGGCCAGCAGAATCACGCTCGTGGCGGCCAACGCCCACGGCGCGACGGGTGCGCTGAAATCGGGGTGCGCGAGCCGGACGAAGCCGGCGAGCAGGTTCCTGGCCAACTCTGCCAGATCGACCTTTAGAAACCGCTGGTGGAGACTCGTGTAGCCACCGATCACATCCCCGAGTGCGGCTCGACGCACGACAAAATAGAGCCCGAGTATCCCGGCGAAAGGGAGCACCCGCGGCAACACGGCACGCCAGCGGAGGCTCCGTCGCCTCCATGCCTCGAGCAGTTCGTGGGCCCAGGCCAGGAGCGGCAGGATCACCGCCTGTTCATAGCAACCGAGGGCCAGGACGAAGCTTGCGAGCGAAGCGATCAGGGCCGGGCCGCCGCTGGTCGAGCGGTGGCGTTCGTAGGCGAGCAGCGAGATCAGGGCGAAGCTCGCTCCGAACAGCGTTGCGAAACTGGCGACAAAGAGGACCGTGTTGGGATGAAGCGGATGAAGGGCAAAGACGAGAGCGGCGACCCACGCTGCCACCCCACCGCCCGCCCAGCGCCCGGCTACCAGACGCTGGACCAGCACAGCGTTCAGCAAGTGAATCACGAGGTGGGTGGCGAGATAACCGGCCGGAGCCGTGCCCCAAACGAGGACCTCGAGGTGTAACAGGAATGCCGCAACGGGTCGGTAGAATGTTATGAAGGAGACCCCCAGCAGGGGCCCTGTCGCGTGCTCCCAGACCGTCGGCCAAAGTCCGCTGTTGGTGAGCTGGCGCAGGATCAGGAAGTCCTCGCTGACAAAGTACCTCCCGAGTGCCCACCCATATCCCAAGAGGCAGCTGGTCCCGAGGACCGCTATGAAAAACGCCGGATGTCGCGCGAGGCGCTTCATTGCGCCGATGTTATCAAGACCGCCCCCAGCAGAGACGGCGCTGCCGAGGCGTCGCGGTCTTTCTCAGCGGCGCATTGAGAAGCGCTGCTCGGCCGTCGAGATTCTCTTTCCTACTCCGTCTTCACCGGATCCGCCGGTCGCTCCGGCAGTTTCTTCGGCTCGGCTTCGATCTTCTCCATCACTTCGGCGACACCCCGCTCGAGCTGCGGGTCGCCGCCGGCGAGAACCGACTTCGGATCGTTCTCGACCTCGATGTCGGGATCGACGCCGTGGCCCTCGATGATGTACTCGCCGTCGACGTCGTTGGTGCCCGCCTCGGGCACGAACACCTGGCCGCCGTCGATCAGCCGGCCGCGGCCGGAGATGCCGACCACGCCGCCCCAGGAGCGCTTGCCGATCAGCGGCCCGAGGCCAGCCTCGCGGAAGCGGTAGGGAAAGATGTCGCCGTCGGATGCCGAGGTCTCGTTGAGCAGGCACACCATGTGGCCGTGGAAGACACTGTAGGGGTAGGTGCGGGCGCCGTCGCGGACGCGCCCGAAGCGGGTGCCCAGGAGCCTGGTGTCGAGGCGCTCGATGATCCACTGCGAGACGTTGCCGCCGCCGTTCGAGCGCACGTCGACAACGAGCCCTTCCTTGCGGATTTGCGGGTAGTACCACTTGATGAACTCGGCGATGCCGCTCGCCCCCATGTTGGGGATGTGCAGGTAGCCCACCCGGCCGCCGGTCATCTCGTCGACCTTCTCGCGGTTGTGATTCACCCAGCTGAGGTAGCGCAGCCGTGACTCGTCCCGGATCGGCTCATAGGCGACCTTGCGGGTTTCCTCCGAGTCGGGCGCCGAGGCGAGGGTCAGGGTCACCGGATCGGTCTTGTGCTGCAGCAGGCGGTAGGGGTTGTCGGTGCCCTCGAGCTCGACACCGTCGATCGCCAGCACGTAATCGCCCTCATTGGCGTCGACGCCGACCGCGGTCAGGGGCGAACGGTAGCGCGGCTCCTCGTTGGCGCCTTCGAGGATGTCGGCGATCAGGTAGCGCCCGCTCTCCTCGTCGAGCTCGAAGCGGGCACCCGGCAGGCCGACGCGCGCCCGATCGGGAACCTCGTAGTCGCCGCCCTCGATGTAGGCGTGGCCGATCGAGAGCTCGGAGATCATCTCGCTGATCACATAGTTGAGATCCGAGCGGTGGGCGACGTGAGGCAACAGCTGCCGGTAGCGGTCGCCGATCGCCCGCCAGTCGTAGCCGTGCATGTTCTCGACATAGAAGAAGTCGCGGAAGCGCCGCCAGACCTCGCCGAAGATCTGCTCCCACTCCTCGGCCGGTACCCGGTCGACCATCAGGCCGCGGGTCGAGACGCCCTCGCCGGAGGCCTTGGCCTTGGCGTCGTAGATCTGGAACGAACCGTCAAGAAACACCAGCACCTTCTTACCGTCGGCCGACACCGCGTAGCCGTCGATGTCGTCCGCCAGCGTGGAGGCCTCGCGGTCTTCGAACGAGAAGATGTGAAGCTTGACGTTCTCGTAACTCTGGCGGCCGTAGAAGGGCGCGCCGAAGCTGACGTAGAGGAGATGACCGTCCGCCGGGGCCAGGCCGACGTAGTTGTCGGCTTCGGCTGGCAGGCGGGCCACCCGCCCGGCCAGGCCGTCGAAGTCGATCTTCAGGTACTCCTTCTCCTCTTTGTCCTTTTCGTCGCCATCGTCGTCCTTCTTGCCTTTCTTCCCCTTCTTGCCCTTCTTCTCGCTCTCGTCATCGTCCTCGCCCGAGTCGTCGCCGTCTTCCTCTTCTTCGTCGATCGTCACCTCGTCACTCTCGGGCGCGAAGGGGTTCTCGACCTCCTCGCGCAGGGCCAGGGCGAACAGGCCGATGTTGCGGTTGCCGGCGTAGTTCCATTCCACCATCGAGATCTGCGGCGCGAACTGACGCCGGCTCAAGTAGTAGAGGTAGTCGCCACCGCGGTCCCACACCGGCTCGACCTCGTCGAACAGGCCGCTGGTCACGCGTCGAACCTGGCCGTCGGTGGCGCTCCAGATGTAGATCGAGTCGAAATCGTTGGCGTCGCCCATGCTGAACGCCAGGTGGCCGCCGTGGGGCGACCAGTTGTAGTCGCGCACCATTCCGGTACTGTCGTCGGCGATCTCGGTCAAGTTCTTCGTTGCCACGTCGAGCACGTAGACCTTGCCGTCCTTGTCGGAAAAGGCCAGGCGCTTGCCGTCGGGCGCCCACTCGGGGGCATAGCGCATCGCTGTCCCCCCCTCGGTGAGCTGCACGGGCTCGCCGCTGCCGTCCTGGGGCACCAGGTAGACCTCTTCCTCGCCCGAGAGGTCGGAGATGAAGGCGATCTGCTTGCCGTCCGGCGACCAGCGGGCCCACTTGTCGTGGGCGCCCGAGGAGCGGGTCAGGTTGCGCGTCGGCCCGTGCTCGATCGGCGCGGTGAAGACGTCGCCGCGGGCGACGACCAGTACCCGTTCGCCCTTGGGCGACAGCGCGAAGTCCTCGATGTCGTCCACGACCGAGATGCGAGCCGGCCGCATGGCCACCCCGTCGTTGGGCACCTCGATCGAGATCCGCTTCGACGCCGCGGCCTCGAGGTCATAAATCTCGAGCTCGCCGTCGAGCTCGTAGACGATGCGCGAGGCGTTGTCGGAGCTCGGCCAGCGTACGTCCCAGGTGTCGCTGTGGGTGTGCTGCGCCACCTCGCCCGAGCCGACGTCGTAGGAGTAGAGGTTGAGCGTGCCGTCACGGTCGGAGGAGAAATAGACCTTGTCGCCGATCCACATCGGATCGCGCTCGCTGCGGTCCGAGTCGGCGATCTTGGTGGCGTCGTGGGTCTCGAGGTCGAAGATGTAGAGATCCTGCGTCCAGCCGCCGGAGTAGCGCTTCCAGCTGCGGAAGTCGCGGAACAGCGGCGAGTAGACCACGCGGCCGCCGTCGGCCGAGAAATCGCCGGCGCCCGAGGTGGGCATCGGCAGCTTGCGCGGCAGGCCGCCCTCGTTGCTCACGTCCCCCCGAAGGGGGGCAAATGGAACAACGTACAGATTTGTCTCCGAAGCACCGCCGGCGTCGCGGAACCCGCGGAAGACCACCCCGCTGCCGTCCGGCGTCCAGCCGGTGACCTGGTGGTCGTGACCGTGGCGCGGCGCCAGCGGCCCCTGCGCCGGGTAGTAGGTCAGCCGCCTGGGCACGCCGCCCGCGGCGCTCACCACGTAGACATGCTCGTCGCCGTCATACTGGCCGGTAAAGGCGATCCACTCGCCGTCGGGGGAGAACCTGGGGAAGATCTCACGGCCCGGGTGGGCGGTCAGCCGTGTGGCCGTGCCGCCGGCGGCCGGCGCCGTCCAGATGTCGCCGGCGTGGCAGAACGCCACCCGCTCACCAGCGATGTCCGGGTAACGCAGCAGCTTGGTCTGGGCGTGGGCGCCGACGGCCGTCAGCAAGGCGAGGGCGAGGACGGACAGGACGCTACGGTACGGTCTGGGGAACATGAAGACGACTCCTTGTGCTGGGCGGGATGTGGCCGGTGTCGCGGCCAGGCGAGGACACCGATCATAGGAGCCGGGCCGGCCGCCGAGTAGGCGCCGGGTCCGAGATGCCCGAGAGCAGTGACCGGCGGAGCTTAATCGAATTCGGTGCCGCGTGCAGCACTCGAACGGCGACGCTCAGCGCACGTCGTAACGCAGGAACGCCACGAAACCGACGGCGAAGCACAGCAGCGTCTCGATCGCCAGCAACCCCAGGTCCAGAGGTGCCGAAGACGCGGCCGCGGCCAGCTCCAGGCGCGGTGCCTGGAAGCGTGGCATCTCGCTCAGGTCGAGTGTTTCCCGGGCGCCCATGAACCGGCCGCCATGGCCACCGCCCCGCCGCCGCGTGACGATATGGTCGCCGCCTTCGGAGTGCCGGTCGACGAAGCTCGAGAGCTCCGTCTTGTAGAGACGCGCGGCGTCTTCGTTGCGCGTCTTGAGCGACACCCCGGTGCCCGCCGCCCGCATTGCGACCAGGCGATACGCCGAGGCCGGCGACAGGCGGCTGAGTCCGAAGGCGAGGCGCTCCTGCTCGACTTTGCGGTTGCGCAGGTCTTCCTCGAGACTTGCCGCGTGTGTGGCGATCTCCGCCTCCACCGTCTTGCGGGCCCCCTCGTCCTCCTCCAGCCAGCGCCATAGTCGCCCTTCCTCGTAGGCATCCTGCTCGACCTCGGTCATGCCCGCCATCTTCGACTGACGCTGGCGCCACGTCTGCTCGAGGCCGCGCCGATAGTCGCCCCAGGCACGGGTCTCGAAACCCTCTTTCCGGCTCTCGAGCTCGGCCACCGTCGGCACCGGTACCAGGTGGACGGCGGCGAGCAGGCTGGCGCGCGGGATCACCAGCACGAGCAGCACCCAGCTGACCAGCAGGACCAGGAACGACGTCGCGGGCTTCCTCGTGAGCGCCGACACGGCGACTCCGAAGGCCATGAAGAAGGTGACATAGAGCGCCGAGGCCAGCAGCAGCAGCCCCAGACGCGCCCAGTGGGCGCCGTCCAGCGGCACGCGCGCGAGCACTACCGCCAGCAGGGCGAGCAACACCGGCAGCTCCTCGGCCAGCAGTCGCTGGCCGGCGGCCTGCTGGGCCTCGAAAGCCCGGTACTCGCGAATTCCGATCCACGTGGAGAGGAGGATCAACACCGCCACCACCCCGAAGGTGAGGCCGAACTTGGGGCTCAGCAGCACCGACTTCCATTCTTTCTCGATCAGGGTCCGCAGCATCTCTCCTCACCTCCAGGAACTGTTCACCTCACGTCGTAGCGCAGGAAGGCGGTGAAGGCGCCGGCGAAGAACAGCAGGTTGTAGAACGCCAGCAGGCCGAGGTCGAACGCCGAGGTCCGCAGCACCTCCGCCACCGCCGGCTCGGCGTACTCGAAGGCCGGCAGCTCGCGCGGGTCGATTGCTATCTCCTCGGGCTCCTCGCCGTCATCCGAGGCGAGACGCACGGCGACGCGGATGCCGCCCGAGCTGCGGCCGCCGGTCTTCTCTTTCTGGAAGCGCTCGAAGGCCTGCTGATAGGCCTTCGCCTGATCCAGGTAGTGTCGCGGCAGGTCCAGGGCGGTCCCCGCCAGGCTCATGACGGCGATCGAGAACGCCGCCGGCGGCGAGGTCCGCGCCAGCCCCAGGGCCCCAGAGCTGCGCGCGCAGCCGTCCGAGCTGCGACAGGCTCTCGTCGACCGACGGCACCTCCACCGAGCGCGCCGCCAGCAGCACGGCCTGCCGCAGGTTCTCCGCCACCGCGGCCTCGTAGCGGACCTGGTCGTGCTCGAACCCGCGGCCTCCGAGGAAGAAAGCCAGCAGGATCAGCACCGAGACCATGGTGAAGGTGGCCGCGAAGCGCGGCGTCCCGAGGATCTCGCGCAGCTCCTTGCCGACGATCAGGCCGAACATGCGGCTTCCTCGTCCACCGGGCCAGGTCCGGCGCTCTCCCCGCCGGCCATGTAGCCGACGTAGAGAGATTCCAGGTCCTCGCCCTCGAGCTCGGCCCGCGACCGCTCGGTCACCAGCCGTCCGCTGTTCATGATGCCCACCCGGTCGGCGAGCTGCTTGGCGCGGAAGATGTCGTGGGTCGACATCAGCACCGCCTTGCCCTCGTCGCGCAGGTCGGTGAGCAGGCGGATGAATTCCAGGCCGGCCTTGGGGTCGAGACCCGAGGTCGGCTCGTCGAGCAGGATCGCCGGGGCGTCCTGCAGGATGGCGATGGCCAGGGCGCACTTCTGGCGCATGCCCTTGGAGAAGCCCTTGAGCCGCTTACCGTGCGCCGCCCGCTCCAGCCCCACCCGGTCGAGCGCCAGCACACCGTCCTCGTATCGCTTGGTGAGCTCGACCGCCTCCAGGAAGGGCTCGCCGCGTTCGCTGTCCCGATTCTCGTCTCGATCATCGACCAGTTCCATACTGACTCCTCGTTCTGGTTCCACTCTCCCACCTACCGCCGTGCCAAACGCACACCGAACACCACGATGCCAAGCACCAGCCCGATCAACGCCAGGATCAGAATCAACGACGGCGCCAGGCGCACCTCGGGCTGCACCTCGACACTGACGGTCTTGTCCTCGGCCTCGATCGGCTGGTTGTCGGAAAACGAGGTGGTACGCACCCGGGTCTCGTACTTGCCGACCGCGGCGTCCGCCGGCGGCTGCAGCCGCAGACGCACCAGCCTCTCCTCGCCGATTCCCAGACTCTCGAGCAACGGCGGATCGAGCTCCTCGAGCCAGCGCAGCGGCGAATCGACCGCCAGCTCGACGTCGTCCAGCTGCCGGGTGCCCTCGTTGACCACCTCGAGGGTCACCTCCACCGATTCGCCGGGGGCGGTCTGGAAGTAGAGGATCGGCGCCTTGACGCGCAGCTTGCCGACGCCGCGCGGCACCAGCTCGAGGCGCGTGTAGCCAACGCCCAGGGCTTCGATCTCCTCGACATCGTGGGGCGCGCCGTTGAGCGCGCCGACCGCCTCGGCGCGGTCGCGCGGCACCGCCAGCACCCAGAACGGGATCGGCCGGTCGATCGGCACCTGCTCGCTATCGCGGTCGGGCAGGAAAACCTCAAGCGCCGCGGTGCGGGTGTTGGTCGACTCGGTGAACTTGAACTGGGAGAGTCGCGCGCCCGAGGCCGGCTCGGTGAAGTAACGGTGCACCTGCCGCGGCAGGCCCACGACCTCGAGCTTGTAGGTGTCGATGCGGCCGCTGAACAGCTCGAGCGCCAGGTCGAACGTCGCCGAAGCGCCGAGCTCGACCTCCTGCGAGAACTGCTCGGATTACACCACCACCCGGTCGACGGTGGCGTCCTTCTGCAGGAAGATCTTCACCGAGCGTTGCCCGCTCTTGCCGAAGGTCAAGCGCACGGTGACCGCGTCGACCTCTTGCAACAGGCCGAAGTCGAGGGTGGCCGGCCGGCCGTAGCGCAGCTCCTCGAGCTTGGCTTCGTAGGGCTGGGAGATGATCGCGCCGTCTTCGTTGGCCAGCGACACGTAGACGTCGTGCACCACGTCGGGCTGCAGCGCCCTGAACAGCTCGTCGTCGAACCCGATCAGGTGATCGAGCTCGGCGCCGCCGCCCGAGGTGTTCTCGATCCCCAGCCGCACGTGCTTGCGACCGTCGCCGGCCTGGTACTTGACCGCCGACATCACCGCCACGTATTGCTGCTCGAAGAGCACTGCCAGCATGGATTGCTGGTAATTGACCTCGGCTTCTTTCGTCCGGCAGGTAGCGCTTGTCGTGCGTCGTGCGCCTGGGTATGGTCGGCCAGCGCGCCCCAATCCTCCTCGAAGCGCGAGGGATCGTCAGTCAGCTCGCAGACAGTGACTCTCATTGAAGAAGCCGGACCTCGGGACCATCGTCGAGCTTCCCCGCAAGCCGCGCGAGCTTTCGATCGAAGGTGGCGAATGCAGACCTCGCGTCGCCGGATGCAAGGTGCAGCGCGTCGGCGAGATCGAGCCCGGCCGCGTACCACTCGAGAGCGCGGGCGACCGCGGCACGATCCTCGATCTGCAGCTGACGGTAACCGAGGAGCTTCCAGAACGCCAGTAGAATGACCTCACGGCTCAAACCATAGCTGTGGCGCAGAACCCAGGCCGTCTCGAGGAGCACGGTCTTCGACAACCAGAGAGCATCGGCCTCCTTCACCAGGCGCCGCGCAATCTCCAACTGGTCCGGGTCGTCGGCGGTCAGCAGTCTGACGACGATATTAGTGTCGAGCGCGATCACCTGCTCTCGCGTGCGCCCGCCGCGATCGCGGCTTCCATGTCTCCGAGAGTCCGAGACGGCCCTTGGTAGCCGGTGCAGCCGACGAGCTCGTCCAACGTCGTCTCCGGCGCAGCGTCGGACAGCCGAACGATCAGGCAGTCGCCGAGATCTTCGATCTTCAGCTCGGTACCCGAACGCCAGCCGTGACGGTCGCGGATCTTCTTCGGGATGATCAGTTGGCCCTTGGTTGAGAGTCGGGTGGTCATTGGCGAGCTCCAGGGAGTAAGAACCAGGTAAGACCAGCCTAACTGTGCGGGGCTCTACCGTCAATCAGGAAGTGGACGCGGTTGCTGGCGCCGGACTGCGCCGCTATACTGCGCGCCGGTCTCGCGCCGCCGCCATGCAGCCCCGCCGCATCCTCGACTGCGTCGTCACCCAGGACGGTCGCGAGTTGGTTCTCTACCAACGCGGCGACACCTTCCTGATCCAGATCGACGGCGACGACCTGATGACCAGCCGCGCCCACGGCTCGGAAGAGGAGATGGCGCGCCTGGCGCTCGAAGCTCTCGGCGACCACCCGGCGCCGCGTGTCCTGGTCGGCGGCCTGGGCATGGGCTTCACCCTGCGCGCCACCCTCGACCGGCTCGACGGCCGCAGCCGAGCCGTCGTGGTGCTGGCCGAAGTCTTCCAGGCGGTGGTCGAATGGAACCGCGGCCCTCTCGGCCACCTGGCACATCAACCTCTGGCCGACCCGCGAGTGCGCGTCGAGGAGGTCGACGTCGGCTATCTGTTGAAGGACTCGCCCGGCGCCTTCGACGTGATCCTTCTCGACGTCGACAACGGCCCCGACGCCATGACCCTCCACGGCAACCGCCATCTCTACCACCACCGAGGCCTCGAGCGCTCCCACCGCGCGCTGCGACCGGGCGGCGTCCTGGCCGTGTGGTCGGCCTATGACGACCCGAGCTTCACCCAACTCATGCGGCGGGCGGGATTCGACGCCCGGCCCGTTCGCGTGCGCGAGCGCCCAGGAAAGGGCGCCCGGCACGTCATCTTCATCGGCCGCCGGCAGTAGCGGCGCACGTTCGACCGGACGGAGAACGAAACGCCGTAGATCAGCCGGGCCCGAAGATCAACAGGAACTGGAGCATCAGGCAGACGACGAAGCCGACGGCGCACACCACCACCGCCCTGCCGGTGCTCCGGTAGTCGAGCGCCTGGCGCACGGCCATCACCGCCGCCGCCAGCATCCAGAACCAGGCGGCCAGCCAGATGACCCAACCGATCCAGGGCAGGAAGGCGAAAAACCTGAGGATGCCCGGCGTGGCAGCGAATCCCATGGTGCGCAGCAGCTCCCCCATGTCCGACCGTGTCTGCGGCTCGGGCAGGAGCCTGGTACCGAGGACGTAGGTCAGCCCCGCCCACAGGATCCAGGCCACGAGCGCCGTGCCCACCGACGCCAGCAAGCCGCCGATGCTCAGCCGGGGTGAGGAATCGACCGAGATCGACAACGTCTCGCCGATGCCGGCCGCCAGGCTCGACAATAGCACCACGGCCATCGCCTGGCGCCAGGCGTGCGCATCCGCCTCGACCTCTTCATAGGTCCTGACGCTGAGCTTCGCCGCCCCGATCATCCGCTCGCTGAAGCTGGCCATGTTCAGATGATTCTATGCCAGTGCCAGGTCTGCTCGGCATGACCGTCGATCAGCGCCAGGCGAAGGCCGGCTGCGGGAAGTCGGCGACCGGCGTGTGCCGGCCGTGAACCGCGAGCTCTGCGAACTGGTGCAGGATCGCCGCCGTCGGGCAGAACACCCAGGTGCCGACGCTCTTCAGCTTCAGGGCCGGCAGCGGCGGCTGGAACGGGAAGAAGCGAGTCGTTTTCAGCGCTTTCGGCCGGCCGGCGTCGGCCAGCGGCACGCGATAGACCTTGGCCACCTCCCCGGGATCGGGCGTCAGCTCCGCGCCTGAGCCCCAGGCGACCAGCGGGGTGATGCGGAAGCCGGACCGCGTCACGTAGTCGTCGAGCCGGCCGAGCAGACTCGACGGCGCCAGCTCGAGACCGACCTCCTCGTCGAGCTCGCGCAGGCCCGCCTGTTCGAGCGTCTCGCCCGCGTCCACCCGCCCGCCGGGCAGCGCGAACTGACCGCCGTGTCGGCGCAGGCCTTTCGAGCGACGAGTGAGGAGCACGGCGGCCTGGCCGCCGTCGCCCGACACCACGGCGAGCACAACCGCCGCCTGGCGCCGGTCCTCCAGGGGCAGCCGCCGGGGCTCGAAGGAGTCCAGCCTCGCGGTCAGCTGGGACCGCAGCGCGTCACCGAAGCGGAGATGCTCCATCCGCCGATGGTATCTCGCGATGCCGCTGCCAGCGGATTTTCACCATCCTGGACTGCTAAGATCGCCGCCATGTCACGGCATCCAAATCTCACTGACGGGGAGCTACTCTCCCTGATCGGGCGTGTGTTCCATCCGCTGGCGACCGATACCGGGATCGCCATCGTGACCGACCTGCCCGCCACCCGCTCGGATGACAATCCGGACTGGCAACGACGCCGCGAGCTGGCCCTGGACTGGGCGCGGCGCCTCGACGGAATGAGTGCCGAGCTGGGGTTCGGCACGGACTTCTACCTCTACCAGAGCGTCGGCTTCAACAACGCCAATCTGCCGCCCGCCGCCTGGCCCCACCGGGGCGAGCGGCTGCCCGCCAGCGCGGAGTATTTCGACACGGTCACCGCCGAGCCCTTCGAGTCGGTGTTCTCGGCGCACAGCATCCTGATCGCGCCGACCGAGTTCTCGACCACCGCGCCGCTCAAGATCGCCGCCGCCAGGTACGGCTTCCGCGCCGCCACCATGCCCGGCTTCAGCACCGCCATGGTGGACGCCCTCAAGCTCGACTATCTCGAGGTCGACCGCCGGGTGCGGCGCATGAAGGCACTGCTGGACCGGGCGTCCTCGGCCTACTTCCGCTTCGAGACCGACGCCGGCGCGGTGATGCTCGAGCTCGACCTGAGACACCGTTTGGCACATGCTTCGAGCGGCGTGGTGAAAGTGCCCGGGACCGCCGGCAACCTGCCCTCGGGCGAAGCCTACATCGTGCCCTACGAGGGTGAGATCAACGGCGACAACAGTCGCTCCGCCGGTGTCCTACCGGTCCAGCTGGGCGACGAGGTGGTGACCTTCCGCATCGAGGGCAACCGCGCCGTGGCGGTGGAGAGCAAGGGCGCGGCCAGCCGCCAGCAAGCCGCGTACCTCGCCCGCGAGCCGGCCTACGGCAACATGGCCGAGCTCGGCCTGGGCGTGCTGGCGGACTTCGGCGTGGCGCCGATCGGCGAGACCCTGCTCGACGAGAAGCTCGGGCTGCACATCGCCTTCGGCCGCAGCGATCATTTCGGCGGCCAGGTCGGTCCCGACCAGTTCAGCTCGCCGGAGGAGGCCGTGCACATCGACCGGGTCTATCTGACCGAGACCCAGCCGAAGGTCCAGATCCGCAGCATGGTCCTCGAGATGCCCGGGGGAGACACCCTGCCCGTGATGCGCGACCAGCGCTACGCCGTGTGAGGCCCGCTCGGCAATGAGCCGTCCAGCCGTCCTGGCCTTCGCCTGCCTGGCCTGCTTCCTGGTGCTGCTGCCGCTGGCGCCGAAGAAGCCCGGGCTGCCGATGCAACTCTTCGGCGAGGAGGCGACGTGGTTCCTGATGGCCTCGAGCCTGGCCCGCGACGGCGATTTGCGGCTCGACGCGGGGGAGACACACCGGCTGTTCGACCAGTTCCCGTTCACCCCCGAAGCGCGGCTGGAGCTGGCCAGCGCGGACGGCTGGCAAAGCGTTCGCTACGCAAGGCCGGTGCCCTACCCGCTGTTCGCCGCGCCCTTCGTGGCGGTCTTCGGCGCCAACGGCCTGGTGACGCTCAACGCGCTGCTGCTGGTGTTGTCGATCGGCCTCGGGGCAGCCTACTTGCGGCGCTGGAACAGCGACGGCGTCGCGCTGCTGGCGAGCGCCGGCTTCTTCGTCCTCTCCGCGGCGTTCGCCTACCTGTTCCGCATGCAGCCGCAGATCTTCATCATGGCCACGGTGACGGCGTGTCTGTATTTCTCGCCAGGCGGCGGCGATTCCGGGCAACGGAGCGCGGGCCGTCCCTGGCTCTCGGGCCTGGCGCTGGCCCTGGCGATCGGCCACGAGCCCGCCCTGGCACTGCTGGCGGTGCCGGTCCTGACCGGCCTGCTCGCCAGCGGGCGGCGCGGCACCGGGCGGCGCGCCGTGGTGAGTTGGATGATCGGCTTCGTCGCAACCCTGGCGGCTGTCGCCGGCCTCTCCCTCGCCTGGACCGGCGAGGTGTTCCTAGAGCGCCCGGCGGCGGACGTGGCGACCGCCAGCTTCGTCGTCGAGAGCCCGCTCGAGGCTCCCTGGACGCCCGGCGAGACCGGCGCCGTGGCCATTGCGGCGACGGATGACGGCGCCCACAGGTCGTTCGGCGACTGGCTGGAAGACTTCGGCTTCCTGCTCTGGGGCCGGCGGGCCGGCGCTCTCCCCTACTTCCCATGGCTGATTCCGGTGCTCGTCCTCTTCGCCGTCGCCACCAGGCGCTCGTCCCGGCAGTGGGTGCTGTTCGCCAGCCTGCTCGCCCTCGCCGTCTTGCAGAGTGTGCTCGAGCCGGCCGCCGCCCACGGCGAGCAGATCGGCAACCCGCACCTGGTCGGCGTCGTCCCGGCGTTCTTGTTCCTGCTCACCCGGCTGCCGGCGGCGGCCGTCATCAGCGGCACGGTGCTCGGCGCCGTGTCGGCCAGCACCCTGCTCTTGACGCCCTACGGCTCCGCGGTACCCGGGGCGCCGATGCAGGCCCACGCCCGCAACTTCCCCTTCGCCCTGCTGCCGTTCGAGTACCCGGCGCTCGGGCGCACGCCCGGCTTCCACGAGGTGGAGCTGCACGGGCTCGACGCCGGCTCCCGCGCCCGCCTGTGGGCGCCGGCGGATCAATCCGAGGCGATCGGCTCGGACCTGTGGACGTTGGGCGGCGAGTCGGCGGAGCTGTGGATCGAGAGCCGCGCGGAGCTGCCGCCCCTGGTGTTCAACCTGCGCAACCT